>CAYWIT010000009.1:0-89460 GCA_964458415.1 uncultured Rhodospirillaceae bacterium
CTGTGCCGCGTGAGCGCTTTGTGCCGCGTCATCTGGAAAGCATTTCTTATGTTGATGAGGATATTGCAGTTGGGAGTGGCAGGTATTTGCCGGAGCCCATGGTTCTTGCGCGGTTGTTACAGGAAGCTGGAATCGGGAAAACCGATATTGTTCTGGATGTCGGCTGTGGTACGGGCTATTCCACGGCGGTGCTCGGGCATATAGCGGCAACAGTTGTCGCGATTGAGCGGGACAAGGTGATGGCTGAACGCGCGGAAGCGCTGTTGCGGGAATTGAATATTTGCAACGCCGTTGTGATACATCAGGAAGATTTGGGGCAGGGCCATGCGCAAGGCCCTTTTGATATTATACTGATCAACGGATCTGTTCCGGCGGTTCCGGAAAAAATAAAATCGCAATTGGCTGATGGGGGTCGATTGGTCACGGTTTTGTCAAGCAGGGGGCATATGGGATCTGCTGTGCTGATTACCCGTACGGGGGAGACGTTTACAACGCGTGTTCTTTTTGACGCGGCAACGCCGACTCTTGCAGGGTTCGAGGAGCAGAAAACCTTTGTGTTTTAAGATTGTATAGTTCTTTTTTCAAGTTATGTATGACGTCTTCTTTGTGCCTCCTGATTTTTACGGGGGCTCCTTCTTCAAATGCGGAGGTCGCGGACAACGCCCTTCAAATTCAGGGGGCTGCATCGTATTCTTCAGTTAAAAAGGAAGACAAAAACGTCATTACCTTTTATCAGGCATTGGAAGAAACCTATATTAAAAATCCAGCTCTGGAGGCGGCGCGGGCAGCGCGTCGTGCGGTGGATGAAAGTTATGCGCAAGCTGTTTCAGGTTTCCGTCCATCGGTGAATGGGACAACTTCCTATGTCTCGACCAAGTCAGACGGGGATGTGACGGATACACATGGGGATGCAAAAACGCTTTCTCTCGAGGTTACGCAGCCCCTTTATCGCGGCGGGAGCACTCTAGCGAAAACAAATAAATCCGATAATGATATCAAGGCGCAGAGGGCTTTACTTCATGTAAAAGAGCAGGATACGCTTTTGGCTGCAACTGAAGCTTTCATGGATGTGCTGAGGGATGAAGAGATAGTCCGCCTAAATCTTAGCAATGAAAAGGTGTTAACAAATCATCTTGATGCATCACGTGAACGGTTTAAGCTGGGTGATATCACGCGAACTGATGTAAGTCAGGCTGAATCCCGGCTGGCCGATGCTGTTGCGACCAGAATTACGGCGGAAGGCAACCTGAAACGTAGCCGCGCTGCCTTTGAAAAAACAATTGGGTTGCCCGCAATAGGGACGCTTGAAGCCCCCAAGGTGCATTTGCCTTTGCCAGCCACGCTGGAGGAAGCCATTGCGGAGGGGGAAAGGAATAATCCGTCTATTCTGTATGCGCAATATCTGGATGCCGCGGCGAATGCCTCTACACGCGCAATTGTCGGAGAGCTCTTGCCGCAGGTTGATTTGAGCGGAGCTGTCGGGCGGACCTATGATGCTGGATCAGGTGATGACAACCGCGATACAGGAACGCTGACCTTGCGGGCTACGATCCCTTTCTATAGTGGCGGAGATACCTATTCCAGAATACGTCAGTCCCGGCAGGTTGAAGCCCAGCGTCGGCTGGAAATTCGCGAGAGCGAGCGCGCGGCGCGGCAAAGTGTGATCGACGCCTGGGAAGGGCTTGCCTCTGCGCGTGCGGAAAGCGATGCCAGAAAATCGCAGATTGAGGCGGCAAGATTGGCCCTTGAGGGAGTTAAGGTTGAAGCTGAATATGGGTCGCGCACAACGCTGGATTTACTGGATGCCGAGTATGAATACCTGAATGCACAGGTGGCTTTGGTCATTGCCGAACGTAACAGGGTCGTTGCGGCATATGAGCTGTTTGCAACGCTTGGGCATATGACGGCGAAGGGACTCGGGCTTGGTGTTAACGAATATGTGCCCGAGGCCAATTTTCAGAAAGTAAGAAATCAGTGGTTTGGCTCGAAAATTCAGGAAGATAACCAAGAAAACTGACTCGCTTTTACAGGAATAATGCCTTAGAAACTTTGTATTCAATAATTTTCTGGTATCATATCCTGAACAGGTTGCAGGGAAATCTATGGCAGAAGTAAAAACAGAACAAGAGCCGTCCATCGAAGAAATTCTGGAATCAATTCGTCAGATTATCTCGGAAGACGATGTAACGGATCAACCAGTGACGGCGCAGACCAGCAGTGCACCACAGCCTCCTTCACCGCCGCCAGCCCCGCCAAAACCGGCTGTATCTATACCGGATGCAAGCGTGCTGGATCTGACGGATAAAGTCAGCCTTGAAGATGAAGCTGTTTTTGAAGTTACGGCTCCTCCCGAACCTGTTGCGGATAAGGCGGTGGCGTATAATATTCCCGTACAACAGGATACGACGGATTTGATGTCTGATATTACAGTTGATGCAGCGACAACCGCTATGGCAAAGCTTTTGGCCGGAAATGTTGCCGTTGAAAGGGAGCTTCCCGGACGCGTGGGCAAGGTCACGCTCGAGGATATGGCGAACGATCTGATGCGGCCCCTTATCAAGACATGGCTGGATCAAAATCTGGCGGCGCTGATTGAACGGATGGTGCAAAAAGAGATCGAAAAAATTTCCCGTCGCGCCATGGACAAGTAACTGCGCTTTTCTCTATTTCGAATCAAACTGTGTGCCATCAAGAATGGCGCCGTCGAATTTTGCCTGGGATATATTCGCCCCTCTGAAGTCGGCGCGGCGTAAATCGCAATTGGTAAAGTCAGCATCGGTCAGGTCAGCTTTTACAAAATTGGCATCCTGAAGCTGGGCGCCGGAAAAGATGACGTGGCGGGCGATAGCGGATTCAAAGCTGCAGGGGATAGTATATTCGCTTCCATCAGCACGATGAAAGGATAAGGGGCCAAGATTGGCTTTGGAAAAATCTGCCCGGCTCAGGAGCGCTTTTTTAAAGCGTGTCCCTCTGAAATCGCCGTTACGCATCAGGCATTTCCTGAAATCGGATTCGTCGAGAATGCAGCTCTGCAATTCTA
The DNA here is from genome assembly GCA_964458415.1 of uncultured Rhodospirillaceae bacterium. Taxonomy (GTDB): domain Bacteria; phylum Pseudomonadota; class Alphaproteobacteria; order Micavibrionales; family UBA2020; genus CAYWIT01. Next base: position 3,041 of record CAYWIT010000009.1, read on the forward strand.
TTCCGCGCATGTCCATTTCTGCAAAAGTTGATTTAACGACCTTAATCGCGGTCAGCTTTTTGTCAGCAAGGCTGGGCCCTTTGCGCAAATCAACCTCAGATATGGACAGTTGCGCGCCATGCCGTCCACCTGATCCTATCCATGACATATGGCGCAGTATCAGCTCATCAAGGGTGAGTTCAAACTCGACGATATCCTCGCCGACAGCTTCACCGGTAAGGGTAAGGGTGAAGTTGGTACCTGATTTTTCGGTATCTTCCATCAAAGCGCCGTTCATTGTGGCGTATGAAAAATCAGCATCACGCATATCGGAGTGGGAAAGGTCGGCATTTGTCAGATCTGCCCCTTTCAGGACGGCTTTTTTCAGGTTGGCATTTTGAAGTTTTGTATCCGTCATAACGGCATCGCTGAAATTGGCGCTGATGGCTGTGGCATTATTTAAGACAGCACCGGAAAGGTCGCTGCCGATAAATTGCACGGCGCCGGCTTCGGCAGATTTATTGTATTGATCCTCCGGATTTTTGACTTTGCGCTTCATGATTGTTTTGCCTTCGCGCAGGTCGGCGCCTGTCAAGTCCGCTTTGGACAGGTCGGCATCGCTGACATCTGTACCGCGCATATCGGCCTTGATAAGGCGTGTATTGACCAGTTTGGCCTGACTGAAGTCGCAGCCAAAAAGGGTCGCGCATTCAAAATTGGCGTTTGTCATGTCCGTATTGGCCATGATGCAGCCTGTGAAGTCTGATTGGGACAGGTTCTGACCGATGAAGGAGAGGCCTGACAGGTCGCGGTCACGAATGACAATGCGTGCGCCGCCGGGCTTCGCCGTCAGGAACATTTGGTGCTTCCTGATGGCCTCGTTCAACTCGGCCTGCGATAATGGTTTCAGGTTCGGCTCGTTCTCTGCCATGATTGCCATAAATTACGGTTTCTCCGATCAAGGGAAATACTCCCAAATGCGATATTAGTATATTATTTCTTAGAATTCGTTAATTCCAATTCTTCTTGTCTGTTGTTTATTATTCATTTCTTAACGACTTCAGGCTTATCCTGAGTTCAGTAAAGGATGATGACTGGTTATGGACAGCAGTATTTTTGACCGTATTCGGCAGGATATTTCGACGCATGATGTCGTGTTGTATATGAAAGGCACGTCGGCGTTTCCGCAGTGCGGATTTTCGGCGGCGGTTGTCCATGTTTTGGATAATCTGGGTGTGCCATTCAAGGATGTCGATGTTCTTTCGGATCCCGAGCTGCGGCAGGGAATCAAGGATTTTACCAATTGGCCAACATTGCCGCAGCTCTACATCAAGGGTGAATTCATCGGCGGTTGCGATATTGTGCGTGAAATGTACGCCACGGGTGATTTGCAGTCTCTATTGCGGGAAAAAGCAATACTTGAAGATTGAGCGCCTCTTCATTTAAAACATGTTGAATATCGTCGTGTGCCTCTGCAATAATTGCGTGTTTGTTTTAACATCCAATTCAAAGAGAGCCGTGTTTCATGTCAGCAAAGAACCTCATGCTTGTTTTAGCCCTTCTCGGTACGACAGGGCTTGTCACCCCGGCGGTTGCTGAAGAAGACCGTCCTGATTTTACAAAGAGTAAACTAACGGGGAGCTGGGGCGGTGTCCGTGACCGGCTTTATGATTCGGGTGTGACATTCGACATGTATTATAAATTGGACGTCTGGGAAAATACGACGGGAGGGCTGACCCGTGGCAGCAAGTGGAATGATAATCTTGATATGATTGTCGGTCTGGATGGAGAAAAGCTTATCGGTTTTTCCGGCTTGTCGTCAGAAATTTATTTTATTAACAATAATGGATTGCGGCCAAATGACCGCGTCGGCTCGCATGGGGGGATTGATAATATCGAGGTTGCGGATGGTGCGCCGCGTCTTTATACCGCCTGGGTGCAACAAAACTTCGGAAATGATTTTGTTTCAGTCAAGCTGGGTCTTTATGACCTGAATACAGAATTTTATGTGACGGATGCCAGCGGTCTTTTCATCAATCCGACCTATGGGATTGGCACGGAAATGGCGGCGACCGGCGACAACGGTCCATCCGTTTTTCCGCAGGCGTCATTGGCGGCACGTGTTCTGGTCTCTCCAACAGAAAGCACCTATCTCCAGGCGGCAATACTGGATGGCGTTCCCGGTGATCCCAATAATCCTGATGCCACAGAAGTGGAATTCGAAAATAAAGATGGTGCTTTGCTTGTCGGCGAAGCGGGATATCGCCATAATGATTACGGTCATTACGGTTTCGGCGTCTGGGAATATACGGCAAAGCGTCCGGACCAGCTGAGCGGTACGCCAGAGCATAGTCGTGGTTTTTATTTTCTTGCTGAAAAAGCGGTTTACACGGATGGCGACAAAAAAATTGATCTCTTCGGGCGGCTGGGATTCACGGCGGCGGAAGTCGAACAGTTTGATCATGCCTGGGCTGCCGGAGCCGTGTTTGGCGGCTTTGTCCCGACCCGTCCGGAGGGACAAATAGGTATTGGCGTGTCAGCCGCTTCAAATGGCAGTCGGTATAAAACCGCCAATGCTCCTGTCGATGATCAGGAAACGCAGCTTGAATTAACCTATGCAGACCAGATACTCCCATGGCTGGCTATTCAGCCGGATCTGCAATATACGGTTAATCCGGGAACAACACCGGGTGTGAGCAACGCTCTGACGGCAGGCATACGTTTCGGCGTGGATTTCTAACTTTATTCCACGGTCACCGATTTGGCGAGATTACGGGGCTGATCTACGTCTGTGCCTTTGATAACAGCGGTGTGATAAGCCAACAGCTGCACCGGAATGGTATAGAGGATAGGGGCGACAAAGGGATCAACATCTGGAATTTCGATGCGCCACGTCGCTTTGTCTTTCAGCTTTTCAATTCCTGCTTTGTCGGAGATCAGCAATACCTTGCCGCCACGGGCGATAACTTCCTGCGCGTTGGAGGCTGTTTTTTCGAACAAGGCGTCATGTGGAGCGACAACGATAACAGGGGTGTTTTCGTCGATCAACGCGATAGGGCCGTGTTTTAGCTCGCCGGAAGCGTAGCCTTCGGCATGAATGTAAGAGATTTCCTTCAGCTTGAGCGCGCCTTCAAGCGCGATGGGATAGGATGTGCCGCGCCCCATATAAAGGACATCGCGGGCTTCGGCGATGGCGCGGGCAATCTCCTGAATTTTTGTGTCATGGCCGAGGATTTCCGCGATGCGGGCGGGCACTTCGCGGAGGGCAGTGGTCATTTGCTTCTCACGCACGGCATCAATCGTACCTTTCATGCGTGCCAGAGCGATGGCAAGGCAGGCCAGCGTTGTCAGCTGTGTCGTAAAGGCTTTGGTTGAGGCAACGCCTATTTCCGGTCCTGCCAGTGTATGGAGGACATGGTTGCTTTCACGCTCGATCGTGCTTTCAATGGTGTTGAGAACGGAAACTGTTTTTTGTCCTTGCCGTTTGCAGTAGCGCAGGGCTTCCAGCGTATCCAGCGTTTCACCGGATTGCGAGATGAAAAGGGCGGCACCGTCTTTCGGCATCGGGGCTTCACGGTAACGGAACTCGGACGCGATGTCCGCTTCTGCCGGAATACGGGCGATTTGTTCCAGCCAGTATTTGGTGACGAGGCCTGCATAGAATGCCGTGCCACAGGCTGAAATCGTAATGCGGGGGGCGATGGCAAGAGTTTTCAGCAAATCTTCCGGCAGGGTGATGTGTCCGGTGGCGGGGTTAATGCAGGTATTGAGCGTTTCGCCGATAACGGCAGGCTGCTCGTTAATTTCTTTCAGCATAAAATGACGGTATTTGCCTTTCCCCATCAGCGCGCCGGATTGCGCGGTAACACGGATCTCGCGATTGGCAATTTTTCCCTGCAGATCGCGGATCAGTGCGCCAGTGCGTGTAATCTCGACGCGGTCACCGTCTTCCAGAAAGCAGATTTTGTCAGTGAGCGGCGCAAGGGCGTATGAATCGGAGGCGAGGAACATTTCTCCCTTGCCGTAACCGACAGCGAGAGGCGTGCCGTAACGCGCGCCGATCATCAGGTCGTTTTCTCCCGTAAAGATCATGGCGATGGAAAAAGCGCCGCGCAGACGGGGCAGGGCAGCGTCCACGGCCTCGCCGGGGTTCATGCCCTGTCGCAGGTAAAACGTGACAAGATGCGCAATGACTTCGGTATCTGTGTCCGATTCAAAACGAAATTGTGATTTTTCCAGCTCGGCCTTTAATTCCTGATAGTTCTCGATAATGCCATTATGGACGACTGCAACGCTATCGGTAACGTGTGGGTGGGCGTTACGCTCGACGGCGTTGCCATGCGTAGCCCAACGGGTATGGCCGATGCCCGTATGTCCGCTAAGGGGTTCTTTTTTCAGTTTTTCAGCGAGGTTGATCAGTTTCCCCGCGGCCCGGCGGCGCTCGATTTTACCATCCACGACGGTGGCAATTCCTGCGCTGTCATAGCCGCGGTATTCCAGACGCTTGAGCCCCTCAATCAGAAGAGGGGCCGCGTCTTTATCTTTGCTGAGAATGCCAACAATGCCGCACATTATTTTTTATCCTTTTTTTCTTTTTCTTTCTGGTCCTTAAATTTTTTTGCCCAGCCGTCTTTGCCGATTTGCGGGGCACGGGTGACGGCGAGCGCGTCGGCGGGGACGTCTTTGGCAATTGTGCTGCCGGCACCGATAATTGCACCGTCGCCGATAGTGACGGGGGCGACCAGCGCGGTGTTGGAGCCGATAAAGGCTCCTTTGCCTATTTTGGTTTTGTATTTCATGAAGCCATCATAGTTGCAGGTGATCGTTCCCGCGCCGATGTTGGATTTTTCGCCAATCTCCGCGTCGCCGAGATAGGAGAGGTGGCTGGCTTTGGCGCTTTTGCCAAGCGTGGCGTTTTTTGTCTCGACAAAATTCCCGACTTTCGCGTCAGCGCCGATATGCGTGCCGGGCCGTAGCCGCGCAAAGGGGCCGATCTGTGCGCCGGATGAAATAATTGCGCCTTCAATATGGCAGAAGGGCAGGATTTCGACGTTGTTTTCCACCGTGACGCCGGGACCAAAAATAACATTCGGCCCGATGGTGACGTCTTGCCCGATCAGCGTATCATGGCAGAACGTAACGGTTTCAGGATCTATGAGTGTCGCCCCGCTCAGCATATGCTTTTCACGCAGGCGGGTCTGCATGAGTTTTTCAAGACGGGCCAGCTCAACGCGGGTATTGGCGCCTTCCATTTCGGTTGGAGCGACTTCGACGACGTGTGTCGTGCGGTTGTCCTTGCGGGCAATCTGCGGCAGGTCGGTCAGGTAATATTCTTTTTGCGCGTTGTCATTGCCGATTTGCGAGAGCCAGTCGAACAGTTTCTCGCCATCGGCGCATACGACGCCGCCGTTGCAGAGTGAGATTTTCTTTTCTGCATCTGTAGCATCCTTGAATTCAACGATGCGTTTCAGTGTGCCGTCGTCATCCATGACCATGCGTCCATAGGTGCCGGGGACGTCAAGGCGCATGCCGGAAAAAGTCAGGCCAACGGCAGGGAATTGCTGGCGCATATCAAGCATCCGGCGCAGGGTGGCGGAGGTTATCAGCGGCATGTCCCCGAAGATGATCAGGATGTCGCCATTAAAATTTTTAAAGTGTTCCCGTGCAGCAAGCGCAGCACCGCCTGTGCCGTTGGGCAGGGACTGAATGGCGATGGCGCAGGGTTTGGCGGTTTCGCCCATTTCCGGCATATCGGGGCCGGTGACAACAACAATTTTTTCCGGAGAAAGGTCCTGTGCTGCATTGATAACATGGTTCACCATGGGCAATCCCGCGACCTTGTGCAAAGGCTTGGGGAGCGATGACTTCATCCGCGTACCTTTACCGGCGGCCAGAATGATGCAACCTATTTTCCGGGACATTCAATAACCTTTCTCATGATCCCAGCGTCTCCTGCCGGGAGTTCATATTCAATTCAAAGATTGTTTCATGAGGTTACAATAAAGCAAACGGTATGCGGAAAATACTATTTTTTGACTTCATGACTTAAGTGTGCGACGACGGCACCATAGGCACTGGCGATTTCCATACGTACGGGAACGACAGGGCCGTCTTTTTCAATGCGGGCAAACCAGATTGTCGGAGGCTTTTTCCGTTCTTCGGTATGGGATTGAACGGCCAGCCAGCCACGTTTTTTATCTTTTTCCTTGAAGCCGGCAACAGGCTCGACTTTCAGTGTGCAGCGCAAGGCTTTGCCGGAGAATTTCGAATATTTGCTTTTGGCAATGGTGTCCGTTCCGGCGTCTTGCAAGGTGATGTTGAACCGGCGTTTGCCGTCAAAAACGGGAAAAGAGCCTTCACATTTTTCGCTATTATCTGCATTTTGCATGATTAACAGCGTACCCGTCAGCATGTCTACGGCATCCTGTGCCATATCCTTTTTGATGTCTCTGTTGACCGTGGTTTTGTTGCCGTTTTGTGTCGTCGTTTTCAACAGGTTGCCATCGGGATCGTAGGTCATTTCAGTGAGGCTGGACTTGCTACGCCAAGCGCTCCGTGCGGTATGAAGGGAAGGGATTGGTTTCCCTTCTTCGGTATGTCCGGAGGTTGTATAGCTGGCCTCCCATGGAAAAAGGTTGCCGATAAAGCCTTGTGTTTCCGCTTCCAGCGACAGATCGTAGGCTTTCGGATCCATGTCCATTTCAAGCGTGGCATGGAGCGCTTTGAACCCGCCGGCGTAAATATCATAGTTGAGGCCGAGTTTTTCCGGGGCATCAATCTCATAACGCAGACTCGCTTGTTCATAGCCGGCCCCAGCAGGGGGCGCTGCCACTAGCATAAGCAGGCAGGAAATGATCAGAGCCATAAGATAACTCTTTGATTTATATATATGTATGTTGCTCATCATTTTACTGGTAACCCGATATGCATAGTCCTATATTTCATTATATAGGGTGCTTTTTATCCTAAGGTGAAGAAATTTACCAAATTTATGAAAATTAGTCAACTGAAAATTGCGGGGCCATTATCGTGACGACGGAATCATCAAGCTGCCATGGGGATGAAACGCCAGTGCATTCTGAACAAAAAATGTCCGGGGGCTGTTGTGGTGGGGCATCGGCCGAAAAACCGGGCCGGAATATTGATCTTATTTTCTGGGGGTCATTATCCGTTGTCGTCCTGGCCTATTTTGCGCATTTCCTTTTTCTTCATGACCATGTTTCTTGGGTTGGAAGGTTTACGGGGACGGTTTTCGAGCTTTTGAACACAATGGCTTGGGGTATTGCAGTAGGCATCATTGCTATGGGCTTTTTGAGCCGCGTGCCACGTGATTTTATCATGTCAATTCTGGGGGTCGAAAACGGAGTCAGGGGCGTTCTTCGCGCTACGCTGGCGGGGACGCTGCTGGATTTGTGCAGCCATGGTATTTTGATGGTAGGGATGAAATTATACGAACGTGGCGCCAGCATCGGTCAGGTCATGGCTTTCCTGATTGCCAGTCCATGGAATTCTGTTTCGCTGACATTTATCCTCATTGCATTGATAGGATTAAAATGGACATTGTTGTTTATCGCCATTTCGATGGGGATCGGTATTATCTCCGGCGTAATATTTGACAGGCTTGTTGAAAAGGGGGTTCTGGCGTCGAATCCGAACCGCACAGAAATTCATCCGGATTTTAGATTCTGGCCAGAGGCGCGTAAAGGACTGGCGCGCGTAAAGTGGACACCGCGCTTCCTGCTCGAAACAATTAAAATTGGTATCCTTGACTCGCGCATGGTGCTGCGCTGGATGCTGTTGGGGGTTATTATTGCGGCGGCCTTGCGGGTCTTGTTCTCAATAGAAGACTTTCAGCATTATTTTGGCCCAACCGTTCTTGGCCTTGTTATCACATTGTTTGCGGCGACAGTTATCGAGGTTTGTTCGGAAGGCTCCACGCCAATTGCTGCGGATATCCTGACGCGCGCCGCGGCGCCAGGAAACAGCTTTACTTTTCTTATGGCGGGCGTATCTACCGATTATACGGAAATGATGCTGCTGCGGGAGACGACAAAATCGTGGAAAACAGCTTTGTTTCTTCCGTTAATAACGGTGCCTCAGATCTTATTGGTGGGATATTTGTTGAACAGATTTGGATGAATATATTAATGATTTTTTAAATCAATCAGGGTGTAATGAAGCTGTCGGGCATTCTTGTGCGCGAGTTCATTGGGAGTTTCGGGTTTTGGTTGTCAGTTATGTGCAGACGCTATCAGCGGATATGATTGCAGCGGAGATTGAATCGCTTCTGGACTGGCATAACCAGATTTTGCGTCAGTGTTTTTTTCCGGGATCGCAGTCAAGGCAGGCGGAGTCTTCCGCTCCGGCAGCGCTTCTGATGTGGTGCAGGCGCGAATGCGAAAAGCAGGGTGTTGACGGCAAGGTGTCCGCGCGGCTGGAGATAGCTTATAACGACCTTTGTGCGGGAAGCCGCAAGCTTCTGGATTATTGTGCGCAGGGTGCTGTGCCGACACTGGAAACCTATGATGCCTTTGAACAGGTTTTTGAAGGCTATATCACGCATATTCGCAGGCTGCAGCAGGATATTACCGCTACGGAAGTATCCATCGATACGGTGACGGGGCTGCGGACAGCAACCGGTTTGCGCATGGAGCTGAAGCGCGAACAGGATCGCTTTGATCGCAAGGGGGCGTCTTTTAGCGTTGCTGCGATCGAGATTGATAATCTGCCTGCATTGCAGCAACAGTATGACAGAAGGGCTCAGGATGCCATCTATGCAGCTGTTGGACATTTGATTGCGGGAACAATTCGTTCGTTTGATGATGCCTATTATATGGGCAAGGGCGAATATTTGATCGTTTTGAAGCATGTCGATTTTATGGATGCATGCAGCGTCATGGACAGGATGCGGGCTCAAATTGAAGTCACGCCGGTGGCTTTGCCCTCCGGTGAGCAGTTGAATATTACCGTTTCTCTGGGGATTGCCGAGGCGGTGCAACGGGAAGCCCCGGATAAAGTGGTCGAATATTCCAAAAGGGCATTATGTGATGCGCAGCAAAATGGCGGAAACAGCGTCGGAGAATTCCGTGAAGTGAGCCCGCTTGGTCAAATGGCTCGAAATTTTAATGATTAAAAACAGACTATGAAAACAATATTCCCGGATTTTGCAACGTATTATTAACCAGTCTTTGTGTATTTACATGCTATCACAAAGGTAGGTGCGACATGTATGCGGGTACAGCCAGAAAATTAATGGTAGTGACAGATCAAACAGGCATTTCAGATCAAAGCTTTCGGGAATTTTTTCAAAAATCTCCTGTTGGGAGGATGATTATTTCTGTCGAACCGGACGGGCGCCTTGTTTATGCTGATCTGAATACAGCTGCGGCCAGCTATTTTGAAATGACGCGCGAGGGAATGCTGGGTAAAACGCCTGCCGATCTTTTTGAAGGCGCTGTGGCCGAGCAGATTGAACAATCCTTTCTCTCTTGCATCAGGTCAAAAAGACCAGTTACCTTCAACGCGCTGCCGCGTTTTCCCGGCGGTGTGCGTGTTCAGGCTTTTATTCTTAATCCGCTGCTGGATACAGAAGGGCGTGTGAGATATATAGATGTCATGGCGCGTCCGGATATGGTGGATAGTGCACAGTTACAGCGGGAGCGTGATGATGCCATTATGCTTCTGACGTCATTGTTCGATGCCAGCGGGTTTGGCATTATTGTTACGGATCACCATGGGCGGATTGTGCGCGTAAACGATGCCTTTCTGGGGGCTTATGGATGGGCACGGGAAGATCTGTTGGGTGAAGAGTTTACGATTATCGTTACGCCGGAAGAACGCGCCATATCCCGCAAGCTGCATGCGGCTTTTGTCGATCGTGGCAAGCATGGCTCGCGTGAATTGCAGATTTTGCGTAAGGACGGGGACATTGCCGATATCGTGGTGACCACGGCTTTGCTTGAAATGAGCCAGAAACGCCGTTTTCTGGTTTCAACGATACGTGACGTGTCTGAGCGTAAAAATATGGTGCGAAATCTCAAGCGTGCCAAAGAGGGGGCGGATAGTGCGAATAAGGCCAAATCCGCATTTCTGGCCAATATGAGCCACGAGTTGCGGACGCCGCTGAATGCGGTTATCGGTTTTACCGAGTTGATGCGCAATCAGACTTTTGGCGCGATCAACAATCCGAAGTATGAAGAGTATCTCGGCGATATTCATTTTAGTGCGCGACACCTGCTGGATATTATCAACGATGTTCTCGATATGTCGAAGATTGAAGCGGGTAAAGTGGATCTGGTTGAATCGGAAATTGTTATTTCAGATGTACTGGAATCTATTTTGAGAATTATGAATGACCGGGCGCAGGCCGCGGGGGTTATACTGGATTTCTATGTGGCCGATAACATTCCGCATATCAAAGCAGATCAGCGTATGTTGCGGCAAATCCTGATTAATCTGGTCTCAAACGCGATCAAATTTTCGGTGACGGGACAATCCGTCAAGGTGCGCGTGGCAACAGGTGAAGATCAGCATGTGATTTTTATAGTGGAGGACGAGGGCTGCGGTATACCTTCTGATAAACTGGGGACGGTTATGGAGCCCTTTGGTCAGGCCAACAGCGATCCGCGTTATTACAAGGGGCAGGGGACAGGGTTGGGGCTTCCATTAGCGCGAGCCATGGTCGACATGCATGATGGAACCTTGCGGCTGGATTCGGAAGAGGGCAAGGGAACCCGCGTCTATATAGATTTTCCGGCAAGCCGGACGCTGAATACACGTGAATAATTGTGTATTTTTGCTGGAAAAATTAAATTGCGGCTGGTTTTATTTGAATGAATACGATATAAAAAAGAGGTGCTTCAGGAAAATAACCGTTAAAAGCGGAAGGGAAAAATATGTCCAGACTGTTGCAGAAATGTGTGGATGCGGGGCTCAAGATGACAGAGCAACGTAAGGTCATTTTAAAAGTTCTGGAAGATTCCGGCGATCATCCGTCCGTCGAGACGGTGTGCGACCGGGCGAAGCGTCTGGATTCATCTATCAGCATAGCAACGGTTTATCGGACATTGGGACTGCTTGACGAGCTCGGTATGGTCTTGAAACATGATTTTGGCGATACGCATGCCCGTTTTGAAGTCAAGCCGGAACAGGATCATGAGCATCATCATCATTTGATTGATACTGAAACCGGTCATGTCGTCGAATTCCAGAGCGAAGAGATGGAAAAGTTGATCCATAAAATTGCCGCAGATCTGGGTTACGAGATCGTGGATCATACATTCGAAATTTTCGGGCATAAAATCAAGAAATGAAGGCCGTAGGGTGAGCGATGACCGCATCCCGACAGAGCTTTGGGTTTCGGCGCATGTGAGGCAGTGCGGGTCGCGGGGGATTCCTGTTTATATCGCGCGCAGGGGGGCTTTGGCTGCGGGAACCGTGATGGTCAAGGTTTTTATCCCTGGCTCCGGATGCAGATTGTTTAATCAGGCGCGGGATATAGATGGCGCCATGGGCTGGATGGATATATTCAATGGGGAAACAGTTGATGAGAAACGCGCCGACGATTATATCCGGCGGACAACATCACGTGATCCGGATATCTGGGTAGTCGAGGTCGAGGACAGACAGGGGAACAATCCCTTTGAAGGGAAAGTCTTTTAAATGGCCCTGTGAATATATATGAAGGAGCTCGGACACATATCTGGATTATACTCTCTACATTGAGGATAATTTTCTGATGCCGATTTTTACAGAGGGGCCGGAGAAATCTGTTTTGGTTTTTGGGGTGGGCGGTTTTACAATCGGGCGTCAGGATATGAAGAACGGGTATAACTATGTGGACAAGCTGCATTAACGATTTTCATCTTGCCTCTTTGAGGCTGTAACGATTATGTCAATACCTATTGCCAAGCGGCATTTGGAAAAAATAAAGGATTTTAGTGACACTCCTGATATTTTTTAAGTAGTGTGATGCTTCTTAAATAAAGCCAGAGGATTTTTCTGATGTCCCTGCAGGACGAAATTGAAAAACGGCGGACCTTCGCCATCATCGCACATCCGGACGCTGGTAAAACAACGCTGACGGAAAAACTGCTGTTGTTTGGAGGCGCAATTCAGCTGGCGGGGGCCGTCAAGGCGCGTCGGGAAATGCGCCATGCGCGGTCTGACTGGATGAAGGTGGAGCAGGAGCGCGGGATTTCCGTTGTCTCCTCTGTCATGACATTCGATTATAAAGATATTACCTACAACCTGCTGGATACGCCGGGTCACGAGGATTTTTCCGAGGATACCTATCGTACTTTGACGGCTGTAGACAGCGCGATCATGGTGATTGATGCCGCCAAAGGGATCGAGGCGCAGACGCTCAAGCTTTTTGAAGTCTGTCGCATGCGTGATGTACCGATTATCACCTTCATCAACAAGATGGACCGCGAAGGACGCGATCCATTCCACCTGCTGGATGAAATTGAACAAAAGCTTGCGCTTGATGTTTCTCCGGCCAGCTGGCCGATCGGCATGGGCCGGGAGTTTCTGGGGTGCTATGACTTGCTGGACGACCAGCTTGTGCTGATGGCGCGGAGTAAAGGCGGGCGTCCGGACGAGGGCGAGCATTGCAAGGGGCTTGCAGATCCAAAGCTGGACCAGCTCTTGCCCGCGCATGCTGTGGCAAAGCTGCGCGAGGATGTCGAGATGGTGCGCGGTCTTTGTAAACCAATTGACCGTAAGTCTTATTTGGAAGGGCATATGTCGCCTGTTTTTTTCGGCTCGGCTGTGAATAATTTTGGTGTCAGGGAGATGCTGCAAGGACTGGGACGTTTTGCGCCAACGCCGCGTCCACAGCCCACGGCGGAGCGCCTGATTGAACCGACTGAAAACAAGGTCACCGGCTTTGTTTTTAAAATTCAGGCAAATATGGATCCGAAACATCGTGACCGCATTGCCTTTACGCGCCTTTCGTCCGGGCATTTCAAGCGTGGGATGAAGCTGCGTCATATTCGCACAGGTAAAGATATTACCGTGCATAATCCTTTGATGTTTTTTGCGCAGGAGCGTGAAGTCGCGGCGGAAGCCTATGCCGGAGATATTATCGGCATTCCGAACCATGGCAACCTGCGTATCGGGGATACCCTGACCGAGGGGGAACTTCTTCACGTCACCGGCATTCCCAGTTTTGCACCGGAATATCTGCAACGCGTACGTCTGGATGACCCGCTGAAAGCCAAGCATCTGGGCAGTGCTTTGTTGCAATTGGCAGAAGAAGGTGCCGCTCGTGTCTTCAAGCCGCGGATGGATTCAAGCTGGGTCGTTGGTGTTGTGGGGCCGCTGCAATTTGATATTCTGGCCGATCGTATCCGCACGGAATATAACCTGCCTGTTCATTTCGAGCAAACGACGTTGCATACGGCCCGTTGGCTGGAGTGCGACAATCATGAGAAACTGGCGCAGTTCATGGAAGAGAACCTTCCCAATATTGCAGAAGATCATGATGGCCATCCGGTGTTTTTAGCGCGCAATGCGTGGCATCTGGATAATGCGAATGAAAACTGGCCGCAGATTAAATTCCTGGCGACGAAGGAGCAGACGGCCGCGTAATGCGCGGCGCGGGCCGTATCGTCAGCTTTTTTGCAAAGGCCCCAAAGGCTTGCATCAGGCCTTTTTGCGGAGGAGACGCGATGGATACTGTAGCAAACTTGTCTGCCAGAGCTTCTGTCTCTCTTGAAACAAGAATAGATTCATTCATCATCCGTATATTTTCCGTCAATGCGAGAAGGAGGAGTTGTAAATCCTCTCTCTGGCGCAGGGCCTCATCGACGATTATGAAATGGGTCAAAGCCTGATCATGCATGTCTATTGCTGAATTGATCTCTTCTGCGGCCAAGGCGCAGCCAATGAGGCCGAGGGGCCTGTTTTCCGGCTTATTCAGGGTATGCAGCGTGTTTTCTGCTCTATGCAGTGCTGTTTTGGCGCTAACCCAGTCTGGTGAATTGTTTTGAGCAATCACATCCCAAGCCGTGGTTTCTATTTTTTGTGGAGCTGTTGTTGTGCATTTTTCTTTTATCTCTTTGATAAAATATGATATTTTCTGATCCATGGTTTGACGATCTACGCCGTCATGCTTACCTGCGGAGTATGGATCACTATTTTGTTTATGCATTTTTGTATATTGAATCAATAGGTTACTCCATCTGTATCTTATTATTATGAGTATAAAACATTAACATATATATAACGCCGCATATCTTTTCTTTTCCAGATCATGCATTGCAATGAAGGCTATACAGGAGTAGTTTTGCGAATAAAAAGCGGCTAAAGTGCTTTAACCGTAGAAACTGGACAAAATTAGTCCTATATAATTAAAAAATAGAAAGACGGGCCATGATCAAGCTTAGCAAAATGACGGATTATGCTGTCGTCACCATGGTAACACTGGCGCGAGAGCCGGGAATACCACGCAGTGCGCATTACTTGTCGGGAAAGACGGGGGTTCCCGAACCGACAATAGCTAAAATCCTGAAAACACTGGCGCATGAGAAATTGGTGGAATCCGTGCGTGGGGCGACCGGAGGCTATAGCGTTAATCGTCCGGCAGAAGAAATATCTGTCATTGAAGTTATCACGGCGATGGAAGGCGCGATTGCTATCGTGTCTTGCATTGACGGTAATGATGATGCCTGTGCGGCAGAACACAAATGTCCGGTTAAGGGCGGCTGGGAGCCTGTTAACAATGCAATTAAAATGGCTTTGGAGAAAGTAAAGCTTTCTGATCTGTCCTTATCTGTCTGTGACAAAACATATGATTTTATGGCGGAGGCAAATGCCAGTAACGCATGAAACGATTGAAACAGTGCAGGCGCTGGATCGGAAATACGAGGCAGGCTTCGTAACCGACGTCGAGAGCGATCGTGCGCCCAAAGGACTGAGCGAAGATATCGTCCGCTTTATTTCTGCTAAAAAACAGGAGCCGGAATGGCTTCTGGAACAGCGCTTGATGGCTTATCGGCACTGGCTGACAATGCCGGAGCCGCAATGGGCAAAGGTCAGCTTTCCTCCGATTGATTATCAGGATGCTTATTACTATGCCGCGCCAAAAACAGCAGGGCGGCCTAAAAGCCTGGATGAAGTTGATCCCAAATTGCTGGAGACTTACAAGAAACTTGGCATTCCTCTGCGTGAGCAGGCGATGCTGGCGGGCGTCGCCGTAGATGCCGTTTTTGACAGCGTTTCTGTTGTCACGACATTCCGTGAAAAGCTGAAAAGCGCGGGGGTTGTTTTTTGTTCCATTTCTGAAGCCGTGCGGGATTATCCCGAACTGCTTAAAAAGTATATGGGATCGGTCGTTCCTTATACCGATAATAAGCATGCATGTCTGAACGCGGCGGTATTTACTGATGGAACTTTTGTTTATATTCCGGAAGGTGTGCGCTGCCCGATGGAACTGTCTACTTACTTCCGCATCAATGAAGCGAAGACGGGACAGTTTGAACGTACTTTGATTATTGCCGAAAAGGGTTCCTATGTGAGCTATCTTGAGGGATGCACTGCTCCCAAGCGTGATGAAAACCAGATGCATGCGGCAGTGGTCGAGTTAATCGCCATGGAGGATGCGGAAATCAAGTACTCCACAGTGCAGAACTGGTATCCCGGCGATGAGAACGGCAAGGGCGGTATTTACAATTTTGTCACCAAACGGGGCATTTGCAGAGGGGCGCGTTCAAAAATATCCTGGACGCAGGTTGAAACCGGGTCGGCGATCACGTGGAAATATCCCAGCTGCATTCTGCAGGGGGATAATAGTATCGGCGAATTTTACTCGGTTGCGCTTACCAATAACTACCAGCAGGCAGATACAGGCACCAAGATGATTCATCTTGGCAAAAACACGCGTTCCCGCATCATTGCGAAAGGCATTTCCGCGGGCAAGTCGAACAGCACTTATCGCGGTCTGGTGCGTATTTCCGGCAAGGCGGAAAATGCCCGCAACTACACGCAATGCGACAGCCTGCTGATCGGTCAAAATTGCGGGGCGCATACGGTGCCTTATATTGAAAACAGAAACCCGACAGCTGTACTGGAACATGAAGCGACGACATCGCGCATCAGCGAGGATCAGCTGTTTTATTGCCGCCAGCGCGGTATTCCGCAAGAGGAGGCTCTGACGCTGATCGTCAACGGGTTCTGCCGTGAAGTTTTGCAACATCTGCCGATGGAATTTGCAGTCGAGGCACAGAAGCTCGTCGCGATTTCGTTGGAGGGGAGCGTAGGATGACCATGCTGAAAATTGAAAACCTGCACGTCGTAGTGGAGGGAAAAGCGGTTCTGAAAGGCATTGATCTGGCCGTAGAGGCGGGGCAGGTTCATGCCATCATGGGGCCGAACGGTTCAGGAAAGTCCACGCTGTCGCATGTTCTTGCGGGGCGGGAAGGTTATGAGATTACAGAGGGCAAGGTGGTCTTTATGGGACAGGATCTTCTGACGCTGGCGCCGGAAGATCGCGCTGCGTTGGGCCTCTTTCTGGCATTCCAGTATCCGGTAGAGATTCCCGGTGTGAGCACGACCACTTTTTTGAAAACGGCGCTGAACGCCATTCGCAAAAAACGCGGCGAAAAAGAGATGGATCCGGTGTCTTTCCTCAAATTGCAAAAGCAGAAAATGGCACAGCTGGGCATGAATGCCGATATGCTCAAGCGCGGCGTCAATGTCGGGTTTTCCGGCGGCGAGAAAAAGCGTAACGAGGCGCTGCAACTGGCAATGCTGGAGCCAAAACTGGCTATTCTTGATGAAACCGACAGCGGTCTTGATATCGATGCGCTCAAGATCGTGGCAGAGGGCGTTAATGCGCTGCGTACACCGGAGCGTTCTTTCGTCGTGATCACTCATTATCAGCGCTTGCTGGATTATATCAAGCCGGACGTTGTGCACGTTCTGGCTGATGGACGTATCCGCAAAACAGGCGGGCCGGATCTGGCGCTTGAGCTGGAGCGCGATGGCTATGCCGCCTATTATAATGGAGAGGCTGCGTGAATTCCTCATCGGCATTTCTGAAAGAAGTAACGCCAAAAACGGAATCCCTGCCGTGGCTTGCGGATGCAGAGTCGTTGCGTGCAGAGAAATCTGTGTCTTGGGTCAAGGCGCTGCGTGAAACGGGGGCAGAGGCTTTTGCGGGTCATGGGCTGCCGTCACCGAAGGAAGAAGGCTGGCAGTATACGAGCCTGCGTTCATTGTCTGAGGAGCGGTATCGCTATTCAACCGCGCCAGTTGTTTTTGATGGCAATGATTTGCCGCCGCTTCTGCTCGAAAATGCGCACCGGATTGTTGTTGTAAACGGTCAGTATCAAGCTGACCTGAGCGCCGTACCTGAGGGGGCACGTGTTCTGTCATTGATGCAGGCCGCAGAGGAGGGCATGGAGGGATTGGAACAGCATCTGGCTGAAGTGGGCGATCTCGCGCGGGCGCCGTTCCGTGCGCTCAACGCCGCTTACCTGCGTGACGGGTTTGTTTTGAAGATCGCGACAAATTGGGAGATTGATGTCCCCGTTGAGGTTTTGTTTCTCAATACAGGTGGATCAGGTAAAAATCTTCCCGCTTTTTACCCGCGTGTCTTGTATTGGCTTGAACGCGGCAGCCGCCTGACGCTTCTGGAGCGGCATGTCGGGAATGGGTGCTATTTCACTGACAGTGACGTTCATATTGCCCAAGAAGCAGATTCGGTCCTGAAATATTACCGTTTTGTTGCAGAATCCGATGCTGCAAGTGCCTTGCATCAGGTTGCCTTGCAGATAGAAAAAAATGCGTCTTTTGAAGCGTTTAGCATGGCTTACGGGGGGCGGCTGGTGCGGCAGGATTTTCAAATGCGCTTGATTGATTCTGGAATTTCAGCTAGTATCACCGGTGCGTATTTGCTGAAAGGCCAGCAGGTGCATGATTTCACCATATTGGCCGATCATTTTGAACCTGACGGAAAATCCGTCCAGCATTTTAAGGGAGTTATAGATGATAAAGCTCGTGCAATTTTCCAAGGGAAAATACATGTACGTCGTTCTGCACAAAAAACAAATGGATACCAGTCTCATCATGCGCTATTGCTCTCCCGAGAAGCTGAAGCAAGCGCAAAACCGGAACTAGAGATATACGCAGACGATGTGAAGTGCAGTCATGGCGCTACGTCCGGGCAACTGGATATGGAGGCGCTTTTTTATTTGCGCAGCCGCGGTATCCCTCATGACGAGGCGCGGGCGCTGTTGATCCGGTCATATCTGGAAGACGTGCTCGTCAATGTGACGGATGAATCCGTGCGCGATATATATGCACAGAAAATCCTGGCATGGCTGGAGGAAAGATGCAGGTAATGCCGATGCAAAGAAGAACAGGCAGCATCAAGGACGACTTTCCGATTTTATCGCGGAAGGTCAACGGACGGCCTGTGACTTTTCTGGACAGTGCGGCATCGGCGCAGAAACCGCAGGCTGTTATTGATGCCATGAGCCGTGTGATGACCGGGCATTACGCCAATATTCATCGTGGAGTTTATGAGTTTGGCGCGAAAACCAGCGCGGCATTCGAAGCAGCACGGGAGAAAATCGCGCGCTTTATCAATGCTGCCGCGGCAGGAGAGATTGTCTTTACGCGCAACGCGACGGAGGCGATCAATCTTGTGGCGGCCACTTGGGGTGAAAAATATTTGCAGGCCGGAGATGAAATTATTCTGACCGGGCTGGAGCATCACGCCAATATTGTGTCGTGGTATTTCCTGAAAGAGAAAAAAGGCATAGTGCTGAAAGTCGTGCCGGTTTGCGCGGATGGCAGCCTGGATATGGCGGCCTATGAAAAGCTTTTATCTCCAAAAACAAAACTTCTTGCTGTAACCCAGATGTCGAACGCACTTGGAACGATAACGCCGGTTGCGGAAATGGTTGCAAAGGCCAAATCGGCGGGCGCCGTGACGCTGGTGGACGGCAGTCAGGGGATTGTCCATCTGGGCGTGGATGTGCAAGCGCTTGGTTGCGATTTCTATGTGTTTTCCGGTCATAAATTGTTTGGCCCTTCCGGTATCGGTGTCCTTTATGGCCGTGCGGACGTTCTGGAATCCATGCCGCCGTATCAGGGCGGCGGGGAGATGATTGAACAGGTGACGTTCGATAAAATCACTTTCCGTGAACCGCCGTATCGCTTCGAAGCGGGGACTCCGGCGATTGTCGAGGCGATTGGTCTGGGGGCGGCAATAGATTATCTGGGCGGCATAGATCTCGCCGCTGCGCATGCGCAGGAACAAGTGTTACTGCATGCGGCAGAAAAGCGACTGCGGGATATTCCCGGCGTAAGAATCCTGTCAAACGCGCCTGAACGGGCCTCCATTCTTTCCTTTACAATGGAAGGGGGGCATCCGCACGATGTGGCAACGGTTCTGGACCAACTGGGGATTGCCGTACGGGCGGGGCATCATTGTGCGCAGCCGCTAATGAAGGCTCTGGGGGTTACAGCGACAGTGCGCGCTTCATTCACAATTTATAATACGATGGATGACGTAGTAAGTCTTGCCGAAGGTGTTACCAAGGCGCGGGAGCTATTGTCATGATGAAGCAATTTGCCGATGAAGATATGATCCGGAATGCTGTCGGGGATGAAGAAACCAGACGTATGATGCGACCGCCGGAAACAGAGGCAACGGAAGATCATCCGCTCTGGACAGGGATTGAGGCGGCGTTGCGTGAAGTTTACGACCCGGAAATCCCCGTTAATATTTATGAATTGGGACTGATTTACAAGGTTGACATCGCGGCGGATACGAACAATGTTTATGTCGAGATGACTTTGACATCCCCCGGTTGCCCGGTCGCGGGAGAAATGCCGGGGATGATCGAAAGCGCTCTCCGGACAGTGGAGGGCGTTGGCGATGTTACTGTGGAACTTGTCTGGGACCCGCCTTGGGACCCGATGATGATGGCTGAAACGGCAAAACTGCAATTGAATATGTTTTAACAAACGGAGGAAACTGAAAATGACGCAACCACAACTTATCACACTGACTGACAATGCCGCTGCTCATATTAAATCGCTGATCGCGGAAGCTCCGGCGGATCAGAAAATTCTGGGTGTACGCATTGGCGTAACGGCGACAGGCTGTTCGGGCATGAGCTACAGCCTTGAATATGCGACATCGGAGAATCCGCTGGATATTGCCATTACGGAGAAGGATATTAAAATCTATGTCGATTCCAAGGCTCAATTGTATGTAGCCGGGATGGAAATGGACTATCACGAGGATAAATTCGAATCCGGATTTGTCTTCAATAATCCGAATGCGGCAGGCCATTGCGGTTGTGGTAAATCATTCCGTACCTGATCAATTGCTATTGAACTTTAATCCGGGTGTTTGCTGAAATGTTTTGGCTTTTTAGCTGGGGCCTTTTGGCGACACCCGGAATTATTTCAGCCGCTTGTTAGCCTGATCGATAAAGCGCATGGCCATTTTGAAAAGACTTTTTCAAGCGTCCCGCTTTTTCTTCATAGACAAGATGCGACAGCGTTTCCCCAAGCGCGAAAAAAAGGTCTCCCGGTTTCAGCTTGCGGTGTGAAAAAAGCTTTTCCATGATTTCCAGTGCGGTTTGCGGCTGGTCCGCGCAAATGGTCTGCAGTTTCTCAAATCGTTCCTGATGATGGGCTTTCAGTTCCTTGATGCGACGGTGCAGTCCGTGAAAGGGAACCCCATGCGAGGGCAGAACAGTGACATCGTCGGGAATTTTTTCCATGACAGCATCAAGCGTTTTCAGGTAATCGTCGAGAGGATTGTGTTCTGGCGCATTCCCCGGAAAAAAACTGATATTCGGGCTGATGTCGGGCAGGACAATATCGCCGGAAATAAAAACTTTTTCTTCCGGCTGATAAAGGCAGGCATGCTCGGGGCAATGACCGCTGCCACCGATGATGCGCCAGAGCCTGCCGCCAAGCGTCACGGTTTCTCCAGGGGTGACAAAATGAGGAGCATCAGGTGGCGGTGAAATTATTTTTTGATAGAGCATCCTCTTTTCAAGCAATTGCGCGAGGAGCCCTTTCTCAACGCCAGCCTCGTGATAATGGGCGGTATATTGAGAAGTCAAGAGATCATGCGCGGCAGGGTCGGTGAGAGAGCGGATCATGCCGAATTCACCCGGTGTGATCTGGATCGGGATACCTGTGCGTTCTGCCAGCCATCCGGCCAATCCAAAATGATCCGGATGGAAATGGGTGATAAAGATATTTTCGACAGGTTTTTCGATGCACGTTTTCTGAAAAAAACCCTCCCAGTGACCGCGTGTTTCCGGAGAGTTAAAGCCACTGTCAACAATTGTCCAGCCAGTCGGGCTTTCCATCAGCCAGAGGTTGATATGGTTAAGGTCCATGGGAAGGGGCATACGGAGCCAGTGCAGGCCATGGCCAATAGCCATATGTTGTCCGGCTTCAGGTATTGACGTGTGGGCAGGAATATAGGTTTTCAATAACTTTCTCCTGATTGTCTTTGGATATTAACGAATTATTCGCATTTTGGGAGCCATATTCGTAGAGGAAGGAAAAAGGAGCGCAACGTTGGGATTTATACTGGATAGCAGACTGGAAGAAAGCTCGTTTTATATCGATGATTGGCCGTTATGTCGCGTTTCTCTTCGGAATGACAGGACATATCCATGGCTTTATCTTGTTCCGCGTCGTGATGACGTTATAGAAATAGACGATTTGCCTATGGACGAGCGGCGGCTTTTGATAGAGGAGGTCGCACGTGCAGGCCGGGCATTAAGCCAGCTTTACGATCCGGCAAAAATTAATACAGCGGCTCTTGGAAATATCGTGCCGCAGCTTCATATTCACGTATTCGGGCGGTTTACGACGGATCCGGCCTGGCCAAAGCCAGTGTGGGCTGTACAGACGAATGAAATTCCCTATACTGAAGATGAAAAGAATACGGAGATACAGAAATTAAAGAAATGTTTCTCCGCAATATAATGTGAAGGGAATAATCTGGCATGACGACGATGACTTCCTGCCAAGGGCTCTACGAACTGATGGATAGCTACGACGGGTTTATTCTGGACCAGTGGGGCGTATTGCATAACGGGATCCAGCCTTATGATGGCGTTATTGATACGCTTGGGAATCTCAAGCAGCGCAGGAAGCAGGTTGTTATTCTTTCAAATTCGGCCAAACGCTCTGATGACAACGTCGAGCGGCTCAAGAAACTGGGAATCAAGCCTTCGCATTACAAAGCCGTCGTTACGGCAGGGGAAGTGGCCTGGCAGGGACTGAAAGACCAGAAGGAAGCGCCATTCAAAGGGCTGGGCAGGAAGTGTTATCTTGTCGCGCGGCCAGATGACAAATCTCTTCTGCAGGGACTTGATGTGGAGCTTGTCTCTGATATTGAAGAGGCGCAATTTATTCTGATTACAAGTTTTGATTCAACTTCTCAAAAGCTGGAGGACCTTGATCCGGTTTTTAAAAAGGCTGTGGGCAAAAGGCTCCCGGCTATTTGCGCCAACCCGGACATGGTCACGGTCTACGGACAGGAACGGGCGCCTGGGCCGGGGGCAATTGCAAAGAGGTATCATGAGCTTGGCGGGATGACGCATCTGATCGGCAAACCACATAAAACGATCTTCCGGTTCGCGCTTGGTCTTTTTGATAAAGTGATTCCCTCGCGTATTCTGGTCATTGGAGATTCTCTTCAGCATGATATCGCAGGCGGCATCGGAGCAGATCTTGATACGGGCTTTATTACATCAGGTATCCATGCCAGCGCTTTCAAGACCGGTATGACGCCGGAGCAGATTCGTAAAGCGATGGAGCATTTGGCGCAAAACTATGGCGGCATCCGGCCCAACTGGGTGCTGGAAAGCCTGATTTGGCAGACTCCTGAGGCCGCATTGCGTGAACGGGAACGCGCGCGGATGAAGGAATAATTGAATGGACGACGAGAAGGTCAGAGCGAATCTGCTGGCCCATACGGCGCAGATCGTTTCCGCTTATGCCGCCCACAACGCCGTACATGATCTTCCTGCACTGATGCGGCAGGTGTTTGCAACGTTAAAGAGCCTGTCTTTGGGCGAGGAAGGGCATCATCATGATCAGGGCCTGCACCCAGCCGTCCCAATTAAAAAATCTGTCATGCCTGATTATATCGTCTGTCTTGAAGATGGCAAAAAATTGAAGATGCTCAAACGGCATTTGAAAACAGCCTATGGAATGACGCCGGAACAGTATCGCGAGAAATGGGCTTTACCGGCTGATTATCCGATGGTGGCGCCAAAATATGCCGAAAAGCGGAGCAGCCTTGCCCGTGAAAGTGGTCTTGGTACCAGTCGCGGGGATAAATAGCGTTTATCCAGAGGCGAGTTCTCTGGCCCTTTTCTTTGCAGCATCAAGAGCGCGATCAAACAAATCCTGTAAAGCGGGTTCTGCCATTAAAATTTCCAGAGCTGCGGCAGTCGTGCCGCCGGGGCTTGTTACATTTTCACGCAATTGCGAGGCTGGAATAGCAATATCATAAGCCGCGAGCGCCGCGCTGCCAATAACCGTTTGCCGCGCAAGAGCTTCTGCCATGGCGGGAGGGAGGCCAATATGTATGCCTGCTTTGGTAAGCGTTTCGATCAGTAAAAAAACATAGGCCGGACCGCTGCCAGAAAGCGCGGTAACGGGATCAAGCAGGGCTTCGTCTTCGATCCATAAAACTTCACCGACGGCGCCCAGCAGCGCTTCGGCCTTCTTTCTTTCAACAGGGGTAACATGCGCGTTGGCGCAGGCAACCGTAACCCCTTTGCCGATGGCGGCGGGCGTATTGGGCATGGCGCGCACAATCTTTGCATTTTTTCCTAAATGGCTTTCAAAAAACGAGATCGGTTTTCCTGCTGCGATGGACAGAACGAGAGCGCCATGTTCAGCGCAGGATTTATATTCGTCAACAATGTCGGACAGGGATTGCGGCTTGACGGCAAAGACGATGACGTCTGGACAGGCGTCGCTGGGCAGATCATGAAAACTGGCAGCGCGGGATGCAACGGCAAGGCTGGAAATGCAGTGCGGATCAACCACATCAATGCGCTTGCAGATATTTTTTTTCTGCCAGCTTTGCAGGAGCGCGCCCCCCATCTTGCCGCAGCCGACAAGAAGAACATTGATATCAATGTGCTGTGCTGGCATCCGGGTTCAGGCTTCGCCGACTGTTTCAAAAATAGCGGCTTGCAGGTTGTCTTTCAAGTGCACGTCGCCTGTTTGCACCAGCTGGAAAGTTGTGTAGAAGCGGTCGCATTCTGCCAGTGCAATGTCCAGAACGTCATTGACAATATCCACGGCTATCCCGCTGGGAATCATGCGGAAAAGGAATGTGTAGCGAAAACAGGGGTAGCAGGGCTTGGCGGAAAGATCAAAGTGGCCAAGCCAGATGTTTTGATTGATTTTTTCCAGCGTTTGCGCTGCGGTTTCGTAGTTGTTATCAGTGATTTCAACGGGGATCGCGCAAGACATGAGCAGAGATGAAAATTCATCCTGCCATTCCATGCTGACTTCATAGGTCAGTTTATGGCCGGGTAATTGAATCACAAGAAAGTCGCCATCCGTTCTGGAGAAATTCCAGCCCTTTGCCTCTGCGAGCTCTTCAATCAGGTCAAGCGGGCTGTTGTCATCATGCTGGAGTTCAAAGGGAACGCTCATCATTTTTTTGTTTTCCTTTTGGCGGTCTTTTTTGTTTCTGTTTTTTTAGCAGGCTTCGTTTTTTCACGGCTGGGTGAAGCTTTCCCTTCGAGTGCGGCAAGGCGCTTTTCCAGCTCTTCCTGACGGATGCGCGCTTTTTGTGCCATCGCCTCTACATGATCAAATTCGGCGCGGGAAACCATATCCAGCTCCGCCATGACCTGTTCGATGCGTTCACGGACCAAGGCCTTGATATGGTGGCGGACATCGCCAAATGAGCCGAAGGCGCCGGTGGCCATTTTGGCCATCTCTTCAAAAAAGCGTGGATTTGACTTCTGACTTCTCATAATATCCTCATTTTGTACTTTCCTAACATGGTCAGGATGTTCTATGCAATACAATTGCACATTCTGAATGACAAAAAACAGACGCAAAAGAGGAAGCGTGATCTCTTTGAATTTTAAATACAAAAACGTCAACCGATAGGTAATTATATGTTAGAAGGGCTGCCTTTTCCCGAGATTGATCCTGTAGCATTCAGTATCGGCCTGTTTGGGTTCAGTTTTGCTATTCGCTGGTATGCGTTGGCCTATTTGACAGGTTTTCTGGGAGGCTGGGTTTACGGAGGGTGGCTGGCTGATCTGGATCGTGACCGCAGGCCAAACCGGGAAGATATCGACAATATTCTGCCATGGCTGGTGATGGGCGTTATTCTGGGGGGGCGGCTGGGCTATGTCCTGTTCTATAACCTTGATTATTATCTGCAACATCCGCTGCGTATCCCATTTATCTGGGAAGGAGGAATGTCTTTCCATGGCGGGCTTGTGGGGGTTGTTGTCGTCTGTGCGGCTTATGCACGGTATTACAAATTTTCTCCGCTTGCGATGGGGGATATTATTGCGATGGTCGCGCCCATTGGCTTGTTTTTCGGCAGGATTGCCAATTTCATTAATGGCGAGTTGTTCGGGAGGATCTCGACTGTGCCGTGGGCAGTACGGTTTCCCTATGGCGGTAATCTGCCGCGCCATCCAAGCCAGCTGTATGAAGCCTTTCTTGAGGGCGTGGTTCTGTTTGTGATTTTGTTTATTTTGGCGCGTAAGCCCGATATTCGCAGGACACCCGGTATTTTGTTTGGTGTCATGCTGGCGGGTTATGGGGCAAGCCGCTTTATCGTCGAGTTCTTCCGCGAGCCGGATCCACAAATCGGTCTTTTGCTTCAATATTTTACAATGGGTCAGTTTTTGTGCCTGCCTATGATGGCGGCGGGAGCAGGGGTTGTCTGGTATGCGCGAAAAAAAATCAGGACAGTCTGAAACTGCACTGACGGAAACGGGGCGTTGTCTGGCGGACCATATCCTGTCAACCGGCCCTGTGACAGTAGCGGAATATATGGAGCGCGCGCTTGGGCATTATTACGCCACACAGAACCCATTCGGCGTGGCCGGTGATTTTACAACAGCGCCAGAAATCAGCCAGATGTTCGGAGAGATGATTGGGGCATGGCTGGCGGATATCTGGCAGAAAAGCGGCAAGGTATCTGCTGTGCAACTGATAGAGTTGGGCCCCGGCCGCGGCACGTTGATGGCGGATATCCTCCGAACTGCCCGGGCATGGCCGGATTTTCATACCGCGCTTTCCGTGCATTTGGTGGAGACGAGCCCTGCCCTGCGAAAAAAACAAGCGCAGGCATTGGGGGCTTATGCACCTGTTTGGCATGACCGGCTGGAAGATGTTCCTGCCGGATTTTCTTTTGTTGTTGCCAACGAGTTTTTCGATGCTCTGCCAGTTCATCAGTATGTCATGCAGAGTGGTGAAAAGGTCGAGCGGCGCATCGGTTTTGACAATGTGGCACAAAGGTTTTTCTTTACCGTTGAAGGCGATGTCACTGAAACAAGCCCTGTATCATTGGCCGTCATGGACGAGATTTGCCGCAAGGTGAGTGTTCACGGAGGAGCCGCTCTCATTATCGATTACGGCTATACGGAGGGCGCGGGCGATTCATTGCAAGCAATCTCGCGTCACCGTTATGCGGATATCTTCGCACGGATCGGGGAACAGGACTTGACCGCGCATGTCGATTTCTGCGCTTTACGCGAAAGGGCGGAACAAAACAATATGACGGTTCAGGGGCCGGTTACGCAGGGCGAATTCCTGAATATGCTCGGCATCGCGCAACGCGCGGAAATGCTGTGCCGCAAGGCAACGCTGGATCAGCAAAAGGATATCATGCTGGCACTACGTCGCTTGACCGCACCTTCGGAAATGGGAACGCTGTTCAAAGTGCTGGCGGTTATGTCTAAGAAGGTTTGATAGACAACAAGACTTCCAGTGACAATTATTTTTTCCTGCCGAAGTCTGGCCACTTGAAAAACCGGGGCTTAGATTTCGGCTCTTCGTCGCTGGGTGGGGTGGAGACTGTCGAACTTTTATCGGAGTGTCCTATCTTCCCTGTTATGCTGTTCAATAACGCCAGTTTTGTAAATTCATTAAGGTAGCCATGTTGCTGCGCATATGCGAAGATATTTTTTCCAGTATTGTCTTGGATTGATGTATCTGCCCCTTTTCTTATCAGCTGTGCGGCCATGCGAAGCCTTCCATTCCGTCCCGCTGTCAGCATGGCTGTTAGACCTTTTTTATCCTTGGCGTCAAGCTCTGCGCCTTTTTCCAACAAGAGATTTACGATGGTTTCATGCCCTTCGCCAGCCGCTATAATCAATGGCGTCCAGCCTGTCCGGGGTTCGGGTGTATTGACTGCTTGAGGATTTTTCTCGATAAAATCTGCAACAGGTTTTTCCTCCCCTTTGATGATAAGGTCGAGAAACTTTGCCGTATTGTTGTTGGCAGCGTCGTCATATTCTTTTTTAATGTCCTTGAAGCTCATGTTTTTACTCCTTGAAAATATATATATATATCAGATAATATGCAAAAAAAATAAATATGTCAATTAATTAAAAAGATATATATTTCATATGGTTGTATCTTGTAATATTTGCAAATGAGTAACTTCAGTATCACAAGTGATGTCGGAAAAATCCCGCAGGTGTCGCACGGGTTCTATACCCGCGCGGGCGGGGCGCCGGAGAATGTCCTGACGCTAAAGCAGATTCACAGCGCGAAGGTTGTTACGGCGACGCAGCCCTGGACGGTGGAAAACAGACCGGAGGGAGATGCGATTGTTACAAATATGCCGGGGAGGCCCATTGGCGTTGTCACGGCGGATTGCGTACCGGTTCTCTTTGCGTCACTGGATGGAAAGGTGATTGGTGCGGCGCATGCGGGATGGCGCGGCACTCTGGGTGGAGTGCTTGAAAATACTATTGCCGCAATGCAGGCACTCGGAGCAAATCCTGAAAATATTGCTGCGGCGATCGGCCCTTGCATCCGTGTGGGTTCTTATGAAGTGAGCGAGGATTTTAAAGCGCCATTTCTGGCACAGGATGGTGCAAACGCCAGCTTCTTTCATGTTTCAAGGAGGACAGGGCATTGCCAGTTCGATCTGGCCGGATATGTGGCTGATAGGCTGCAAAAGGCCGGAATCCGTGAAGTTTACGATACGGGGCTTGATACATTATCGGCGGAAAGCGATTTTTATAGCTATCGTCGGGCCTGTCTGCGTGGAGAGACTGATAAAGGGCGGCAATTTTCAGTGATTTCTATTCAGGGTTAGTTTACAATCCGGCCATTAAAAGGAACAAATGTAATGAAACTGATTTCCTGCACCAGCAATCAGCCCCTGGCTGAATCAATCTCTGCCTATCTGGGGATTCCTCTGACCGAAGCGAATGTCCGGCGGTTTGCCGATCAGGAAATCTTTATTGAAATTCTTGATAATGTGCGTGGCGAAGATGTTTTTGTTATTCAGTCCACATCTTTTCCAGCCAATGATCATATGATGGAACTGCTGATCATGATGGATGCGCTCAAGCGCGGTTCGGCGCGACGCATTACGGCGGTTATTCCCTATTTCGGATACGCGCGGCAGGACCGCAAAACCAGTCCACGCGCGCCGATTTCGGCCAAGCTGGTTGCCAATCTTATCACAACGGCGGGGGCCAATCGCGTGTTGACGCTGGATCTTCATGCCGGGCAGATTCAAGGCTTTTTTGACATACCGGTGGATAATCTTTTTGCCGGAAATCCGGTTTTTGCGCCATATATCCGTAAATCCATGTCGGGTAAACCTATCGCGGTGGTTTCTCCCGATGTGGGCGGTGTGGTGCGTGCCCGTGCTTTTGCTAAAAGTCTGGATGCCAATCTGGCCATCATTGACAAACGTCGCGAGAAGGCAGGCGTGTCAGAAGTCATGAATGTCATCGGCGATGTCGCCGGCCATGACTGTATCCTGATTGATGATATGGTGGATTCTGCAGGAACGATTTGTAATGCTGCCGTAGCATTGATCACGCAGGGGGCGGCTTCTGTCAGGGCGATTGCATCCCACGGGGTTTTTTCAGGAAGCGCAATGGAACGGATTGAAAAATCGCCACTGGTTGAAATGGTCGTGACGGATAGCATTGCCGCAACTGATAGATCAAAATCATGCAGTAAAATCAAATATTTACCAATTTCTCCGCTTTTTGGTGAAGCTATTTTACGGATTAGCGAGGAGCGGTCTGTTTCTTCACTCTTTGACCAAGTGCCGGTTAATGGCTGAATAAATACATAAAACTCTTGATTTTTAAGCCGATTTGGCTTTGTATATGCCGTCCTTGGCCAGCACCCCTGGAGGCTGGAAAGGCACATCACAACATGAAGCAAGAGGATTAAAAAATGTCCAATACAAAAACAATGTTAGCGGCGGAAGCGCGCGCGAAGGCCGGTAAGGGGGCCGCCCGTGCTGTACGTCGTACGGGGGCTGTACCCGGCGTTATTTACGGTGACAACAAGGAGCCGGCTCTGATTTCCCTTTCGGAAAAAGATTTGACCCTGACGATGAAGAAAAAAGGTTTCTTTACGCAGCTTTGCGATTTGCAGGTCGGCGGACAGAAGTTTCTGGTTGTGCCGCGCGATGTGCAGCTGGATCCGGTCAGTGATCGCCCCGTTCATGCGGATTTCCTGCGTGTGTCGGAGAAAACCGTCATTCACGTGGAAGTCCCTGTGCGTGTCATCAATGAAAAGGCCTGCCCGGGCATTACCAAGGGTGCGGTTTTGAACATTGTTCGTCATACGGTGGATGTGTCCTGTCTGGCGACGGATATTCCTGATGAATTTGTTATTGATCTGACGGGTCTTGAAGTCGGCAGCAGCGTTCATATCGAAGACCTGAAGCTCGGCAAAGGTGTAAAACCTGCAATTCAGGGCAACTTTACAGTAGCGACGCTTGTGGCGCCGACTGTACAGAAAGCTGATGAAACGACAGCGGCTCCGGAAGCTGCTGCGGCGCCTGCTGCTGCTGCAAAAGGTGCGGCTCCGGCTAAAGGTGCTGCGGCTCCGGCCAAAGCTGCGGCAGCGCCTGCAGCCAAGGCTAAGAAGTAATAGCTTTGCCGGTGTGCGGATAAAAAAGGTGATTTGATATGTGGCTTTTTGTCGGATTGGGCAATCCTGGCCAGCAATATCAGAAAAACCGGCACAATATAGGATTTATGGCGGTGGACGCAATCGTCCGCCGCCATAACTTTTCCGGCTGGACGAAAAAGTTTCAGGGTGAAGTTTCACAAGGCGACCTGAATGGTGAGAAAATTTTGCTACTCAAGCCGCAGACCTTCATGAACCTGTCAGGGCAATCCGTTCAGTCCGCCGCATCTTTCTACAAGATTGCCATGGATCATATCATGGTTTTTCATGACGAACTCGATCTCCTGCCCGGAAAGATACGCACGAAAAAAGGCGGTGGGGCGGCGGGGCATAATGGATTGAAATCCATTGATGCGCATCTGGGACAGGAGTATTGGCGCCTGCGTATGGGAATTGGACATCCTGGCAACAAGGATATGGTCAGTCCCTATGTGCTGGGTGATTTTGCCAAGGCGGACGAAACATGGCTGGAGCCGCTTCTGGACGCTGTGGGCAAACATGCCGAGCGCATCGTCGCAGGCGATATGGACGGGTTTATGAGCAAGGTGGCGCAGGATATGCCGGCTCCTGAAAATAAGAAGGAGCCCACGAATGGACACGAATAAACGCGAATTGCTGTTTAAGGATGAGGCGTATCAGATTGTCGGAAGCGCGATCGAAGTATTGAATACACTTGGCTGTGGTTTCCTGGAAAAGCCGTATGAGAATGCAATGCTGTACGAATTAGGGATGCGTAGCATCCCTTTCAGGCAACAAGAAAGGTTCAGCATCGTATACAAAGGTAAAACGGTGGGTGAGTATATACCGGACCTGCTTGTGTATGATAAAATTGTCGTTGAAATAAAAACAATTGAGATCATCACAAACAGAGAGCGTAGTCAGGTATTGAACTATTTAAAAGCGACAGGGTTAAAGTTAGGGATCATTCTTAACTTTGGGAATTCTAAATTGGAGTGGGAGCGTTTGGTGCTATAAGCGTTCGTGACCATTCGTGTTTATTCGTGGGTAAAGAAGAAGGTGTAAAAAATGGGCTTTAATTGCGGTATTGTGGGTCTTCCGAACGTGGGGAAATCCACATTGTTCAACGCGCTGACGGCAACGGCAGCGGCACAGGCGGCGAATTACCCGTTCTGCACGATCGAGCCGAATGTCGGGCGCGTGGCCGTGCCGGATGATCGTCTCAGCCAGATCGCTAAAATCGGCAAGTCACAGAATATCGTGCCGACGCAGCTGGAGTTCGTCGATATCGCGGGGCTGGTGCGCGGCGCTTCCAAAGGGGAAGGGCTGGGTAATCAGTTTCTTGCCAATATCCGCGAGACAGACGCGATTTTGCATGTGCTTCGCTGCTTTGAGGATGAGAATATTACGCACGTCGAAGGCTCGACCGATCCAGTGCGCGACAAGGAAATCATCGACACGGAACTGATGATCGCCGATATGGAAAGCCTTGAAAAGCGTGTCGAGGCTATGCGCAAAAAAGCCAAAGGCGGTGACAAGGATGCCGCGGTGCAGGTGCATGTCATGGATCTGAGCCTTGCGGCACTGCGGGAAGGAAAACCGGCGCGCACGGTTGCTTTGAATACGGATGATGAAGTAAAGCATTTCCGGCAATTGCAACTGCTGACCTCCAAGCCGGTTTTGTATGTCTG
Source organism: uncultured Rhodospirillaceae bacterium (assembly GCA_964458415.1). Classification (GTDB taxonomy): domain Bacteria; phylum Pseudomonadota; class Alphaproteobacteria; order Micavibrionales; family UBA2020; genus CAYWIT01. Next base: position 34,834 of record CAYWIT010000009.1, read on the forward strand.
CAATGTGCTGGAAAAAGACGCGCAGACAGGCAACGTACATACGCAGCGCGTTGCTGAAATGGCGAAGGCCGAGGGTGCTGAGCATGTGGTGATTTGCGCGGCTATCGAAGCGGAAATTGCGCAGCTGGGTTCGGACGAGGAAAAAAAGGAATATCTTGAATCGATCGGATTGGAAGAACCGGGACTGAATCGCGTGATCCGTGCCGGGTACAAGCTGCTGGATCTTATCACCTTCTTTACCGTCGGGCCGAAAGAGGCGCGGGCATGGACTGTGCGCCGCAGCTCGAAGGCGCCACAGGCGGCAGGGGTCATTCATACGGATTTCGAGCGCGGTTTTATTCGGGCTGAAACCATTGACATAAGGGATTTTCTGGCGCTTGGCGGCGAGCAGGCCGCAAAAGAGGCTGGAAAAATGCGCTCGGAAGGTAAAGAATATATCGTCAAGGACGGCGATATCATGCTGTTCCGGTTTAATGTCTAATATGCATTGTGACTATCACGATTAATTTCAAACCGTAACTAAAGGAAAGAAACATGACACGATTTCAGGACATTAAAATTTTCACCAGAGAAGGATGCGTAATGCATGTTTTCTTAGAGGAATTAAATTCTTCATCCTATAGATGCTTGCTTGCCTATATGGAGAAAAATGAGAATAACATTGTTTATACAGAGGTTAGTAGTGGGAAGACTGCGAAGGCCGCATATTGTAATCTGATTAATAAACTCTGTAAAAAACTAAGTATAGAAAATGATGAGATTACTGTAATAGACAACCCATGTAATACTGAATTGCTCGGGGTTGATGAGCAGAAAAAATGTCATGGAAACGGCAATGCACCGGGTATAGCTTTTAAGAAAAATGGAAATGAAGTCAAATGAACCGCTTCAAGTTTGCGCCGATACTCGTATTCATTCGTGTTTATTCGTGGGGATATAAAAAATGAAAACACACATCGTCAAGGCCGAGAAGAAAAGCGGTGACCTGAAGAAGGAAGACCAACTGGCGTGGAGAATCGCCGACCTTGCAGCGCGGGCGACGGATGCCGATCTGGACGCCGATGCCGTGGACATGGTCAAAAATCGGATCATAGATAACGCCGCGATCGCGCTGGCGGCGGCGGATGAACATGCGGTTGTTGTGGCGCGGGACAAGGCGCTGGCGTCGCGGGGAACAGGCAAGGCGACGGTTTATGGCTTATCGCCAGAGGATACTTTCGGTCCGCGGGAAGCGGCTTTTGTCAATGCCGTTGCCGTGCGTTTCCGCGATCAGGACGATACCTATCTGGCCGCCGAATATTCGCATCCAGATGATAATATTTCTCCTATTCTGGCCGTGGCGCAGCAGCTGGGCATCGGTGGCAAGGATATGATCCGCGGCATTGCCGTGGCTTATGAAGTACATGTCGCGCTTGTCGGTACGGGAGATGGTACGGGCATATGCCTGCACAAGCATAAAGTCGATCACATGACGCATATCGCTGCGGCGACGGCGGCGGGGATCGGCGCGATGCTGAAAATGCCGGTCGAGCAGATTTACCACGCAGTCAATTTTGCCGTGCATAATTCCGTTTCTTCGCGCCAGTCGCGCAAAGGCGACATCGGCGCGCAAAAGGAATTCGTGCCGGGCTTTTCGGCGGAAATCTCTATTGATGCCGTCAACGCAGCGATGCATGGCCTCAAAGGCCCGAATCCCGTATATGAGGGGGAAGACAGCATCATTCGCCGCTTTCTGGATGGAAAGAACAATCCGGACGCGGAATACAAAGTCGCGCTGGCTGAGCCCGGCAAGGACAAGCTCCGCAATATCATGATGACCTATCCCAAGGAGCATGCTTTTGAATATCAGGGGCAGGCCATTATTGACATGGCGCTTGGCATGGTTGCAAAAATGCCGAAAAAAGCGGATGGTACGGTTGACTGGAAGCAGATTAAAAATATCCTGCTTGTCACCAGTCATCACACCGATCATGTTATTGGCACAGGCGCGAATGATCCGCAGAAGGTTGACCCGAACAGTCCGCGCGGCACACTGGACCATAGCATCATGTTTGCCATTGCGCGCTCCATGCAACTGGGCCGTTGGGATGAAGATGTTTACGACATTGCGGCGGGCGAAAAGGACGAACTGCGCGATGCCATGTTGAAAATCAAAACGCAGCAGGATGCCGAATGGGAACGCCGTTATCACTCGACTGATCCCAAGGAGCAGGCCTTTGGTGGCACGCTGGTCGTCACGCTGGTGGATGGCACGGAAGTGAAGGACAGTAAGGCCTGCGCCAATGCGCACCCGCTGGGGGCTACTCCGTGGAAACGCCCGCATTATATCGGCAAGCTGGAAAAGCTGACAAAGTCGCTGGTGAGCGAGGCAGAGCGGACACGGTTTCTGGCTCTTGTCGACGGGCTTGAAAAGGCGGTGCCTGTACAGCTGGCAGGCCTGACACCGAAGCTTGACCTTGTTCCGCTGGAAGCGCTCAAAACCCGCGGGATTTATAACGCCTGCTGTGGTGAAAAGAATGAATGCCGGAAGGCTGGGTAAACATGAACAGCCCCGGTAAAAATTTCCGTGATGCAATAACGACCGCCACGAGTGCTGGTGTACCGTTGCATGTGATTGGCGTGGCCGATGGCAGTGACGCGCTTGAGGCCAAAAAGGCTGGATTTGCGGCGATTTATCTGTCCGGCAGCCAGATGGCCGCCGCGCGTGGCTGGGCTGATATTGGCCGCCTTGAGCTGCGTCATGTCGTGGAAAACGTGCAGCGCATCATGGACAGCGGCGTCGGCTTGCCTTTGCTGGTTGATATTGATACGGGCTTTGACGATGTTGCCGAAACCATCCGTACACTGGAATCTTTAGGTGTGGCGGCAGTGCATCTTGAGGACCAGCAGGACCTCAAGGCATGCGGTCATTTGCCCGGCAAGCATGTCGTGAGTAAAGAAGAGGCAACAGACCGCATGGCGCGTGCCGTGGCCGCCAAGAAAAACCAAGACTTCGTCCTGATGGCACGGACTGATGCGCTGGCCATCGAAGGGATGGAAAAAACGCTCGAACGTATTGCGTCATACGTTGGCGCGGGTGCTGATATGATCTTTGCCGAAGCCTTTCCTGATGCGGCTACGTATGCTGACGTCAAGAAAGTGGCACAGGGACGGCCCGTGTTGTGCAATATGACTGAATTCGGCAAAGTTGACCTTAAAACGCCTTCAGAAATAGCAAGGGAAACGAACGGTAACGTCGATATCGTTCTCAACCCTCTTTCGATTTATCGCGGGCAGCGTGAAACTGCGGCCCGGATGTACAAGGAAATTAAAGAAACAGGCTCGCAGCGCGTTCTGGTTCAGCAGGGACTTTTGCAAACACGCGAATATTTTCAGTCGCTGATCAATTATCCGGGGCAGGTGGCAGCGCGTGCCAGGGCGCTGTCAGGCAAGGATTAAACGCTAATGTCCAGATTATGCCCGCGCGCAGTGTCAACACTGGCGGCGATCATATTGACAAGAGCCTGTTCAGCCTCATGAGCTGTCTTTATGACCTCCATCGAGAGGTTCATCCTGAAAATTGCCTGTTGTGCCGCTATGCCTGATACGCTCATTTATTCAGTCTATTCCCTTTTGCTGAAAAATTCGTTATCTTCATTAAAGATTATTGAATCACAAGGAGATAGACATATGACAGCACCGCAAATCGCCAAAGGGCTCGCCGGCGTTTATTCCGATACCAGCCGTATTTCAAAGGTATTCGATGAAACGAATACGCTGACTTATTTCGGTTATCCGGTGCAGGAACTGGCGGCGCATTGCCGGTTTGAAGAAGTGGCCTGGCTGCTCTGGCATGGCGAGCTGCCTACGGCGGAACAGCTTAAATTGTTTGAACAGGAAGAGCGCGCCAACCGCGCCATTAACGATAAACTGCTGACGGTTTTGAAGCAGTTCAGGAGGGATGCGCATCCGATGGATACGCTGCGCACAGCGGTCAGCTTTCTGGGCGTAGACGATCCGGAGTGGGCGGACCAGTCCCGCGCCGGAAACCTGAAAAAATCCATGAAAATGATGGCGCAGATTCCGACGATTATCGCCGCAGATTTCCGGCTGCGCAGCGGGAAGGAGCCGATCGCACCACGCGCAGATTTGTCATTTGCCGAGAACTTCTTTCATATGTATTTCGGCGAAGTACCGGACCCTGCGGTGGTGCGCTGTTTTGACGCGTCCTTGACGTTTTATGCCGAGCATGGCTTTAACGCATCAACCTTTGCAGGGCGTGTCATTACCTCCACATTATCCGATATCTATTCGGCAGTGACGGGCGCGATCGGCGCGCTGAAAGGTCCGTTGCATGGTGGTGCCAACGAGGCGGTCATGCATATGCTGCTGGATATTGCCGACCCTGCAAAAGCGCAGGAGTGGATTGATGAAGCATTGTCAGGCAAAAAGAAGCTGGTCATGGGCTTCGGCCACCGTGTTTATAAAAACGGGGATTCCCGCGTGCCACATATGACGAAATATTTCCACGACATGGCCGTGATCAAGGATGGGCAGAAATGGGTAGAGATTGAGAATATTCTTGCCAGAACGATGATCGAGAAAAAGAATATCCATCCCAACCTCGATTATCCGGTGGGTCCTGCCTATTACCTGATGGGCTTTGAAATTCCCATTTTTACGCCCATTTTCGTGATGAGCCGTATCACGGGCTGGACCGCGCATGTCATGGAACAACTGGAAGACAACAAGATCATGCGGCCTTTGTCAGTTTACAACGGCGTGCCACAGCGGCCTGTTCAGCCGCTGGAGAAGCGTAAGGCAGCGTAAAGTCAAGCGTTCCAGAAATTATTTTGGCGGGCGCGGAATGCCAGGACCACGAAGAGGTTTGGAAGGGCCTTTGGGTTCACGCGGTACGCTGACAGGGGGTATCTCGGAAGGGCCTTTTGGTGTACGCGGGATACCGATCTTGCCAAATTCAATACGTGGGCTGTTTTGTGCCGCTGGAATATTTTTAATTAAGTCTTCCGTCATTTGCTCCAGCCGTGCCAGAAGGCGCGGGGCGGCGGTAACAGCGGGATTTGACTTCATGCTCAGGATATCTTCGCGCATTTGTTGCGCCTCTGCTGGATTCTGCTCAAGGTCAAGGCGAATTTCATCAGCCCCTTCCTGCATTGTGGCGCATCTCAGGGCCAGCCCCATCTGCGCAACGTTTTTATCTTGTACTTCAGCCATTGTATCGGTGTAAGGCTGTTGAAGTGCGGCTTCGACCATTTCGGCCACCAAAGGAGTGTATTCCGTGGCAAGATTCTTCTGATTTGGTTCCATATAAGATGCCCCGAAATAAAGCACCAAAGAAGTTTTCAGGGCTTCTTTTTCTTCTTGTGGACGATCAATATCTGTATCGATGAAAGAGAAAGCGGTCTGCATAAAACCTGTTGTGAGTTCTGTGACAACGTGAGGCCCCATAACCTGAGCAAGATCGTTAAAAGCTTTTGCAACAAGTGGTGATACATTTTTAGACATAACGGCGATCCTTTCCATATTTTGAATGAACGATTCGTAACAGGGGGCGTGTGATATGTCAAGTAGTCAATATTTACCATTAATTTACATATTTATATTAATATGGTAGCATAGAGAGACAAGGTGATTCATGGATGAAGATAAAAAAGCCGAGCTTAAAAGCTCGATTTCCACAGCTTTCAATGGTGTAAGCGGGAAAGTTGTGCGAATCAAGGATCTGGTCAGCGCCTTTGATGGCGTGGCTTCCAAGAGGCTTGGTTTTCTTGAAAGAATGGTGGCAAAAAAGAAAATTGATCAGTTGTCGGAGAAGGCGGATCAACTGGCTGAAAGTGACATAGAGCGGAGCGGGTTTTACAAGCGCACCAATCAATCCGGACAGACAGAGCTTTACGTTGAGTCCGCCTATATCAAAAACACGATGCTTCGCGCGATAGACAGGGGTGACACGGACGGGTATGAAGAGTCAGTGAAGAAAGCAGGGCTTGCCACCGCCGAAGCTCTGGCAAAGGTGCCTGACCATTCTGCCACCGTAAAAAATAGACCTCCCGCTCTCAAATAGAGATCATTTCAGGCAACGCAGCAGCTCTGGATGCCAGCGGGTGTCCTGACCAGCGTCTCGTATCTTTCGCGGATCAGGCGCGTCACGGGGCCTACCTTGTATTCGATATCGTCAATCTTGCCAATTGCCGTGACCTCTGCCGCAGTGCCGGTGGCAAAGCACTCATCAATGGTTTTTAATTCGTCCGGCATAATAGCGCGTTCCGTTACCTTGATCCCGCTTTCTCGCGCGATATCGATGATCGTGCGGCGGGTAATACCATTCAGAAAACAGTCAGCTTCAGGCGTGTGAATCTCGCCATTTTTAACCATGAAAAAATTTGCGCCCGTCAATTCCGCAACGCGACCACGATAGTCCAGCATCAGGGAGTCTGTATATCCGGCGTTTTCGGCCTCATGTTTGGACAGCGTACAGATCATATACAAGCCGCAAGCTTTTGCGTGGACAGGGGCGGATTCCGCCGGAGGGCGTTTCCAGCGTGACGTTTTCAGGCTGATCCCTTTTTCCCGCAATTCTGCCGGAAAATAACTGGGCCATTCCCATGCGGCTACCGCCAGATGGATAACAGCTTGTTGGGCAGAAACGCCCATTTGTTCAGCCCCGCGCCAGGCAAGAGGACGGATATAGCCATTCTGGACATTATTGGTTTTGACGGCGTCAAGGCAGGCCTGGTTGATTTGCTCAAGTGTATAATTGATCTTCATATCCATAATTTTGCAGCCTTCGAGAAGGCGCTGGCTATGGTCGCTCAGTTTAAAAATATTTCCGCTATAGCAGCGCAGGCCTTCGAATACGCCGCTGCCATAGTGCAAGCCATGTGTAAGAAAGGGCACTTTGGCTTCTCGCCACGGCACCAGCTTGCCGTCAAACCAGATAGAGCCGTCACGATCATCGTAGGGGAGCAAGGCCATGGCCGTAATTCCTTTGATTTACTTATTTTGTGATATTATCTTCTTTTGAAGGCAAAAAACAACACCCTTTGTATTATGAACAATATGGACATAACGCGTGCGTCAGATACAGAACTCGATGAAAAACCGCATGTTCTGGTTGTGGACGATGACGAGAGGCTGCGTCTGTTGCTCTCCCGTTTCCTGCGGGAGAACGGGTTTCTGGTGACAACGGCGGTGGATGCAAAGGAAGCGCGCGCGTTTTTAGAGTATCTGGTTTATGACCTGATTGTTCTCGATGTCATGATGCCGGGAGAGGATGGCCTTAGCCTGACACGAAGCCTGAAGGAAGCCGGGATGGAAACACCCGTTTTGCTGCTGACGGCCTTGGGGGAAACCGAGGCACGGATCAGTGGACTGGAGGCGGGCGCTGACGATTATTTGCCGAAGCCTTTTGAACCGCGTGAATTGCTGTTACGGATGAATGCAATATTGCGCCGCTCTGCAAAAGCGCCCATGCAGAAGGAAGTTACTGCTGTTCGTTTTGGCAAATGGCATCTGGATATGGAGAGGGGCGATCTTGTGAGCGGTGACGAGCGTATGCCATTGACATCTGTGGAACATACGCTGATCCGTGCGCTGGCCAGCCGGCTGGGTGAGGTGATTAGTCGCGAGGAACTGGCGGGGCTTTGTCAAATGAACGCAAGCGAACGTACTATAGATGTGCAGGTGACACGGTTGCGCAAAAAGGTTGAAGAGGATCCAAAGCTGCCGCGCTATATCCAGACAGTGCGCGGCAAGGGATATGTATTGTGGTCGGATTGATAAAAATAAAGACAGCATGGATATCTTCCGCGCGCAGAAAACTGCTGCCGCGCACGCTGTTTGGGCGGTCATTGATGATTATTGCAATGCCAATCCTGCTGTTGCAGATGATTGTCGCTTTTATCTTTTTTGACAGGCACTGGGATTCAATGAGTGAAAAGCTTGTTTTCGCGCTTGCCGGGGAAATCAATCTTTTAACTGACCAACTGGCGGAGGCAAAAAATCAGGGCGATATCAGCGCTATTACCCGGCTGGCTTCGGAAAATCTGCAAATTCTTATCTCTCTCGAGAAGGGAAAGGTTGAAATCAAGCCGGAAGACCCGGTCAGATTTGATGGGCTTGTCTGGTTCAGAACAGATGTCAAATTGCGGCGGATGCTGGAAAAGAAGCTAGACGTGGATTTTATCGTCAAGCCGCACGAAAAAGACCGCTGGTTTGAAATTGCGGTTCAGATCAATGAGGGGCAGTATGCGCGCTTTCTTTGCCATGACAGAAGACTAACAAGTGCGACAACCTATATTTTTATACTTTGGTTGATTGGCAGTGCGGTTGTATTGTTCGCAATATCAATTACTTTTATGCGCAACCAGATCCGGCCCATCATGCGCTTGGCTGTTGCCGCTGAAAAATTCGGCAAAGGGCAAGACGTTCCTGATTTCAAGCCCGTAGGCGCGACCGAGATCCGGCAAGCCTCCAGTGCCTTTCTGGAGATGCGGGATCGTTTAAAAAGACAGATGGAACAGCGCACGGCCATGCTGGCCGGTGTGTCGCATGATTTGCGCACCCCTTTGACACGGATGCGGCTGCAAATGGCGATGATGAAAGGTGGCGCGGATATCGACAATTTGCGTCAGGATATCGACGAGATGGAAAAGATGCTCGATGGTTATCTGGCTTTTGCCCGTGGAGACAGCAGTGAAGAGCGCGAAATGACCGATATCGGCGGAATGGTCAAACGGGTTATCGCGAACGCCCGCCGTCAGGGCTGCGACGTGCAGGAAAATCCGGGGGAGGAAAAAATAATGCTCAGAGTGCGACCCATGGCGATGGAGCGCGCGTTAATAAACATTGTGACGAATGCCTGCAAATTTGCCCCGCATACATGGGTGAGCGCTTATACACAAAATGGAAATATCGAGATCAGCGTGGATGATGATGGCCCCGGTATTCCGCAGGAGCTGCGGGAGAATGTCTTCCGGCCATTTTACCGTGTCGAGAAATCACGTAACCGGAAAACAGGTGGTGTCGGTCTGGGGCTTTCCATTGCGCAGGACATTATTCATGGGCATGGCGGTGAAATATTTCTGGAGGATAGCAATCGTGGCGGTTTGCGGGTCGTTATTCGTCTGCCGCAGTAGTGCCGCACGTTGTCATTGAAATAAACTGTTCCAATATATTCAGTCTGCGGTCAATGACCGCCATGGTTTTGGCCAGATCCGGAGTTTCATCACGGCTCCAGACATGGGTTATGCTGAGGTAGAGCGCCCCAAGAGCCATGGTATAAGCGGGCTGAATCAATTTTTTCGGGAGTCCGGCAAGGAGCAGCATCCGGTCCATTGTTTCGTAGAAGTGTTTGGAAAGATGGAGACCTGTTTCTGGCGCGCGCATCACCATGGGAAGGATTGTTAGAAAGCCTTTCCGGTGTTTTTGCAAAAGATCAAATCTGGTCATAAGAATTTCAAACAGATTATCCCGCCAATGCGTACCCAGACGCTTTTTGACATCTTTTTCCGTCTCTGTATCAATATTTTTCAGAACCTCCCGCAAGATATTATGGGGGTGCGGAAAAATTTTATTTATGGCGGATTCACTCGTTTTTATTTTACGCGCAATATCTTGCAGGGTCATATGATCCCAGCCGATCCTGTCCGCGAGGTCGAGCGCGGCAGTAATAATGACTTTGGACTGGTCAGGTTTACGCTTTTGTGGCATTTTAAATTACTCTTTCAATTCAAAAATATAGAGGCTTTCAGGCATGAGTAAAGAAAATAGTGGGGCTCCCGGATTTGATGTCGTAGGGATTGGTAATGCAATCGTGGATGTGCTGTCAAAAACGGAAGACGGTTTTCTTGAAAATAACCGGATCAACAAGGGCGCGATGACGCTGATCGAGGCGGATCAGGCCGAGGCCCTCTACGCAAAAATGGGGCCGGGTATGGAAATGTCCGGAGGCTCGGCTGCAAATACCATGGCGGCTTTTGCGTCGCTTGGCGGACGTGCCGGATATATCGGTAAAGTTGCCAATGACCAGCTGGGCAAGGTCTTTCGTCATGACATTCGCGCGACAGGGGTCAGCTTTGATACGGGCGCTTTGGAAGACGGCGCCCCAACGGCACGCTGCCTTATCCTGATCACGCCGGATGCGCAACGGACGATGTGCACGTATCTGGGTGCATGCGTTTGGATATCTCCTTCGGACATTGATGAAAAACTGGTTCAAAGCGCGAGCGTAACGTATCTTGAAGGCTATCTGTTCGATCGGGATCGTGCCAAACAGACTTTTAAAAAGGCGGCAGAGGTCGCCCATGCGGCCGGACGTAAGGTAGCGTTGACCCTTTCCGATCCGTTCTGCGTTGAGCGCCATCGGCCTGAGTTTCTTGATCTGGTCGAAAAACATGTCGATATTCTTTTTGCAAACGAAGCTGAAATTCTGGCTCTTTATCAAACGCAGAAATTTGACGAGGCTGCCTATCATGTCCGCCAGCATTGCGAAATTGCAGCGCTGACGCGTTCTGCCAACGGCTCTGTTATCGTTAACGGTGCCGATACGTTTGAAATTGCGGCGGAGCCTGTTGCGCAAGTTGTAGATACGACGGGAGCGGGGGATCTTTATGCAGCTGGTTTCCTTTACGGCCTGACCCGGGGCCAGCCTTTAACGACTTGTGGGCGGATCGCCTCTATCGCGGCAGCTGAAGTGATTTCCCATGTCGGGGCGCGGCCACAAGCAAATTTGGCGCATTTGCTGCGGGAAAAAAAGGTCATATGAATCGGGGCCGGTTTCTAGCAGAAGCGCTCATCTTCATCGGGATGCTCTTTTGTGTCAATGGAGCACAGGCCGAAATATCGCACGCCATAGCCATGCATGGAGAGCCGAAATATGCAGCCGATTTTGCGCATCTTGACTATGTGAATCCGGAAGCTCCGAAGGGCGGTACTTTACGGTTGGCGAAAAGTGGTAGCTTTGACAATCTCAATAATCACGTCATTACAGGCAATAATGTCGAAGGGTTGGAATACGTTAATGACAGGTTGATGCAGCGTGTCTGGGACGAGCCGTTTACTATGTACGGGCTTGTTGCCGAAAAAGTAGATGTTGCGCCGGATCGCTCATGGATCACGTTTTTTCTTCGCAAGGAAGCGCGCTTTCATGACGGTGTACCGATGACAGCGGAGGATGTCAAATTCAGCTATGAGATGCTGCGCCAGCACGGTCATCCGGTACGCCGCCGTGTTTATGGCTTGATTCAAGATGTCCGGATTGTCAACGATCATGAAATCAAATTTACTTTTGGGGCCGGATTTGATCGGGAGTCTGTATTGATTTTGGCGATGCTTCCAGTCCTGCCGAAGCACTATTGGGAAAAGCGCGATATCAGCAAGACAACGCTGGAGCCGCCGCTGGGCAGCGGCCCTTATAGAATTACCGAAGTGGAGCCGGGGCGCAAAATTGTTTATGAGCGCGTAAAGGATTATTGGGCAAAAAACTTGTCTGTCATGAAGGGGCAGTATAATTTCGACCGTATCACTTATACTTATTTTCGTGACGATGATATTGCGTTAACGGCGTTCAAGGCAGGCGAATATGACTTGCGGCGCGAATACGATATTACAAAATGGAAGACGGGCTATGACTTTAAAGCCTTGCAGGACGGGCGCGTGGTCAAGGAGGAAATCGCGCATAGCCGTCCGGAATGGCTACGGGCATTGATATTCAATACCCGGCGGACCGTGTTTTCCGATATTCGTGTACGCCGTGCGCTGGGGCTCATGTTCAATGACGAATGGCTGAACAAGAACTTGTACTTTGGCGCGTTCCAACGCATTAAAAGTGTCTTTCCGAATTCAGAGCTTGCAGCACCAGATCAAGAGGTGGAAACATTGCCGCCTCGGGAACGCCAGCGCAAGGCCATGGCTTTTCTCAAGGAAGCGGGATGGACATATCGAGAGCAAAAGCTGGTGAATACGGAGGGAGAGGCTTTTTCTTTTGAAATCCTGCTGGGCGATCCGAATGATGAGAAAATCGTGCTTGAATTCTCGCGCGCCTTGCAAAAAATTGGCATTTCTGCTCGTGTGCGTACGGTCGATAGCGCACAATTTACCGGACGGCTGGATAGTTTTGATTACGACATGGTGTCTTTCCGCTGGATCAATTCGCTTTCTCCAGGAAATGAGCAGCTTAATTATTGGGGGCGTGCGGCTGCATCCATGGCTGGCTCCAGAAATTATGCGGGGGTGAATGATCCTGCTATTGACGCCCTCGCAGACAGTATCGCGAGGGCTTCTGATCGGGCGGCTCTGGTTGCACAGGCACAGGCGCTTGATCGTGGCTTGATGCAGGGGGCTTATATGATTCCGCTTTTTTATCTTGGCAGGGATATGGTTGCCCGTGCTGTTTACATACGGCGGCCAGAAAAGGTTCCGGCTTATGGAATTGTCATGGAGGCTTTGTGGCGCGAGGCAGAGAAAGAATAACAGAGAAAAACATATCACTATTGTTTTGCGCGCGCGAAATGGGTAACTTATTAAATGCAATGGAGTTTTGCTTAAAAAGAGGGATGGCGTTTCCATGAATTCCAAATTAAAAATACTGACGGTTGCCGCAGGTTTGATGGTTCTTTCTGCCTGTGCATATAATCCACCTGTTGGTCAGGCCTATTGGCAAAGGGTAGAGGATAGTTCGGCTCTTTGGATGACGGGGCCCAAGGCGCAACAATCTCTGGATCAGAATATTGCGACGTGTGTGCGCGAAGTTGATGAACTGGTCGAGCTGGGCGCTCTGCGCGAGACCATGCCGCCGGATACGCATGATGAATATCACAGGGCGCTGGATAGCTCCGGTGATCTGGCTTATTATGATACGCCGACCCGTCTGGGGGATCATAGGGTGGCACACACGGATTTTCATGATTTTGAAAGCTGCATGCGCGACAAGGGTTGGGAGCGTGTAAAGTTTATCCGCTATCAAACCGCAGCAAAATCGAAGCAGACCTATAAATCCACGCAACAGATCCGTACCTATGGTGTTTCCGGTGATGTTGCTGTTCAAAAACAGCAAGACAGTCTTAATGAAATCAAGGGAAATTATAATTCGGTCAATCAGTAATTAAACATCTACTGCTTGTTCCACAGTTCCGAGGCCGCTGCATAAGCGGCCTCGACTGTTAGTGAAGTCATGAGACAAGGCGCTGTTTTAGGGGCATAGCCCGGGTAGGCTATCAACGCGTCAAAGTTTTCCGGCGTCGAAACATAGGCGGCTTTTTTTCCCCATGGGCGGTAAAGCTGGGGCCAGCTGGGGCCAAACAGACCCAATGTCGGGATATTCACGGCAGCCGCGCAATGCATCAGGCCGGAATCATTGCCAATATAAAAGTCGCATCGGGAAAGCGCCGCAGCTGCGACAAGAGGCGTGGTTTTGGCAATCAGGTTGATTCGTCGTTCTTCCGGCACGTCGTTAAGAACGGTGGTAGCTGCGGCTTCCTCACCCGGGGCCGCAATAACCGCAACGGCTGCGCCTGTCATGAATCCATCCTGACTTGTGATCCTGTCAATCAGCGCGGAAAACCGCTCCGCCGGCCATGTTTTGGCAGCCCAGTTCGCAGAGGGGCCGACGGCCAGAATTTTCCGACCTCTGGTAACGGCAGGAGGAAACAGGGCCTGCGCCTGTTCTGCTGTATGCCGGTCAAACCAGAGGCGAGGCGATGGAGGCGGGGATACGCCAATGAGAGCCGCAATCTGTTCGACCTTGTGGAGTGTTTTGTCTGGATGCCCCCATATATATCTTTTATCAGCGCGGAGCAGGCGGGAGAGGAGGCTGTTACGCAGGTCTATGATGATATCCCATTTTTGCCCGAATGTTTTTCCGGCAAGCTTGATCCAGTGTCCTGCATAGGGTTCCTTTTTCAGGGCAATGATTTTTACGACCTGCGGCACCGGAGTGAATAATCCTGCCACCAAAGGACCGCAGGCCACAGTAATTTCAGCATCCGGATAAAGCGTGATAAAATGATCCAGCGCTCCTGTGGATAAAACGGCGTCGCCCAAGCGAGTTGATGTAATAAACAGGATTTTCATCAAGGTCTGGAGGAAGGGGAAACAGAGGGTTGCTGCTGTATTTCAGGTTCATTTTGTCTGGACAATGTAGAGATGGCTTGAAGGCAATCTTCTCTTAACGGGAGGAGGCGCTTTTCAATTGTGTTGCAGAGCACAGAAACATTCAGCGTGTCATATTCATGCCGGATATGGTTGCCAATCATCCTAATACTTTTCCAAGGCTGTTCCGGAGCAAGCTCTTCGGCCAGCATGCCAAGCTTGGTCGCGGCTTCGCTTAAACACAAAACGCTATATTTGACAGCCGCTTCAGTTTTTATATCTTTCAGGGCATCTTGTGGTTTTTGCTCGCCCATGAAATCAAAGATCTGGTCGATGTTTTCAATGATGTCCTGAAACCGCTGTAATGGCTTGCTAGAAGACATGAATAGACTCTCTTTCAATTTCCTCTTTTGAATCTTTTTTTGTGATTGGCGCTGTTGTCAGTTGCACCTTGTGATGGACAAGCGTTGTTAAGTAATCTTCTGTTTCCACCAGATCAATCAAATCTACATGGCTTTCCGGCCTGAGGGTCACCAAAAGATCGACAGGTACAATTCCGTCTTCTTCCCCGCGTGCATAAGCGCCAAAGAGGGAAACGTGCAGAAGGCCCCGTTTGTGCAGCTCGGCTTTATTGTTTATGAGCAGTTTTTGTATTGTGCCTTTATCCATGTGTCAGGCCCGATTTCTTATTCGAACATATTATGTATCATATAAGGCGTGTATCAATTTTTAATTAATAATATCGCCTCATTTCGCCCAATAGGCCAAAACAAGAAATAGAATGGCCAAGGCTTGCAGGATGACTCTGGAACGCATCATTTTATTGCTTGTCAGGCGGTCTTTGGATTCTGTTTTTGTCATGGCCACTATGCCGAGCAGCAGGGATATAAAAACGCCAGCCATAGCGGCAAGGGCTGCAAAAAAGAAAAAATTGGCCATAGGACGGGTTCCTCATAACGTTATATCTTGTATAGTAGTATAGACTTCAGCTTCTTGCTTTAGAAAGGGGTTTTACATGAAACGGCTCGATGGTCCATTTTTGCTTCCAAAATCAGGTACGACGGCGCGGCAATTGGTTATTTTCCTGCATGGCTATGGAGCGAATGGGGCAGATCTTATCGATATTGGCAATGAATGGGCGGATGGATTGCCCGATGCTGCTTTCGTTTCGCCGAATGCTCCGGAGGTTTGCGATATGAGCCCTTCTGGCTTTCAATGGTTTCCGATCCGTGCCGTGGACAGGGCGTTGATCGAGCGGGAGCGGCCCGCCGCTGCTGTTGCCCCCGTCCTGAACGCGTTCATTGACGCCGAAATTGAAAGATGGAAAGTAACGGAGGATAAAGTTGCCGTTGTCGGGTTCTCTCAAGGTGCGATGATGGCGATGTATACTATGCCGCGTCGCACAAAACCATGCGCCGGAGTGATCGGTTATTCAGGACTGATTGTAAACGGTGATGAATTGAAAGCCGAAAATATCGCTAAAATGCCCATTTTAGCGATACATGGAGATGCCGATGAAATCGTTCCTCCCGAAAATCTTACCGGTGTAGAGCAGGCTTTTGCGTCTGCGGGGTTTAATGTGGAAACAGTTTTACGCCCCGGCCTTGGACATGGAATTGATCAATTCGGATTGCAGCGTGGGCTTAGATTTCTGCAGGAATGCTTTGGAATTAAAGGGTAAATAGCCGTAACATTACTTAATGTTTTGGTTTATTTTTTGATGGAACAGCTTGATATCTAGTGATTTTTTTTATTTTCGAATCACTTTCATGGTATAATGAAGCTGTGGATAGGATTCGCACCTGGCGCCGTACTCTGGAAGGCTGATACGGGGAGGAGCGGAGAAAGGGGGTTCCCTTTAGTGTATCGCCACCTCGACAGTTGTCCAACTCTCGTTCTGAATGCGGATTTCCGCCCGCTCAGCTACTTTCCTTTATCGCTCTGGTCATGGCAGGAAGCCGTCAAAGCGGTTTTTCTGGATCGCGTGAATATCGTCTCGGAATATGATGAAGTGATCCATTCCCCAAGTTTTCAGATGAAGGTTCCCAGTGTGATCGTGCTGAAAGAGTATGTTCAGCCAAAAGTCCGTCCGGCCTTTACACGTTTTAACGTATTCCTTCGCGACAAGTGGACTTGTCAGTATTGCGGCGGAAAGTTTCGTACACATGAGCTGACTTTTGATCATGTCATTCCACGCTCACGTGGCGGAGCGACGACCTGGGAAAATATTGTCGCCGCCTGTCAGGAGTGCAATTTGCTGAAGGGTAGCTTTTTGCCCAGCGAGTGCCGGATGTATCCGATCCGCAAACCGGACGTGCCGTCAACGCACGAGCTTCAGGCCCATGGGCGTGCTTATCCGCCCAATTTCCTGCATGAAAGCTGGAATGACTATCTTTATTGGGACGCCGAACTGGACGGGTGAATACTTGATTTTACCGTTTTTAATTGTGAATACAGCATGCTAAATATGTGATAATGAATATTATGGGAAATAAAAGTAAAGCTTACAATCTGATCCATAGATTTTGATGAATTTAACAATAAAGTGCCGATTAAAAATTCAAACACAAAAAGTATTTTGGTTTCAGTTTGCCTTCAGGTTGAACGGTTAGGATTTCTAACCTGAAAGAATAAGCTAATTTTGATATTCGTGGCGAGAAACAAATTGAAACAATTCTCGATAAACAGCACGGTCCTGTGTCTTATTACAGCGCTGTATATGGCGCTTTGCTGTAATTTTGCATTTTTTGGTAAAGTTCAGATGATTGTACAAAGCAATGAACCGTTGAGTATACCTTTCATTGTTTCAGTCCCTTTTGTGCTTGTGGCAATTCTTAATGCGCTGTTATTGCCATTCTCCTTTCAAATGATGATCAAGCCTTTATTCGCCGTGTTTATAGTGCTCTCTGCAATTTTTAATTTTGCGTCATATGAATACGGAATCATTTTTAATGATGAAATGTTTCGAAATATTGTGCAGACGGATTACGGTGAAGCGATGACTTATCTAACGCCGTCGTTTATTTTTGCGGTGATTGTGACAGGCGTTATTCCGGCATTGATCGTTGTTTCACTTAACGTACATAAAAACACGTTACGCCGCGCGTTTGGATATAAAGCTTTATCTTTCGTCCTGAGCCTTTTGCTGGTAGGGATTGTTGCATTTAGCCAGTTTGAAAGCTATGCAGCGGTTGGGCGCAATAATAGAGGGATTACCAAGCAATTGACTCCCATATACCCTTTTAAAGGGGCCTATAAATATATACAGAAGGAATATTTTACGCAGGAAAAGCCTTATGTTTCCCTCGCCCTTGATGCCCACCGTAACAAGACGCAGAAAAGCGCTAAAAAGAAGCTTGTGTTGCTTGCTTTGGGGGAAACCCAGCGCAGCATGAACTATTCTTTGAATGGTTATAAGCGAGATACAAATTTCTATACAAAAAATGAGGACGTGGTTTCGTTTCAGGATGTCACGTCCTATGGAACGGCAACTGCTATTTCCGTTCCCTATATATTTTCGATGGCAAGCGATAAATATGAAGACAGTCAGGAAGAAAAAAATCGGGACAACGTCGTTGATGTCCTTACCCGTGCAGGTGTTTCTGTCTTCTGGCGCGATAATGACAGCGGTTGTAAAGGCGCCTGTCGTGGCGCCAACTATGCTGATATGCGTAAAAAATATGCCCTCAACAAAAATATCTGCAGCAGTCAAAGCTGCTATGATGGTTTGTTTAAAATGGAAATAAAGGAAATGCTTCAGGCCTTGCCTGATAATGATAGCCTGATCATCTTTCATCTCATGGGGTCTCACGGCCCAAGCTATTGGCAACGCTACCCTCAGGAATTCCGGCGCTTTACTCCAGATTGCCCCAAAAATGATATACAAAATTGCACTACAGAGGAACTTGTCAATACGTATGATAATACCATTCTGTATTCAGACTATGTTCTGTCCGAACTGATACAAACCCTCAGGAATGAAGCGCCGGATCGGGACGTTTCAATTATTTTCCTGTCTGACCATGGGGAATCCCTTGGCGAAAATGGCCTCTATTTACACGGAATGCCGCGATCCCTTGCGCCCAAAGAACAGATACAGGTTCCGCTTATCGTCTGGTTTAATAAAAGCGCTCCCGTAAATGGTGATTGCCTGCAACAAAAAGCAAAGGCCGCGCATCTGGAAAAAGTAAACCTTGCCGACACCCTGCTCGGCCTGATGGGCATATCGACGCAATCTTATAAATCTGAAAATGATATCTTCTCCTCTTGTCGCTCAATTTAAACAAAGCAACGTCCTTCAGGTTGTCTTCAGCTTTATCTTGCATACTGGAAGCAGCTAATAAAAAGGAAAATTTCCCGTGTATGCTCTCGACTTCCTGCCTGTTGGTTCAGCACATGCCAAGCTGTTGTTTAACGACGCGATGGTTAAGCGTTTCACTTCTTTGACGCCTTCTGTCATTGATATTACAATGCGGTTCGCGCCGGCGCGAATACAGGTGGAATCTTTTATTCAGGATATCTATCGGAAAAGCTATGGCGCAGATATTGCTGTCACCTACCCCACGCTCATGAGCGTCAGGAATATAAAGGGCGAAATTCTGGCGGCTGCAGGTTTCCGGCTTGCCAGTGAGGAGCCTCTTTTTCTCGAGCAATATACTGAGGTGGCTATTGAAGATGTGCTTGGCAGCCTTTATAGCCATGCTGTCACACGCAAGGATGTTGCAGAAATCGGTAACCTCGCATCCAGCGGCAACGGCGCTTCTGTATTTCTCTACGCCGCAATCGCATCCTATCTTCTTAATCAGGGCGCGCGTTATGCAAGTGTCACTGGCACGGATCGTCTTCAGCGGCATTTTCAGGCAATGGGATTAAACCCTCATATTCTGTGCGATGCCGAGCGTAGAAAACTGAATAGCGAGCAAAAGAACTGGGGTACTTATTATGATACGCAACCTCGTGTATTGGCGGGATCTCTGGAATCCAGCATGTGTCAACTAAATAAGCGTCTTGGCGCTGTCTATCAGGAAAATGGCATTACCCTGTTTCCGCGTCTTCATAAAGGAGGCTGTCGTGATGCTTCTGCATGATATAGAACGCCACTCTGTTGAAAGCCCAGACGTCATTGCAATTGCGGATGGAACACAAGAAATTAGCTATGGTGCGCTGTTGCCTAAAATTCGCGGCCGGATGTCTTGGTTGGCCTTGCATAACTGTCGATGTCTGGCAATCTGCGGCGACAATAGCGCTGACTGGATTTTGTGGGATCTTGCAGCCGCTTTCTCCGCAATACCTGTTGTGCCTCTCCCGCCATTTTTTTCATCCGAGCAAACGGAACATGCGCTGAAACTTTCCGGCGTTTCCCATCTGGCGATTGCGGATAGCCTTGTGACCAGTGATGTTTCCCGGCATCAGTCTTTGCCGACTGGCACTGCGAAAATTACTTTCACCTCCGGTTCAACGGGATCACCCAAAGGAGTTTGCCTGCCTTTGAGCGGCCTTGAGAATGTAGCCAAGAGTATCGCGCATATGCTGGGGGCATCTTATGCAGGACGTCATCTTTGTGTATTGCCGCTCTCGATTTTGCTGGAGAATGTAGCAGGAGTTTATACGGCGCTCATGATAGGTGCTACGGTTCATGTGCCTCCGTTGGCCACGCTGGGAATGGCAAATCCGTTTGCGCCTGATTTTTCCTGCTTGCTTGCAGGTGTTGATGAAAAAAAGATTACATCTATTATTTTGGTGCCGGAACTATTGCGCGGATTAGTATCTGCTATAGAGAACACAGGTATCAGGCCGGAGATGCTGAATTTTGTCGCGGTTGGCGGTGCAAAGGTTCCCTCTGTCCTGCTGGAGTCAGCTGTGCGGCTGGGACTACCTGTTTTTGAGGGCTATGGACTGAGTGAATGTGGATCCGTCGTCAGCCTGAATACACCGTCTGCAATGCGTCCTGATACAGTGGGCAGGTTTCTTGATCATGTTCAGGCCATTGTGACTCCGGAAGGCGATATTATGATAGAAAATGCTTGTTTTCTTGGATATCTCGGTGATAATGCGCCGCGATCAGGGAGTTTCGCAACCGGTGATATTGGCAAGATAGATACAGATGGCTTTCTTTCCCTTTCCGGCCGTCGTAAAAACCTGATTATTACAGGATATGGGCGCAATATTTCTCCGGAGTGGATTGAAAGTCTTTTATTGGCGCAGCCGGGAATCAGGCAGGCTGTGGCTTATGGCGATGCCCAAGCGGATGTACACGCATTGATCGTGCCAATGACTCCTGCTGCTATAAATGTTTCTGCATCTGTAGATGCCGTAAACAAAAAGCTTCCGGTTTATGCACGTATTGCAAAATTTGACGTCATCCCCCCCCTCACTTTTGATGGTGGATTTCTGACATCAAATGGCCGGTTACGACGTGAAAACATTCTTCAATATTATCAAAGGGAGAGAGCTACATGAGCTTTTATGAAAGACTGCAAAAAGAAACGGCGGTTGCGCGGCATGAACTATATACAGTGCCACAACTGGCTGACGGCCTGCGTGGCGATATTACGCGCGAGACCTATATAGCCTACCTGACAGAGGCTTATCATCATGTCAGACATACGGTCCGTTTTCTGATGGCAATGGGCGCACGGCTGCCGGAAAACAAGGCATGGCTGCATGACGCCATTGCCGAATACATCGATGAAGAGAAAGGCCATGAAAAATGGATTTTAAATGACATTGTAGCAGCAGGCGGTGACCGTGAAGCTGTCCTGCGCGCAACACCAAGTCTTGAAACGCAGGTTATGGTGGCTTATAACTATGATTATATTGCGCGCAAGAATCCTGTTGGGTTTTTGGGTATGGTCTTCATGCTGGAAAGCACATCGACACAAATGGCCCATCAAGGCGCGGATACAATCAGGGAAAAGCTGAAGTTGCCGAAATCTGCATTTTCCTATCTTTATTCTCATGGCGCACTGGATATAGAGCATCTCAAGTTCTTTGAAACCCTTGTCAATAAAATTGATGACGCTGATGATCAAGCCGCTATTCTGGAGGTAGCACAGAACACGTTCCGTCTTTTTGCAAACCTGTTTCGGGCGCTGCCGCATAAGGAAGGGCAAAGACATGCAGCTTAAAGGAAAAAATATATTTATTACCGGCGGCACAGGTGGTATTGGTGGGCCACTGGTGGAGGGGCTGCGTGCGGCGGGAGCTATCGTTCATGTCTATGACCGGAAAAAAAATGGCGATCTTGTCCCAAATATAGATAGTATTTGTGCCCGGTTAGCAGAAATGGCTCCGGATATTTTGATTAATCTTGCCGGATATAACGTCTTTGACCATTGCGAGAAGCAGGATATAGAAAGTATTGTTGCGCTCAACCTGATTGTACCGGTCCGGCTGGTGCAAGCAGTTCTGCCTGCGATGAAACAGCGTGGAACGGGGCATATTGTTAATATTGGCTCCATGACGGCGCTTATTCCTCTGCCGCATCTGACCGGATATGTCGCCAGCAAGGCTGGATTAAAAGCGTTTTCGGATTCCCTGCGCCGGGAGCTTTTAGATACAGGAATCATCGTGACGCATGTGACGCCGCGTGCTGTGCGAACTGATGCGAACAAAGGGCTCAAGGCGGTACTTAACGAGAAAACAGGCGTGCATTATGATAATGCGGAATATGTCGCACAGAAAATCATAGACGCTATCATCTGTGACAAGCCTGATTTACGCATAGGCTGGCCAGAACGGTTTTTTGCCTTGTTGCAGGCGCTTGTACCGAGCCTGATTGATCAGGGGCTCAAAAAGAATCAACGTCTTGGCGAAGAATTGCTGAAACGCCAGATATCTCCTTCTCACCACGCACCAAAAATGGAAGATAAAATAATGAAAAAAGCTGTTCTTTCCCTCCTTGCCCTGTTGTTGGCAATGCCATCTCTAGCATATGCACAAATTAATGACGTGTCAGTCCCTGCATTTGTTGCGACAGGTGCAGAGACAGGTGAAACGGTTGACCCCGTGATGCAGAAAATTGTCGATGTGCAAACGCGTTGGGCAGAGATCAAGTACAAATCTGTTGATAAAGATAAGCAGATTGCGGCAATGGCCATGCTTGAGCGTGAGGTGGCGACGCTTGTCACACTCTCGCCTGACAGGCCGGAACCAAAAATTTGGGATGCGATAGTTCTGTCAAGCGAGGCGGGGCTGATCAAAGGCCTTTCTGCATTGCCAAAGGTCAAGAAAGCCAAGGCGCTATTGGAGGTAGCGTTGCAGCAGGACTCACGCGCACTTGACGGTTCCGCCTATACATCACTGGGATCTCTTTATTATCAGGTGCCGGGATGGCCCATCGGCTTTGGCGATAATGAAATGGCAGAAAAGAATCTCAAAGAAGCATTGTTGATTAACCCGGACGGGATTGATCCAAACTTTTTTTACGGCGATTTTCTGATAAATCAGAAAAAATATATCGAGGCTATTCCTGTGCTTGAAAAAGCGCTTGCTGCGCCGGATCGTGCCGGTCGCGCACTGGCAGATGAAGGCCGCCGACACGAAATCCGTACGGCCCTTGCTATCGCTCATAAAAATTCCCAATCTTCTGCGGCTAAAAAGAATTATAACTGATGGCGATCTGATGCCGGTTATCCTATACTGTGGGTAGGTGATTTTAGGTTTGGATAAAAAGCCCCCTCCTCTTGATATAGGGTTTTGATATGCGCGTACTTTTGGTCGAAGATGATGTCATGCTGGGTACGGCTACACTTGATGGGCTGCGTACAGCTTTTGCCGCCGATTGGCTGACGAATGCCGAAGATGCTGAAACGGCATTACGCACGCAGGATTATGATCTTTTGGTGCTCGATATTAATTTGCCGGAAAAATCCGGCCTTGCCTTGCTCAAGGATTTGCGCCAAGGCGGCAACGCTATTCCCTGCCTTTTCCTGACAGCGCGGGACGCCCCATACCAACGGGTCGAAGGACTGAATATGGGGGCCGATGACTATCTGGTCAAACCGTTTGATCTTGAGGAGCTGCTGGCGCGCTGCGCTGCGCTGATACGCCGCGCGCATTCCCGTGCGACGCCTCAGATCGTTTATGGCAGCATTGTTCTGGATCCTCTGGCAAAAACCGTCATGAAGTCTGGAAAACGCATTGCCTTGTCGGCGCGCGAATTTGCAATTGCGGAATATCTCCTGAATAATATAGGCAAGGTCGTCAGCAAACAGCAAATTGAGAGCAATATTTATGACTGGAGTAGCAATGATATCGCCAGTAATACTGTCGAAGTGCACGTTTCCGCCCTGCGGCGCAAGCTGGGGAAGGATATTATTAGAACAATACGCAACGTTGGATATGTGATTGAGCCATGAAACTTGTGTCCTTGCGCGTCCGGTTGATCAAAACGCTGCTGCTTCAGTTGTCTGCCACGGTGATTTTGGCTGGTATTCTGGCCCTTTTCTTCATATATCATGAAGTCGATGAGGTCTATGACGCGACGCTGGTGCAGTTTGCGCGCTCTCTGTCTTCTATGCCTGCAGCGGATGCCGATCCACAGAACTATGCAGGCCTGGAGCCAAGCAGGAATGCGGCGCAGGCACATAAATACGAACGCAAGATCAGCTATAGAATCCGAAAGGGCAATCAGCTGATCGCTGAATCTGGCGATGCGCCCGCACTGGCAAACGATTATCCACCGATAGGGTTTTCGGACCAAATGGTGAATGGCAAGGAATGGCGCCTGTTTATTCTTCTGGACGAAAAGAGCGGCAGGACCATAGATGTTGCGGAAAAGTATGAGATCCGCGGCGAGCTTACACTCCAGCTACTCAGCAGCCTTGTTTTACCGGGCATACTTTTCGTGATAGGTGCGCTCGCCGCTATCTGGTGGGGAACAGCCTATGGCCTGCGCCAGCTTGTAGGCGTTTCGATGGAGGTTAATCGCCGTGCCGCTGATGATTTGTCGCCGCTGGATAACAGTGACATTCCAGTGGAAATCCGGCCACTGACGACGGCTCTCAATGCTCTTTTTCGCAGGATTGAGAACAGTCTGTTCCGCGAACGCGAGTTTACCGACAATGCTGCACATGAATTACGCACACCTCTCGCTGCGATGAAAACACAAGCGCAGGTGCTTTTAAAAACAGAAAACTTGTCTGAAAAAGGACGCAATGGGCTGGATAATCTTGTTGCATCTATTGATAGGGCAACGGAAATGACCGAAGGCCTTTTATCTTTTGCGCGCGTACAGGCGGATAAAACAGGAAAAATGCCCGTTAATCTAGGTGCTGTAATTCTTGCCGAAGTAGAGGGCTTGCGGAATTTTGCGCAATCCAGAGAGATACGTCTTAATATAAACATCGGTACGGAATACTTGATTCAAGGCGTAGAAAGCGCTCTTGCCCTGCTGACGCGGAATATTCTGCACAATGCAATCAAGTTTACGCCTCCAAAGGGGCGGGTCGATATCAGTTTGACAAAGGATGCGGCTGGTGGCGTTTGCCTGCGTGTTGATGACACAGGGCCGGGGGTAGCGCAACAGCATCAGGAGAGGATATTCGATCGTTTTTATCGTGTGGACAAGTCTGTGGCCAGCGGCTCCGGCCTTGGCCTCAGTATAGTGAAATGGGTCGCCGATGTGCACGGCGCAGAGATACGGTTTGAAAACCGTGCGGAGGGCGGACTTTCATTTTTTGTTGTTTTTAAAAGCTAAAATCAAGAAAGCCATATTCCGGAGATTCAAAAGTGGTGCCCCAGGTCGGACTCGAACCAACACACCTTTCGATACCGCATTTTGAGTGCGGCGCGTCTACCAATTCCACCACTGGGGCACTGTGCAACAATATAACGCCAAGCCCCTCATTGGACAAGTAAAATTTACCCACTCTATCCATTTGTATTATCAGGGATTTTCTGCGCTTTTGGACGTTTTTTGTGCCGAAACATTGTGTATGTCAAGAGCCTGTGATACATCTTACCGATCATGATGAAAATAATCCGTTCGATGTATAACTGGACTTTGCGCGTAGCCTCCCACCGGCACGCGACCTGGGGGCTGTTTGGGATTGCCTTCACGGAGAGTTCGTTCTTCCCTATTCCGCCAGACGTCGTGCTGATGCCGATGTGCATCGCCAATCGCAGCAAGGCTTTTTTTTATGCGACGATTTGTTGTCTGGGCTCTGTTTTTGGCGGATTGTTTGGCTACGCCATTGGCTTTTTCTTTTTCGAGACACTCGGTAAACCTATTCTGGAATTTTATGGCGCCATGGCCCAGTTTCAAACATTTCAGGCCAAATACAATGAATGGGGTGGCTGGATCGTCTTTGGGGCGGGCTTGACCCCTATTCCCTATAAAGTAATCACGATTGCCAGTGGCGTTACCCATATGGACATTCCCTTGTTCATTATCACTTCATATTTTGGGAGAGCCATGAGATTTTATCTGGTGGCGGCGCTGCTCTGGAAATTCGGAGAGCCTATCAAGATATTTATTGAAAAATATCTTGGCCTTCTCACTTTTTTATTTTTTGCGCTATTGATTGGTGGCTTTGTCATCATAAAATACCTTGTATGACGCGCCTGTTGAAAACATGGTTTTATCCGCGCAATCTTGCCCTGCTTGTCATGGCGGGTAGCATTGCCGCACTTGCTTTTGCCTATATCAGTCAGTACGGGTTTAATCTGCAGCCCTGCGTCTTGTGTTTGCAGCAGCGAAAGCCTTATTTTGCAGCGATCCTTTTGGCCGGTATTGCCTTTTTTTCAGATTCAAAAATGGTCCGCATTCTTTTAATGCTCAGCGCCGTGTCTTTACTCGCAGGATCCGGAATTGCGGCCTATCACACCGGAGTGGAGCAAAATTGGTGGGCGGGAACGGCAGCCTGCGGTGGAGGAAATCTGCCCGAGAATGCAACAATTGAAGAATTGCAAAAATATCTCAGCCGTCAGCCCGTTGTGCGCTGTGATGTTCCTGCATGGAAACTTTTTGGCATTTCCATGACCGGATACAACCTCATGTATTCCACCGTTTTTGCGGTGTTCATCCTTGCGGGGATCCGTAAGGCGCGAAAGTTGCCGCAGTAGCCAGACGGGTTATTTCCCTTCGGCGATATTGGCTTCAAGCTGATCCGGTTCCGGTTCACGGCGGAGGTTAAGATAGATCAGCACAGGGGATGCGACGAAAATTGATGAATAGGTTCCCACCATAATCCCGACAATCAGGGCATAGGTGAACCCCTTGATCACTTCACTGCCAAAAATAGCCAGCGCCAGCAGCGCCAGCAGCGTTGTCAGGCTGGTCATGATCGTCCGGGATAGCGTTTCATTAATGGATTTGTTGATCAGCTCCGGTAGCGGCATTTTTCTGTATTTACGCAGCATTTCACGCATGCGGTCGAAAACAACGACTGTATCGTTAATGGAATATCCCGCCACCAGAAGAATAGCCGCCACGGTGGACATATCGAATTCAAACCCGCTCAAGATAAAAAACAGCAGGGTGGCGCAAACGTCATGCGCCAGCGCCAATACGCCGGTCACGCCAAACTGCCATTCGAACCGAAACCAGATATAGGCCAGAATACCGATCATTGAATAAATGAAGGCCTTGATCCCTGTGATAATCAGCTCGCTACCGACTTGCGGACCAACATATTCGACACGGCGGAATTCCGTCCCCTCGCCCAAAAGGCTTTGGACTTCATTCCGCAGCTCCTTTTGCATCGTGGCATCTGCTGTTTTTCCGGGAATTTTTATCATCACTTCATTATCGCCAAATTCCTGAATCACAGGTTTTCCGGCACTTAAACTCTCCAGAGAGCTTCTGATATCACTGATCTGCACTGTGGGTGGGGATTTTATTTCCATCAATATCCCGCCGGTGAAGTCGATGCCCATATTCAGCCCCTTGGTAAAAAGAAGCGTGACAGAGACGACCATCATGAGAAGAGACAGGACGGTCGCGACTTTATGAATCTTCATAAAATCAAAAGAGGTCTTATCTTTGACGAGTTTAAAGCGCAGCATGGGGCGTATCTTTCCTTTAAAGACGCAGAACAGAGGGGCGTTTGGCGCGGAGCCATGTCACGATCATCAGGCGCGTAATCATAATGGCTGAAAACATGGAGGTAATAATCCCGATGCTCATCGTCACGGCAAAACCCTTGACGGGGCCGGAGCCAAATGAGAAGAGGATCAAAGCCACGATCAGCGTCGTCAGGTTGGAGTCAATGATTGTCGCAATCGCCTGTTTATACCCCGTTTCCACAGCCGAGAGGATTGATCGTCCATTGCGGATTTCTTCGCGGATACGTTCATAGACCAAAACGTTTGCATCAACCGCCATGCCAATGGTCAGGATAATCCCTGCTATTCCCGGTAATGTCAGTGTTGCCTGAATCATCGACAAAATCCCGTAAATAAAAACAATATTCAGGATCAGGGCGATATTGGCAAACAAACCGAACAATCCATAGGAGGCCAACATGAGGACAAAAACAAAGATGAAGCCATAAACGCCGGCAATTTTTCCGGACGCAATTGAATCTGATCCCAATGTCGGGCCAACGCTGCGCTCTTCGATAAAGTTCATGGGTGCAGGAAGCGCCCCTGCCCTCAACAGCAGGGAAAGATCATTTGCTTCCTTCACCGTAAAGGAACCGCTGATGATTCCGCTACCACCACAAATGGCGCTGTTGATGACTGGAGCGCTGATAACCTCATCATCCAGAACGATCGCGAACGGCTTGCCAACGTTTTCCCGCGTCACTTCACAGAAACGCTTCGCGCCACGTGCATCAAAGCGGAAAGAGACAACGGGAGCTCCCTGATCAAAAGTGGGCTGTGAATCCACCAGCATTTCACCGCCGACCATGATGCGCTTTTTAATAATGATGCTTTGTCCGGGTTGGTCGCGCAACGGCAGTTTTCGGGACCCCGGCCCCGGCTTTACCGTGGCATCAAGATCCAGCAAATGGAAACTCATTTTAGCTGTTTTTCCGATCAGCGCTTTAACCCGTTCCGGATCATCCACACCCGGCAACTGGACCACAATTCTGTCCAGGCCCTGACGGGCAATAATCGGTTCTTTTGTACCGCTTTCGTCCACACGACGGCGTACAATTTCTATCGACTGGTTGATAACCTGAGACTTGATTTCATTAATAGCCACATCATCAAGGGATACATCAACATGGCCGTCATCGGAAATAGAAATCGCAGCGCGTTGCTCAAGTTCACGAACAAGTTTATAAGCGGCATCACGATCCTGCTGTGGAGCACGCAGCGTAAAATTCATTCCTGTTGCGCTGGCATTAAGATCAATATAGCCAATATTTTGCTTGCGCATTTCCGAACGGGTGGCTTCGACCAGAGATTCCATGCGCTCGGCCAGAACCGCTTTGGTATCCGCTTCTAGCAGCAAGTGCGATCCGCCTTGCAGATCCAGTCCCAGATTGATTGCATGCTTTGGAAACCATGAAGGCGTATGCGCAACAAGCCATTGTTGTTTTGCAGACGGCAGGGCGTTCGGCATAGCGTACAAAACACCTATCAGCGTCAGCAGGAGAATCGTGGCGATTTTCCATTTTTCGAAATGAAGCATTTTATTTCTTGCTCGCCTTGTCTTTTTTCATCATGAGGGTATGGCGCATCGCGGTGACTTCGACCCCATCGGCAATTTCCAATACGACTTCGTCATCGCCGACAAGCTTCTTGACTGTAGCGACAATTCCGCCCCCTGTCACAACCTTGTCACCCTTTTGCAGATTATTGATCATCTGGCGATGTTCGATAATACGTTTGTTCTGCGGACGGATGACCATAACGTAAAAAACAAAAAAGATCAGAAGGAGCGGCAGCATCGACATCAGAAATCCTGCGCCGTCACCTGTCGCTGCTGTGGCAGCGGCATCTGAGGCGGCTTCTTGTGCGAAAGCGGGCGAAATGAACATATTGCGTTACTCCTTGGAAGGCATTAAATCTGAAGCATCTACATATCGCGCATCGCAACCTGAAAAACAACTGATAAATCAACAGAAAACATCATTATGCCCAAGATAGTAAAAATCGTATTCAAACTTGGCCTCAGTATTTTGCTGGTCATAATTTCTATTTTAATCATAGCTTTATTTCTATTTTCTAAACCTTTGCTTGAACAAGCAGTGCGTGCTGGCGGCTTCCCGTCAGCCCAAATCGACAGTGTTGTTCTGAGCACGCGCGGAACAAAAATCAAAAACCTTTCATTGGATGCAAACACATCAATAGCCGAGATCACGCTTTATGCGACGTTGAAAGATATTCTTAATGCGCGTATTGGCCACATCATTGTTACCGGCGCAAAAATCAACATCGATGTATTTAACGGCGAAAAAGATAGAAAAGCCAAGGTGCTACCAATAAATCTTCATGTTAACAAGATTGATATTGCGCAGGCAGAAATATTGCTGCCAACCCCTTCCGGTATTTTAAGCCTAACGGCAACAGGCAATATCGTTGATCGTGGCGAATCTTATCAGGGGAGCCTGATGTTTGAAGGTTCTGCCGACTTCGGAAAAACCGCCGGACAGGTCACGGCGTCTTTGCAAAAACAATCCGGAGATACAAAGATTCACCTGGATATTTCTGATGCAAAATTAACTTTGCCAAATCTGGATGTTAAAAGAACTTCAGGATGGATTGAGAGCAATTTCAATCTTAATGCAAGCCCTGTGCTGCAGAATGTGAGCGCACAGATCACCACCGGAGCGATACGTCTTTATAGCATCCCGCTGCAGGGAACCACGCTGACAGCCAGTTCTAACGAAGGAAAAACGCAAATTCTTCTGCAGGGCGATGCCAAAAACGGCTCTGGATCAATCACTCTGGATATACAGGGTGAAGCCGACAAGGCGGCACTGTCTCTCAATGCCGCTCTGAAAAATCTGGAATCTCTGGAAATTGCCGGTTTAAAAGGGCAAGGCACGCTCAATTTGTCTTTAGCGGTCGAAAAAAGCAGCGAAGCTGATTGGCTGGCGTTAGATAAATTACGGAAGGTTGATGGGCGGCTTTCTATGTCTTCAAAAAAACTGTCAATTCCTGATGTGATGTCCGGTATGAATGCTTCGCTAGAGACGGAAGTTGCGCTTGATCCTGAATTAAAGCAAATTTTGCTCAAAATTTCAGGACTCGAGTTCGATAGCCCGCAACTTTCTTTCATGGGCAAGCCGTCACAGTTAAAAATCCAGACTACAGAAACGCCTGTTATCTCCGGAAATATTGAGCTTCAAAATATTTCAGCAGGCGAGAACAAAACGTCTTTATGGGTCACGCCGGTTGATCTTTCCCTGCATTTAAAGCCGGTAGAAAAGTCGCCAGAAACTACAAAAATTTCAGGTAATATCAAAGAAAAAAATGGATTAATTTATCTTTTACTTGAGGGGAAGCACGATGCGAAATTGCAAAAGGGGTACCTCAATATTGACATGCCCCCTATATCATTAACAAAGGGCGTGACAGGCATTGGGGATATTTTTCCTTTTATCCAAAAACGAGTTCCGGAAAGTTCAGGGACGGTTGGTCTCACCGGCAAAATCAGCTGGCTCAAAACAAGTTCAGGATGGAAGACTGGAAAAACGGAAGCAACGCTCCTGCTCAAGCAATTTTCTGCAATCATTGACGCGCTTTCTCTTAAAAATGTAAGCACCGTTTTACATCTGGAAAACATCACGCCGCTTGTTTTCAACAAGCAATCCATTTTTATTGGCGCGCTTAACGCTGGCGTTCCTCTTACAAACGGTGTTTTACAGCTCAGTCTTGATCCTGCGGGCAATCTTGGGCTGCATCAGGGGCAGTGGGATCTCGCGAAAGGAAAAATTACCGCCGCGCCCTTCATGATCAACCTTGACGAGATGACGTCAGATATCATTTTAACGGCAAAAGGCCTTGATCTGCCCGAGCTTTTCAAAATTGCACCGCTTGAGGGGCTGGACGCTACCGGACGCGTAAACGGCTCTCTTCCCCTGCATATTCAGGGGGCGAAAATTATGCTCGCCGGTGGCGTATTTGAAACCGAAGGACCGGGAAGCATCCGTTATAACCCGCGCGAGGTCCCGGCTTTTTTGCAGGATAACTCACAAAAGCAGATTGTTGATCTACGGGTAGCGCTGAAGGCCTTTGATTTTGAGGCGTTACGCATAACGATGGATGGGGAAATTGGCAAAAATCAAAAAATATCCCTGCATGCCCAAGGAAAGAATCCGGAGTTTTATGGGGGGTACCCGGTCAATATTAATTTAACAGTGGAAGGCCCCCTGCAAAGTGTTTTAAAATACAGTCCAGGCGGGAGCCAGATCCCGGATAGTATAAAACAACAAATAGAAAATTTTGAGAAGCAACGACATGCAGACCAGTAAATCACTCTTTCTCCTGTGTGGCCTTTTAGCCCTAGGGGCTTGCTCCCCTACCGTGAAGGTTCAGGCGCCGGACAAACCGATTGAAATCAATTTAAACGTCAAGATCGAGCAGGAAGTTCGCATTAGGGTTGAAAAAGATCTTGAAGAGGCGTTTGCATCGGATCCTGATCTTTTTGGCGCTGCAGAAAAAACTCAATAAGGAGAACATGCATGAAATCGTTCCTTTCCAAATTTACGCTTGGCCTGATCACTGTTCTTCTTTCGGCAAGCATTGCTTTTGCCGCCATGACACTAGGCAGCGCCAAAAAACAGGGTCTTATCGGGGAACGTCCCGACGGCCTGCTGGGAATTGTTGTGCCATCGCCTGCGGCGGACGTAGCAGCTTTGGTTGACAGCGTGAACGCCGAGCGTATTGAAAAATATAAGGCTATTGCCGCAAAAAATGGCACCGCCGTGGATCAGGTCAGGGCGCTTGCAGGGAAAAAACTTATCCAGAGCGCTGAACCCGGCGAATTCGTCATGAATGCCGGCGGAGAATGGCAGCAAAAATAATTATTTAAGGGTAATCGCAGCTATCGCCCGTTACTGTAATAAATGAGCGTTCTCCAGCAGCTACGGTGAACCTGTATTCCTTGTTGCCGACAACAACGGAATGCTGGATCGGAAGAAGCCCCTCTTTGACTTTTTCACGCCCGCCGATCTCGATAAAAGTAATCTTGACGGGTTTTCCGGGGTCGTACCAGGCTTCCTGATGACCGGCAACATTGATGGATGAAGCCCCTTCCCCCGTCACGGTAATGACACCGTTCCCGAAAGATACAGTGCCATGTGGACCGCTATAGACGGGAGTTTTGACGACAAATCTTTTAACGGATGGCTCGGTGCAGTTTTTGGGGGGGCGCGCAGCGTCAATAACAAAAGCCAGTCTTTCCGGCTTGATACCGGCATCAAGCTGCTTTTTCACGATGTCAGTCAGTTTTTTGAATTCCCCTTGGGGAACTTCCTGTTGGTACTTGGCCTCCAGCTGTTGATAACGCACCTGTGTGGATTGAACATCGGACCGCAGGGTTGTAATCGTTTGTTCAAGCAGGCCACGCTCTTTTTGTAAATTAAGTGCCTGTTGCTTATAGGCAACTTCACTGCTGCGCACATTTTCACCGCCCCACCAATAGGAGGCGCCGCACAACGCGGTTAGAAGAATAAAGCCTATTATAAAGCGCCGCCGCCGTTCGGAGGATTTTTTGCGGTAACGCCTCCCCATGTCATAAGACATTAAATCCATATGCCCATCCTTTAAATGACCACTCCGTAACAAGGTAAATTATTCAGGCTCTTTCGGCAAGGGGCGGAAGAGCTGTTAACCATCCTCGCCCCGTGCCTTCAGCATGATTTCAGGGGCTGAAAACTCCCCAATATTCTTGAATCCAACACGTAACAGAATAAGTGTTTCGCTTTCGCCCGTCGCCTCGGATATCAGGTTACGCGTTCCCTGCGCTGTAAAAGAAAAGCACTCGTCTGTATAGCCCAGCCCGGCGGTTGCTTTTCTGGTGCCGGGATCCTCGCCAAGATCAAACAATGCACCGGCGCTTACCCTCCAGTTTTTTGTCAATCGATAGCTGCCCTTGATATTGGCCTGTTCCCGCGCCTCGGTAAAGTCTGTGCCCCCGGTGTTGTCAACATAGATATAACGCGTATTCAGGTTCAGGGCGCCATATCCTGTGCTGGCCTGCAGTTCATGGCGGTGAGCGGCAAGATTCCTGTTATCGAGCTGGAACTTGTAATCCATATCCAGATGGCGGTCGAGCCCAATCCGGATCTGCCCGACGATATCAGAAGCCCTGCCATCAAGACCTGAATTTTGCGGGAAAAGCGCGTCATCGTCAAACCTGTAGCTCTGGCCAATAAAGGCCCTGCCATAACGTCCCCCATCGCCATAAATACCTGTGCGCAAACCGTAATTTATACGGGCGCCGTCTTCGATGCGGTCCACGCCCGGAAAACGATTGTCATCAAACAGATTATTCGCATCAAGCTGAACGTCGATACTGTCTTCATTTGGAATTTTCAGGTTTGTATCATTCAATTGCGGACTGATACTGGCGCCCGCTATTGGCTCCAAAAGTATTTGTGCAGCGCTGATTTTTTTTGCTAATGGATAGCTTCCTGTAAGGCTTGCCACGGCTGCCCCCCGCGAAGCATTTGCGGAATCCCCTGTCGTTGTCCTGTTTTGCATGGAATACATATCTTCACGGGCGCTCATATCAAGCTTTGTAACAATGCCTTGCGGTAAAATATCCCTGCGTTGCCAACCAGCTTCCAGAGATACACGCTGAACGTCCTGCCCGCCTTCATCGCGGAGCAGAGCCGCGGTGGAAAGGCCAACGGAACCACGCCCCCCCATCAGGCTGCCCGGTTCGCCAATCATGCGGTGCTCCGCCAGCGGCAAGATATCCGGTTGCTCAGGCCGCGTCCCAAGACGAACGTCCTGAAAGCTAAGAACGCTGATGCGCGAGTAATCCCGTCCGGAAAACCGTTCGGCATAGGCTTCGTTATTCAATACGTTTTCACGCGAAATATCATACAGGCGCAGGTATTGCTTGTCCGATACGCGCTTGACGTCGAAACCGGCACGCCATTTCTCGTCCAGATCAAGCGCCCCATTTGCGAAGATATGACCTCGCAATCTATCCTGCTCAACCCGCCCGTCCGCTTCCTTGCGGTCAGACTGGACTCCGCTTGTGTCGATCTGCAAACGGCCATTCTCAAAGCGCTGCCGCCACTGTCCTTCGACAAAAACGCCTTTACGTGTTGTGGGCATGACCTGAAGCGTTGCGTCTTTGTCGGGGGCGATATCGCCAAAATAGTATCCGCCTTTCACGTGCGTGCCTAGGTCATCGGACCAGCCATACTCGGGCTTGAGAAAGCCGCTCTTGCGTTTTACGGAGGGATCGGCATGCGAAAAGAGGGGCGAAAAGGCCACGGGTACACCCAGAAATTCCATCCGTGCATTTTTATACTTTACGGTTTTGGCTTCCGTATCATGGATAACCCTGTCAGCCTTGATTTGCCAGAGGGGATGCGGGTCTGCTTCGCATACTTCGCAAGGCGTATAGGAAGCCTCTGTCATTGTCGTTTTTGTGCCGCCTTCCCGTTTCGCTTCCAACGCGGTAAAGCGCGTACCGTCTGTCAGCAAGGACAGCAGGCTATGGACATAGCCGTCCTTCATGTTTTTACTGAGCTCTATGTATTCGGCAAAGTGGACATCACCTGTTTCATCCAGCAGGGAAACGTTACCGATAGCTGAAACCGTATCTGTTGCCAGATTATAAACCATTTTGTCTGCATGAAGAATTTTTCCACCCTGTATCAGCTCAACATCGCCCTCGGCGGTGACGGTCTGGGCCTTGTCATCATGGGAGAGCGTTTTGGCTTGAAAGTTAACGGGGAGGTCTGTACCGCTGCTCAACGGCGCAGCATTGGCCGTCGGCACGACAAGCAGGAAGGCCAGCAGAGTGGCTCCGGCAAAGGCCGGGATCACTCTTGAGAAACACTGAAAAAAAACATTCATTGCAGAGACACCGCCAACTTGAACAGATTGTGCGATTGTCCTTAAAAATCAGCGGGATGTCAATGGTTAACGGCCTAGCGTTTTGCCAGAAACGAAGGAACATCATCTCCGAAAGCGCCTGTGTTATCTTCTGATTCAATATCAGGGTGATTGCGCTGACGGCGATCTTCTTTCTGGTGGCGGTTTTTATGCCGTTCCTTTTCACGGACAGCCGCATGCGGCTTTTCTTCCCGTACAGGCGTATCACTGATGCCGGCAACATCCAGCACATTGATCGTTTTCTTGATCAGCTTTTGAATGTTGTTCAGCTGTTTTTCGTCCATGGGCGTTACAAAGGTGAATGAGCGGCCCTGCGCCCCTGCCCGGCCCGTGCGGCCGATGCGGTGTACGTAATCCTCGGCATTGAACGGGACATCCCAGTTGAAGACATGGGACATACCCTGAACGTCAAGGCCACGCGCGGCAACATCGCTGCAGACCAGAATCTGTATTTCATTTGCTTTGAATTTGTTAAGGGCCGCTGTCCGTTCTGTTTGCTCCATATCACCGTGTAGTGCGGCTGCCTTGATACCTTTGCTCCGCATACTGCGGCAAACTTCATCAATGTCGCGCTTGCGGTTACAGAAGACAAAGGCATTTTTGACTTCTTCCTGCTGATAGAGCTTGTAAAATGTCGCAAATTTTTGACGGGTGTGCGGGACATTGACCAGAAACTGTTCAACATTCACCGATGTGGACGATGTCGCTGATACTGATATGGTTTTAGGGTTGCTCAGATATTTGTCTGCAAGCCGTTTGATCTCCGGCGGCATGGTGGCCGAGAAAAACAATGTTTGGCGGATCGGCGGCAGGATAGAAACAATTTTTTCCAGATCGGGAATAAACCCCATATCCAGCATGCGATCCGCTTCATCAATAACAAGAATCTTGATATCAGCCAGTAAAATTTTGCCACGCTCGAATAAATCAAGCAGACGCCCCGGCGTTGCGATCAGCACATCGACCCCGCGCTCCAGCTTGCGGACCTGTTCATCCATGGACGTGCCGCCAACGATTAGTGCCATCGTCAGTGAGCTGTGATACTTGCCGTACTTGACAAAATTTTCCGATATTTGCGCAGCAAGTTCCCGTGTCGGGCTCAAGATCAGGGAACGTGGCATGCGGGCCTTGGCGCGCCCCCCCGCAAGCGTATCAATCATAGGGATTGTAAAGGCGGCTGTCTTGCCTGTGCCGGTCTGGGCAAGGCCAAGGACGTCACGGCACATCTGAATGACAGGGATGGCCTGTTCCTGTATCGGGGTTGGGTTTTTGTATCCCGCTTCTTCAATGGCCTTGAGGACGCCTTCACTGAGGCCTAAATCTTTAAATTCCATAACTGTAACGTTTTCGTTCTTTCTTTGTTGTGTCGAATACATTGCTCATACGCAATTTTCAATGTAATTTAAAGCATAATCTTTTTATATAAAATTGATGAGGGCAGGAAATGGCCAAAACCAGACCGCAAATGACCGCAACAGGCAATAAAACCATCAATACCTTGCCTGTCAAACTTCCTTCCCCCGC
The DNA here is from genome assembly GCA_964458415.1 of uncultured Rhodospirillaceae bacterium. Lineage (GTDB taxonomy): Bacteria > Pseudomonadota > Alphaproteobacteria > Micavibrionales > UBA2020 > CAYWIT01. The sequence goes on from CAYWIT010000009.1 coordinate 71,425, forward strand.
CAACAGGGATGCACATGCGCGCAATCCCGGTACGTCCCTCAGTATAGATTGGCTGGAAGGCGTAGAAGTCAATCTGAGTGCCGTGGAACGCCGCACCTCTACCCTGTTGGGGAGACGGACAGTCAAGAAGGAATGGCAGGCGGCATGGCTGCTGAAGGCTCTATCCTGTATCGACCTGACGACGCTCTCGGGAGACGATACGCCTGGACGTGTTAAACGTCTCTGCGCCAAGGCAAAAAAGCCCCTGCGCGACGATATCGTCGAAGCTCTTGGTATTGAAGGCCTGCACCTGACAACGGGTGCCGTCTGCGTTTATCATGAAATGGTTGAGACCGCCGTGAAAGAGCTGGAAGGTACAAATATTCCTGTGGCTGCCGTTGCCGCCGGTTTTCCACACGGTCTTTCGCCCCTCAAGCAACGGCTGGAGGAAATTCGCGCTTCCGTTGAGGCGGGCGCAAAGGAAATCGACATTGTTATTACGCGGGGCCACGTCCTGACCGGCAACTGGCAGGCGCTATATGACGAAGTTTCAGCAATGCGCGAAGCCTGCGGCGAGGCGCATCTGAAATCCATTCTCGCCACCGGAGAACTGGCCACCATGCGCAACGTCGCCAAGGCCAGCCTTGTTGCCATGATGGCGGGATCTGATTTTATCAAGACTTCCACGGGAAAAGAAAGCGTCAATGCCAATCTCAACGTCACGCTGGTCATGATCCGTATGATCCGGGAATATCTGGAACAGACGGGATACCGTGTCGGCTACAAGCCCGCCGGCGGGATTGGTACGGCAAAGGATGTCATGAATTACCAGTTCCTGATGAAGGAAGAACTCGGCAATGAATGGCTCCAGCCGGACTTGTTTCGCATCGGTGCCTCGTCCCTGCTCGCCGATATCGAGCGTCAGTTGGAACATTTTGTGACCGGTCGCTATTCCGCCAACAATCGCCATCCGGTGGGGTAAGGATTTATGTTTCTCCATCGCAGGGTGACAAGTCTGGAAAAGAGGGCTCAACAGTGACCATCGCAAATGTCTCCGCCCCCCACCCCCGCGAAAGCGGGGGTCTGGCAACTGAAGAATAAAAAGGCCGGATGCCCGCCAGCGCGGGCATGGCGCGGATAAAAGATGAAAGAAGAAGAACAATACTACGTCTATATACTCGCGAAAGGAAGGAACAGTACATTCTACACGGGATTCACGGAAAACCTTGCCAAGCGCGTTTACGAACACAAAAACGAACTCGCCGATGGGTTTACGAAGAAGTGCGATGTAAAGATGCTGGTGTATTATGAGGTTTACAACGACTACGAAACCGCTCTGAACCGCGAGAAGAGATTGAAAAAGTGGAACAGGCCTTGGAAGATGAGACTGATCGAAGAGATGAACCTGAACTGGGAAGACTTGTACGAAAAGATATACCAATAACACATTGCCACCCCCGCGAAGGCGGGGGACTGGCATAAAAACAAAAAGGCCGGATGCCCGCCAGCGCGGGCATGGCAATGGGAGAACCAACATGACCACCGCAAAAGTCGCAGAAATTTTTGAAACCATGGAATACGGCCCCGCACCCGAGAGCGACAAAACCGCCCGCGAATGGCTGGAAAGTCATGGCCGCAGTATCGGCCACTTCATCGCCAACAAATGGGTCAAACCATCCAAAGGAAAATCCTTCACCACAAAAAATCCGGCGACGGGTGAAATCCTCGCCAAAATCGCTCTTGGCACAAAAAGCGATGTTGATACCGCCGTCAAGGCCGCGCAAAAAGCGCAGAAAATATGGCAGGCGCTGGACGGTCATGTCCGTACGAAATACCTTTATGCCCTTGCCCGCCTGATCCAGAAAAACGCGCGCCTGATCGCCGTGCTGGAAACGCTGGATAACGGCAAGCCTATCCGCGAAACGCGCGATATCGACGTGGCTCTTGCCGCGCGTCATTTTTATCATCACGCCGGATGGGCGCAGATTCTTGACACCGAATTTCCGGGCTATGAAGCCTGCGGCGTTGTTGGTCAGGTTATTCCATGGAACTTTCCCTTCCTGATGATGGCGTGGAAAATCGCGCCTGCCCTCGCCGCCGGTAATACGGTTGTGCTCAAGCCTGCCGAATTCACGCCCCTCACGGCAGCACTGTTCGCCGAGCTTTGCCTTGAAGCCGGCCTGCCCGCTGGTGTCGTCAATATCGTGCAAGGTGATGGCTCTACCGGCGCCGAAATCACAAAGCATCCCGGCATTGCCAAGATCGCTTTTACGGGATCGACCGAAGTGGGCCGCATTATTCGTGAAGCAACGGCAGGCAGCGGCAAAACGCTGACGCTGGAGCTGGGCGGAAAATCCCCCACCATCGTTTTTGAAAATGCCGACCTCGACAGCGCCGTCGAAGGGGTGGTTGATGGTATCTGGCTCAATCAGGGCGAGATCTGCTGCGCCGGCTCGCGCCTTTTGCTGCAGGAAGGCATCGCCGAAAAAATGATCGCCAAGCTGACTGCACGGATGAAGCACTTGCGTGTTGGCGCCCCCCTCGACAAAACCGTAGATATGGGGGCAATCGTCAACGATGAGCAGTACAAAAAAATTGACCGCCTTGTAAAAACAGGCGTCAGGGAAGGTGCAAAACTTGTTCAACCCGGCAAGGATTCCTGCCCTGACAAAGGTTGCTTCTACCCGCCGACGATGCTGACAAGCGTGCAAACCTCCGCCACTGTGGCGCAGGAAGAAATCTTTGGCCCCGTTGTCTCCGTCATGACCTTCCGCACACCGGAAGAAGCCGTATTGCTGGCCAATAACACACGCTATGGACTTGCCGCGAGCATTTGGAGCGAGAACATCAACCTCGCGCTCGATGTCGCGCCAAAAATCAAAGCAGGCGTTGTCTGGATCAATTCTACCAATATGTTTGACGCGGCTTGCGGCTTCGGTGGATACCGCGAATCCGGTTTTGGCCGCGAAGGCGGGCGTGAAGGCATGTATGCCTATCTGAAGCCGGCGTTTCTCAAATCTCTCCCCTCTTATAAGGAGGTTAAAACCAGCCTTTCACCTGCAAAACATGTCGGTGCCGTCGAAGGTCTGGCCAATATTGACCGTACGGCCAAGCTTTATATTGGCGGAAAACAGGCCCGCCCTGACGGGGCCTATAGCCTGTCCATTACAGACGCGAAGGGCAAACTCGCCGGACAGGTGGGTGAAGGCAACCGCAAGGACATCCGCAATGCAGTCGAGGCCGCGAAGAAAGCCGAGGGATGGGGAAAATCCGCGCACCATCTACGCGCCCAGATTCTTTATTACATCGCGGAAAACCTGTCGGTACGCGCCGAAGAGTTTAAAAAGCGCCTTGTGCAAATGACGGGCGTTACTCCGGTCGCGGCGCAAAAGGAAGTGGATGAAGCCATTCGTCGCCTCTTTACATACGGGGCATGGGCAGACAAGTATGACGGTGCTGTACATACGCCCCCTGCCCGTCTTGTCGCGGCCGCAATGAAGGAGCCCGTCGGTATTCTGGGGCTTGTATGTCCGGATGAAAATCCGCTGCTATCTTTTGTTTCTCTGTTCGCACCGGCAATGGTCATGGGCAACCGGAGTGTTGTTATTCCTTCGGAAAAGTATCCACTGCTGGCGACAGACTTCTATCAGGTTTTCGATACGTCTGACGTTGTCGCGGGAACGGTTAATATTGTAACCGGTATCCGCAAGGACCTGAGCAAGACTTTGGCCGAGCATGACGAGGTGGATGCGATCTGGTATTTCGGTTCAGATTCCGCAGGGAGCGCCCTTGTCGAAAAATCATCTATCGGAAATCTCAAGCGTACTTGGGTCAATAACGGAAAACAACGCGACTGGTTTGACCGCGAACAGGCCGAGGGGGAAGAGTTCCTTCGCCATGCGACGGAAATCAAGAACGTCTGGATCCCCTATGGGGAATAAAGTCCGTTCAACGGGCTGACCTGCTTTTAACCAGGGCCAGAGCCGGGATCAAAGCTTTTTTTCGCTGGCGCTGGTGTTGCAGGAACGTCAGGTTTGCCTGCTTCGATTGCAGGCGTATTTGCCTTGTTGTTAAATTCATCCAGAAGCGGCGGTTTTACGGTTGCCGTCATGGTCTTGACCTTTTGGAGCGCCTGCTTGCGGTCTTGTACCGTCTGCATAATCTTGCCGCGTGATTCATAGTAGCGCGTCAGAAATCCGGGCAGCCATCCGGGAATGCTATCTTTGTTCCGGCTGGCAACCCACCCGTTCAGTTTATCCATCTGTTCCTGTGTGCCACCCAGCTCCATAAATTTTTCTCGCGCCATATCAACAGACTTACGGATTTCGACAATCAGGTTTGTAGTGTTGTTATTGGCTGAAACAAAACCCTGTTCAAGCTGCAGCCGTTTCTGTGATGCGTTCAAAAGATACGCATAGACTTCACATTCAGCCGCAAATTTTTTGAACGGCTCAATATGCACGCCTTTTTCTTCAATCTGGTCAAGGTATTCAGTAGCTTCGTCCAGAATGTCTATCATTTCTACATGGCGATCAGAATATTTACCCAACAACCTGTCCGCTTTGCCAAGGAACTGTTCCTTTTCTGCAGGATCCAGCCCGCCGATCTTCTCGAAAGAGCCGGGCTGTGCCAAGGATTTTTGAACACTGAGATAGAATGCGCCGATATAAGTTGCAAACTTGTCCATATCAGACAGGATTTCACCGACCTGCAGCAATCTGTCCAGCGTCGTGGAACGGTCAGAAATGGTTTCGGCCATGTCCGACAGAACGCCGCCTTCCATTTTTGCTTGAAGATGCGGGTTTTCATGGGTTTGGTTTACTGCCAGAATAGATCGGGATATCTCCGAGCGTTTAAAGGCGGATTCCGCCACAATTTTCCCCTCAACGCGCCGATAAGGATGTCCGGCGTCATCAAAGGCGATGCCTTCAATATTTGCGGCAAGGTGATAATGCTCGATATTGTAGTAATAGGTCTTGAGTTCTGGATATTTCTCTGCCGGATAGTGTTCCTCGGTTAACTGCACCGGTTCGCGTGTTCCTGCAGCGCTGGCCATGCTGTCAAATTTGGCAATGTGATATATCGCTTCGGGAAATGAACAATCTTCTTTACTGGCGATTTCCGTTTTAAACTTTCCATCGGCCATATCCAGATCGAAAATCATATAGTGCATGACGCGCCATTTATCCTGCTGCTGGTCAACATTGAGGGCGACCCAGAATTCGACATAGTTGGCGACGAGATTATTATTTTTATAAGCATCCGTCCGCACAGAATCAAAAAACTGCGCTTTTTTTGGCAAGGCTGACGCAAGCTTGTCATCCCATGATTGCGCTTCTTTGGGAGGGGCAGCGGATTGATCTTCTTTTTTCTTGCCGAACATTTTTCGCCTCTCATTAGTATTCATAAAGTCTAGTCAAGGTTAAAAAAAGGCCGGTGCTCCCTTTCTTGGGGGAAACACCGGTCTTTTTCTCTTATGGCTTTTTGGAAGGCCCTGCGCTTCTTTTGCGCGGGGATGACTTCTCGGCAACGGCAGGCGTTTGTTGCGCGTTATCGTTCGCAACATCGGGAGCCGCATCCAGCTTTTCTTCTTTATCAGCTGTCGGGGCTGCTTCCAGTACACGCTCGTGTCTGGCTTTTTCCACGGTTTCGAGCAACTGGTTTGCCGCACCACGGATTGCCTGACGGGTTGCTTCCTGCTCAAGCGCAAGACGCTGCCGCACTTCGTTTTCCTTTTCGATCATCCCTTTCATACGGTTCAGGGATTCGATCAGCTTTTCCGGATCAACAGTTCCGCGGCCCTGGCTTTCCAGTGTCATGTCATGTGCCTTCTCCATCATGTCGGAGGTCAGGGTGTGAACTTTATCACCTGCCTCGTCGGACTTCTTGATCATCTGGCCCACTTTGAGTGAGGACGCAGCGATCCCTGCAGAAGACATCAGCGCAAGCCATTCGTTCTCACGAACAGTGCGGAATTGCTGGATAATGCGGCGCTGTTTTTCCATTTCATCCATCATCATGCGAAGCTGCTGAGCTGCCGCAAGACCTTGAGCGCGCGAGCTTTCAAGAATTCTGTATTGATCACGGAAGTTATCTTTTGCTTTCAGCATGTTGTTCAAATGCAATTCATCTTCTGGATCCTGAGACTCGTCCCAGTCCATCTGGGCTTCCCTGATGTAAACATCATCATAGCGTCTCAGAATTTCAGGAGCTGCTCCCAAGAAGATATTCAGCTGCTTTACCGATTCAACACGGGCAAAGCCCAGTTTTTCAGCCGCCTGCATCACTTCCTTCAGACCGCCTTCTGCTTCACGCAGGCCAAGCGCCAATTGTTGCATTTCCATGTACATGTCCGGCAGTTTGTCGATCATCATCTGGACATGGGCTTCTTCTTCCGTACGCTTTTTATCTGCACCGGTAAGGGAATCTTTCATTTTACCCAAAAATTTTCCAAGCGACTTTCCACCGCTGGCTGCGGCACCGCCTGCGCCCTTCACCATCTTCTTGACAGCATCAACCACATTTTCTACACCAAGCCCCGCGAACCCTTTGTTCACGTTGTCCATGGCAATATCCATTGTTTTAACCTGCTCATTGAAGGAAGCCTGAATTTTCAGGATATCCTTCGCCACTTTCCCAAGCGCTTCCAGAGGCTCTGTTCCGTAACTGATCACGGCTTCGAAACTAGATGGATCCAGATCAATCCTTCTCATTTTCTGTTCCATGATATTGCGCAGATCTTCATCGGCATCTTCATAATCTACGACACGGGCGCTGGATTTTCTTTTGCGCTCCTCGCGTCCTGCAGAACCACCGTCCTCGCCATCTGCCATTTTATTGAACTTGTTCTCGAGACTATCTGCTTTATTCATCATCTGGACTCTCCCTAGGCGCGTGCCTTGTGCCAATGTTTTTAGTTTGTATTTTTCTTAATGCCGTAAATTACAAAAGACATGACATAATGTCAAGACGTTTGTAAATTTATGGATCGATTATTTTTAGGAATATATTGAATTTTTCGGACAAAATCAAAGCTAATATAAGTCATTTATTTCATAAGGTTATGAAATTTACCACTTCAGTCATCGCAAAAGTTTTACAATTATGAAAATTATGGTTTTGGGACATGATAGGCGAATAAATCTTCATTCAGCCATCCTGCCAAATCAGCACGCACTATTGCAGGAAGACAAGCGCATAAACCATAGGCGATTTCCTTGCGATTCTCGTGCTCCATCATAGCGTTCAGCTTGTCCTTCATGGCATGCAGGTACAGAACGTCGTTGCAGGCATAATCAAGCTGCTCATTCGTCAGCGATTCTGCGCCCCAGTTTGTGCATTGCTGATCTTTAGAGATTTTAATCCCCAGGACATGCTTACTGACATCATCCAGATTATGGGCCTGTGTGTAGGTGCGGGCAACGCGTGAAGCGATTTTGAGGCAATAGACGTTTTCAAGGATCACGCCGAGATAATAACCGATCCAGCGCATGTCCCCGCGTGCGTAGTAAAAAAGCTTTTCTTTTTTTTTGTCGGATAAAAGTTTTTTAACATTTGGCGCATCAAACTTGTCTTTTTCAAACTGGACAATGTGGACTTTACTGTCAGGCAAACCGTCATAAATCTGTAACAGGCAAAGACGATCCCGCCAAACATTCAGCCCCATGAACTCGCTGTCCATCGAAAGAACATCTCCAAAGGAAAGATCAGCGGGTAGGTCATTTTTATGCAGTACAAAGCGGGCTGTCGTCATGGCTTATATCCGGGGTTAAAGGCACTCTTGAGTTTTGGATGCCCCGCACTTTCGAGGGCATTGATGCGTGCAAGGTCATCGGCATAATAGTTCTGGAGACGGGAGTAATGCAAGCCACCCATATGGGATAATGCCTCGTTTGCCAAATGACGCAGAGGTTCATAAATATCTTCATCCATCGCCTGCAATAAAACAGGCATGATATCCGGCATTTTCTGGCCCAGATAGCGCATGGCCTCCCGCCCCTCCGATGGCGCAGTTATGCAATCCCGCGTTTCCAGGATTGTTTTTGTATAGTTGACCGTTGCGGAAAGGTTTTCCAGGTAGGCAAATTCACCGCGTTTTTTACTGGTTTCCAAAGCCTCGCATAAATGATCCGTCATAAACTTCAAAAACAGATCCCGGATATTTTGAATATCTTCTCTGCCAACATGTGTTTCAACCGGATACGGAACTGCGCATTTTTCTTCCGGCAGTTGCGGCAAAATACTTTTTCCACGCCGGATATAATCTTCCATCAAGCTTTCAAAGGCCTCCGTCCGTCCATGGCGCATGATGTCTGAAAAACTCTTTGTGATCTTCTCGGCATCTTCCGGTGAAAATTTTGTCAGACGTCTATAGGCCTGATTGGAGCCTGAGCGCCAGTTCTGATTGAGTCCCAAGGCAAATTCACAGGTATGAAGCAGTGCCATCGTTCCCAGAAAGCGCTTTTCTTCAAGGCTTTCTACGGAGCGAACATCAGCCAGATAAGTTTCCAGTCTTACAATTTCAGACTGCCATTGTGCGCGTGGTGCGGGGGCCGGCCCTTCCTCAAGGTATTTTGCGGCCTTTTCCTGCAGAATGGACGCAATCCCCAGCCGGTCTATCAGAACATATCCCTCGTCCAGCATGACGTTAATGTAAGGAACTTTGATCTGCTCCTTCACCATTTTATCATGGTAATGCAATGAAGCCAGATCATGGATATTTGTATCAACCATCATTGTACGCGGCACCGCTTCCCCAAGAGCGGTGCCAACGTCTTCTTGGGAGAAGATTTGGGAAGCAGCGCGAAAGCCGCCTTTTTCCAGATCTTTATAAATGATGACCAGATCAACGTCAGAGGAAGCAATGGGCTGATAACTGCCCTGCCGCATGGCACGACCATAAGATCCAGCCATAATGACAACGTCCGCATCAGGGTGATATTTGGCGAGATACGGTTTGATAAACTTCTCGACAACGTCGTGCGCTTCTTGCATGCAGACCTCCATGGTAAACGCTATGGTAGAATGATGTTGGACATTAGCATATGGAGCCCATATGTAAAGAACAGATATACGAAAAATATTCTTAATATTGACACTACGCGCCGCGGTTTGTTTCATAGCGAAGTAATTTAAAAGGAGCACGTTATGACGGAACTTCAGATCGGGAAAAAAGTCCCTTCTTTCAAAGGGGAAACAGAAGATGGCTTTATTACCGATAAAGACATCAAGGGACATACGACAGTTTTGTATTTTTACCCCAAAGACGACACGCCGGGCTGCACCAAGGAAGCCTGTGATTTTCGGGATAACTTTTCACGGTTAAAAAAAATGGGTGTGAGAATTTACGGCATTTCTAAAGACCCTCTTGTAAAACATGAAAAATTTAGAAAAAAGTTCGATTTACCCTTCCCCCTTATTTCAGATTCGGAGGGTAGCATTTGCGAATCGTTCGGGGTCTGTGTTGAAAAATCCATGTACGGGAGGAAGTATATGGGAATCGACCGTGCCACATTTTTGGTTGATTCTGACGGGGTCATTCAGCAAATCTGGAGAAAAGTAAAAGTTCCGGGGCATGTTGACGAGCTTATTTCAGCCATTAAAAATTAATAAAAATCAATATTTTATATAATTTACATCATGTTTAACTTTATATGATGATAAAAAAAATTAAAAAAACGTAAAATCAAGCTTGCGGAATCGTATTTTGTTATGTAATGTATTTTTATACTTAAGACTTTGGATGAAGTTTCTACTTGCTTTTTGAATCATTTGGGGCTTTATTGTTCGCATCTGAATTCAAAAGCCCTCCCGCGAGGGTTGATTTAAAGAGTAAATAGGAATTGGTAGATCTCCGGATCTGCCAGGGTAATCAAGCAGGCAGCTAAACTCCCCTGAAACCCCAAAACCCCACTTGGTTACCCAAAAATTAGAAACCCCCGTACGAAAGTACGGGGGTTTTCTGCTGTTATAATCACGGGCTCACTTGGCTCTGATAAGCTGCGCGATCTTTTCTGTGAGAAGGTTGAAATCAACCGGCTTTTCAATATATGCAGCTGGCCTTAAATGCTCAACGGCCGCTCTGTCACGCGGGTCTGTCAAGGCGGTGATGAAAATAAAAGGGATATCCTCATACTGCGGATGAGCGCCTCTGATACGCTCTAGGACATCATAACCGGACATACCGGGCATAGCACGGTCACAAAGAACAAGGTCTGGCTCCATCTCCAGAAATTTTTTCAGGCCATCCTCTCCGTTATAAGCTTCAAAGACCTTATGCCCTTGCACGGTGAGTTCATCCATGAGCATTTCCCGAACAGGCGCCTCATCTTCGATGAGAAGTATTTTTGCCATCTGTGTCTCCATTGTTGTCTTCTCCCCTGCGTTCTGGTTGATTATTATTACCATAACAACAGTTAAAAAAGAATTAACTACCGTAACTATTCTATGGGCAGGCTCACCGTTATAACGGTTCCAACGCCAAGCTTGCTCCGCAAATCAACGGTACCATTATGCAGCTCTACGAATTGCTTCACAAGACTTAAACCCAAGCCAGACCCTGGAATCCCTCCCGAAGTAGACGCCCGAAAATATTTTGAAAATATTTTCGGCAGTTCGTTTTCGGGAATTCCCACGCCATGATCCTGAACCTCAATCACAACCTTGCCGTTTTCACTAAAAGAAATAACGTCTATTTCAGGATTGCCCGGCGCATACTTGACTGCATTGGAAAGCAGGTTTGCCAACATATGCCGGATCATTTTTTCATCCAGATTCATTTGCGGCGGCAATCTCCGCAGATCGATATTAATAGTATGATACTGCGAGATGCTCTGCTGTTCGGCAATAATCTCTCTGATGATCGTTTCAATATTGCAGGCTTGCAGATTAACAGAGAGTCTTCCACTTTCCAGTGCATAGGAAGAAAGGATTGTTTCAATAAGCTGAATCAGGCGCTCTACACCACTTCTGATCGTTCCGGCGCGTTTTTCCAGTATTTCCTGTGTCAGTGAAGCCCCCCTGCGCTGGATAATCTGGGCATTGCCGTCAATAATTGTCAACGGAGTCCGGAACTCGTGTGAGACCATAGAGATAAAGGTCTTTTGCTGCTCGACGATATGTTTTTCCTTCTCCAGCGCCATCGACAGTTCGGCTGATTGTTGCGCAAGCAATGCTTGCTGGCGTTTATAATCTGTAATATTCGTGGTCGAAATAACAATACCGGCCTGCCCTTGCATCCGTTTGGCAAGCAACCGCAGCCATAACCCGTCTCTCATTTCAAACTCTTTGGCCCCCTTGGGCGCTGACCACCAGTCATGCATTTCCTGATACCGGGGATCATTGTGATCAAGCCCTATCTCCTGCGTAACGGTATCGAAGGCCTGCATTATATGTTCGCCGGGGGTGAACATATAAGCGCTTTTGGGATACATGTTACGATAGTGCTGACTGACGAATAGAATATACCCTTCATCATCAATAGCGATAAGAGCATCAGGGCTGGCTGCGACAACACTGTCGGCCTTGCGATTGGCTTCTTCAACCTCACGAGTACGCTTTTCAACCAGATCTTCAAGATGCTGCCGGTATTTTTCCAGCTCGATTTCCGTTTGCTTCTCTTCGGTGACATCACGAATATTAAAAACAATAGACTGAACGGTCTGATTTTCGAGCAGATTTGTGGCATTCGTATCAAAAATACGCCATTCTCCGTCGTTTTTCCTGAACTGAAATTCAAAGGGGGCCCCCTCCTTGCCCTCACCCCTTGCCAGTTTTCTAAAATGATGTTCCAAAGCGATGCGGTCATCATCATGCACAAAATCAAAAAATGTCTGTCCCAGAATTTCCCAGCTCTCATAATTCAAAAGGCGCCCAAATGCGGGGCTGGTATAAACCACCGTCCCTTCGGCATCGAGCAGCATTATAATGTCATGGGAATGCTCGATGATTCCGCGGAAACGCTCCTCGCTTTGCTCAATCCTGAATTCAGCCGCGGCGCGATCCTTGAAAGCCAGCAATTTTTCCAGTAAATGTTTGCCAATAACCGAGTGAAGTTCAGACAGGCTCATGACCTCATCCGCACCTGCCTTTAAAAACTGTAACCGGTTTTCTTCAGGATTTTCATCAAGAACCACGCAGGTTTTGTGCGGAAACTTTGTCAGGATTCGCTGAATATCTTCCGTTGCAGAACAGATGCTATTGTCGATAAAAATCAGATCCGGCTCCCGGTCTACCTCGTGGAGATGTTCCGGGCTGTAGGTAGAGAAGCGCAGCACATGCCCCTCTATATTATTTGACATAACCATTTCAAGGGCGTTCTGGGTACCCTTCCCCTCAGAAACAATCAAACTATTCAAGATTTGTGTCATTTATCTCTCCGATCCCCATCTTAGAACAGAATCATAAAAAACTTTTAAATAGATTGAAAATCCTTGACATAGTGAGTTTTAAAGGTATATTTCCTCATCTCGGCGGGAGTGCCGGGCTGCCTCGTATGCGCCCCGTTCCCCCGAAAAATGTAACAAACACTTGAAATGAAACGGTCATAACCATGTACGCAGTTATTAAAACCGGTGGCAAACAATATCGTGTCCAAAAGGACGACATCATCGAAGTTGAGCTTCTGGATGTTAAAAAGGGCGATGCGGTCACTTTGGAAAATGTCCTGATGGTCGGCAATGAAGGTTCCGCAAAAATCGGCGCTCCTACGGTTTCCGGTGCCAGCGTGAAAGCCACGGTTCTGGATCAGAAAAAAGACGATAAAGTCATCGTCTTTAAAAAGAAACGTCGTCAGAACTATCGCCGCAAAAATGGCCATCGTCAAAATCTGACGGTTCTGAAGATTACGGACATTAAAGGTTAAGGGAGATAAAAAATGGCTCACAAGAAAGCGGGCGGTAGTTCCAGAAACGGGCGCGACTCAGCAGGTCAGCGTCTTGGTGTAAAAAAATACGGTGGCGAGCATGTTCTTGCCGGCAATATCATCGTGCGTCAGCGCGGTACGGAATACCATCCCGGTAAATTTATCGGTATGGGCAAAGATCATACGCTGTTCGCAAAATGCGATGGCGTTGTTCTGTTCCACAGCGGTGTAAAAGCGCGCCGGTACATTTCTATCGTCCCCGCCGCCGAAGCTGCGGAATAAAAAAAACTTTTTTTGAAATCATGGAAAACCGGGGGACAGTTTTCCCCGGTTTTTTATTGGTAAGCAGGCTATGAAATTTCTTGATGAAGCAAAAATATATCTCGAAAGCGGTAAGGGTGGCGCCGGATGCGTCAGCTTTCGCCGGGAGAAATTTATTGATATGGGCGGCCCTAACGGCGGCAACGGCGGACGCGGCGGGCATATCTGGCTTGAATGTGTCCAGAACCTGAACACGCTTATCGACTTTCGCTATACCCAGCATTTCCGTGCTGAAACAGGCCACCATGGTCAAGGATCCGATAAAACAGGCCGCGACGGGAAAGATCTGGTCATTCGCGTTCCCGTAGGCACGGTTATCCTTGATGAAGATAAAGAAACAGTCCTGCTGGATATGGTCACACCGGGGCAAAAAGTACTGTTTCTGAAGGGCGGCGACGGCGGTTTTGGAAATGCCCATTTCAAATCCTCCACGCATCGCGCTCCACGAAATTTTTATCCGGGATGGCCAGGACAGGAAAAAGCTGTTTGGCTGCGGCTTAAGCTGATTGCCGATGCCGGCATTATTGGCCTTCCAAATGCGGGAAAATCCACATTCCTTTCTATTGTCACCAGCGCCAAACCAAAAATTGCGGATTATCCGTTTACAACGCTTGTCCCGAATTTGGGCGTTATCCGCAACCGTGACAATGAGTTTGTCCTTGCAGATATTCCCGGACTGATTGAAGGGGCGCACGAAGGCCATGGCCTTGGCACCCGCTTTCTCGGCCACGTCGAACGGACACAAGTCCTGCTGCATCTGATTGATGCGACACAGGAAGACGTTGTCGGTGCCTATAAAACGATCCGTGCCGAGTTGAAAGCCTATGGTCACGGGCTTGCGAAAAAGCCGGAAATTATAGCCCTCAATAAAATTGACGCGCTGGATGAAGAAACGCTCAAGGAAATACAGAAAAAATTTACCAAGGCGACCCGTAAAAAAGCGCATCTGATTTCTGCGATCAGCCATCAGGGCACAGAGGCCATTTTGGACGAGCTCTGGAAATATATTATCAAAGGCCGCATGCAAGATAAGGAAAATGAGCAGGCCAAAAGTGGCGCATTAGAGGCTGCTCACGAATAACCTCGACTTAGGCCGCATTCCCTCCTAGTTTTTATAAAGAAACCTATGAGGGAGATTCATTATGCTGCGCACCGACATTGGCCCACAAACCAAATACCTGAAAGATTATAAAGCCCCCGATTTCGCTGTGACACATGTCGCGCTGACCTTCGAGATTTTTGAAGGCAGGACGACGGTAAAGGCAAAAACCTCCTTTATCCGAAAAAACGGTGCGGCAAGAAATCTTGTTCTTGATGGGAAGGACCTGACCCTTGTCTCCGTCGCGATGGATGGCGAGCCCCTCTCTTCCAACCGCACAACTGTTAATCATGAAACTCTGACAATTTCTGATGTGCCGGAATGTTTTACGCTGGATATCGTCACTGAAATTGTTCCGGAAGAAAATACGGCGCTTGAAGGCCTTTATGCTTCTAGCGGCAACTATTGCACGCAATGCGAGGCGGAAGGGTTTCGCAAGATCACCTATTATCTTGACCGCCCCGATGTCATGACAAAATTCACAACGCGGATCGAGGCGGATCAGGCTCATTGCCCTGTTCTCCTGTCAAATGGAAACTGCATTGAACGCGGCGGCCTTTCCGGTGGTCGCCATTATACTGTCTGGGAAGACCCTTTCGCCAAGCCCTGCTATCTTTTTGCACTTGTCGCAGGTGATCTGGAACAGGTTCATGATACATTCACGACAATGAGCGGACGCAAGGTTGATCTTTATATCTACGTCAATCATGGCAATGCCGACAAATGCGCGCATGCCATGGAATCCCTGAAACGGTCGATGCAGTGGGATGAAGAAAAATACGGTCGTGAATATGATCTCGATATTTTCAACATCGTCGCTGTGCATGATTTCAATATGGGGGCCATGGAAAACAAAAGCCTCAATATCTTTAATTCCAAACTGATACTGGCCAAGCCGGAAACAGCAACGGACGCCGACTTTCTGGCGATTGAAGGCGTTGTCGCGCATGAATATTTCCACAACTGGACCGGCAACCGGATTACCTGCCGGGATTGGTTCCAGTTGAGCCTCAAGGAGGGATTGACCGTATTCCGCGATCAGTGTTTTTCTTCCGATATGAACTCTGCGGACGTACAGCGCATTGATGATGTGGAGCAGTTGCGCAATGCCCAGTTCCCCGAAGACGCCAGCCCGATGGCGCACCCAATCAGGCCGGATAACTATATCGAAATCAGCAATTTTTATACACCCACTGTTTACGAGAAAGGCGCGGAAGTTATCCGCATGATGCATGCCATTCTTGGGCCGGAGAATTACCGCAAGGGAACGGATCTTTATTTTTTACGGCATGACGGTCAGGCTGTGACTTGCGATGACTTTGTGCAATGCATGCAGGAAGCTTCCGGCATTGATCTCTCTCAATTCCGTCTCTGGTATAGCCAAGCCGGAACGCCGGAAGTTACGGCGAAAAGCAATTATGATTCTGCCGCAAAGAAAATTACGCTGACCCTGACGCAGAGCGTTCCCGATACGCCGGGGCAGACGCAAAAAAAGCCCCTGCACATTCCGGTTGCCGTAGGCTTTTTAAACTCTTGTGGCGATGATATGCTGACAGATGGGGGAACACGCATTCTCCATCTACGGGAAAAAGAACAGCATTTCACGTTCGATAATATAACGGAAAAACCGGTGCCTTCCCTTTTGCGCGGATTTTCAGCGCCCGTAAAACTCACCAGCGATCTGACAGACTCGGATTTACTTTTTGTAATGGCGCATGACAGTGACGGGTTTAACCGCTGGGATGCGGGACAAACCTGCCTGCAGAGGATCATTTTGCGCAACGTCAAAAACAAGTCATATGATGTGCCGGAATCTCTGTACCACGCTTTTGAAAAGCTGCTTACGGATAAAACGGCGGATCGCGCCCTGCTGGCCAAAGCGCTGACTCTGCCAACAGAAACCTATCTTGCCCAATTGATGGAAATAGTTGATGTGGATGGCATTCACGGTGCCCGCAAATCTCTTATGCAGGCGATTGGCACCAGATTCCACGATACCTTCATGCGGCTTTACCATGATAATATCATCGAGGGTCACTATGATGTTTCCCCAGAGTCCGTAGGCAGACGGCGCTTGAAGGCGACGGCGCTGCGTTTCATACAAGCCGCCGACGAAAAAGAAGCTGTCAATCTGGCGTTTACGCAATATAAAGCCGCTACAAACATGACGGATAAAGTTTCGGCTCTCTTGATCCTGACGGATACACAACTGCCGGAGCGTCAAAAGGCCTTTGAATCTTTTTATCTTGAAGGAAAAGACAATCCGCTTGTTCTCGATAAATGGTTCTCTTTGCAGGCCTGGGCAGACAGGCCGGATACGCTGGAGTCCGTGGTAAAGCTGACAGGTCATCCTGATTTCACCTATAAAAACCCCAATCGGCTGCGTGCCCTGATTGGCAGTTTTGGCATGGGAAACCAGAAATGGTTCCACCGTGAGGATGGCGCTGGATACCGGCTGCTCACGGATACCGTCATTGCTGTAAACGCCTTTAACCCCTCGATCGCTGCCCGTCTGCTGACGCCGCTGCGTCAATGGAAGCATTATGACAGTCAACGTCGGGGCTTGATGGAAAACGAATTGAAACGCATACTGTCTGAAAAGGACATCTCAAATGATGTCTATGAAATCGTTTCAAAGAGCTTGCATTAAGGTCTAACAAATATGACAACACAGGAAGATTTGTGCCATATCTGCAAAAAGTCGATGAAAGCCTTTCCCATGGGCGAAAAAAACGGCTTTTCATTTTCAGCCTGTCAGGCCTGCGGCAGCGTCATGGTGATGCCATGGATAACACAGCAACAGCGGGAACAGGTTCTGGGGGAAATCCAGCCGGAAGCCACCCATGTTCCAAACCCAGAGGCTGAAATTGCCTTTTATAAAAAACGCCTGCAAAAAGCGACGGGCAGCATATCAGGCACAGGGCGCAGATTTCTTGATGTCGGCTGCCGGCAAGGCTATGCAGTCATGGCGGCAAAAGAAACGGGGTATCAGGCCAAAGGGCTGGATCAGCACGATTTTTTTATTCGCTTTGCGCAGGATAAATATGGCAATGAATTGTTTGAATCCGCCACCGCGCAGAACTATGCGGACAGCAAACAACAGGCTGAGGTCATTTTTGCGCTGGAATGTTTCAGCGAGCAAACAGATCCTGACGCTTTTACGGCAGCGCTGGCTAAAATTCTGGCGCCCGGAGGCTTGCTTTACATTGAAGAGCCTGACGGAAACAGCTTTCACCTGCCCCGTTCTTTTGAGAACTGGAGCTTTGCCGAACCTCCTTTCAATTTTGTTTATCCTTCAAAAAAAGGCCTGACAGCGCTGCTGAAACGGCACGGCTTGAAAATTACAAAATCATTTTTCAGTTGGAGCCCGATGATGAAGCTGATCGTTACAAAAGCATAAAGGGCGTCACCTTATGCCTGATTTCTCCTTTGAAGACAGCTACGATGGCCTTGTGTGCGGGCTGGATGAAGTTGGCCGTGGCCCCTTGGCCGGCCCAGTCGTTGCAGCTTGCGTTGTTATTGATCGTACGCAAATGCCTGCAGAAATCATCGCGCAGATCAACGATAGTAAAAAACTAACAGAGAAAAAAAGAGCGTTTTTATTCAAAAAAATATATGAATTTTCTTATGTATCAATTTCACAGTGCAGCGTCGCGGACATTGATCGCATCAATATCCTGCAAGCGTCGTTGCGCGCCATGGAAAAGTCGTTTCAGTCCCTTTGCAGGGAACAAAATCTCCTGCCTGTCGCGGCGCTTGTCGATGGGAACCGGCC
>CAYWIT010000010.1:0-86575 GCA_964458415.1 uncultured Rhodospirillaceae bacterium
CAGAACTACCTAACCGTTCTACTGACGGAGCCCTCTAAAAATGGGGGGATTACAACCGAAACTGACAGTATTTACTATTTTACCTTTAGAATTTACTATAACTAGCTGATTCCCCTTGATTTCATTATCCACCTCAAGGTCGAGCAGAGCAACAGCTGTCTGAATAACATCAGCATTGGACGCCAGATCGAAATGCGTCTTGATCTTTTCGAGGCTTTCTTCAAAGGCCGCACTGTATGTCAGAGTAGCAACCCTTTTCTTTTCCCCGTTTTTTGATTTTCGCGCGAACATTTCATCCTCACTTTTTGCCATATTCTTATAAGCCAAATGGCTAGCCAGTCAAGAACATTCGGATAATCATTGTCTAAATATCCATTTCGGACTAAGTTTAGGACAGGAAATAAACCCAAGGAGAACAAGATGCCTTTTGAACACGACCTCGCTCATGAATTTCCAGAATTCAAAGATGCCATCCATACGCTAAAAACTTCTGATGCGCATTTTAAACGGCTGTTTGATGAATACGAAGTCGTTGCCAAGGAACTGCACCGCGCTGACGAAGGCGCTGCCGGCATTTCCGACGAGCATGCAGAAGACCTGAAAAAGAAGCGTCTGGAACTTAAGGACCAGCTTTTTTTCCTCCTCAAAAAAGAAGCCGGTGAAACAACTGGCGGATGCGGCAAAGGCTCCTGCGGTTGCCGGGGATAACGCCTGCAAAAACATTGCCTCAAGACAGGCAAATTGACCGCTTGCTGGATATCCTCGCCTATCTCCGCACGCATCCGGATGGCTGTGCCTGGACCAAGGGACAAACGCATAAATCTCTCGTTCCCTACCTGATCGAGGAAAGCTACGAGGCGTCCGAAACGATTGACAAAGGGCAATATGACGCTCCGCTTCGCGATGAGCTGGGTGACGTGTTGCTACAAATCGTTTTTCATGCCGAGATTGCACGTGAACGCGGCTCATTCACATTTGATGACGTAGCGAAGGCCATTGCCGACAAACTCGAGCGCCGTTACCCGACCATTCTGGGCGATGAACCGAATACACTGAAAACGCCGGAGGAAATCGACCGCCGCTGGGAAGAAATCAAGGCTGAAGAGCGGAAAGCAAAAGGCATTCGTATCGAAGAGGCAAGCATCCTTGATGAGATTTCCCATGCGCTCCCTTCCCTCGTCCGCGCCGCCAAAATGAAAGCACGCGCCTCCAAAGAAGGATGGGAATGGCCTGATATTACAATGCTGCTGGACAAGATTAGCGAGGAAGTGCAGGAGCTGCGCGAGGAAATCGAAAAACCGCAGCAGGACAAAGAAAAAGTCGCCGCAGAGTTCGGTGACCTTATGTTCATGATGGTGGATTTTGCACGCTGGCACGGCATTGATGCAGAGGACGCTCTGCGTACAACCAATAATCGCTTTGAACGCCGGTTCCGTTACATGGAACAAGGTTTAAAAAAATCGGGGAAGACGATCAGGAACAGCACAACAGCGGAACGCCGCGCCCTTTGGGAGGAAGCCAAAGCGCTTGAGAAAAAAGACTGATCCTTTTTATATAAACTCTGCCAGTTCCCTCAATATTTTATGAACGCCCTTTAAACGCTGCGGCAGTTCTTCCCATGCACGTATAAAGACCAGCTTCTGATCGTCCGGCCGGATTTTTGCCGTTCCGGTCTGCCTGGTAATATACTGCACCAGTTTCGCCACATCAATTTTTGACGTCGCATGGAAAGAGAGCACTGCGCCCTTCGGTCCCGCCTCGGCCCTCTCCACCCCCGCCTTGCGACAGAGTTGTTTGATCTCTACCAGATCCAGAAGATTTTCGACATCCTCCGGCAACGGACCAAAACGGTCAATCATTTCAGCCGCAAAGCTTTCAATCTCGTTACGATCGGAAAGCTCCGCAATACGCCGATAAATGGACAGCCGCAGGTTCAGATCCGGAATATATCCTTCCGGAATCAAAACCGGCATACCCAGATTGATATGCGGGCTCCAATGCTCCTCGATCTCCATATCCTTCAGCCCATCACGGGCGGCTGCAACCGCTTCTTCCAGCATTTGCTGGTATAATTCGACCCCGATTTCACGGATATGCCCGGACTGTTCTTCGCCCAGTAGATTTCCGGCACCACGAATGTCCAGATCATGACTGGCCAGCTGGAATCCTGCGCCCAGCGTATCCAGCTGTTCTATCGCATGCAGCCGCTGTTCTGCTGCCTTGGTCAGTTTACGCGCCGGATCAAAAGTCAGGTAAGCATAGGCGCGCTGCTTGGAACGGCCAATACGTCCGCGCAACTGGTAGAGCTGCGCCAGCCCGAACATCTCTGCGCGATGAATAACCATGGTATTCGCATTCGGGATATCAAGTCCGGATTCAACGATATTGGTGGAAAGCAAAATGTCATAGGCCCCTTCGTAAAAGGCCGACATTTTTTCTTCCATTTCCTCCGCGGACATCTGGCCGTGCGCCGTCACAATTTTCAACTCGGGCACCAGTTCCTTTAAACCCGTTTCAAGATCAGACAGATCTGCAATGCGCGGACAGACATAAAACGACTGTCCCCCACGGTAATGTTCCCGCATCAGGGAATCGCGGATCACAACGGGATCATAGGGCAAAACAAAAGTTTTAACGGCCAGCCTGTCCATCGGCGCCGTCGTGATCAGGCTCAGCTCGCGCACCCCGGACAGCGCCATTTGCAGCGTCCGCGGGATCGGCGTTGCCGTCAGCGTCAGTACATGTATATTTTCTTTCAAATGCTTCAGGCGCTCCTTCTGCTTGACGCCGAATTTCTGCTCTTCATCAACAATCAGCAGGACAAGGTTATTAAATTTTACCTTTTCACCCAGCAAGGCATGTGTACCGATCAAAATCTGCACATCGCCATTTGCAACGGCAGCCTTTGTTTTCTCGGCTTCCTTTGCACTCACAAAACGTGACAAGAGGCCAATACGCACGGGAAAGCCTGTAAAGCGCTGCTGAAAATTCTGAAAATGCTGCCGTGCCAGCAAGGTTGTCGGCGCGATAACTGCGACCTGATATCCTGCAAAAACCGCCACGGCAGCGGCACGCATCGCCACTTCTGTTTTGCCAAACCCGACATCACCACAAACCAGCCGATCCATGGCCTGCTCCCGATCCAGATCAGACAATGCGTCGTCAATTGCCTTCAGCTGATCCTCGGTTTCAGGATACGGGAAGCCGTTGCAGAATTTTTCGTACATTTTCTTGTCAACAGGAATAGGCTCAGTTTCGCGCAACACCCGTGCTGCGGCAACTTTCAGCAATTCATTGGCCAGCGCAAGCAAATCCCGCTTGACCCGCGCTTTGCGCGCCTGCCATGCACTGCCCCCAAGCCTGTCAAGAACAGCGCCAGCCTCGGCAGATCCATAACGGGAAAGAACGTCAAGGTTCTCCACCGGCACGAACAGCTTGTCACCCCCGGCATAAACCAGTTTTAAGCAGTCGTGCGGAACATTATTGACCATGACCGTTTCAAGGCCGATAAACTGACCGATACCGTGTTCTTCGTGCACGACAAAATCGCCTTCATGCAGCTGGCTGATTTCGAAAAGAAAGGCGTCACTTTTTTTCTTGCGTCGGGCGACACGGGAAAGGCGGTCTCCAAGCATATCCTGCTCTGTTAACAATGCAAAGTCCGGCGTTTCAAACCCATGCTCCAGCCCCAGAACGGCAATACCCGCTTTTTTGGATGACTTGAGAAACGCCGACGCCTCTGTAACCTCCTCCAGCGTAGCAAAGCCCCCTTCCCGTAGAATATGCGTGATACGATCACGGGAGCCTATACTATAAGCCGCCAGTAGAACTTTTTTTCCTGACTTGGTTAAGGCGGTGATATGCGCGCCGATAGCGGCGTAAATATCCGCGCCGGATTGTGCCCGTATATCGCCAAAATCACGCCCCTTGCGTCCATGCGCATCTTCCTGCCCCGGTGTCGGCGTGAAGGGGGAAAGAACCTTGACAGAAACGGTAGCGGACAGCCTTGCGTCCCACTCCTCCTCCGGCACATAGAGAAGCGCGATCGGCACCGGGCGATAGACGGCAGCATTGTTTTTCTGCTCGGCCTGCATCATTGTAAGTCGCGCCTGATACAAATCCTGTATTTGTAAAAACCTTTCATGCCGTGCCTGATCCGCCTGATGATCAAGCGTGAGCGTTGCCTCCGGCAGATAATCGAAAAGCGTTTCCAGCTTGTGATAATAAAGCGGCAGCCAATGTTCCATACCCGCATGCTTGCGTCCGGCGCTTATTGATTCATAAAGAGGATCTTCCTCTCGCACGGCGCCAAACAACTCGCGGTATTTTGCCCGAAAGCTATGGATGGAATCCTGTGTCAGCAAGACCTCAGATACGGGATAAAGCGCTAAAGAGGTCTGGTCGCCCGTCGTCCGCTGGCTCAGGGCATCAAAGGAACGGATATGCTCGATATCATCGCCAAAGCAATCCAGACGCAAGGGCTCCTCTGCACCGGAAGGAAATATATCAATCAATCCGCCACGAATAGCGTATTCCCCCGCTTCACGCACGGTTTCTGTCCGGTGATAGCCATTGGCAACCAGAAAGCGCTGCATACGCTCCATATCAAGCCGTCCACCGGACTGCGCTGTGAATACAGAATCTTTCAAAATCTCGCGCGGAGGAATACGTTGCGTTGCCGCTGCCACCGTTGTGATAATAACCAGAGGATTTCCCGGTACATCCCAATGAAGCAGCCGTGATAACGCCTTCAGGCGCAAGCCCACAACTTCCGCCGTAGGGGAAACACGGTCATAAGGAAGACAGTCCCAGGCCGGAAATCGCAGCACCTCGACATCCGGCGCAAAGAAATGAAGCCCTTCGGCAAGCTGTTCCAGACGTAAATCATCCGCCGCGACATGCAGGACGGGCTGCGCCGTCTCCCGTGCCAGTTTTGCCAAATAAATGCAGTCATACCCCTCCGGCACACCCGCAAGGGTCTGTCGTTTTGCGTTACTCTTTTCTTTGGTTAAATTCTGCTGCATAGGCAGATTATGTATCATTGCTGGGGATAAAAATCCAACAAAAGCTGTACAACATCGTTATTTTCCGCTGGTGGTACAGGTTCCTGTCGTGTCAGCCAGTTATAAATATCCGGATCGCTGTTGTTCAAAAAGCGATCATAGAGCTCCAGCTGTTCCGCCCCAAACGCGGGAAGATGACTATCGGCGAACTTGCCAAGAAGAAGGTCAATTTCCCGTGTGCCGCGATGCCAGCTGCGGAAAATCAGGCGCTTCCGCTTTATGGATATATTGTTATCTTCTGTCATATCTGGCATACTGTCCCAGTAAAATTGCAAGGAGTTCAGGATATGGCACTTAAAAATTTGATCAAGGAAAATCTTGTTCTGGTCATCGGGTTGACTTTACCCGTTTTGCTGATCGCATTGTTTTTTCTGGCGACTGTTCTGCCGCGCAGTCTGGCCACGCCGCCGCAGTACGAGATGGTCTTCAGCTACGACAAATATGAGTATAACAACCCGCCCGCCTATAACACTCAATTTATCGTACGTGACGGCAGGTTGATGGCAGTACTGGCCGAAAACGCCAAGCCGCAACAAAACTATAACGTATCCCACCTGATGATTTATGACGGAAAAACAGAATCCGTCCGTGAAATAAGCTATGTGCTGCCAAAGGTCGAAATGACCAATGACCGCACCGAAATTTTAGTCGAGGAAATGAAAAATTTTAAAATCGACACATCCAGTAAATCACCAGATGGTTATGAGTTCAATTATAGCGGATATGGCCACGGCGGTATCGCCACGGATATTTTTGTCGGCGGCAGCTATCGCAATAACTACAGTATCCGGAAAGGCGCCGTCGCTTTCAAAGTCAACATGCCGCGCGATCAATACTATTATTACAACAACCTGAAATTTATCGGCTGGATTGTTGAAAAGAAATAAAGGAAACAGCCATGACTGACAAGCAAGACGCCCTGCAAGACATTATTGATATCGCCAAGCGCCATAACCTGTCCGCAGCAGACATTACCGGAGCGCTTTTCGCATTGCCCGCCAGCGGAACGCCCGCCGCCTTGCGAAAAGAAGGCGGAGACAGCATTCTCAAAAAAATCTTTGGCTACATCGGCGGCATTTTTATTCTCTCCGGCATCTGTGCTTTTATCGGCATGCACTGGGACGAATTCGGCGCGGCGGCCCGTGTTATTATCACGCTTGGTACCGGCTTTACCGTATTTCTGATGGCGGTGACCGCGATTTCAAATGTACGCTACGAAAAAATGGCAACACCGCTTTTCCTTGTTGCGGCATTTTTTCAGCCGGGCGGTATCTTCGTCATGCTTGATGAATATTCCAGCGGCGGAAATCCACAACACGGCGTCCTGTTCATGGCCGCTGTCATGCTGGCACAACAGGGGCTTACACTCTGGGCAAAACAACGCACCATTCTTGCCTTTACCAGCATCGTTTTCGGGCTGATTTTCTTTGGCACACTATTTGATCTGGTCGGCATTGATGACAATGTAAATGGCCTTGTCCTTGGCATTTCCACCCTGTGCATCTGCTGGGGATTAGGAAAAACCCGCCATGCCGTGATTACGCCCTTCTGGTATTTTCTCGGGTCGGGAATGACCCTGTTTTCCTTCTTCGACATCGTCGAAAATACACCGCTTGAAATTCTTTATCTGGGCCTGACGGCGGGACTGATCTACCTCAGCACCGTCGCGCGCAGTCGCTCCCTGCTGCTCACCAGCACGCTGGGTATGCTGGGTTATATCGGATATTTTACAGCCGAGCACTTCATGAACGTATCGTGGTGGCCGCTGGCGCTGATCTTGGTCGGCGTCCTGTTCCTCGGTATCGGCGCACTGGCTGTGCGAATTAATAATAAATATATCAAGCAAGGCGCCTGAGGGGGAATGTGAATACCCGTCCCTTTATCCTTGATCCCCTGTTTCAATCCACAAAAGTCTTGCCGGGCGTGGGGCCCAGAATATGCACATTGCTTGAACGCACTGCGGGGCCGATGGTGGTGGATCTGCTCTGGCACCTGCCGGCCAGCGTCATCGACCGCCGTTACTCCCCAAGAATAAGGGAAGCGGAATCTGGCCGTATCGCAACCCTGCGTGTGCGCGTTGCCGAACACATTCCGCCAAAAAGATCATCCTTGCCTTACCGTATTAAATGTACGGATGACACCGGCCACATCGACCTGACTTTCTTTAATGCGCGGGGAAACTATCTTGAACAGCAATTCCCTACAGGCGAGGACCGCATCATCAGCGGTCGACTGGAATATTACAGCGGCTACCTGCAAATGCCACATCCGGATTATATAGCAAAACCCGAAGAAGCTGACCAGATCCCGAAGATCGAGCCCGTCTACCCCCTCACCGCCGGCCTGACCCAGAGGATGTTGCTGAAAATTATTCAACCTGCGCTGGCCAAAGCGCCGGATCTGCCGGAGTGGCTGGATGCCTCGCTTGTCAGGCAAAGGAACTGGCCGACATGGCATGCGGCCCTGATGGCGGCGCATCATCCCACAGTCCCGGAGGATATTTCCCCCGAACATCCGGCCAGATTGCGTCTGGCCTATGACGAGCTACTCGCAAACCAGTTAACGATGAGCCTTGTCAGATTGCAGCACAAAAAAAACAAAGGCCGCGTACTCTCCGGCAATGCCGACCTCTTTCAAAAAGCGCGCGAGGCACTGCCTTTTTTCCTGACACAGGCACAAGAACGGACCATTGCAGAAATACGTGCGGATATGCAGTCTTCCGAGCGGATGCATCGTCTGCTGCAAGGCGACGTGGGAAGCGGCAAGACCGCAGTGGCATTTCTGGCCATGGCGCATGCCATCGGTTCAGGAGAAAATGGCCAGCGCTGTCAGGCTGTTATAATGGCTCCAACAGAAATTCTGGCCCGCCAGCACGAAAAAAATCTCTCAGTCTTTGCGGAAAAGGCGGGGCTGAGAACAGTCACGCTGACAGGACGCGACAAGGGGAAAGCCCGGCAGAAAATTCTGGAGATGATCTCCAGCGGCGAGGCCGATATTATTATCGGCACGCACGCCCTGTTTCAGGAAGATGTCGGCTTCCATGATCTGGCGCTTGTCATTATCGATGAACAGCACCGCTTTGGCGTGCATCAGCGCCTGCTGCTTTCGGAAAAGGGCAATATGGCCGATGTGCTGGTCATGACGGCGACTCCCATTCCACGCACACTGACATTAACGGTCTACGGAGATATGGACGTCAGCCGTCTGGATGAAAAGCCCCCGGGACGCCAGCCCATAGACACGCGACTTGTTTCGCGTGAACGCATGGATGAAATCGTTGCTGCCATCCACCGCAAAGTTGCAGATAAAGAACGCGTCTATTGGGTTTGTCCACTGGTCGAAGAATCAGAGAAGCTTGATCTGGCCGCTGCAGAGGAAAGATATTTCGACTTGCAAAAAAGCTTTGGCGACCGTGTCGGGCTTTTGCATGGGCGCATGAAACCTGTGGAAAAAGACGCTGTTATGGCGGCCTTTGCACAAGGGGATATTGATGTCCTTGTCTCCACCACCGTTATCGAGGTTGGCGTAGATGTTCCGGAAGCCACTGTGATGGTCGTTGAACATGCCGAACGCTTTGGCCTTGCCCAGATGCATCAGCTCCGTGGAAGGATCGGACGCGGCCGCGGCAAATCCGTTTGCATTTTATTGTTCAATCCCCATATGACAGAAATTGCGCGCTCCCGCCTTTCTACCCTGCGCGATACTGAAGATGGTTTCATTATTGCCGAGGAAGATTTAAAGCTGCGCGGCGCCGGGGAAATGCTGGGAACGCGGCAAAGCGGCCTGCCTGAATTTCGTCTTGCCCACCTTGAATTTCATCGTCATTTGATCCAGATGGCATTTGACGACTCCCGCCTGATTCTTGACCGCGACCCCAATCTTCTGTCCGAACGCGGCCTTGCGCTGCGCACCCTACTCTATCTTTTTGCGCGGGATACGGCGATTAAATATTTAAGGTCAGGATAAAAATCTACATTGGCCGTTGGTGTACGACCTGCAACAAAACACTATGCACTTTTTCAGGGCCAAGGACTTTTTCTGTAACAGACGTCAACCGTTCTTTAACAGCCTGAACATCGACAACATTCCCCTTCATCATGGCGGCCCCCGTTCCCAAAGCCCCGTATAAATCCTGCAAATAGGCATCCGCCAGACGCGGTTCATAGGACTGGATAGAGGCTTTTGTACCGTAGGGCAATTCCAGAGAGACCACCATGCTCACCTGCTGCGTCAAGCCGCGCTCCGTAATAATAGGCAGTACAAGCGGATTCATTTGAAAATATTCAAATTCAGGCGATGACTCCGCGGTAGTCTCTCCGCTGCTTTCGGCGAGTGCCTGCCCGACATGGATACCTTCTTTGCCCTGCGGCCAGGCACAGAACATCAATGCCGCAAAAACACTGTATATTATCGCGTGTTTAACCACTCTTTACCTCATCTCCGTTATCTTTCCATTGTGCCTATGGAAGATTAACGGGTGGTAAAGAATGCCGGTTTTTCTAGATTATACTTGAGTTTAAGGGATGCCATATAGGCATCCAGATCGCGCCGAATCTCCGGTGCCATCATGTAAATGACGATAACGTTGGGAATCGCCATGGCAAAAAAGAGCGCATCTGTGAAATTGATAACATTGGATAAATTCGCTGAACACCCAACAATCACGAAGGAACAGTAGGCCAGCTTAAAAAGCATAACTTTAACCCTGCCATTGCCAGCCAGATAGGTGAAGGCTTTTTCCCCCAGATAATACCATGAAATCAGCGTGGAATAGGCAAACAAAAAAACGGACAGCCCCAGCCAATAAATTGCCCACTCTCCGGCTGTGGCGAAGGCCCGCGCCGTCAGTTCAATGCCCTCAATACCTGAATTCAGCGTATAAACTCCCGTCACAGAGATCACCAACGCTGTCATCGTACAGATAACGACTGTATCGAGGAAGGGATTAAGCATGGCAATGATCCCCTGCGCAATATGCGAATCTGAACGAACGGCCGCATAGGTAATTGGCGCCGAGCCAATTCCGGATTCATTAGAAAATACAGCGCGTTTGACGCCAGCTATCAGAGCACCAAGAATCCCGCCTCCCACGGCTTGCGTGGAAAACATACCATCAAATATATTGGCAACACCTTCAGGAATTGCTGAGAAATTCGCCCCCAGTATCACTAAACACATCAGAAGGTATATTCCGGTCATCACAGGGAAAATTTTCTCCGATGCTTTTGCTATGGACGTAATCCCTCCCAGAATGACCGCCCCCGTCAATACAGCCAACCCCAGCCCAAACAGCCAGCCTTTATCCGAAAAAAAGCTGCTCTCTCCGGCAAGACGCAGGTACATCTGGTAGGTCTGGTTTGCCTGAAACATATTGCCGCCGCCGAGAGCTCCCCCGACACAGCATATTGCAAAAAACGCGGCAAGAACCATGCCTACCTTCGGAAGCCCCCGATCAGAAAACCCCTGACGTATATAGTACATCGGCCCGCCAGACACTTCGCCGGTATCTGAAATACGGCGGTATTTTACGCCAAGCGCGCATTCGACAAATTTTGTCGTCATTCCTAAAAAACCCATCAGGATCATCCAGATCGTCGCTCCGGGGCCGCCAACGGAAATAGCAACCGCCACGCCCGCAATATTGCCAAGACCTACCGTTCCCGATAGGCTGGTGGAAAGAGCCTGCCAATTCGAAATTTGACCTTCTTTATCCTGCTGGGACTGGTATTTCCCCCCCAGCAACTGCAGAGACAGGTTAAACAAACGCAAATTCATAAAGCGGAAATAAAACGAGCAGAAGAGTCCGACAACCATCAGCCACAGAATAATAAAAGGAATTTCCTCCCCCATAACAGGTATTGTTGTAAAGACAACGCCAAGTGACCAATCTGCTATGGGTTTAATTGTTTCATCAATCATGCCATCAATAGATGCCATGGCGGTATCTATCATCATGGTATAAAAAAGAGCCGTTGCCGCGAATACCCTCCAAAGCATATGAAAACCTCTTGTTATTTGACGTACATGACGATTATGCTTATATATAATGGTAACTATCAAGAGAATAAAAGAAAAGAATCAATATCAATCTATGCTGACGATCGAAACCCTCAGGGAAAGACAGCAGGTTTACCAGTTTATCGTCGCAATTGTGGCGGTTTCCGCCATTTTGATCGGATGTTTAGTAATTCTGGCTCCCTTTTTCCCCGCTATCCTTCTTGCGACCATCTTTACCCTTGCAACCTGGCCGGCTTTCGCTTGGCTTAAAGGCAAGCTTCGTAACAAAACCATGCTGACGGCACTGCTCATGACCCTCCTGCTGGCGGCATGCTTTGTCGTTCCGCTCTTTATCATTGGGACAAGCATCGCCGATAATTACACCAAGATTTACAGCCTCGTTCAACAGTCCCTGCAAGGAGATTTAAGTTCAACTGGGCATTGGCTTAAGCAAACGCCTTATGTTGGAGAACATCTGGAAAAATATTGGACAGCCATCACCTCCGACAAGGAAAGGATCAATACTTTTCTACAGACCTATGCAACGGACACGTCGCAATGGGTGATCCGGCTCGGCACGACAGTGGGATATGGCCTTCTGGACCTGACGCTGGGCGTGCTGATCTCTTATTTCTTTTTCCGGCATGGTACATACGTTGCCGTGCGCACCCGCAATCTGATCGAGACTTTTGCCGGAGAGCGCGGGGAACGACTACTGACCGTTTCTAAAAACACTTTGGTCGGGGTTGTTTACGGTATCCTTGGGACCGCGCTGGCACAGGGCGTGCTCGCCACTTTCGGTTTCTGGATTTCAGGCATCCCCGGCGCCACATTTCTGGGGCTGATGACCTTCTTTGTCTCCCTGCTGCCGATGGGACCACCGTTGATCTGGATACCGGCAGTGATCTGGCTATTTTCAGAGGGACTGACCGGCTGGGGTATTTTTCTTCTGCTTTGGGGATTGCTTGTCATCAGTTCAATCGACAATTTTCTGAAGCCCTATTTTATCAGCCTCGGCAGCAATCTGCCCTTCATGCTTGTACTGCTCGGTATCGCCGGCGGCGTCATCGCCTTTGGCTTTATCGGCATTTTTATCGGACCTACCATACTGGCGTTGACCTATAGCCTTGTCAGTGAATGGAGCGCCGTCCGCAGCACGGCGTCTCAGGACTGAAAGGTTAGTTGTTATAAATGAAAAAAAGCCGCCTCCATGCCGCCATAAAGGGAAAAACCGTCAGGCAATCGCTGGATCATTACGGCGGATTCGCCCCTGGCTTTGACGGCCTGCGCCTAATCCTTTCATTCATTGTTGTTTTCTGGCACGCCGCCCTTATTTGCGGCATTGATAATGTAGATGTTCCTGTGGAAGGACAGATGCTATTGCGCGCCATTCTGCCTATGTTTTTCTTTTTGGGCGGTTTTCTGGTAACAGGCAGCGCAGAGCGTCTGAAAAACGTAACAAAGTTTCTAACCTTTCGTGTTCTGCGTATCGTGCCCGCGCTTATGGTCGAAGTAACCCTGTCAGCTATTATTCTTGGCGCCTTCGCCACCACACTGCCCCTTTCTGAATATTTTACCCACTCAGGATTTTACACTTACTTTCTCAATATACTTGGCTTTGTGCATTTTTATCTGCCAGGCGTTTTCGAGAACAATCCACGCGAATACGTGAACATTAATTTATGGATGTTGCCGTATGAGCTCTACACCTACATGATTATGAGCATTCTGATCATGACTGGAATTATCTTTAACAAAAAAGTGTTTCTGGGTGTGTTTTCTATCGCGACCATTTTTTTGCTTGTACTGATGGCCCTCAAATGGGATTTTGGCAAGGGCAGTGTGCTTTTTGTTCATCCATGGATGTTTGTTTATGCATTTTTTCTGGGTGTGTTAGCGTATCTTTATGCGGACAAAATCAAAATAAGCCTGCCATGGGGCCTGTTAAGCATAGCCGGTCTTATTTTTCTGGTTCTGCCCTATACGACATTTATCGGCATTCTATGCGTCAGTTATCTAACTCTGTGTCTTGGCTTTGTCGATATGCGCCGCATGCCTCTGATCAAACGGGGGGATTATTCCTATGGCGTTTATCTTTACGGCTGCCCGATTGAACAGGCGCTATGGCTTTTCGTACCTGCCCTGCGTCAATGGGAGCTTCTTTTTGCGGTAGCCCTGCCCACAACATTGCTTTTCGCAATGATGTCATGGCACCTGATAGAAAAACCGTTTTTGGGACTAAAAAACAAAATTGGACTGCCACGGAAAAAGAAGCTGCCCGATGGCCCCGGGCTTCCCTGAAATCAGGCTTTCTTCTTGCACACAGGGGCTGTCGTCGAGGATTTTGGCCAGACATGCTGTGCCCAGCGGCGTAATTTCTGATTGTCCATTTGCAAAGCCTGATCAATCCGCGGGCCAAAATGCTGGCAGAAGCTAGACGTGCTCATTGTAATGGCATGTTGCGAGATTTCATTCGCCAGATTGGTGCGGAAAGTATGAAGCTGACGTTCCGGGTTTTTTACTCCCTGACGCGCATAGTAGCCGATAATATCGGATTCGTATTCTGCAATCAGGCTCTGGTGCTTGAGAGTAAAGCTCTGGTACTTTTTATACATCGCCTCGCCCTGCGGCATTTTCATGCAGGTCAGCCCGATCACCATAAGCTCGCTATGGATACGCAACCCCTGCTCCGCCTCGAATTCAGAGGCGGAATAGCAACCGCTGGCCAAAACCCCGTTAACCGGTATCGACAAGCACAAAACAAAGCCCAGCAGACCTGCCAGTTTTTTCATGATGATTCCCCGTGTATCCTAAATAAGCTACCCTTTTATGATATCACAGCTTTTAAGGCAACTTAATTAGCATATTTTGAAAGTTATGAAAATATAATACATTATTCATAAAAAAATATAGACATCGACAGAAAATATGGTTAAAAAAGACTACTCCATTGAAAAACAAAGCAGGAAGGCCATGAGCAAGAAGCTTTTCATCAAAACCTGGGGCTGTCAGATGAACGTCTATGACAGCCAGAAAATGGCCGAAATTCTGGCCACCCTTGGCTATGAAGAGATAGACACGCCAGATAATGCCGATCTGATGATCCTGAATACCTGCCATATCCGTGAAAAGGCGACGGAAAAAGTATTCTCTGATCTGGGCCGCCTGCGCAGCCATAAAGAAGAAAAAGAAGCAAAAGGCGAAAAGGCCCTGATCGCCGTTGCGGGCTGCGTTGCACAAGCCGAAGGCGATGTTATTCTGGATCGTGCAAAATATGTGGACATGGTGTTCGGTCCACAGACATATCACCAACTACCGGAAATGATCCTCAAGGCCTCCGGCACTGAACGTGTCATCAATACAGATTTCCCGATTGAATCAAAATTCGATCATCTCCCCGTTGAAGATATTGCGGCAACAGGCCCCTCTGCCTTTCTTTCCGTACAGGAAGGCTGCGATAAATTCTGCACCTTTTGCGTAGTGCCCTACACCCGGGGCGCTGAATACTCCCGCCCCGTGCAACAAATTCTTGACGAGGCAAAACGTCTGGCCGATGGCGGCGCAAAGGAAATTACCCTGCTGGGCCAAAACGTCAATGCCTATCACGGCGCGTATAACGGCACGACATGGGATCTGGCGCGCCTTATCGCAGCCATCGCAGATGTTGCCGGTATTGAGCGTATCCGTTACATGACCTCGCATCCCAAAGACATGAATGATGATCTTATCGGTGCGCATGGGGCGATCCCTGCGCTGATGCCCTTTGTGCACTTGCCTGTACAAAGCGGCTCTGATCGCGTGCTGGAACTGATGAATCGCAAACATACGGCGGAATATTACCTTGATATCATCAACCGCCTGAAAAAAGCCCGTCCCGATATCGCCCTCAGCTCGGATTTTATCGTCGGGTTTCCGGGAGAAACGGAAGAGGACCACCTGCAGACGATAGAACTTGTCCGCACTGTCGGCTATGCTGCCTGTTATTCCTTCAAATACTCGCCGCGCCCCGGTACGCCCGGCGCAGTCATGAGCGGGATTGTCCCAGAAGCGATCAAGGACAAACGTCTGCAGGCATTGCAGGCTGTATTGTTTGAACAACAGCGCGCCTATAATGAATCCTTTGTCGGGAAGACCGTTCCCGTCCTCTTTGACCGCATAGGACAAAAAGATGGCCAGCTCCTTGGCAAATCGCCTTGGCTGCAATCCATTTATGTGGATGCCCCCGCGCGTCTTTTTGGACACACTGTCGATGTCCGCATTGAAAAAGCCTTCCAGAACGGCATGTCCGGCAATGCCGTTTTAACCGAAACCACTACGACACCCCTCTCCTCCCCAACCTCCAATGAAAAGCGAGCAGCAGCATGAGCACAAGAAACGCAAAGCCCTCTATCCGTACGTTCGAAATTGCCATCCCTGAAAATGACGATTCCCAGACCCGTTTTGCCTACGTGCTGATGTTTCAAAAACACGCATGGCGTGCCGCTTTTGAAGCCGCCTTTCATACGCAGCTTGAACACAAGGATGCCACCATATTTTTTACCTGCCATAACGATGACGAAAGACATGTCCGTAACGGCTTTAATCTGCTGGCAAAGGAATTTGCAGACAAACGGCATATTACCCCCGAGACAATCGGCGACATCGCCGCCAAAGTCTATATGAGAAACGGCGCCGCTGTTATTAACGACAACATCGCAACGCCCCGCGCCGCCTTCGGCGCCGCCAGCAATAGCAAACCCCGCAGAGGCAGCGGACGGGATCAAAAACAGCCTTATCAACCGCAGCAGCCGCAGGAATATACGCCCCCATACAAATTTGTCGCCAAAAACGACGGTCAAAAAGACTTGATGGACAAGATCAACAACAACGATGTTACGTTTGGCATTGGTCCTGCGGGGACAGGGAAAACGCACGTGGCCGTTGCCCGCGCGGTTGAAGCCCTGAATAACGATGAAATCAAGAAAATTCTGCTGGCGCGCCCCGCCATTGGCACTGGCAAGGATCTGGGCGCACTGCCTGGTGGTATTGAAGACAAACTTGCTCCGTACATGCGCCCCCTTTACGACGAACTTAATAAAGTGCTTGGCAACGAACAGCTAAAAAAACTCATGGAAATGGATGTCATTGAAATTGTTCCGGTCGAAATGATGCGCGGGAGAACCTTTACTGACGCCTACGTGATCGTCGATGAAGCGCAAAACTGCACGCAGGAACAAATGCGCATGGCCCTCACCCGTATTGGCGAAGGTTCAAAAATGGTTGTCACCGGTGACATTTCCCAGATCGACTTGAAGCCCAAATCGGAATCCGGACTGCCTTGGGCACTGGAGAAACTCGAGGGGGTCGAAGGAATCGGTATCCAGCGTTTTAGTTCACAGGAAGTTGTCCGCCATCGCGTTGTGCAGCGCATTGTCGATCATCTGGATGATAAGACGGCACACCACGCCCCGAAAGCCGCTCCGACAGAATCTCCTGTTACGCCGGCGGCTCCGACGGCAGATGCACCACCTCCGGCAACCCAGGCAGCGCTGCCCAAGCCTCATCCGACACGGCGGCGCCCACGGCCCCAGATTCCGGAATAACTAGGGGACAAATTAAGCGTTAACCAATATTAAACTTTTTATGCTAAAGTTGGGGTAGGATGTTCCTGCCCCAACTTTTTTTTGTGGAACGTGCCAGAACGGAGAAACATTTGACGACAAAACAGGCTGTCCGTCGTATCGGGCTGAAGTTTGATGATAATAATCTCGTCCCCCTCCTCTTTGGCGAGCATGATAGCCACCTTGCCCAGATTGAAGACGAACTTGACGTAGAGATATCCTCTCGCGGCAACGAGCTTGTCATCACAGGGGCCAAGCCGAATTTACGCGCCGCGCAATCCGTCTTCGATGTCCTCTGGGATCGATTGCAGAGAAAAATGCCAGTTGGCACGGAAGAGGTTCATTCCGCCCTGCAGGTCGCGACAAGCCCGATGGACCACGGCGCACGGGAAATGGCCATGGCCGCGTTGAAGGAAACACACATTGACGTGCGCGCAAAAAATCATAAACCCATTACCGCCCGCAACCCGAAGCAGGCCGAATATCTGGACGCTATCCGCAAGCATCATCTGGTTTTCGGACTTGGCCCCGCCGGGACAGGAAAAACCTTTCTTGCTGTCGCGCAGGCTGTTGACATGATGCTAAAGGGCGAAATCGACCGCCTTATTCTTTGCCGTCCTGCCGTGGAAGCCGGAGAACGCCTTGGCTTTCTGCCCGGTACCATGCAGGAAAAAATAGACCCCTATCTGCGCCCCATTTATGACGCCCTGCATGACATGCTGCCCCCAGAGCAACTGGCCCGCAGACTTGCAGACGGCACCATTGAAGTTGCGCCTCTGGCCTTCATGCGCGGACGGACCCTGTCCAGTGCCATGGTTATTCTTGATGAAGCGCAGAATACCACGGCGACCCAGATGAAAATGGCACTCACCCGTATTGGCGAAGGCAGCCGCATGGTCGTGACAGGCGATATAACGCAGACAGACTTGCCTCCCGGAACAAAGTCAGGCCTGCGCGATGCCATTGAAGTGCTGAAAGGCGTCAAGGATGTAGCCTTTGTCGAGTTTAGCGATGCCGAGGTTGTACGCAGCCGCCTTGTCAAACAAATCGTTACTGCATACGACAAACGGGACAAAAGACATTCCCATGACGATGATTGAACATGTCCGACCTTAATCTTGATATTCATCTTGATGTCGCATCCGTTGCGTGGAAAAACGCCTTCCCGAAAATGCGGGTTAAGATCAAACAGGCGGCAACCCGCGCCTTCTTAGATGCTAAAAAGCCGGCCTCCTTTAAAGGCCGTACATTTGAAATAAATATTTTACTGACAACAGATGCCACAATCCGCAAGCTAAACAAAATTTATCGCGGAAAGGATACCCCCACAAACGTTCTCTCCTTTCCACAATTCGAGATCACCAACAAGCGCCGCCCTGTCGATCTCAAGATTTTTCCGGCTAAAACGGCCATTCCGCTGGGAGATATTGTTCTGGCGTACAAAACGATCGTTCAAGAATCGAAGGATCAGAAAAAAACCATTGAAAATCATGTAGTTCACCTGATCGTCCACGGCACTCTTCACCTGCTGGGCTATGACCATATGATAGAAAAAGAAGCTAAAATCATGGAAAAACTCGAGTGTGACATTCTCGCCGTTTTGGGTTATCCTGATCCCTATCATGAATATGACGCTAGACATAGGGGGCGCTAAAGCGATGGAAGACCCCGCATTGGACACAGGCAGCGCCGACGACAAACCTCCGCAACTACAAGCCTTGTCGCGCCCGGAAAAAGAACCTGAATCCAAAGGAAAGCTGCTCAACTGGTTCAAAACACTTCTGCCGGAAAAGCCTGTCCGCAATCATGAAGATAGCCTCCGTGAAGCCATTGAAGAACTGATCGAGGAAGAAGAAACTCCCCAATCTGCGGTCGCCGTTCACGAACGGCGACTCATTTCGAATATCCTTGAATTGCGCGACATGCCCGTTCAGGACGTCATGGTGCCGCGTGCCGATATCGTTGCAGTAGATACAAGCGTCAGCAAGGATGAACTCTACCAGCTTCTAGCAGAAAAGCCCCACAGCCGCATCCCAGTATATAAAAACGATCTCGACAATATCGTCGGCGTGATCCACATGAAGGATCTGGTCGCCAATATCGCCAACAAGGGGCAATTTGAAATCAAGGATATTATGAGGGAGCCTCTGGTCGTATCCCCCGCGATGCGCGTCATGGACCTTCTCTTGCAGATGCGCCAGTCAAAAGTACATATCGCCTTTGTTATTGATGAATATGGCGGGATTGACGGCCTTATCACGATTAACGACCTGATTGAGGCCATCGTCGGAGAGATTGATGATGAATACAGCTTCGAGATCACGCCGCAATTAATCGAACGCACAGACGGCTCTGCCATTGCCGATGCCCGTTTCTCCATCCGTGACTTTGAAACGCTCTATGGGGACACGTTCTCCGAGGATGACGAACACGAGGAAGTAGACACCCTCGGCGGCCTTGTCACCTACATTGCCGGCCACGTCCCTGCCCGTGGGGAAATTATCCATCACAGCAGCGGCATAGAGTTCGAGGTTATTGACGCTGACCCGCGCCGCATCATGCGGCTGAGGCTACGCAATCTGCCGAAAAGAGACACCCCTGCGGCTGAAGAATAAGGCCGGTGTATCCTCCATGACCCTTTTTACCCTGCAAACCTGCCTGGAATCCTTGACCGGCTTTAAAAAATACGTGACCGGATTCCTGCTTGGCGCAGTGATGACCCTGTCCCTTTCACCGATCGGGCTCTTTCCGGTATTGCTGCTCTGTGTGCCCGGCTTTATTGCTTTGTCGCACAGCAGCAAGACGCGCGGGCAGTCCTTTCTGACCGGCTGGGCTTTTGGTAGCGGCTATTTTATTTTTGGCCTTTATTGGGTCAGCGCCGCTTTGTTCGTCGATATCAAGCAATGGGGCTGGGTGCTCCCGCTCTCCGCTATCGCTGGCCCCATGATCGTTGCCCTCTATTACGGCCTGATCCCTCTACTCGCCCGGTTCTGGCGTAACAACCTGACGGCTTACACTTGTGCATTTGTCGCCGCATGGTCTGCCCTTGAATACCTGCGTGGCCATCTTTTTACCGGATTTCCATGGAACCTGCCCGGATACAGCTGGACTCACAACCTGCCTGTTCTACAAACGGCCTCTTGGGCAGGAATTTACGGCCTGACATTGCTCACCCTGCTTTGGGCCGCCTTGCCGCTCTTCTACAGCTTTTCAAAAAAAGTTTTTAATGCCGTGTTGATTTCTTTCATTCTGTTATCCACTTGGGGTGCTGTACGATTGTACCAATATCCCCCCCTCCAGAATGGCCATCATACCGTCCGCATTGTACAGGCCAACATCCCGCAGACAATGAAATGGAACAGCGATGAAGAATGGCGCAATTTTGAAAAACACATCAACCTGACAAAATCTCCGGTTGATTCAAAAGCAGCGCCAAGCTTTATCATCTGGCCGGAAACATCTGTAACTATGGATCTAAAGCTTTTTCCGGAGATGGGGCATTACATTTCACTAAATATGCCTAAAGACAGTACGGGAATTTTCGGCACCCTCCGCATCACCTACGATGAAAATGGCCAGCCTCAGTTTTTTAACAGCGTAAGTGTTCTGGACAGCAAAGCAAAGGTATTAGATGTCTATGACAAGCATCACCTTGTCCCCTTTGGCGAATACATCCCCTTTCGTGACAAACTGAACGTTACACCCCTTGGGCTGGCCGTTGCAAATATCGGTGATTTTACTCCCGGACCTGGCGTGCAAACGCTGGCTGTATCGGGCCTGCCCTCTTTCAGCCCACTTATTTGCTACGAAGTTATTTTTCCGGGAGCCGTAGCCCTCGACAATCCACGGCCAGAATGGCTTGTTAATGTGACCAATGATGGCTGGTATGGGCGCACCTCTGGCCCCCATCAGCATTTTGAAACCGCCCGGATCCGCGCTATCGAAGAAGGGCTGCCTCTGGCCCGCGCCGCCAATACCGGCATTTCCGGCATGATTGATCCCTTGGGCCGCATTATCGGAAAAATGTCTTTGGAAAAGACCGGAACCGTAGAGACCATACTGCCGCAGCCGCTTCCCCCTACACCTTATTCGCGATATGGCAACATCGCCTTTTTCTTTATGCTTCTGTTGCTCTTTATGGCGAGCGAAAAAAAGCGCAGAACCTAAACTTCTTTTTTTAACCTTTGTTTCAAGGGTATATATATTGTTTTTCATGTTACAACACATGATTGAATACGACTGTATGTTGACAATGAGCAGTTGCTTTACTATATAGTCAATTGCATAAGATTTTAATAGGTACGATCAGGAGAGTTAGAATGCCCCGTAGAAGCTCCGGTGAAGAAGGCCCAAATCCGGTTGATACGCATGTTGGTGCCAAAGTCAAAACCCGCCGCCTGATGCTCGGGCTTAGTCAGGATGATCTTGCCAAAGCTATCGGCCTGACCTTTCAACAAGTCCAGAAATATGAACGCGGCACCAATCGTATCAGCGTCAGTCGCCTGATGGATATCAGCCGCGCGCTCAAAACTCCGGTTGACTATTTTATTGAAGGCTGTCTCGCGCTTGCCTCTGGACATAGTAAAAAAATGGCCAAAGGTTTTTCTGATGTTAAACAGGCCCCCCTGCTGGAAACGGAGGCTTTCAGCCGTAAGGACGTTCTGGAACTGGTACGCGCCTACCAGCAGATACAGACTCCCCAACTTAAAAGACAACTGATTGAAATGGCCAAAGCCATGGCGGAAGTAAAAACGTCCGCGAACAACAAGTAAATCATCGCCATCAGAATAACAAAAAACCCCCTGATTTCTCAGGGGGTTTTTTGTTTATTCGATCTGAGTCTAGGATCAGACCAGAACTTTCGCGGCAATCGCCACCAACAGGATCGCGACAATGTTCGTGATCTTGATGAGCGGATTGACGGCAGGACCGGCAGTATCCTTGTAGGGATCGCCGACGGTGTCGCCCGTCACAGCAGCTTTGTGAGCTTCAGAGCCCTTGCCGCCATAATTGCCTTCCTCGATATATTTCTTCGCGTTATCCCATGCGCCCCCGCCGGAGGTCATGGAGATTGCAACAAAAAGACCGGTTACGATCGTTCCCACCAGCATGGCGCCCAGCGTCTGGAAACCGGACTCAAGGCTTCCTGTCACGCCCCACACGATAAAGAACAAAACCGCTGGAGAAAGTACCGGCAACAGCGAAGGAACAACCATTTCCTTGATCGCGGCTTTGGTCAGCATATCCACAGCACGGC
The DNA here is from genome assembly GCA_964458415.1 of uncultured Rhodospirillaceae bacterium. GTDB lineage: Bacteria > Pseudomonadota > Alphaproteobacteria > Micavibrionales > UBA2020 > CAYWIT01. The sequence goes on from CAYWIT010000010.1 coordinate 21,918, forward strand.
CATATTCCGGCTTGGTTGTGCCTTCCATGATGCCCTTAATTTCACGGAACTGACGACGAACCTCTACCACGATCGCGCCGGCAGCACGGCCAACAGCCGTCATGCTCATCGCGCCGAAGAGGTACGGCAACAGACCACCGATGAACAGGCCAATAATAACAAAAGGCTCATTCAACGGGAACAGCACCGTCATATCCGGGAAGTAATGCTTCAGCTCTTCGGTATAAGCGGCGAAAAGAACCAGAGCCGCCAGACCTGCAGAACCGATGGCATAGCCCTTGGTCACGGCTTTGGTCGTATTGCCGACAGCATCAAGAGCATCCGTAACGACACGGACTTCCTTCGGCAGTTCCGACATCTCCGCGATACCGCCTGCGTTATCCGTTACAGGGCCATAAGCATCGAGAGCAACAACCATCCCGGCCAGGGCCAGCATTGTCGTTGCCGCCAACGCGATCCCGTAAAGACCCGCATTCGCATAGGCAAAGAAGATACCGACGCAGATCACCAGAACCGGCAACGCCGTTGCTTCCAGAGAAACGGCCAGACCTTGGATGACGTTCGTGCCATGACCCGTTTCGGAAGCCTTGGCAATCGTCCGTACCGGGCGGAAAGCCGTCGAGGTGTAGTATTCGGTAATCCAGATCATCGCACCGGTAACAAGCAACCCTGTAATCACGCAAAAGAACAGGTTCATGCCGGAAACGGATTCTCCACCAACCATCTCCATGGTTTCTTTCATACCCACGACTTTGTTGACAGCCCAGTACATCAGACCGGCAGAAACGACGGCACTGACGATAAAGCCCTTATAAAGCGCGCCCATGATGCTTTCGGATGACCCCAGACGAACAAAGTAGGTTCCGATAATCGAACCGACGATACCGACGGCGCCAATCAGAAGCGGAAGCTCCATCATTTTGCCAACGGCATCCAGAGCAAACACACTGGAAGTGATCAGCATGGTCGCTACAACCGTTACAACAAAAGTCTCGAACAAGTCAGCAGCCATACCTGCGCAGTCACCCACGTTGTCACCGACGTTATCGGCAATGACAGCGGGATTACGCGGATCATCTTCCGGCAGATTGGCTTCGACTTTACCGCAGAGATCGGCACCCACGTCCGCTCCTTTGGTGAAGATTCCGCCGCCAAGACGGGCAAAAATAGAAATGAGCGATGCACCGAAGCTGAGCGCGACAAGCGCTTCAAGAATGGCGCGGTTATCAACCCCTTTCATCATCAGGAAATAATAGTATGCCGCGACACCCAGCAGGCCCAGACCGACGACCAGCATCCCTGTAATCGCGCCTGATTTGAACGCGATGCTCAGCGCGGCGCTCAGGCCCTTTTGCGCTGCATCCGCCGTCCGGACGTTGGCACGTACAGAAACATGCATCCCCAGATATCCGGCCACTCCGGAAAGAACGGCGCCGATGGCAAAGCCGACACCGGCCTGGACGCCCAGGAATAATCCCAGAACAATAGCCACAACAACGCCAACAGCGGCAATCGTCGTATACTGACGATTCAGATAGGCCTTTGCACCCTCTTGTATTGCAGCGGCGATTTCTTGCATACGCGCATTACCTGCGCTGGCGGCCATGACCTGAATACTGGTCAGAACACCGTAAAGCAGGGCAAGTACGCCCGCACCGATGATAATCAACTGGATATCCATTTGCGTTACTTCCTCTTTTTTGTCTTTGTTTCTGTTGTGGATAGTTATAGCTATTAAGCCGGAAGAACATGCCTAAATTCCAGATGGATAGCAAGCATAAATATGTTTATTATTTTACGTATTGCGTATATGGGAAGTTAATTACCCGAAGCGCAGGAACGATTGAAAATATATGTCATTTCCAGAGGGGTCCTGTATGGCCTTCTTACCTGCCAACACATCCTGATCCAGAGCAAATTTTATATCCGCTGGCCCATTCATAAAGTTTTGCTGGGCAATATATATAATGCCTTGGGAAACCTCGGAGACAATGGCGACGTGCCCCCACTTCCCGCCCGTAAAAGTCGCAATGTCCCCAGCGTGCGCCTCTGACGACGGGACAGACACCAGCCCCATCGCCGCACGATTATCATACCAGTCACAGGCATTCCCGTCCTGCCAAAGCATTGCCAGATTCTTTCCATGCCGGAGGTAGATATATCGACGCACAAATTCGACACACTGGTATTGAATCCCCATGTAGTTGCCTGCGCGGTCAAAGCCACGCGACTCGCTTACATATGTACATGCGCCATTGGAAAAAACGTCGATCTCCGTACCGTCAATAACAACACTCCCGAGCTTTACCCCGAATGGATATTCTGCCGTCATCAATTCTTGCCTCCGCTTTTTATGGGGTCGCCTGCTTTTGCGATCCCTTTGTATATTCTATCGGCTTGAGCGCCTTTATAGTTTGAGCCGAATTTTTATTTTCTTACTATTACAATTTTTATTTTCTTAGTTGTCGAGACAGGAACAAGCGACGCAGATGCAAGAACAGGCGCTGTTTTTTCTGACAACAGAGGTTTTGCTGTTTTAACAGTCCCCACAACCATGTCACTTTTGCAACCGTGCGTATTAAAGCTTATACGCGTAAAAGAGATTTCATCCAACGGCCACCCCTTAAGATCCAAGATACACACAGCGCCAGCAGCCTCAGCCGCATCCTGCAGATAAGCCTGCACCTTGGCCTCAACCTTCGGTGGTAATTGTGGTGCATCTTTAAAAAATTTTGTTAGAGATAAAATTCGCTCCTGAGTCTTTTTCAAGAGCATTACATTTTTGGCTGGACCAACCATTTTCTTTTTTGCAAAGAACGTCCCTCCCCAACAATCTTCTTCTACAATTTCCCTACTTCTTGTATTTCCTGCCATATAACCACCAACAGCACACCCGCCCACCCAAAGGGCAGAGCAAGCCAGCCCCGTAAACAAGCCGACTCCCCCAAACAAAATGCCCCCCGCGCCGCTTGCCGCCATGCCTGCTACTATAAGAGACCGGATTGGAAATAATAACACGCCCGTACCGTCTTGATCTTCATATGCACGCATGAATGAACGACCAATTTTTTTCAATTTTTCAAGCATAATATCCACCTTATAACAAAAATAGATTATGACAGTTCTACTACCCTCTACGGTTTGTTTGTATACTGCAGCGGTTTCAAAGCCTTAACTTTTTGCTGTGCCGGAACAGGAAGAACAGGGGCAACCGAAGCTGGTTGTTGTTGTGCCCTCAATCCCGTTTCTGTTTTAACCGCACCGACAGGCACTTTTATTACCTGCCCCTGCGCATTAAAAACTTCACGGGTGAAGATAATTTTGTCTTGTTCCACCCCTGATAGATCGTATACGCGAACATTTACGGCGAATTCTGCTGCATCCTGAAGATAGGCTTGCACTTTAGCTTCGACCTTTGGAGGCATTTGCGCAGCAGTCTTAAATTCACTTGTCAGGCTGATAATTTTCTCCTGCCCCCACTTGAGATGGCTGATACGCCGCCTTATCCCAACCCCTACGATATCATCGTTAATCTTGCCCTTGGTTACTTCACGCATGCTTGCAGTATCAAGCTTGGCCATATGCGTTCCAAAAAACGCCGCCGCACCTGCGGCAACCGCCCCTGCAACAGCACCGACAGGCCCCACAGCCAACCCCACCGCAAAAGCGCCAAACGTGCCGCTTATAGTGGCAATGTAAACTTCTCCAAAAATACCCCCTGGCTCCACTTCGCTCCCTTTGCTGGCTCGCGCCACGGATCTGAGCAATTTTTTTACATTTTTGAGCATTTATTTGACTTTCCTGTATTTACGGCTAAATTTTTGATTATGTTAACGTTAAATTAACATAATGTCAATATTTTTTAAATTAACAGCTGTAAAATCCTTCAAAAAATGGTAAAAAAATGAAGCTTTTCAATAGATCAAAGAGGTTAACCGGTGACAACCAGCAATACTGTCGCAAAATCTGACATTTCCCCGATCACCATCGAAGAGGAAATGCAAACATCCTACCTCGCCTATGCGATGAGCGTCATTGTCAGCCGCGCCCTTCCCGATGTGCGCGATGGTCTCAAGCCGGTGCATCGCCGCATACTCTACGCCATGCGTGAAGGCGGTTACGACAGCAGCAAGCCCTATAAAAAATCTGCCCGTATCGTCGGTGACGTCATGGGTAAATATCACCCCCACGGTGACAGCGCGATTTATGATGCGATGGTTCGCATGGTGCAGGATTTTTCCATGCGCCTGCCGCTGGTGGATGGACAGGGTAACTTTGGTTCGATGGACGGAGATCCGCCCGCCGCCATGCGTTACACCGAAGCGCGCCTGAATAAGGCTGCCGAAACCATGCTGGAGGACATCGACAAGGAAACAGTCGATTTCCAGCCCAACTATGATGAATCTACGCTTGAACCCTGCGTGCTCCCTGCCCGCTTTCCCAACCTTCTGGTCAACGGGGCAAGCGGCATTGCCGTCGGCATGGCCACCAATATTCCACCGCATAATCTTGGTGAAGTCATCGATGGTTGCTGCGCCTATGTTGACAATCCGGATATAACGCTGGATGAACTGGTTGAAATCATTCCCGGTCCGGATTTCCCGACCGGCGGGCATATCCTTGGCCGGAACGGCTGTCTTGGCATGGCGCATACAGGCCGTGGTTCCATCATGATGCGGGCCAAAACCTCCATTGAAGAGCTGCGCAAGGACAAAAACGCCATTATCGTTCATGAAGTCCCCTATCAGGTCAACAAATCACGCCTGCTGGAGCGTATTGCCGAACTGGTTCGTGAAAAAACGATCGAAGGCATTTCCGATCTCCGCGATGAATCCGACCGTGACGGCGTGCGCGTGGTGATCGAGCTGAAAAGGGACGCTATTCCTGATGTTGTCCTTAACCAGCTTTACAAATTCACGCCGCTGCAAACATCCTTCGGAGCGAACATGCTGGCGCTGAACTATGGCCGCCCGCAATTGCTGAACCTGAAGGAATTTATCGCCGCCTTTATCGCCTTCCGTGAAGACGTCATCACCAAACGCACGATTTTTGAACTTGCGAAAGCCCGTGACCGTGCTCACATCTTGGCTGGCCTTGCCGTAGCCGTCGCCAATATTGACGAGATGATTGCCATTATCCGCAAGGCGAAAGACCCGAACGATGCCCGCGAACAGCTGACAAACCGCGACTGGCCCGCCGCCGATGTCGCCGCGCTGATCCAGCTTATTGCCGATCCGCAACACCTTGTCACCGCTGCCGGAACCTACCGCCTGTCGGAGATTCAGGCCCGCGCCATTCTCGACCTGCGCCTGCACCGCCTGACCGCTCTGGAACGTGACAAGATCGGCGACGAACTAAGGGAAGTTTGCGCCTATATCGCCGAATGCCTGAAAATCCTGAGCTCCCGCGAAGAGCTGATGAAACTTCTCCGCACCGAGCTGGTTGAAATCCGCGAGAAATACGCCACCCCGCGCAAAACAGAGCTGGTCGCCAATGAGCTTGAAACGGATATCGAGGACCTGATCCAGAAAGAAGACATGGTCGTGACCGTCAGCAACGCGGGATACGTCAAACGCGTCCCGCTCTCGACTTACCGCGCCCAGAAACGCGGCGGCAAAGGCCGCACCGGCATGCAGACCAAGGATGAAGACTTCGTCGCCGACCTTTTTGTCGCCAATACCCATACGCCCGTGCTCTTCTTCACCAGCAAAGGCATTGTACACAAGATGAAAGTCTATCGACTGCCTGTCGGTACGCCGACATCCAAGGGCAAGGCCTTCATCAATATGCTGCCGCTGGAACAGGGCGAAACGATTTCCGTCGTTATGCCTTTGCCAGAGGATGAGGAGACATGGGATAAACTCGACGTCATTTTTGCCACCAGCCACGGCACCGTCCGCCGGAACAGTCTCGATGATTTCAAAAACGTCCGCGCCAACGGCCTGATCGCCATGAAGCTGGAGGGTGACGAAAAACTCATTGACGTACGCACCTGCACGGATAAAGACGATGTCCTGATCTCGACCCGGAAGGGCAAGGCGATCCGCTTCTCGGTTGACGAGCTGCGCGTATTCAAATCACGCGCCTCCACAGGTATCCGCGGCATCAAGCTGGCCAAAGGTGACGAAGTCGTTTCCATCTCCGTTATCCATCACGTCGAAGCCACGCCGGATGAACGCGCCGCCTATCTGCGCATGGCCTCCAAGCTCCGCCATCAGGTCGAAGACGTAGAGACCGATACGGATGAAGAGGAGGAATCCACATCATCCAACATCATCCTGACGCAGGAGCGTTTTGACGAACTCGCAAGGCAGGAGGAATTCCTTCTTGCCGTCACGACAAAAGGTTTCGGCAAGCGTACTTCCGCCTATGAATATCGCACGGCTGGACGCGGCGGTCAGGGCATCAAGAACATGAAACTTTCGGCCAAGAACGGTGAAATCGTTTGCTCCAGTGCCGTCACGGAAGGCGACGAAGTCATGCTCGTCACCAACGGCGGACAGATTATCCGCATGCCGATAGATGACGTGCGCTTCGTTGGCCGCCAGACGCAAGGCGTCACCCTCTTCCGCATCGAAGATGGCGAAGAAGTCGTCTCTGCAGCTGTCATTCGTGACGGGGGCGGGGAGGAAGAATAGCTTTTCAGCAGGCTAAATACTGTTTTTTCCTTTTGAGAAGGTGTAAGTCACCGTTGCAAGGGTTTCTACCCCCTTCAACTCGCGCATGACCTGCTCCATCGTCTTTTCACAAAAAGCCCGATACCTATCATCATGCGGTTCGGGAATGTTGCGCAGGATGTCTTTTGTGTATTCGATGATGAATCTTTCCCGTGTCGCAGGGCTAATTATTTTTGTTTCATCGTATTCTTCGAGGGCTTTAAGGCTCACGCCAATAAAAGACTGTGTTTCCTCTGGAAAGAAATAAAACCTGTTCTTGAATGGCGTTGCAATATTGGCTTTTGCCAAAAAATTAAACCCAGGCGTATTGATGTCATACTGGCTGAGAACGCCGGTAATGATCCCCGCGAATTCAGCTTCGGAGGCCTCTTTCAGGCTTTTTACATCTGAATACTCGGCCCTATGTCGCATCATTCAAAACCTGAAAATTTGTTAGCATAACTTAACATACTACAGCTGCAAGATTATGTCAAGAAATATGAAAAATATGTGGGAAAATTACGTTTAAAGCTTAATGGCCGGTAACCCAATGGAGCGACGCGCCTCGTTCTCCAGCTCTTTCAGATTTTCCAGACCGGGAAGAAGCTCGGTCATAGCATATTTAGCCCTTTTGGACGGCCCGCCAACCTGGTTATCAGGAAATTCCTTGGTCCAGCCCCTCATCTTAACCATTAATCCGCAAAGCACGGATCCCATGCTTGAATGGCTCTCCTCAATCTGTTTTCTGAGGTGGTCGAATGAAGCCTTGTTAACATCGCTCCAGAACATTTCAAAAATTTTCTGGAATCTATCAAGCCTTTCCTGAATCGAGGATGACAGGAAACGCAGGATATCCTCTGACCGTTTGCAAGCCAGATTTGTCTGCGGAGACGAAGCGACTTCCTTATGATTACGCAGTTCCTTTATCCAGACTAAAAATCTGTCGATATCCGCACTAACGTTATCAATGCTAAACCTGTAATACGAAACGGAAAGGTAGACGTCACAATATTCCTCGATAAACTTTGGCAGGGCTTCCATAGGAATTCCTGTCCGCTCCGTCATCGTCTTCAAGTTCTGCCGCACACGGTTAATATCCGGATCGCGAAAAATTTCCTGTAAATCTTCCTGACTCACCGCCGCTTCATGCCCTGAACCAAAAATGCTCTCAACAAGAGGCCGCGTAAAAGCTCGCGCATAATCCTTTAAGGCCAGTTTCATGTCCCCGGAAAGCTCAAGCCCGCCCGGGTCTGCATTTATCCCCAGCTTTTTCAGGCTTGAACGTAAAGAATAGACATCATAGCTATGCAACGATGATAACTTGCGAATGATTTCGAAGTCGGATTCAGACGCCGATAAGGCCTCCGAAATGTCCTCCGGCCTTATCTGAAGGCTGCCTGAAATGGGATCATTATGAAGCTCAACCGCCGTCTGCAAGCGGGAGTTTTTGATAAGTTTCGCATTTTTTAGCGTGTTGCTGCTAAGAGGAATAATGGCAAGAGACAAAGCATCAATATCGTCTCTGGCCGATTCACCTGCTTTATCTTTCGAAATGTCGCTCATCCCTGACCCGATTCTGAATTCCACCGTCTATAATATAAGCAAATTTCCTGACAATCTCCAGTGGCTTGATTACCGGAGATAAGGCGGTTTAACAAAGGCGACTTTTCTGCCATGACTGTCCATGACCTCCCCCCCTCTGTTTTCCAGAGCGTTCAGGCGGACAATTGCCAGAGCCTTCCTTCCATCAGTTGAAACCGTCCTGATTTCGCCTATTTCATGCCCCCCCTCTAATATCCTGTCGCCACAGGAAAAAGGGCCCCCCTGTGCAATTAAAAGCCTTTTTTTGACGAGCCCCCGAAAACGAACGCGCGCCGTAACTTCCTGTCCGACATAACACCCTTTATCCCACGCAACCGTATGGAGCAAATCAAGGTTCATGTCCGCCACAATATCCCTTTCAGGGATAAATGTCCGCGCGCCAAGTGGAAATCCCGCATCAATACAAACATCCTCATAAGAGGAGGACGTTTCCTCTGCTTCCACCCCCTCCTGCGCAGAAGTATAAAGACGCTGATACGCTATATCTCCCCGTGGATCATCAAAGACCAGCACATTGTCGTCAGCTTCATAACCTGCAGCGGCATAAACTCGCCACAGGGAAGAAACATCTTCAATACTGACCTTGGCGCGCATACGATAAAGCCCCAGACGATGGAGCAAATCATTGCGTCTGGCATGCTCGCAATCCAGAAAAATTCCTTCTCCCTGCCTGTAGATAAAGAAATCGTGGAGCATATTTCCCTGCGGCGTCAATAATGCAGAGTACAAAAGCTTATTTCCCAGCTTCGTTACATCCTGCGTTATCAGCCCCTGAAGGAAATTTTCGGCATCCGGCCCCGCAACACGCAGGACGCCCCGATTATCAAGATGGATGATATTACTTTGATTGCGCATAAGCCTCCAATGCCCGCACGCGAGCCAAATTATGATCCACGACAGGATACGGATACGTCTTTCCTAAAACTATACCAGCATCCTTCAAAATTCCAACGGGCGCCTCCCATGGCGAATGAATATATTTTACCGGCAAAGCAGCGATTTCCGGCAAATACTTCCTTATATATTCCCCTTCCGCATCAAATTTCCTGCTTTGAAGCACAGGATTAAATACACGAAAATACGGCGCCGCATCGGCCCCGCAGCCGGCAATCCACTGCCAGCCTGCGGCATTATTGCCCAGATCCGCATCAACCAAGGTCTCCCAGAACCATTCCTGCCCTTGACGCCAATCCAGCAAAAGATCTTTGACGAGAAATGATCCGGCAATCATACGCACACGATTATGCATCCAGCCCGTTTGCCAGAGTTGGCGCATGCCCGCATCGACAATAGGATACCCCGTCTTCCCCTGCTGCCAGGCGCGCAATAGTTTTTTATCTTTTCTCCACGGAAAGTTTCTAAATTTCGGATTCCATTCCTGCTCGGGAAACGACGGCCAATGGTGAAGCAAATAATAAGAAAACTCCCGCCAAAGAAGCTGCCTTAGGAAACCGGCGCCATTTAATCCTGCCTGCGTGCGTACACTGTGCCAGATTTGTAAAGGGCTGATTTCACCAAAATGCAGATGTGGAGAGAGCCGGGAAACTCCCTCAACCGCAGGATAATCACGTGCCGATTTATAGCTGCCTATAATGCTCTGCCGCAAAAATCCGCGCAGTCGCTCCTGCGCTCCAAGTTCCCCTGGCGACCACTCCTGTTCCATTTGTTTATACCACTGAATGGGGGGAAGAAGATTGAGCTGTTGAATATTTAAACCCGTAACAGGAACAGATAATGCCCGACCTGCCGCGCATACAGCAGGCAAAGGAACCCGTTGTATATCTTTTTCACGGCAAGCGCTGGCAAAAGGCGTAAATACTTTATAAGCCCCACCTGCTTTATTTTTAATTTCAGACGGCTCGAAAAGCAAGAATGAGGAAAAACTGGCAATAGTAACACCTTCCGCACGCAGATGTTTTTCAATAGCGGCGTCACGCTCTTTTGCCCAAGGCTCATATTCCTTGTTCCAGTATACTTCCTTTGCAGCTGCCTTCCTGATCAGCGCGGGAAGTTCACGGCGGGCATCCCCCCTTAACAAGACGAGTGGCTGAAATCCACTTTTCTGCAAAGCCTCGTCCAGCTCTTCGAGGCTGCGATGTAACCACCAACGAGACGCTGCCCCTTCCTTCCAGCCCCCTGCACAAACGTCATCAAAAATATAAACCGGAATAATGCAACGATCACTTTTAACCGCGGCATGCAACGCCGGATTGTCCGTCAGGCGTAAATCCGTGCGAAACCAGTGAATCGCAACGTCCTTATTTTTTGCCATTATGCTTTTTTACGGCACAAAACGGCGCCAGTCTTTTGTTTGAAATGTGATTCATCAAGTCATCCAGCAATGTACGCCGCGCCGCACTATCGTCCATTTCACGCAGGAACTGCGCCAAATCCAGCACAAAGCGCGCATAGGAATTATGCCAGTCTTCCGCAGCCTGAAGTTCTTCCGGCGCGACACGCGGCTTTGCAGAAACGATTTTTTCCGCCTTGACTGAATCCAGACTGAAAACATCATCAATGACAGGCAAACAAAGCATATCCGGAGCCAATCCGCGTTCCATCAGCTTCTCTTTAAAAGCAGTCCTTGCTTCGTCCCTGCCATGCGTCAAGAAAACATTCTTATGCACAGGAAGCCTGTCCGTTACCCATTGCACCAGCTCGCTCTGGTCGGCATGTGCAGAATATGTATCAATCGTCCGTATCCTTGCGTTAACGTCAATCTCCCGCCCGTGAATGCGCACCCGCTTGGCACCGGACTGGATCATCTTACCCAATGTTCCTTCCGCCTGATAGCCGACAAACAACACCGTTGACTTGGAATTCCAGAGATTATTTTTAAGGTGATGGCGAATGCGTCCGGCTTCGCACATCCCGCTACCCGCCATAATAATAGCACCGGATCTGATACGGTTCAGCCGCTTGCTTTCCTCCACATCCTCCACATAACGGATATTTTTTCCCTTAAAAGGCGTGTCATCATGATACCCGGACATATCCTCCAGTTCGTGCCTGTATTTGTCAAATACGCGGGTCACTTTTGTTGCAAGAGGAGAATCAATAAACAAGGGGATCTCCGGCAACTCGCTATGCTCAACCAGCCAATCGATATCCAGCAGTATTTCCTGCGTTCTTTCTACGGCGAAAGACGGAATCAAAATATTTCCACGCGCTTCAAGCGCCGCTAAAAGTTCTGTCTTTAATGTTTCACGCCGCGTTTTCAGGCTATAGTCGATACGCTCCCGGTCGCCATAGGTGCTCTCCACGACAACATAATCGATATTTTTCGGGGATTCCGGATTAGCGTGAAATGTTTTATTATCGGGCCCAAGATCCCCTGAAAAAAGAACATGTGTGACGCCACCCTGTCCATCCGGCAATTTCAATTCAATAGAGGCCGAGCCCAAAATATGCCCGGCATTCCAATACCGTGCGCTCACGCCAAGTGGCAGATCAATCCAGCCGTTTATCCGGACAGGACGCATATTTTCAAGACAAACACTGACGTCTTCCTGTGTATAGATCGGTTCAACAGAGGCCAGACCCCGTTGCCGGTTTTTCTCATTCAGGCGCCGGACTTCCGTTTCCTGAATATTCGCGGAATCCGGCAGCATGTATTCCAGCAGGTTTTTTGTCGCTTCAGTGGCGTAAATGGCGCCGGTAAACCCGCGGCTATACAGCTTGGGGAGCAGGCCGCTATGATCAATATGCGCATGCGTTAACAGGACAAATGAAATTTCTTCCGCATTAAACCCAAAATCGCCGTAATTCAGCTCACGTACTGTTTTGGTCCCCTGAAAAAGCCCGCAATCAACAAGAAACTTTCCTTGCGGAACACTGACAAGATAGCTGGAACCCGTAACGACACCCGCCGCTCCACAAAACTTGATCTGAATATTGCTCATAGAAGAATCTCCCTTAATTTACCCAACAGCAACATCACATCTGATTCATCATGATATATGCCGAAACCAAAACGCAGCCTGTCACCACGGCGATCAACGATAATACCATGCGTTTCCAGCACCTCTTGCAAACGGCTTGCTTGCGGCGTGCGAAACGTCAGAAAACTTCCACGATCATTGATCGTCATCGGCACAACAAGATTGCGATGATTAATTTCCGTTTGCCCCAGTTCCGCATCCGCAAGGTCCATAAACAACCGCTGCAAATGATGCACATGATTGCGGATTTTATCTACCGTCACATTGTTTTGTCTGAGCCATGACAACGAGGCCTGCAGGCGGTAAAGCCCCGTAGGATCAAAAGTCGCCCCCATAAAACGGTTTCCACCCGGACCATAGCTGACCTGCGCGTCCGCCTGTACGCCGGAGAGCGCGGAAAACTCCGCAAACCAGCCCGTATTAACAGGCCGTAAACCGTATTGCGGCGGGCAATGCATAAAACAAGCGCCCTCCCCCGCCATGGCATATTTATAGCCACCGGCCATATAGAATATCCGCTTTTCCACATGCGCAAGATCTGTCGGCACGGCCATAAATCCATGATAGCCGTCCACGACAAAAAATGTCTCGCTATTGCGAACCGCATCCACCGCATTGTGAATATGTGGCCAGAAGAATCCGGAATCAAAAAAAACGTGACTGACAAACACCAGATCATAATCATGCTGTGCCAGCATATCGCAGAACCGCTGGCTGAATGAAACAAAAGGCTCCGTCTCAAGCCGTGTGACCTGTACGAGCCCATCTTCTTCCATACGGCGGATCTGTCGGCTGAAACTGTAAAATTCGCTACCGGTTGTCAAAATACGAATTTTTTTTCCCGCTGGAAAACAGGAAAACAGCCGGACGATAAATTCATGCGTGTTCGGAGCAAAAGCAATACTATCAGGTGACGCCCCCCCCAAAAGACAGCGGATATGATCCCGCACATCCGGCAATATCTCGCCATAAATCCGCGCCCATTTCCTGTCAGTCAGTTGCGCCGCATCAAGCCACGCCCGCTCCTGTGCGGCGAGCGTTACATCTGGCCAATAATGATGGCTGTGCGCGGCAAAGTGCAGCTGTCCAGAGGCCGCTGAAAGAAACCGAGAGAAGCCCTCTTTCAGCTCAAGCAGCATCTTTTCCGCCATTCCAGTATTTAAATCCCATTTTATCAACCACAGCCGCAGGCAACTCCGGAAGACGCGAGCGAGGGATTAGAAAAGTCGAGATCGAGAAAAGATCGCGAAAAATACGATGCTTTTGCGCCGTCATCGCCAGATAGTCATGACCGGACGACCCCCCGCTTCCCATTTTTGCCCCCAGCATACGTTGCGTCATCAGGGCGTGACGATAGCGCCAGAGAGACATCAGTTCATCAAGATCCATCAGGTCATTCAAAATCCGGAACGGTTGCTGCAAGGCGGGCTGGTCCCGATACAGATTAATAAACAGTGCCGCCTGCAATGCCTTCATGGAAAAACGCCAAGGGGAACCCTTGTCATTTCCTGTGAACAGGAAATCAAACTGCGCTTCCATATTTTTTAACTTTTCAAGTTCGGCCTCTCTGCTACTTCCGGCCAGTTTTCTATTGGCCATGACATGTCTTCTATCGTCAGCGATCATATCCATGACGGCCTTACGATAGACGGACCAAAAATCAAAGCGCCCTGTGCGTATGAATGGCGTGCGGGAGAGCCAGTCATCCAGCTGTTCAAGTAATGATTTCTTCTTCATGATTTTATGCAGGGCACGGCGGTCATCTTCTGCCAAGTAGCTTTCAAAGGGCCGCCCGTTATAGCCTATCCGGTCTTCCTGACGAAGGCCAAGTCTTACCTCCAGCTCCCGAAACTGCATGCTCTGAAAACCGGAAGCCGTGCGGAACACATGACGAAAATCAAGAAAATCAAGAGGTGTCATCGTCTCGATAATATCCAGCTGATGGATCAATAATTTCATGATTTCAACAATACGCCCCAGACTGGCCGCCACTGTCCGCAAGCTTGCATCCGCCACGGTTTTTTGTGCAAAAATCGCCTGGATACGGTCCATTTCAAACAGCACCAGCTTGAACCATATCTCATAGGTCTGGTGAACAACAATGAACATCATCTCGTCATGCGCCGCCGCACGCACTTTCCCGTCCCCGCTGATAGGATGCTGGGCATTCAGGATATCAGGCAAACACAGATAACTTTTATAATCGATATCTGCTGAAGCGCGTTTTGTTTTTTTGACAGGCATAGAGAAAGCTCCCTTTACGCACACGGCGTTGACAGGTAATACCGTAATAATTTATTGATAAATATAGAAAAAATAAAGCTTAAAGTTACTCGAACGCCTTCTGCTAAAGGCATTTCAAGCTGCATTGACGACAATTCAGAAGTATCTGGACTTTTCTTTATTCCGTCTTGCCGAATTCTTTCTCCAAGGAAAGAAAAACGCGCCGCTCAACATCAGGCCCCGTCGTTCTCTGGCCACCTGCCGCCTGAAGCTCCTGCCCCGACAGCGCAACCGTTGTACTTTCATCCAGCGCGTAACCAACGCGCCCGCTCAAAGAGGCATAAGTGGAGACACCATTAAAGTCGTAAGTGCCACCGCCGTTCGGCTCAAAATTCTGGAATGAAGAAACAAGGTAAGCATAGGTGTCCGCTGTCCATGACCCCTTCTGGTACCCCAGATGCGCGTTCAGCATATGCGTTGGATTTGTATCTTCAAAGTTTGCCGCAACCGCATAGGGAGGGCCGCCAGCGCCTACTGTCAAATCATCGCTAATCTTCTGGATCGTATAATTTGTATCCCAATTCCAGTGTTCTCCGACTTTACCCGACAGCCCGATTTCCGCGCCAATCGTGCTGGAATCGCCAATATTATCCTGCTGAAAAATATTCGGCCCGATAAAATTGACCCCTTCCGCAACGATATCTTTTGTTGTCTGGTAAAAAATACTGGTACGCAGCATACCATCAATCGGCGCCACAATATGATCCCAGCCGATTTCGTAGTTTGTGACCACCGTTGGAGAAAGCGCCGGATTACCCACAAAAAGAACGGGGCCAAAAACGAATTCCATCCCATAGTTCAACAAACTCGGAATCTTGACGCCACGCGCCGTGCTGATACGAATTGTATCGTCCTGTGTCGCCTTCCAGACAAGCCCGCTATTATAGCTGGGTTCATGAATTGACTGGTTATAATCCGCGTCAACATAAGGCGATCCCGCATTCAAAGCACCACTATGGTTCATGCGCAGCCAGTCCATACGAACAGAGTTTGTCCACTCGAGGTTATCCGACAGCGTCCAACCCCACATGCCGCTCAGGGCATAGACATCGTACGCCAGTGACGCGCCTTGACTCAACATGGCGCCTTCAAGGACGTTATGGCGGTATTCGCCCTGAATTCTGAAGACATGGTCGGTTCCGACCTTAAATGTATCTTCAGCCTGCGCGACGAGAACCCTGTTTTGGATATCAAAGTTTCCGGCGTTGCTTCCGGAATAATCAACATCAAGCCAGTTTTGATAGATTGTCGCCTTCGCCAGACCATATTTTGTATCCGCTTCATAACCTGCCTTGGCTGAACCGGTTTTATAATCTGTCGCACTGAGGAAATAGAGCGGCGTCATTTCTGTTTGACGCGTTGAAGACCCGGAGGCCTCCAGCCTTACCTGAGACTTTGGCGTAACCTGAATAACGCTATCCACGTTCACAGAGGCCTTTGAGGGATCAACAAGCGCTGTCGCAGGATCAAGACCGTTAACATTCCTGTTAAATTCATCCGCCTTGGAGCCCCCCGCAGAAATACGGATTCCCGCCTTGTCATTGATTTTAATCGTCTGGATATAGTGAGCATGCATATACTTGTCCGTGCCGCCCGAAATACCCGTTGTAGATGTGTTATCGTATAAAGGATTATCAGTAACAATATTGATAACGCCGCTCGCCGCATTAAATCCAAAAAGAGCGGAATTGGGGCCTTTTACGACTTCGATCTGCCGGATTTCTTCAAGCTGGATAGGAATAGCCGCCCAGTTTGTGTACCCGTAATCATCGAGATAGACCTGACGACCGTTTACAAGAACCAGAAGCCGGGAGGAATAAGGCTGATTATAGCCACGTATATTCACATCATACTGCTGCCGCGTCGTCTGCATGACATTAACGCCTGAAACACCGCGCAAGAGTTCAGGAAGATCCTTCGCACCGGACCGCTTTATATAATCAGCGCCGATAATCTCCATAGCCACCGGCGCTTCCGCAGCTTTTTGCGGCTTTCCGGTTGCGCTGGTTGTTATAGGCTCTCCAAAAAGTTCTTCCAGCGCTTTGTAATTAATGCTTTGCGCCTGAACGAGACTGCTCGTCCCCATCAGAACGACAAATGCTGTTGGCAGAATGGCATAGCGGAACGAATTCATTTTAACTTTCACCATGTTACTCTACCTCACGTATCATAAGCTTTAAGGCTTGAGAAAATTCCAACCCTGCGGCAATCGTTGCAGCACGGCTTACTTCAATTTTAATATTTGGCGCAGCCTTAATTCCCATGACGCACTTTTGTGCCGCCACACACTGAAAATCCGTGGTAAATGTTAAAAGGCTTTTATCTTTTGCCTTGGCGAAAATCGCTTCATAGTCCTGCTGCAAGCCATGAGAAATGTAGACAACTTTATCCCCCGTCGATCCCATTTCTGAAACCGTCACGAGCTTGTACCTTACAACCCTGTCTCCAATTTTACTGCCACTTGCAACTGCCTGCTTAAGCTGATTAACCTCATTCATAGAGACCGGCGTATTTGGATTGTATACAATTTCAATCTCCAGATCACCCTTTGGCATGTCATAGGCAAAACTGAAAGCACGGATAGCAACCTGCAAATCCTCTTTTGTAATAAACAATGGAGATGATTGCGCCTTGGCCAGAGCGGGGGATAGAAAAACAAACCCCGCCACAACGGCTCCCAGAATAATACTGCTTCCAAACCTTAACAAAACTCCCCCCTCCCGTACATAAAATACGAAAAGATAATTTATCTTAGGTATCATTGCCCGTTATTCTTGATTTATCAACCTATATTTGTCCCCTTATTTTAAGACGGCCTGCTTTTAAGCATTGATTTGTGACGAACACTGATCAATAATCTTATTTGATAAAGTTTTTTGGTTTACGGCCTGTTCACCAAAACTTGGCAACCTCTGACTGTTGCCGGGTTCCTGCTAAAAAACAGGTAATGAAGCGCCAAAAGGAAAAATATGTCTAAGAAACCTTCTATTATCTTTGTTGACGACCAAGGCAATATTTTACAGAGCTTCAGACGCTCTTTACGGAGTCTGGAAAACGTATGGGACATCCATTATGCCTCCGGCGGTACAGAGGCCCTGCGCACCATTAGCAATGTTGGCGTTGATGTCATTGTTTCCGACACGAACATGCCCGGCATGCGCGGCACTGAATTACTAAGAGAGGTGCAGGCCCAATATCCGGAAGTCATCCGACTGGTGCTATCGGGCGGTTGCCGTAATGACGACGTTTCCCTCCTCTTGCGCACAAGCCATCAGTTCTTTACCAAACCCTTTAATCTTGACGTTCTTAAAAACACGATTGACCGCCTGTTGGCACTCAGGAATGACGTTAATAACGATGCAATAAAAAAACTGGTTGCCGGATTATCCAGATTGCCGTGCTCGCCTGATGTCTACAAAAAATTTGAATCCGAGCTTTCCGGCAGCGCCCCTGACCTCGATAAACTTGGCACTTATATTTCCGAGGACCCCGGCCTGTCTGCTAAATTATTGCAGGCGCTCAACTCGACATTCTTCGGCATCAGCAAGTCCAGCATGCATCCCTATAAGGCCGTACAAATGATGGGGCCGGGTACAATATCGTATCTTTTTATCGAGGGTGGCCTTTTCCAGCCCATAGAAAAAGCACATAAAAATTATGGCTTTCTTGAGCTCTCTTATAAACGTAGCCTTTATTGCGCCCACCTTGTTCAGGAAATTGCTATTGCAGAAAATATTCCTGACCATGAATCGGCATACACCTCCGGTTTGCTGAGCCGGATCGGGGAAATTATTCTGGCACACGAAATGCCTGCGGATTATGCAAAGCTTACCCCCTTGTTCAAGGCCGGTAATCAGAATCAGGTCGAAAAGCAATCTTTGGGCACAAACCACGCTTTTGTCGGGGCCTATTTCCTTGGCCTCTGGGGCTTCCCCTCTGCCATCGTTGACGCGATCAGGTATGCACCAACACCAGAAGCGTCACCGGACACCGCCCTGAACTTGTCAACAATTGTACATGTTGCACAAGCGCTTTCTAGCTCAAGTGATCCTGCTGAACAAAAATCCATGCTTAATCTTGCCCACATTGAAAAACTCGGGCTTACTGGCGCGCTCCCAAAATGGACCGAGCTAAATGAAAAAGTAAAGGCAATGGATATTTGGAAAACGTGGAACTTCTCCTAAAGCATGCCCCAATATGGCTCCATCAAACGCTCAGTCACAATTAATGGTCACCGCACGAGCATAACATTGGAACCTGAATTCTGGGCTGCCCTTAAAACAATTGCGAATGAAGATAATCAGTCCATCGGCTCCCTGATCGCCCGCATTGACCGTCAACAACATGAAAATCTTTCAAGCGCCGTCAGGGTGTTTGTGCTGACATATTATCAGACGCGGGCATCTCATCTATAAAGGGAACAACACCACTTTCTACCGGTAAAATTTCTTCTTCTATCGCATCAGGGGCTGGCGGACCAATAAAATCCGGCTTTACGACAACGCTCTGTTCTTCCATGTCAAGACGGTTAAGAATATCCCCAATTGGACTGACGCTCTTGCTTTCTGGCGCTATCAACGGCTTGGGCGGTGGTGGTGGCGGAAATTTCTTTTCAACCCAGGAATCAAAAGAATCGAGAGCAAGCACGTAGCCAGGCGCGGCGTTCAATCCCCCAGTCCGCACAAGAGAAATAGCCGGAACATCTTCCGGCTTCTTCAATTTCACCTGCGCTGAAAGATCATATTTCCCGGATCCGAAATCCAGAGCCCCTGAAACATTTGTATCCGACAAATCGTCAACAAGCTGCACATGCTCAAGGACAGCTTTCTCGCCTGAAATACTGATTGATGTCTTTACCTTTTTATATACAGCCCCCTCTTTATTCTGCATGGCGCCGGTGACAAGCTGCTTAATATCATCAGGTTTCTTTTTTAATTCTGCCATCCCCTTAGCAACATCTGCCGGGCTAAACCCCAGCACATGCAGCGTATCAGCAGAAAAATCAATACCCCCCTGACAACTCGATTCAAGCAGCCCCTTGCACGATAAGACCATGTCTGCCTGCATATTCTCCGCCGCAAGCCCTTGCCATGATATTTTTCCTTCCTGCAATTTCAATTTTGTATCGATAACGGGCAATTCATTAGGCAAGAAAATCACGGTGCCTGTGCCGTTTGCTGACATTTTATCGCCGAAACGGGCCACGATTTCCTGCAAGGAAATTTTCTCCGGAACCACCTCCACTTTTGCAGACAACGTTAATAACGACGGAACCAATTTTGTCAGTGGTTTTTCGATCACATTGAATGCGCGCAGAGCTTTCTCCGTATCCGTCATTTTTACTTGCACACCAAGCGATGCAGAAAGCTTTTCTGGCGCGACCGTCCCCACCAAATCAACAGAACCTGACTCCGGCACAGCAATCTCCGCCGCACGAATATCCCAAACCATAGCATCCGTATTGACATCTAAAGACATTTCAGGAAAATTTATGCCATGCCAATGTATATTGGTTCCCTTGATATTAAAATTCCCTGTAAAAAATTGCGGGACATCAATAAAGCCTCTCCGCTGATCAATCGTCAAATTCTTTAGAGAAAGATCGGCCTTCACCACAGGTTTCTTCCCCTGTGCAAGAGTTACCACCAAGTTTCCTGATACGGTGCCCTCTTTTCCAAACCTTGCCTTCAGACCAGATAATGTCAGCGCCCCGTTCTTCATTTCCATCGTGGCGGCCAGATCAACGATCTCGTTCAAAAAATAAATGTCCTGAAAAAATGGCGCTGTCAGCAAACTTGACAGTCGTCCATCGGAAATAAATAAGTCGCCCTGCATATCCAGCCCTTTTGCAGGATAGGCAACACCGTTAAAGCTGATTTTTGGCAGTCCTTCCATCGGCGTCAATGCGACATGAACTGGAACGGGCGTCACGCTGTCATCGTAACGTCCTGTCCCAATATCCACATTAACTGCACTACCGTTGTATTTCATATCGCCTGAAGCTCGATAGGGGCCAAACAATGTGTCTGCTGAAATTTTCAGGTTTAAGCTTTCAACAGCCCATGCCATACCCGTCGCCATATTTTTATAGCGGAGCGTTGCATCTGAAACCATTAACTGCTCAAGGCTGATCATATCGGCCGCCTGCGCCAACTTACCCTTTTTTTGTGTTGCAAAAAATGTCGTCCAGGAAGGCTTTCCATCCGCCATTATTTCAAGCGTGACGTCCGGCTTGACCAGATTAAAAGATTCTATTTCAACCCGCCCCTCCAGAAGAGGCTTGAGCCTGATTTTTGCCTCAAGACGTTCCAGTGTCAAAAAATTTTCAACAGAAACATTTTCCAGCAATATTTGCGGATTGGGAAGTATCCTGAGCCCGACATTTCCAGCCACATTAATCCTGGCCGAAATATGCGGCTGTACCCGGGAAATAATTGCATCCTTGTAACTATTCCAATTCACGAATCCCGGCGCAACCAGCGCTACAGCCAATAAAAACAGCCCCGCAAAAAAAAGGAAAGAAACAAATTTCTTCATCATGACGGCGGTTGTCCAGACTTTCCTGCAATGACGGCAAGAACCGCACGGGCAGCCCGCTGCCCCGGCGTTTCCGGATCTCCAAGGCCGAGCATAATCAGAGCCTCACGAAAATCCCGCAACTGGGCGGCGCGTGCATCCTTATCATCCATAAGTTTAAGGAGTTCGCGTGACATCGGACCCGGTTCACAGTCTTCCAGTAACAGCTCTGGCACAACTGGCCGCTTCAGCAGAATATTGATCAGGTTAACATACGGCGTATGAACAAGATATCGCGCCAGCCATGCCGATATCGGACTCAATTTATACGCAATAATATGCGGCGTGTCGCATAGCGCCAGCTCAAGAGATACCGTCCCCGATGCCGCGATCGCAACGCGGCTGGCCGCAAAAGCATTAAACTTTTCCTGCTCTCCAAAAACGAGTACAGGATTGATTCCCTTGCCTTCAAAAAACTTTTCAATGGGATCTTTCAGGTGCGGCAAAGTCGGAATAACAATAACTGCGTTATACCTGTCTTGCAGCACTATATCTGCCGTCTCCTGAAATTTGTCAAGAAGCCGGGACAGCTCGCTCATTCGACTCCCCGGCAGCATGCACAAAACAGGCTGGTCGGACGTCAGCCTGTGTTGGCGGCGGAATGCATCCCCATCCCCGCGATTATGCAGTTTTTCAATGACAGGATGTCCGACAAACGTTGCATCCAGTCCGTATTTCTCGAAATACGGAGGTTCAAAAGGCAACAAGGTGAGAATATGATCCAGAAAAGCCGCCACCTTCTTCGCACGTCCAGGGCGCCAGGCCCAGACGCTGGGGGCAACATAGTGCACACAAGGGATGGATTTTGTCTTCGCCTTAACCTTTTTAATCACACGAAAGCAAAAATCGGGGGAATCGATTGTAATAACGACATCGGGCGTTGTCCGGATAATTTCCCGCGCCGTTTGACGTATGCGCCGCAGGATGCCAAACAATTTCGGCAAAACCTCGGCAGCCCCCATGACAGAAAGCTCCTCCATCGGAAAGAGGCTTTGCAAACCTTCCGCGGTCATTTGCGCGCCACCCACCCCGGTGAAGGTGATGTTTGGGGATACGCTTTTCAAGGCACGCATCAAACTTGCCCCAAGCAAATCGCCAGAAGCCTCTCCAGCTACCAAAAAAACATTAAGTCTATGCTCTTCCGTCATGGCGCCGTATATCCCTTTACAAAAATCCCCAGCTTGTCGGCTGCCGCAATAACCGCTTCACGCTCGAGAATCAACGATGCTCCGGCTTCTACCGCAATGCCGGAGAGGCCCGCCTCGAAAGCCCTGCGCACCGTCTGCATCCCGATGGTCGGCATATCCAACCGTGTATCCTGCTGCGGCTTGCAAGCCTTGACGAGGACACCGCCGACACCTTTGCGCCGCAGCCCCCGGCAGCGTTCCAGCAAGGCATCCGTCCCTTCGACCGCCTCAACACCCAGCACAATCCCTTGCTGGACGACAACGGCCTGACCAATATCCAGCACTCCCAAAGTTTTTGCTGCATGGACGCCCTGTATAATATCCTGCTCCTGCTCCTCCGTCGGAACCACGTGCCCCAGCACGCCTGCGGGAGATATAATGTCCGGCTCTACCTGATGAGCACCGATAACTTTAAAGCCCTCTTTTTCAAACTCTTCCGCAATAGCCCGCAACAATGCATCATCGCCAAAGGCGGCGCGTCCCAAACGGGCAAAAACCTGTATTGTGCGCCAATCCGGCCTTAATTCTGCCAGCGTTGGCCGGCGTATGGCTCCTGCCATGACCAGCGTATCCACATTGTTTTTTTTCAGGATATTTATTGCTGTATTTGTCTCACCCAGCCTTGTCCATGCATGCGGCGTATTCTGCAGGAAAATTTCATCCGTCTGCCCCCTCAGGGCAAGAACAAAAAACTCACGCTTTTCGCGCTGACAGGCCTCTATCAGCTTTTTGGGCAGCCCGCCGGAACCGGCTATAATTCCCAAGCACGACATACATCAACCACCTGTTCCCATACGAGGCTGCAGAACGGACCTCCCTTCACGCGCGCGCATAAATTCTATCATGCGCATGACCGCCGGTTCACCGCTGTAATCTTTTGCCGCCTTTTCGATACGTTCCGACAATGTCCCTGTCGTATCAAAAATCTGACGGAAAGCCTTCATCAGGGACTGCACTTGCTCCTTGGTAAAGCCGCGCCGTTCCAGACCGATATAATTAAGACCGGCAAGAGCGGCCCTCTCGCCTTTGACCAAACCATAAGGAATAACGTCCTGATCAACGGCAGACATGCCCCCGATCATCGCGAACGGGCCAATACGCACAAACTGGTGCACAGCAGATAACCCGCCGATAATGACAAAATCATCGACTTCCACATGTCCCGCCAATGTCGCATTATTGGCAAGAATAACATTGTTCCCCACAATACAATCATGCGCGACATGCGACGCCATCATAAACAGGCAATCATTTCCAACGACAGTTTTCATCTTGTCGCCTTCTGTGCCGGGATTCATTGTCACATGTTCGCGAATTTTGTTACGTGCGCCAATGACAAGCTCTGATTTTTCTCCCTTAAACTTTAAATCCTGCGGCGCATGACCAAGCGATGCAAACGGCCAAATGATCGTCTCATCGCCAATCGTCGTATAACCGTCAATCACAACGTGAGATTTTAGCTCTACCCGTGCCCCAAGAACGACATTCGGCCCGATCACGCAGTAAGGGCCGATCTTGACATCTTCACCGAACTGCGCGCCCTGCTCTATAACTGCCGTGGGATGTATCTGTGCCGTCATTTTACACCGTCCACGATCATCGCCGTCACCACGGCCTCAGCGCAAAGCTCGCCATTCACCTTTGCTTCCCCCTGAAAACGCCAGACGTTGCGCCTGTTCTGCTGTCGCGTGACATGAATATGCAGGGTATCTCCCGGCGTAACCGGCTTCCGAAACTTCGCATTATCGATCGCCATAAAATAAACCAGCTTGCCTTCAAGTTCCTTGCCGCCCGAATACACAACCAGCGCAGCCGCCGTCTGTGCCATAGCCTCGATAATCAGAACGCCCGGCATGACCGGAGCCCCCGGGAAGTGCCCATTAAAAAAATTTTC
This sequence comes from uncultured Rhodospirillaceae bacterium, assembly GCA_964458415.1. Classification (GTDB taxonomy): domain Bacteria; phylum Pseudomonadota; class Alphaproteobacteria; order Micavibrionales; family UBA2020; genus CAYWIT01. The sequence continues at coordinate 46,057 of CAYWIT010000010.1, forward strand.
GTTGATCGTCACATTTTTCAAGCCCACAGCGCTTTCATTCGGTTCAATCTGGATAATACGATCGATCAGAAGAATGGGGTAGCGATGCGGGATCATCTCCATAATACGCTTTGTATCAATGACTGGCGAACTCATTCCCTATCGTCTCCCTTTTTAGCTGATATCTTTTTCAAGGTTGCCGTCATGCGCATATACTGACGAGACGGCATGGCCGGCGTTCCCACCACCTCGCTGCGTGCCGGAACATCGCGCATCACCCCCGCCTGTGCCGCAATCCTTGCGCCAGCACCGATTTTCAAATGACCTGCAAAACCTGATTGTCCACCCGCCATGACATAGTCACCAAACTCTGTACTCCCGGAAATGCCGGTTTGCGCGACAATCACACAATATTTTCCAATTTTAACATTATGGCCAATCTGTACGAGATTATCAATGCGGCTTCCTTGGCCAATAACCGTGTCAGGTCCCGCCCCGCGATCAATCGTCGTATTCGCGCCAATCTCCACATCATCACCGATCAAAACACGTCCCAACTGAGGCACGGCGACATAACCCGCCGGATCAATGGCAAAACCGAAACCGGGACGGCCAATACGTGCACCAGGATGGATTTTAACATTTTTTCCGATCAAAGCATGGGTGATATAAGACTGCGGGCCAATATCACAATATTGCCCAATCTCAACACCGTCACAAATCACGGCATAGGCCCCTATCCTGCAGCGATCGCCAATTTTTGCATTTTTTCCAATTATTGCGCCATCCGCGATAAAACAGCCCGCCCCGATAATGGCCGATGCATCGACAACAGCAGATGGCGCCCTGTATTCATCCGGCGCTGCCTGCGGATAAAAAGCCTGTGCAGCCAAGGCATAGGCCTTGTATGGATTTGCATGCATCAGGCAAACCGTTCCGGCAGGGGCTTGGTCTGCCAGCTCAGGTCGGACAAAACAGGCACCGGCCCGCGTCTGACGAAAGCTTTCAACATACTTCCGGTTATCCAAAAAACTCAGCTGATTTTTATCCGCCTCCTGCAGAGCCGCAACATCCGTCATAATTTTATCCGCGCTGCCTGCATCAGACAGAACAGCTCCTGTCTTTTCAACAAGCTGCGCCAGAGTAAACGGCCCTGCGACAGAAAAAAAACGACTATCCGCCATGTTCCTATCCGTTCCCCTTATGAGAGAACCGAAATTCTACTTTCCCGTTTTACCCGACTTCGGCGTCCACTCGACCGGTATCTTTTTGACGCTTTTATTCATGCGGGTAATAACCTCTTCGGTAATGCTCATAGACTGGACGGCAAGAACAACGGCATCTTCCGTCAACACAACCGCCAGACCTTTTTCCTTGGCAACATCCGCAATAACCTGCGTTGCCCTGTCCCGCAGTTTATTCATGCTTTCGCCGTAAACCAGATCAAGCGTTCTTTTCTTTTCCTGTACCATCTTCTGGGCGCTCACGAGCTTTTCTTCAAAGCCCTTACGTTTTTTATCAAAGTCTTCCTTGGAAAGGCTGTCTTTTTGCTTCAGGATTTCCTGCTCAGCCGTGCGCAATACCGACTCTTCTTTTTCAATCTGTGTCTGATATTCCTTTCGCTTACCTTCAAGCTCGGTAAATATCCCTTTTGCAGCATCCGTTGCCTGCATAATCTTGTTCATGTCAATGACCCCGATAGGAAAGGCCGCCTGCGCCTTGGCAGCTTCTTCTGCCGCCTGTGCCCCCCCTGTATAAAGAACAGCTATTACAGCCAATGTCGCCATTATCATCCGATTGCTTTTCATTTTTTCCTCGTTGTTTCTTGTTTTACATCAGGGGGTCAGAAGCGCGTACCGAAACTGAACCGGAACGTCTCCGTCTTGTCATAGGTCTCTTTTAGTATTGCCTTGGAGAGGTCTACACGTACCGGCCCCATCGGCGAGCGCCATGAGAACCCTGCGCCAACAGAAAGCCGCACAGTTTCTTCATCAACGATCGACGCCCCATTGTCATCAAGCGTACCGAGTGACCCGAAATCAGTGAAAACATGGCCCCTGACGCCCAGATCTTCCGGAAGCCCCGATGGGAAGGCAAGTTCTGTCGATCCGCGCCAGAAACGATTTCCTCCCAAAGCATCCAGCGTCGCCGTATCACGCGGACCGATACCGGATTCCTTGAAACCTCGCAAGGTATTGCCCCCGATATAAAACCTCTCATCAATCCGCACATCCTCATCCCCCCAGCCGACGATATAGCCGCCTTCGCCGAGGACGCTCAGGATCCATTTATCAACGACAGGATAATAGTAGGTTCCGCCCAGCTTTGCCTTGACGTAACGGGAATCCCCCCCCAGCCCGGCAAGCTCCGTGTCAAATCGAGCGACAAGACCTTCCGTCGGATCCAGCTTACTATCCGTCGCATCATATGTCAGCCGCTGGATAATCGCCGAGGTCGCGCGCTGCCCCTCCTGCTGCCGGATATACAAAGACGCCGATGGATCAACGTTGGTAATGTTATTATCCTCGTAACGATAGGACAACGTCTGGCGCCATTTTTCCGACAGAGGGTAACCCAGACGCAACGCTCCGCCTGTTGTACGACTGTCAAAAGAACTCTCGCTCTGATAATCACGCGTGATGTGGAACAGATCAACACCGGCACTCAGATCGCGCTTAAGAAAATAAGGCTCTGTGAAACTGAAATCAAATTCCGTACGTTGCGTTGACAACGTTGTCGATAATGACAGCTGCTGCCCCTTGCCTAAAAAGTTGCGTTCCCGGATCCGAAAATCCGCCAAAGCGCCGTCCGAAGTGGAATACCCAGCACCAATGGACAATTCACCCGTAGACTTTTCCGCCACTGCAATATCTATGTCCATTTTATCGGGCGCAGATCCCGTCTGGGGCTTAACCTGTACATTTTCAAAGAAGCCAAGATCCTTGATGCGCTGCTCGGACTGCCGCAGCCTGGAGGCATTATAGGGATCCCCTTCAATAAGCAGCATCTCGCGGCGGATAACCTCGTCAAGCGTACGGCTGTTACCGCCGATATTGATGTTCTCGATAAAAGTTTTCTGCCCTTCGTTAATGCTAAACTGAATATCAACCGTGCGTGTACTGCGGTTACGCTCGACGCCGGGATTAACATCCACAAAAGCATATTGCCTGTTCCCCAAAGCATCCGTCAGAGACGCAACGGTTTTTTCTATATCGCTGGCTTTGTACCAGTCGCCCGGACGGAACGTCAGGTCCTGCTTGAACGGCGTTGCGTCAAGCTCGGGAATAAAGCTCTGGATATGCACGTTCCCGACCTTATAACGCTCCCCTTCTTCGAGAGTAAACGTCACATAGAAATTCTTGCGGTCCGGAGAAAGCTCCGCCACGGCATTTTCAACACGGAAATCCGCATAACCATGATCAAGATAAAAACGACGCAGCAATTCTCTGTCAAAGGCAAGACGATCAGGATCATACTTGTCGTCACTGGACCAGACACGCCACCAGCGATCCTCTTTGCTCCGTACTACCTTTTGCAAATGAGCATCGTCGAAACGCTTGTTGCCAATAAAGCTAATCCGCGAAATCAGCGTTTGCGGGCCTTCGGTAATTTCAAAAACAAGATTAACCCTGTTCTGGTCAAGCTTGATAATTTTTGGCTCGACAAGCGCGGAAAAACGCCCGCTCAAACGATAGAGTTCCTGCAAACGCTCGACATCCGCCTGAACCTTTGTACGCGTCAGAACCGTACGCGGGCGCAACTGGACTTCCGCCTGAAGATTCTCGTCTTTGAATTTCTTATTACCCTCGAATGCGATTTCATTGATGATCGGATTTTCGACAACGACAACAACCAGATCAGAGCCTTCCTGATAAAAGGAAACATCCGCGAAGAGCCCTGTTGAAAAGAGATTTTTCAATGCCCTGTCAAGACGGTCTGAACTAAAATCGTCCCCGGCCTGAACGTCCATATAAGAAAGAACCGTCGCTGGCTCGATCCGCTGCGCCCCTTCCACCCGGACGGCCTGTATTCTGGCCGCGAAGGCATTTGTTCCAAACAAAGCTAGAAAAGTCATAACCAGAGCAGCCATGACGCAAAGGCGGGAGGACATATTCAGGATTTTCATTTGTGCGCTTCGATATTTTTTTGTTTTAAGAAACCAGTCTCAGGACATAATCAACAACCTTGAGCTGAACAAGATCATTCCATGTCGCAAACAACATCATACCAACTAATAGAGTAAATCCAACCCTTAAAGCATATTCCTGAACACGTTCATGGACAGGCTTCCCGCGCACTCTTTCCATAGCGTACATAGCAAGATGACCTCCATCAAGCATAGGAATTGGCAAGAGGTTCAGCAGCCCTAGGTTCACCGACAACAGCGCCGCAAAAGTAATCAAGGAAACAACACCGGCTTTGGCAAACTCCCCGGCATAAGCGCCGATCCGGAGAATTCCACCCAGCTCTTCAGCGCTTCTTGTCCCCATCACCATCTGCCCCAGCGCCTTGAGCGTTCCGACAGAAAGCCTCCATGTTTCAGCGACCGACGCCCCAAAAGCGGACACTATCGTATGCGGCTTCGCCTCCTGCGCCTCCGTAGACCTGATTCCCAAACGACCTTGCGTATGTTTAAAGCCGAAGCGATCCTCCATAACCACCTTTTCAGGCGTAAGGTACAAAACAGAAACTTTGTCTCCCCATTTCCCGTCCCCAAGGTAGTTAACAAGATGAACTTCCATTTCTTTATCAATATTTACAAGAACAGACGCCTTGATATCCTGAAAGCTCTCGATCTTTTTGCCATCGATCTCGATGATCTTGTCATCCGGTTGTATCCCCGCCTTTTCTGCCGGAGAGTTCTCAAGGATGGAGGCCGCTATTGGTGGCGTATAGGGCTGCCCCTGAAATGCGTAAAGCCCCGTCAGTAGGATAATCGCGAAAATGTAGTTAATTGCAGGCCCGGCAAAAACGATAGCTGCTCTTTTGCCAACAGATTGAGAGAAAAAAGCCACTTTCCTTTCTTCCGCGGTAAAGCTGCGAATGGCATCGCCTTCTTTGACGCCCTCTGCCGCCTGCGTACTGGCAGGATCCACATCTCCAAACATCTGCACATAACCGCCCAACGGCACCCAGCCCACTTTCCAGCGGGTACCGTTCTTGTCTGTGCGTCCAAAAAGCGCCTTGCCAAAACCAATCGAGAAGGTTTCAACGCGTACCCCGCAGAGCCTTGCAATGATGTAGTGACCCCACTCGTGCACAAAAACCAGCACACTCAGCACCAGCACAAAAGGAAGTCCATAACTCCAGACAAAGTCAAATGGCGCGTCTAAAAACTTATGTAAATATTCCATAGAATAACCCCTTACAGATCAACCATTTTATCAGCCTGAAAGTGCACCGACAGCCCGCTCCGCCTCCTGACGGGACGTCCTGTCGAGCGCAAATACATCTTCAAGACATGATATTGGACCAAATTTCACGCTTTGCAAGCCCTTCTCGACAACACTTTCGATTGCAGAAAATTTCAGTTTTCCAGACAAAAAAGCCGCCACAGCTATTTCATTGGCCGCATTGAACACCGTTGGGAAGCCCTCTCCCGCACGCAGAACATCTCTGGCCATTTTTATAGCTGGAAATCTATTTGTATCAATCGGTTCAAGCTCTAAATTAAGCTTATTAGCAAAGTTTAATTTGTTTCCTGCTGTTTTTATTCTATTTGGCCAGGCCAAGGTATGCGCAATGGGCGTCCTCATGTCCGTTGCCCCCATTTGAAGCAAGACACTTCCATCAATATATTCAACCAAAGAGTGAATGGTTGACTGTGGATGAATCAGGATGTCGATCTTCTCAGAGGGCACATTAAAAAGATAATGCGCCTCTATGATTTCCAATGATTTATTCATCATCGTCGCGCTATCAATGGATATTTTTGCACCCATGGCCCACTTGGGATGACGAACAGCCTCTTCCGGTGTAACGTCACCCAGTTCGGCTCTGCCTTTGCGTAAAAACGGGCCCCCGGAAGCCGTCAGAATAATCCGTTCAATATATTCCCGCTGTTTAGAATCAAACACCTGAAATATAGCGTTATGTTCACTGTCTACCGGAAGCAGAGTAGCTCCACTTTTCCCGACAGCCTCCATAACAAAACGCCCCGCACAAACCAGCGATTCCTTGTTCGCTAACGCAACAATTTTTCCCTGCTGAATTGCCGCCATGGTCGATTCTACGCCCGCGGAGCCGACAATCGCCGCCATGGTCCAGTCAACAGGGATAGCGGCGGCCTCGATAACAGCCTGTCGTCCGGCCATAACACGTGTCGGCGTTCCCGCCAGAGAATCCTGTAATTCCTGATAGAGGCTCTCGTCCCCGATAACCGCATATTCCGCCTGAAACGCCCGCGCCTGCGCGGCAAGAAGTTTTACGTTCTTCTGCGCTGTTAGAACCCGCACCTCAAACTTGTCACGATGAGCAGAAATCAAATCAAGCGTATTTGTTCCGATAGACCCCGTCGCGCCCAGAATAGAAACAGATTTTTTTTGAAAAAACACGCGGCTTATCCCGCCACAACGGCAATAACACCGAAGACAAGCGCCACCATCAAAAGAGCATCAATCCTGTCAAGCACCCCGCCATGCCCCGGAATAATAGCGCCCGTGTCCTTGATGCCATAGTGACGTTTAAAAATTGACTTGAACAAATCTCCGCCCTGGCCGACCATTGAAAGGAAAAAACCCATCACGGCATATCCCGTCGGCCCCATACCGCCCAGAGTTTCAACACCCGACACATTCAAAACGAACGGACAGGACATACCTGCGGCAACCAGCGCCGATCCCACGCTGCCCCCAAAAAATCCAGACCATGTCTTTTTTGGGCTGATAACCGGCGCAAGCTTTGGCCCGCCGATGGCGCGTCCGGCAAAATAAGCAAAAGAGTCACTGGCCCATACGATAAAGAGCAATGTCAGCATATGATAAAGGCCATAGGCCGTGCCATTCCGCAGCCAAACCATGACCGAAACTGCAAAACCAATATAAATAAAACCAAAAATCACCTGCCGCAAGGAAGGGCCTTTTTGCGAAAAATTATAGGCGAATAACAAAAAGCCGAGCGCCAGAAAAAACCAGAATCCGACCGCCGGATTACCCGTCATCCCGGATCCCGCAATTCCAAGACCTGCAAGAAACCCTGCAAATTCAGAAAAACGCTGCGGTGTATTGGCCTGCCCGATCAAAACCATCCGCGTCCATTCAAAAACAGCGATACCACCGGCCAAAGCCATCATCAGGGTAAAAGCACCGCTTCCCACCCATAGGACAAAAAGGACGACCGGGGCAAGGATGAGCGCTGATCTTAATCTTGTTTTTAGAGAACTATCCGGCAGTTTAGGAGCCTCAACAACAGGTTCACTCATGACTGGCCCGCCCCTGTTTTTGTTAACAAACCGCCAAAACGACGCTCACGGCTGGAAAAAAAAGCCACCGCCGCTTCCATATCTTTTTTGCCAAAATCAGGCCAAAGAACATCCGTGAAATAAAGCTCGGCGTAGGCCATCTGCCAGAGCAGGAAGTTACTGATCCTGCTTTCCCCGCTGGTGCGGATCATCAAATCCGGCTCGGGAATACCCTCCGTCATCAAATGACGCGCAAACAGGCTTGCATCGATTTGCGTGACATCAAGCTCCCCAGATTTTACTTTTTGTGCCAGAGACTGCGCTGCTTGCACAATATCCTGCCGACCACCATAGCTGAGCGCGATAACAACCGTGATGCGATCATTATGCTTTGTAACTTCTTCGGCCTGTTCAATCAAACGCACGATATCATCCGGCAACCGCGCACGCTCGCCAATAACAAGCAGCCGTGCGCCGCTCTTGCTCAGCTCTGCCGTTTCCTTGCGCAGATAAAGGCGCATCAGATCCATCAGATCCGCGACTTCCTCCGCTGGCCTGTTCCAGTTTTCCGATGAAAAACTGAACAATGTTACAAAAGGAATGCCCATATCCCGGGCGGCTTCCACCGCACGCTGCGCCGCTTCTGCTCCCTTGCGGTGACCTTCCGTCCGGCTCAGCCCCCGCGCCGTTGCCCATCGCCCGTTGCCATCCATGATGATGGCAACGTGTCGGGGAATCCTGTTATGCTGCTGCGACGCACCAATAGACATCAGACCTGCTTGATCTCCTGCTCTTTATGCGCAAGAGCCTCGTCAACTTTTTTGACCCAGGCATCTGTTACTTTCTGAATGGTATCCTCATGCTTCTTGAGCTCATCTTCAGAAATCTGGCCGTCTTTTTCCATCCGTTTGACACTATCCATGCCCTCACGGCGAATATTGCGCACAGCAACACGCGCCTGCTCTGCATACTTTGCCGCAACCTTGACCAGCTCAACCCGCCGTTCCTCGGTCAATCCCGGAAGCGGAACACGAATTAATGATCCCGCTGGCTGAGGATTAAGGCCCAATCCCGCATTCGCGATGGCCTTTTCTACGGCCTTGGTATTGGCTGCATCCCAGACCTGAACATTCAAAAGACGCGCCTCACCGACCGAAACGGAAGCGACCTGATTAATAGGCATTTTTGTGCCATAAACTTCCACCTGAACATTCTCAAGCAGGCTGGCGGAAGCGCGGCCAGTGCGCAGCCCGCCAAGTTCCTTCATGAGCACATCAAAAGCACCGCTCATGCGGCGTTCCAGATCATCCATATTCAACTCAGCCATGTTGCGCTTCTTTCTCCATTACAATAGTGTAATCGCCACGACCCTGCAGAAGTTCGGCAAAAGCGCCGGGCCGCTTGATCGAAAAGACGATGACGGGAATATTGCTTTCCCGTGCTAGGGCGATTGCCGAAGCATCCATAACCCCCAGATCATTCGACAGGACATCCAGATAGGTCAGCCTGTCAAACTTTGTCGCCGTTGGCACCTTGACAGGATCGGCGGTGTAAACGCCGTCAACTTTTGTTCCCTTGAGCAGAGCGTCACACCCCATTTCGGAAGCACGCAAAGCCGCCGCTGTGTCCGTCGTGAAAAATGGATTTCCGGTTCCCGCCGCAAAAATTACAACCCGGCCTTTTTCCATGTGCCGGATTGCTTTGCGGCGAATATAGGATTCACACACGCTTGACATCGGAATTGCAGACTGAACACGTGTGGGAATCCCCACCTGTTCAAGCGCATTTTGCAGGGCGAGGGAATTAATCACCGTCGCCAGCATGCCCATATAATCGGCTGTGGCGCGATCCATGCCAACAGAGGCTCCCGATACGCCACGGAAAATATTTCCCCCGCCGACGACAAGGCAAACCTCTACCCCCAAATCGACGGCAGCTTTAATATCCTGCGCAATACGATTGACCGTTGCAGGCTCAATACCGTATTCCCCCTCTCCCATCAGGGCCTCGCCTGAAATCTTGAGAAGGACACGCTTGAACCTGGACTTGGTCATTTGAATCTATCTCCGCAGATGGCATACCCCTCTCGTGGAAAGGGGAGTCGAGGGTAATTCGCAACATCGACCCTGCGACAGGGAAGGGTACCCTCACCCTTCCCGTTCCCGCAGATCCCCTCCCCTGAAGGAGAGGGGCAATACATTAACCCGTTGCCATTTTAGCGACTTCAGCAGCGAAATCGTCTTCTTTCTTCTCGACGCCTTCACCCAGTTCATAACGGACAAAACCCGTCAGTTTTACCGGTGCCCCAATATCTTTGGCGGCATTTTCCAGCACGGCAGAAATTTTTGTCGCGCCATCGATAATAAAGGTTTGCTCGAGCAGGACGACCTGTTCGTAAAATTTACGCAGCGAGCCTTCAACCATCTTCTCGACGATATCCGCAGGCTTGCCGCTTTGCTTTGCTTTATCGGCATAAACAGAGCGCTCGCGTTCAACCAGACCTTTGTCAAGGCCGGCAACGTCCAGAGATTCCGGACGGGATGCGGCAATGTGCATAGCCAGCTGACGCCCCAGAGATTCCAGTTTCGCTACATCGCCCGTGGATTCCAAAGCAACCAGAACCCCGATCTTTCCGCGGTTCGGCACGAGCATATTGTGAACATACGTTGCGACAATACCGTTCTCCACAGAGAGCCGCGTCATGCGACGCAGGGTCATATTTTCACCAATCGTCGCGACCAGATCCGTCAACGTATCCTGAGCGGTTTTCTCGCCCAGTTTTTTTGCTTTCAGCAGTTCCACATCACCGAGCCCGTCTTTCAGAGCGATATCCGTGATCTGTTCCAGAAATTTCTGAAAGTGCTCATTGCGCGCAACGAAGTCTGTCTCTGCGTTCAGCTCTATTATGATGCCCGTTTTTCCGGACGACGCGACGCTGACCAGGCCTTCAGCAGCGGCACGACCGGATTTTTTAGCCGCTGAAGCCAGGCCCTTTTTGCGGAGATGATCCATCGCCGCTTCAATATCGCCGTTATGCTCCATCAGGGCTTTTTTGCAATCCATCATGCCCGCACCTGATTTTTCGCGCAGGTCTTTGACCAGAGATGCACTGATTTCTGTCATAGTTATATTCTCCCTTTATTCAGTCATTAACCCGCAACAGCGGCTTTCACTTCAACATCGCCGCCGAGATCTTCAGCCATCGGGTTCTCCAAAGCGCCGGTATCCTTACCGGAAGCTTTGACTTCGGCCTGCAGCCCATCCAGAACGGATTCGGCAAACAGGTCACAATAAGTCGCGATAGCGCGTGTAGCATCATCGTTACCCGGAACCGGAAAATCGATATTCTCAGGATCGCAGTTGGTATCAACGATAGCAAAAACAGGAATGCCCAGACGGCGCGCTTCCAGAATAGCATTCGCCTCCTTCGCAACATCGATCACGACCATGGCATCCGGCAGACCGCCCATATCCTTAATTCCGCCCAAAGCCTTTTCCAGCTTCTCTTTTTCGCGGGCAAGGTTGAGCTGTTCTTTTTTGGTCAGGCCGTGCTTGACTTCCGGATTGTTCATCATCTCGTCAACAGCGCGCAGACGCTTGATAGAGTTGGAGATCGTGCCCCAGTTCGTCAGCATACCGCCCAGCCAGCGATGGTTAACGTAGTACTGCCCGCAACGCTTGGCTGTCTCGGCAACTTTCTCCGTCGCCTGACGCTTTGTCCCAACGAACAAAACACGGCCGCCATTGGCAACGATGTCGCGCACGCCTTTCAGGGCGTGATGTAGCATCGGAACGGTCAGTTCGAGGTTGATGATATGCACGCCGTTGCGCTCGCCAAAAATATAAGGCTTCATTTTTGGATTCCAGCGGCGAGTATTGTGACCAAAGTGAACACCCGCTTCGAGAAGTTGGCGCATGGTAAATGTTGGCATTGTCATTTTGAAAGTTCCTTCCTTCGGTTATGCCTCTACGGATATAGTCCCTTGCGGAACACCGATGCGGCTGCACAAGGCAGCCTCAGATCCGTATGTGATTTTTAGTTATGCCCCCGTGAACCATTCACGGAGCCAATGGGGGCGATTTTTACAATGATTTCATATGTTTTGCAAGGGATTTCATGTCTTGTCCCCTGCGGCGCGGCAAGCTTCAAAAAATGGGTAATTATATTATAAAAAACTGATTTTAAACGCCCTTATATTTCCTTAACATCGCTTACGCCACTAACAGCGCGTAGAATTCTTGGCGTTTCCTCTTTCACACCCCACCCGCCCGGCAAATCAATGGTCACCACCCTACCCGCTCCCGCCCTGACAACCAGACTGATTTTCACCCGTCCCTGACCCGCTTCATCCAGAATGGTTTTAACACGTGCGACAGCGTCCGGTTTGTCCACATGCAGGACCATTTTCTGTGTCACGCTTTGCACGGCGGCCGTCAGCGGCTCAATCGACTGACAAAGAAAACGCAGTTCATCCTCATTTTTTCTGTCAACGTCAACGGCGAGCAGGATCGGCGTTCCCGCCTCCAAGAGATCACGCCCCGCATTCAGGACATCGGAAAACATCATCATTTCAAACACGCCATGCGGATCTGAAACCTGCACAAAAGCAAAACGGTTTCCTTTTTGCGAAGTCCGTTCCTGCTTGCGGACAACGATCCCTGCCATGCGCAAGCGGCTGGAAGCAGATGAGGACAACGCCTCACGCACACGGTTAGAGGGAACAACACGCAACCGCTCCAGCTGCGTCGTCATGTTATCAAGCGGATGGGCAGAAAGATAAAAACCCACCGCTTCAAATTCATGCCGCAGACGTTCAAGGGGTTCCCATTTTTCAAGCTTCGGCAATTCCGGCTCCGGAAGAGAGTCCTGCACCCCGCCAAATAAATTCACCTGTGCTGAAGCTCTTTCTTCAGCATGCGCCGCCGCATAGCGCATCAGAATTTCCACAGCGCTAAAGACCTGCGCACGGTTCGGATTAAAGGCGTCAAAGCCCCCCGCTGCTGCCAAAGCCTCCATCTGGCGCTTGTTAATAACCTTGGTATCCAGCCGTCGCGCGAAATCAAATAACGATTTATACGGCCCGTTTGTCTGACGCTCTTCAACGACCTTCGCCATGGCTTCGGCACCAACGCCTTTCAGGGCGGCCAGAGCATATCTGATCGCCCGCGCACCGTCGGGGAGTTTTTCAACGGAAAAACGTGGCAAGGAAGCATTCACGTCCGGCGGCAGCAGCGTGATTTTCATCTTCTGCAATTCCTGCCGCAATACGGCAAGCTTGTCAGTATTCCCCATATCCTGCGTCATGGTAGCCGCCATGAATTCTACCGGATAATGGCATTTCAGATAAGCCGTCTGGAATGCAATATACGCATATACGGCAGAGTGCGCCTTGTTAAACCCGTAATCCGCGAATTTGGCGATCTGATCAAAAATGGAACTTGCCAGATCATGCGGTATGCCGTTCTTTTCCGCGCAACCCCTGACAAAAACCTCGCGCTGCGCATCCATCTCGGACTTGATCTTCTTGCCCATCGCGCGTCGCAACAAATCAGCGCCGCCAAGCGAATATCCTGCCAGAACCTGCGCCGCCTGCATGACCTGTTCCTGATAGATCATGACCCCATAGGTATCTTTCAGGACAGGTTCCAGCAGCGGATGCATATATTCAATCTTTTCCGCATCACGGACGTTCGCCACATACATCGGGATATTCTGCATCGGGCCCGGACGGTACAGCGCGACTATAGCGGTAATTTCCTCGAAATTCTTTACGTTCATCTGGCGACAAAGATCGCGCATGCCCGCACTCTCGAGCTGGAAGACCGCAGCACAATCACCCCGCGCCAAAATCTCGTAAGTCGGCTTGTCATCCATCGGAAACTTGAGCGGATCCAGCTCGACCCCGCATGTTTCCCTGACCAGCCGGATAGCTTCATGAATAACGTCCAGCGTTTTCAATCCCAGAAAGTCGAATTTAACCAGACCGGCTTTTTCAACGTCCTTCATATTAAACTGTGTGGCAGGAACCTCGGAGCCCGGATCGCGATACAGCGGCACCAGCTCATCCAGAGGCCGGTCGCCAATCACAACACCCGCCGCATGGGTAGAAGCATGACGATAGAGGCCCTCCAGCTTTAGCGCGATGTCAATTAACTTGCGGACCTGATCGTCATTGTCCCGCGCTTCCCGCAATAAAGGCTCGCTCTCCAGAGCTTCCTCAAGACTGATGGGGTTGGCGGGATTTTGTGGAACCAGCTTGGCTATCTTGTCCACCTGACCATAGGGCATCTGCAGCACACGCCCCACATCACGGACTACGGCGCGCGCCTGCAATTTACCAAAAGTAATGATTTGCGCGACGCTATCCTTGCCGTATTTTTCACGGACATAGTTAATAACCTCGTCACGCCGCTCCTGACAAAAATCCACGTCAAAATCCGGCATCGAGACCCGTTCGGGATTCAGAAAACGCTCGAACAGCAAGTCAGTTTCAATCGGGTCAAGGTCGGTAATCCGGATCGCCCAGGCCACAACGGAACCGGCCCCTGACCCGCGCCCCGGCCCGACCGGTATATCATGGTCTTTTGCCCACTGGATGAAGTCCGAAACGATCAGGAAGTAACCGGCAAAGCCCATGCCCAGCAATACCCCGAGCTCGTATTCCATACGGTCGAAATATTTTTTTCTTGTTTCTTTCTTCTTCGTTTCATCCCAATCGTCTTTAAAAACGTAATTTTCCAGCCGCCATTCAAGACCGCTTTCTGTGCGCTTCCGCAATGCCGCCTCTTCGGTTTCCCCCTTGCCGGTTTCAAAGCGCGGCAGGATGGGTTTTTCTTCTTTCAGCATAAAGGAGCAACGACGTGCGATATGCACGGTATTTTCGACGGCTTCGGGCAAGTCCTTGAACAGCTCGACCATTTGCTCAGGCGATTTGAAGTAATGCTCCGGCGTTGCTTTACGGCGATTTTCATCCTGCACATAAGCGCTCTCGGCGATGCACAACAGCGCATCATGCGCCTCGTGCATATCAGGATCCGTAAAAAAACAGTTGTTTGTCGCAACGATAGGCACGTTATGCGCATAAGCCAGATCAAGCAGATGATCCTCAATCGCCACCTCGTCCGCTGTGCCATGACGTTCCAGCTCGATATATAAGCGATCACCAAAAATTTCTTTTAGCCGTAGCAGCGTCTTTTCTGCCTCTGGCACACGGTGTTCCAGCAATATGCGGCCCAGACTGCCTTTAACCCCTGCCGTAAGGCAAATCAGCCCTGCATTATACCGCTCAAGATCGGCCCAGAGCACGGCCGGTTTTTCACAATGCTCCGGTGGATGGAGAAACGGATGGCTCACTAGCTTCATCAGGTTCTGATAACCCCGCGCATTCATCGCGAGGAGCACCAGTTGATCCGGCATTTCCACCTTGCGACTGGTCTGTTGATCCAGCTGCTCCGGACGTTCGAGCCAGATCTGGCTGCCAATGATCGGTTGAACCCCGCCTTTTGCAGCCGTCAGAGAAAACTCAACTGCTCCAAATAAATTTCCTGTATCCGTCACGGCAACTGCCGGCATCTCCAGTTTTTTGACCAGAGGAATAAGGGATTTGATCTTAATGGCGCCTTCCGCAAGTGAATAGGCGGAGTGCACACGCAAATGTATAAATGCTGTATCCATGACGGTCCTTTTTCGCAAAAATATCCTTTAATTTCAACAGTTTTATAAAAGTAACTTTTATATTGACATAACATTTTGATTTCATATAATAGCCAACTATGGAAGCAATAAAACGGAATATAATGCTATGGAAGAATCAGGCTCGGATATAACGACAAAAAGTGACGCCATAGAGCTTAAGGACATCAGCCCAGAAAGTCTTTCAAGCGTTTTTAAGAATCTTGTTGAATGTCACAATGACGCGCTCAAGAATTTCCGCCCTACGCTTTCAGCACTCAATAAGGCCATCCACGCCTTTCACGAGATTGGGCTGGACGGCATTTCCCTTGAGTATGGCGACCTTGACAAATTGCAGAAACTTTCACTCTATCGCCAAAACGATAAAGACGAGGAACCTGACGTTACCTATGCTGTTCTCGGAATTTATGACGCGCAGTTTCTGGTTCGCATCCATCCGGACAATGTTATTGACTGTCACGCCGTTAATCTCAATATGCCGGCAACCCGCTGGACAAATAATATTAGCAGCGACTTCTTCTGGTATAAACGCCATGAAGATTCGACGTTAAACAAAAGCGTACCAGAATTCTTCCAATACGACCTGACTGTAAATGAAGATCGCATCGCTTTTGCCAACACAGTCCTGCAGACTGCCGCTGTTTGTGTAGCCATGTCCGAACTCAAGGAATATGACGTGACATCATCACGCCACATGAGCCTGCCAAAAAGCGCCACGGCTTCACACCCAAAAATAAAGTAGGCTGCTACGCTGAAATAATCCCGTCTTTTAATGCAAGAACCCTGTCCATGCGCGCAGCAAGCTCATGATTATGCGTGACGATCAGCGCCCCGGTTTTCAGGCTGCGAATGGCCTGTACCAATACCTGAAAAACATCTTCCGCCGTTTTCGGATCAAGATTTCCGGTCGGCTCATCCGCCAGCAACAATGCCGGGCCATTGACCAAGGCCCTTGCAATCGCGACACGTTGCTGTTCCCCCCCCGAGAGTTCGGACGGATAATGCGCGGCACGCTGTTCCAAACCAACGCTCTCCAGCAGTTTTGTAGCACGATGACGGGATTCAGCCCCCGTTTTATCTGCTATATATTGCGGCAGAAGGAGGTTCTCGATCGCCGTAAAATCCGGCAATAAATGGTGAAACTGATAGACAAAACCGATCTGCGACAACCGCAAAGCCGTGCGTTCCGTATCCGCGCCACTTTCAATTTTTTTACCGTTAATAAGAACCTCACCGCTTGTCGGATTTTCCAGCAATCCTGCAATCTGAAGCAATGTTGTCTTACCGCAACCCGATGGGCCCAGCAGCGCAACAATCTCTCCGCGACGGATGGACAGGTTAACCCCGCGAAGAATATCCAGCCGTTGCTGTCCCTGCACAAAGCTGCGTGTAATATTTCTGAGTTCAAGAACGATGCCGCCCTTTTCAACATCACTCATGGCGCAAGCCCTCCACAGGGTCCAGACGTGCCGCACGCCAGGCTGGATAAATTGTTGCTGCAAAAGAAAGCACCAGCGCCATCAGAACAATCAGAGCCACTTCCTGCGGATCCATCTTGGCAGGCAGCTTCGACAGGAAATAGATCTCATCGGCAAACAGGTTGGTATGCGTCAAACCCTCCAGCCACCGCCTGATTTCCTCGATATTGCTGGCAAAGACCACCCCGAGAACCGCGCCTGCAATCGTGCCGGCAATACCGATGGTCGCCCCTGTATAAAAGAAAATACGGATAATCATGCCACGTGTCGCACCCATTGTGCGCAGGATGGTAATATCCCGCCCCTTATCCTTCACCAGCATAATCAGGCTGGATATAATATTAAATGCAGCCACAAGAATGATCAGGGTCAATATCAAAAACATGACATTCCGCTCAACCTGCAAGGCATTGTAGAAACTGGCGTTACTATCCCGCCAGTCTGCCACCGCAAATTCTCCCATAATCTCGTTCTCAATCGCGGCTTTCGTTTCATCAAAATGCGCGGCATCGGGCGTTACAACCTCAATCGCGCTCACCCCTGCACCTGTCTGGAAGAATGTCTGCGCAACATCCAAAGGCATAAAAATAAAGCTGCTGTTATATTCGTACATGCCGACATCAAAAATTGCCCCAACAATAAAGGCCCGCGAACGCGGCATAGTTCCAAAAGGCGTCGTCTTTCCTTTGGGAGCGATCAGAAGAATCCTGTCCCCGGGTGATAACTGGAAACGCTCGGCCATGCTGGAGCCGATAGCGACGTTATCTCCTCCAAAGTAACCAACCTCCGATATTTTCCGCACAACCGAGGTTGACAAAATAGGCTTTGCATTAAAATCTTCCGGTTTCAGCCCCCGCACCACAACGCCTGAGGCCGCGCCCTCGATACTCAAAAGCGCCTGCCCCTCGATACTCGGCATTGCCGAAACGACCCCCGGAATGCGCTTCAGCCTCATGATCACATTTTCATAGGGGTGCATTGCTCCGGAGCGTGAATAAACATTGATATGACCATTTAATCCCAGAATGCGGCCAATCAGCTCTTCCCGAAATCCGTTCATAACAGACATGACGATAATCAGCGTCGCCACACCCAGCATAATGCCAAGAAAAGAAAAGCCTGCGATGACGGAAATAAACCCTTCCCGCCGTCTGGAGCGCAGGTAACGTCCTGCGACCATTTTTTCAAAAGTAAATGACATGCTTTAATACGCTTTCGCCACGATAACCTTGCCCGGATTTTCAAACGGCAGGCAGCGTGGTGTAATTTTGAACTTTTCCTGCATCGCCGCAAACTCAGAAGAACCTTTAATCAGCGTATAGTCGATCATAGCTCCGCCGACATGCTCCGCCGCAAAAAGCGCCTCCATTTCCCCCAGTGAGGATACAGGTTTAATCATGCTCTCCATGCGCCTGCGCGCATTGGCGAGCATATCCTTCTGCATCTGTTTTAGCGCCTTGGCAATTTCTCCGGCACAGGCATCGGCAGATACCTGCTGTTTACCTTCTTTGCCAAGATCACGGCGAACAAACGTTAGCTTGCCTTCTGAGATTTCACGTGCGCCGATTTCGAGGCGTACGGGTACGCCTTTCTTGATCGCTGTCCACATCTTGTCGGAGGACCGCGCATCTGACTTGTCAATCTGCGCCGAAACGCCCTGCGCCTTCAACGCATTCTTCATCTCTTCACAGAAAACAATAATGCTGGGTGTATCGGCGTCATCCTTCAAAAACGGCAGAATTGCCACCTGATACGGCGCAATCATCGGCGGCATGATCATGCCGTCATCGTCGCCGTGCGTCATGATCAAGCCCCCAATCGTGCGGGTCGAAAGCCCCCAGGAAGTCGTCCACGCCAGTTTCTGCGTGCCATCCCTGTCGAGATACTTGATGTCGGACGACTTGGCAAACGTCTGCCCCAGATTGTGGGAAGTACAGGCCTGCAACGCCTTGCCATCCTGCATGAATGCTTCGATGGTATACGTCTCAATGGCTCCGGGGAACCTTTCTTCCGGCGTCTTTGTGCCGGAAAACCCCGGAACAGCCATGTAATCTTCGAGAAAACTGCGATAAACCTCAAGCATCTTGCGCGCATCAGCATCTGCCTCGGCAGCCGTCGCAAAGGCGTTATGCCCTTCCTGCCATAAAAATTCCGCCGTGCGCAAAAACACACGCGGACGCATCTCCCACCGCATGACATTGCACCACTGGTTCAGCTTCAATGGCAGGTCACGATAGGACTGAACCCAGTTATGCATGGATTCACCAATGATCGTCTCTGACGTCGGACGAATAATCATCGGTTCAGCCAAGGCGGATTCAGGGTCTGGCCCCAGTCCTCCTTCTGTTGTTTTTGAAAGCCGATGGTGCGTGACAATGGCGCATTCCTTGGCAAAGCCTTCAATATGTTCGGCCTCTTTCGCAATATAGCTCAGCGGGATCAACAGAGGGAAATAGGCATTCTGCACCTCTTCTGCCCTGATCATGTCCCCAAGATAACGCTGCACATTCTCCCAGATGGCAAAACCATAGGGCTTGATGATAAAACAGCCCCGCACAGGGGCGTTTTCGGCCATATCCGCCGCCTTGATCACATTCTGATACCACTCGGGGAAATTCTCGTTCCGTGTCGGAGTAATTGCCGTTCTTGCGTTTTTAATATTTTTTGCCGCATCTGCCATGAGAAAAACCCGTCCATTGTATTGCTGATTTATGCCATAAAACTACAAAACGGCTGAAACGCCGTCAATCACTGTTTATTATCCTCATAATTGATTTCGGGGGTTTTTGCACAAAGGCTCCGGAGCGCCGCCTCTGATCCGCCCTCCATCGGCTGTCCATTGAAAGTCACGGCCCCATTCCGGTCAATAACGATCATTCCCAGATCCGCCTTGGTTTCGATTCCCTCCGGCACACCAATCCCCAGATACTTGGCCAAGTCTACGTTTAGCGTAAAACTAATTTCATCCGCCTGTATAAAAAACGCCCCGCCGCCGACATCAGCCTCAATTACCGGCTTGCCATGGACATCTACACCCGGTGTGTAGGCAACATCGCTATCCGGTTGATGCGCCACCATGAAACTGCAGATTTCAGGATCAAGCTCCGGCGTTACTGACGGCGCTTCCTGTGCACGAACAGGAAAAGAAATGCTGCATATTAAAACAACGGCAGAAAAAAAACGGATCATTTCTTGTTTACTCCATAAAGCATATCCATGCTGATAATACCTTTATCGGCCAAAACATAAATTATCGCCACGATAATCGCAGAAAGAACAGAATTAATCAGAAACTTCTTTTTCATGTTGGCGCGCTGCGGGGCGCCGGCATCATGTCCCTTGCCTTCGTCCTGATGCCGCTCGACCCCCAATGGCAGCACCGTGAACAACATCAACCACCAGACCAGTATATAAATAAAAATCACATTCAGGATGCTCATGACGTTATACCCTTACCAGATGCACACGCGTTTGCGGTTTGCGATCAAATCTCTCCTGAAAGAAACGACGGGCCGTTACACGCACCAGTTCCGACAAGACGGCGTCGTCACGGCGAAGCTCTTTTGGCATGTTACGAATTTTTTCCCTGATCAGCGCGATAACGTCACGGGCATACTCTGTGTCGGCCTCGCTGGTTTCATCAAGCAGCCCCATCGCCGTTACTTTTGGATCCGCCAAAAACTCTCCATCCCGATCAACGACGACAGTAACAACAACGCTACCATTATACATGATCCGCTTACGCATCAAGATAGCGTCATGATCAATGGCAACAATGCGCTTTCCTTCTATCGCCAGAATGCCGCTTTCAACCTCAGCCACAACGCGTGCGCCGTCAGCGGCAATTTCGATGACCTTGCCGTTTGCCGGAATAATGGATTGCGCCACGCCGCATTCCTGCGCCAGTTCAGCGTGTTTTTCCATCTGCATCTGTTCTCCATGCACTGGGATGGCGACCTTGGGGCGCGTCCAGCCATAGAGCTGCTTCAACTCTTCCCGATAGGGGTGGCCGGAAACATGGATCGGGGCATCCCGATCGGTGATAATATTTACACCTTTAGCGTAAAACCTGTTTTTAATCCGGTCGATTGCACGCTCGTTCCCCGGAATAGCCCGCGATGAAAAAATAATAACATCCCCCTCCGCCAGCTTAAAGGCAGGATGGTCATTATTAGAAATCCGCGACAAGACGGCGCGGGGCTCTCCCTGCGAACCCGTGCAAACATAGACTAATTTATTTTCAGAGATCAGCTCAGCCTCTTCATCGCTCAGAAACGGAGGAACATCTTTAAGATACCCCGTTTTTCGCGCCGCATCATCGGCAGACCAGAGTGAACGTCCGACAAGACAGACCTGCCGCCCGTTTTTCCGCGCCGCTTCATAAATACAGCGCAGTCGCGCCACATTTGTCGAGAAGCAGGAAACGGCGATAATCCCTTTTCTAAATTCGCCAAATACCTCTGTCAGATTTTTCATTACATCCTGCTCGGAACCGGAATGCCCTGGCACCATGGCATTCGTCGAATCCCCGATTAATGCCAGCAAACCGGCATCCCCAAGCTTGATCAGTTCCTTTTCATCGGTCAGATATCCCTCCACAGGACCCAGATCAATCTTCCAGTCTCCGGTATGCAGCAGCGTCCCTGCTTCCCCTGCTGTAATCGCCAGTGAATTCGCTTCGGGTATTGAATGCGCCATGCGGATATAATGGATATCGAAAGGGCCAAGCTTAATGCGTCCATTGTCAGGAACAATGTTCAGCTTGGCCTGATTTCCCCAGGAATACTCACTGACGCTTTGCGAAATCCGCTCCGCTGTGAACTTCGTAGCATAAAGCGGCACTTTAAACCGTGGCCAGAGATGCCCAATTGCGCCGATATGGTCTTCATGCCCATGAGTCAGGACAATACCCAGCAAATTCCTGCCAAGCTTTTCAGCAAAAGACGGATCTGGCAACAGGACATCAATGCCGGGCATGGTATCGTCACCGAACCCCATGCCGCAATCCACCATGATCCACTGTCCACGATAGCCATAGAGGCTCATATTCGCGCCAAAGAACCCGCAGCCGCCAAGTGGCACAAAATAAACGGCATCCGGAGCCATATCAAAAGGGAGTTCCATCATTCCTGTCCTGTATAAACCTCTCCCGAGGAAATTATTTTTCGGCTTCCATCCGGCATATCAACGCAAAGGGCTCCCGTTTCATCAAGACCTGAGAAAATTGCAGTAAACGTCTCTTGCGGCAGCCGTACGCTGATATTCTTCCCAATCCCTTCGGCATACCGCAACCATTCCTCGCGAACAGGTTTGAACCCATTCAGTCGCCACTCATCATACAACGAAAGCAACGCAAAAACGAGTTTTTCAAGAATATACCCGGCCTTGATATTCCGGTCACGCGCGTAATCCTGAAGGGCTATTGCACCCTCGGGAGCTGACGTGATATTGACACCGATACCGACAACAACCCAATCGGCCGTACGGTTTCCGGCAGATTCCGTTTCCAGTAAAATTCCGGCAATCTTTCTGCCTTCAACCAATACGTCGTTCGGCCATTTCAAGGATAAGGCATCCGGCCGCACAAGCATTGTCCGCAAAACACGCGCCAGAGCGACCGCCGCCAAAAACGAAAGCTGACCGACATCCCGCAAATCAGTTTCAGGCCGCAAGACCAGAGACATAAAAAGATTACCTGGACGAGAAAGCCAGATATTTCCCTGACGTCCACGCCCTGAAGTCTGCGCCTGCGCCCAGACAACCAGTCCTTCAGCCCCGCCTGCGCGCGCCATTTCCTTTGCGCTGTCATTCGTGCTTTCAACCGTATCAAGCGCAACAAGCGTCGCACGACTTGGAAGAACAGGGCTGTATATTTCCACGTTAGCGGATAACCAGCGTCAGTGCCGCCGTCTCCGCAGCTGTCAGCAACGGCGCCGGCATGACGATGAAAAAGATCACGACAATCGCGCTGACCACCAGCGCAAAATTCAAACGCCCGTCTTTGGAAAGATCAAGCGCCTCCTCGACCGCCTCATCAAAATACATGACCTTGATAACCCGCAAATAGTAAAAAGCGGAAATCACGGAAGCCAATACCCCGACGACTGCCAATTTATAGAGCCCGGCATCCATCGCTGCCTGAAAAATGAACAGCTTCCCAAAAAACCCGGCCAAAGGCGGAATGCCCGCCATTGAAAACATCATAATGCTCATGGCCAAAGCAAGAAGCGGCTGTGATTGCGCAAGTCCGGCAAGGTCGGAAATATTCTCGACCATTCGTTCCTTGCGTTTCATCATCAGCACGACCGCAAATGTACCGATTGCCGTCGCCACATAAAGAGCGGCGTATATCATAACGGCCTGAACACCCAATGTCCCGGCCGCGGCAAAGCCAATCAGGGCATACCCCATATGGCCGATAGAACTATATGCCAGCATTCTTTTAATATTACGCTGTGCAATCGCCGCCACTGCGCCCCAGAGCATCGACCCCACGGAAAGAATGATGATGATCTGCTGCCATACCTCTGCGACACCAACCAAAGCGCCAAAAAGCACACGCGCAATCAGCGCCAGCGCGGCTATTTTCGGCGCAATCGCGAAAAACGCCGTCACGGGCGTCGGCGTGCCCTCATAAACGTCCGGCGTCCACATATGAAACGGCACGGCAGAAACCTTGAAGGCAAGACCGGAAAGAAGAAGAACGATGCCAACAACAAGCCCCAGCGGCAACTGCCCCATCTCCGCTGCCAATGACAGCATAATCATGTCGAAATTCGTTGCTCCTGTATAACCGTAGATCAGTGAAGCCCCGTAAAGCAGCATCCCTGATGACAACGCGCCCAAAACAAAATATTTCAGACCGGCTTCTGTCGAACGCATGTTGTCACGCTGCAGCGATGCCAAAACGTAAAGAGGCAAGCTCTGCAACTCTATCGCCATATAGAGGGAAATAAGATCATTCGCCGAAATCATCAACATCATGCCCAATGTCGAGAACATCATCAGTACCGGATATTCAAAACAGGCAATCCGTTGCGACTCTGCGTACTTAACCGACATCAGAGAAGTTGCAGCAGCCCCGGCAATCACCAGTAACTTCATAAAGGATGCAAAATCATCTACGATAAACATGCCGCTAAAGGTCGTTGTCGAGAGGCCAAAAGAGCTGCAAACAACAATCCCTGTGACGATCAGCGCCAGCAAGCTGAAATTGGAGACCCGGCCAAAATTTTCTTTCCGTTGCGATACCCCCGCCAAAAGCAGTATCAGCGACATGAAAACAAGAAATATTTCCGGAAGTGCAGGACCTAAATCTGGAGCCAGAAACGGATTCATGGGGTCACCTCTTCTATTGCGCTCACGGTTTCTGTCGCCGCATCGACTCGCGCATGATAATGCTCAATTACTTTCGCAATCGCAGGCGACATCGGCCTGATAAAGCTGGAAGGATATATCCCCATCCACAGCACAAGAACGATCAGGGGCGCAAACACCATGATTTCACGGGCGTTTACATCGCGCATCGACTTCACGTCCGGTTTATCCAGCTCGCCAAAAACGACACGCTTGTAAAGCAGCAGCATATAGGCCGCGCCAAGAATAACCCCTGTCGCCGCAAGAAACGCCGCCCAAGTGCTGACCTTGTACGTGCCAAGTAGAATCAGGAACTCGCCGATAAAGCCGCTTGTTCCGGGAAGACCGATCGAGGCCATGGTAAAAATCATAAAGAAGGTCGCATATTTCGGCATGTTCTGGACAAGCCCGCCATAACGGTTGATTTCGCGTGTGTGCAGCCTGTCATAAACGACCCCGACGCAAAGGAAAAGCGCGGCGGAGACAATACCGTGAGACAGCATCTGAAACATAGCGCCCTCAACGCCCTGCGTTGTCATGGTAAACAATCCCAGCGTGACAAACCCCATATGCGCAATGGAAGAATAAGCGATCAGCTTTTTCATGTCTTCCTGCACCAAGGCCACCAGAGAAGTATAGATCACCGCAATAACGCTGAGCGTAAAGATCAGCGGGGTAAAATAGGCCGAAGCCTCCGGCATAATCGGCAGCGAGAGCCGCAGAAATCCATAGCCGCCCATCTTCAGCAGCACCCCTGCCAGAATGACTGACCCTGCCGTCGGCGCTTCTACGTGCGCATCAGGCAGCCACGTATGCACAGGCCACATCGGCACCTTGACGGCGAAAGACGCGAAGAAGGCAAGCCAGAGCCATTTTTGCGTTGCCAGCGGAATCGTCACAAGCGACAACGCCTCGATATCCGTTGTCCCGAAGCTGTTATAGATAGCAAGCATAGCCAGCAATAACAGGACTGACCCCAGCAGCGTGTAAAGAAAGAACTTGAATGACGCATAGACGCGGCGCGGCCCGCCCCAAACCCCGATAATAATAAACATGGGAATGAGCACGCCTTCAAAAAAGACATAGAACAGCATCAGATCAAGCGCACAAAACATCCCGATCATCATCGTTTCCAACAGGAGGAACGCGATCATATATTCCTTGACCCGTGTCTTGATGGATTCCCAGCTCGCAAGAATGCATATCGGCGTCAGCAGCGTGGAGAGCAGGACAAAAAAGATGGAAATACCGTCAACGCCCATCTTGTAGGAGATATCCAGCCCCGGCAGCCAGACTTTTTGCTCGACAAACTGAAATTCTGCGGAGGTCTTGTCAAAGCCGAGATACATATAAACCGAAAGAATAAAGGTAAAAATGGCGGTCAGTAATGCTGTATTCCGCGCATTTCTTGCCACATTTTCTTCATCCCCGCGCACGAAGAGCAGGAACACAATCCCGACAATCGGCAGGAATGTAATCAGCGATAAAATTGGAAAAGTCACCATAAACTTTAACTCCTTAACCTTGCAGCCAGAACATACGGAGCGTGACAAGCACCACGGCACCGATCAACATGGCGAAGGCATAGTGATAAACATAACCTGTTTCAGCTTTGCTGGCATCCTCTGCCGAAGACGCGACAACTGCGGAAATACCATCTGGTCCAAAACCATCGATGAGTTTCCCGTCCCCGGTCTTCCAGAACTTTTTGCCGATAAAAAACGCCGGAACAACACCGATGTAGTGATAAAGCTCGTCAAAGTACCATTTACGATACAAAAAGTTGTGAATACTGCTAAAGGTTCCGGCAATAATCGCAGGCAGATGTCTTGCTTTCATATACAAGAACCATGACAAAAGAAGCCCTGCAAGCGCGACAATCAACGGGAGCAGAACAACCCAGCCCGGCACATGGTGCGCCATGGCGACCGCGTCGTTTGCGGGAATGACAAAAATGCTCTCGCCCCAGAACTTTTCACGGTATTCCCCGGTGAAAAAGTCATGAAACACATAACCAGCAAGCACGGCGCCGATAGAAAGAAAATAAAGAGGCCCCGTCATAATCGCCGGAGATTCATGCACATGCGCCATGACCTTTTCATTGGCCTTCGGCTCACCGTGGAACGTCATGAACAGCAAACGGCCGGAATAAAAGGCCGTCATGAGCGCGGCTGCAATTCCGCACCAGAAGGCAAACTGCCCGACAGCACTATGCGCCGCAAAGGCAGATTCCAATATCAAATCCTTGGAATAGTATCCGGCAAAAAACGGAATTCCTGCCAGAGCCAGACTCCCGATCCACATCAGGATATATGTCGCGGGGACAAGCTTCCAGATGCCCCCCATCCTGCGCATATCCTGCTCTCCCGACATGGCATGAATAACAGAGCCCGCCCCCAAAAACAACAGGGCCTTGAAAAAGGCATGCGTGAAGAGGTGGAACATCGCCGCGCTGTAGGCGGAAACGCCAAGAGCAAAAAACATATAACCAAGCTGACTCATCGTAGAATAAGCGATAACGCGCTTGATATCAAATTGCGTCATGCCAATCGTCGCCGCGACAAAGGCCGTCAGTCCGCCAACCACCGCAATAAAAGCACGGATATCCGGTGCATATTCATAGAGCGGAGACATCCGCGCCACAAGAAACACCCCTGCGGTCACCATCGTCGCAGCATGGATCAGGGCAGATACCGGCGTTGGCCCTTCCATGGCATCCGGCAACCATGTATGCAGCCCCAGCTGCGCCGATTTCCCCATCGCCCCGATGAAGAGTAACAGACAGATCAGGCTGATGGCGTGAAAATTGCACCCGAGAAAGGAAACCGTCAAAGCGCTCTTGTCGGCGACCTGAGAAAACACATCGTCAAAATTAAGCGTTCCGAAGACGAAAAAGACCGCCATTATCCCGAGGGCCAGACCGAAATCCCCGATCCGGTTCATGACAAAAGCCTTGATCGCCGCCTTGTTGGCACTGTCCTTTTTATTCCAGAACCCGATCAACAGATAAGAGGCAAGCCCCACGCCTTCCCAGCCAAAGAAAAGCTGCACAAAATTATCCGCCGTCACCAGCATCAGCATCGCAAAAGTAAAAAGGCTGAGATAAGCCATAAATCGTGCCTGATGATCATCATGGCTCATATAACCGACAGAATAGAAATGCACCGCACAGGATACAAGATTAATGACCAGAACCATAACCGCCGAAAGCTGGTCAAAGCGTAACGCCCACGCCACATTCAAATCGCCCGAAGCAATCCATGTAAACAGGGCGACATCGTGCGGATTCATCATCATGTTCACATTCCGGAACAAAATGACGGAACTGAAGGCCGCAAGTGCCATCAGCGCACAAGTTACGAACTGTGCGCCCTTGTCTCCAATTCTCTTCCCGAACAGCCCGGCGACCAGAGCCCCCAGAAGCGGCGACATAACTGCAAAGAATTCCATGACAGCATTTATCCTTTCAGCGTGCTGATATCCTCGACCGCAATCGATCCCCGATTACGGAAGAGAGCAACAAGAATGGCCAGACCAATTGCCGATTCAGCTGCGGCAACGGTCAGAATGAACATCGAAAAGACCTGTCCGGTCATATCAAACAAATGCGCGGAAAAAGCCACGAAGTTAATGCTGACAGAAAGCAGGATCAGTTCGACTGACATCAGGATAACAATGACGTTGCGCCGGTTCAGAAATATCCCGAAAACGCCAAGCGTAAACAAAATGGCAGAAAGGATCAGGAAATGGCTAATGCCGATATCTACGAAATTCATGATACACCTGCGCCTGTTGTAATTTTTTCAATTTTGATAACGTCCTGCGGACGACGGTCAATCTGCTTCGCAGCGTCCTGACGATGCACATTGGGCCTGCCGCGCAAGGTCAGCGTGATCGCCCCGATCATGGCCACCAGAAGGATCAGGCCGGAAACCTGAAACAGATAGACAAAATGCGTGTAGAGTATCTGCCCCAAAGCATGCGTATTCGTCACTTCCGCCGGATGCGGAATCCGGAAAGCAATGCGCGCTGGCGCAACCGGACTGCTATGCCATGACATATATATCCATACAAGTTCTGCCAGAAGAACAAGACCGATAAATGCGCCCACGGGGGCATGACGGCGCATGCCCTTGCGTAAATCCTCAAAGTTGATATCCAGCATCATCACGACGAAAAGGAACAGTACCGCCACCGCCCCCACATAAACAATGACCAGCGTCATGGCGATAAACTCGGCGCCGAGCATGACAAACAATCCGGCAGCATTGAAAAATGCAAGAATGAGGAACAGCACTGCATGTACGGGGTTCCGGACAGAAATAACCAGTGCGGCGCTGAAAACCAGAATTGCCGCAAAAACGTAAAAGAACAGGGCTTCAATCATATTTTCAATCCTTGTTATCTGTAAGGCGCGTCCGCTTCAAGATTAGCGGCGATCTGCGCTTCCCAGCGGTCGCCGTTATCCAGCAGTTTTTGTTTGTTATAGTATAGTTCTTCGCGTGTTTCTGTCGCATACTCGAAATTGGGGCCTTCAACAATGGCATCCACCGGACAGGCCTCCTGGCACAGGCCGCAATATATGCACTTGATCATGTCGATATCGTAACGTGTTGTACGGCGTCCCCCGTCTTCACGCGGCTCTGCCTCAATGGTAATCGCCTGCGCCGGACAAACCGCTTCGCAGAGCTTGCAGGCGATGCACCGTTCTTCCCCGTTCGCATAACGGCGGAGCGCATGCTCCCCCCGGAAACGCGGACTGATCGGCCCCTTTTCAAAAGGATAGTTCAGCGTCACCTTCGGCTTGAAGATGTACTTCAACGTCAAGGCAAATCCCTTCACCAATTCGATGAGAAGAAAACTGCGCGCGGTGCGATCCAGAAACGACATTTTATCCTCTTACATATTCGGCAAAGCATGGGCATAAAGCAAAGCACCCGAAACAACAACCACCCATAACAGCGTGAATGGCAGAAAAACCTTCCAGCCCAAGCGCATCAACTGGTCATAGCGATAGCGCGGCAGCGTCGCCCGCGACCACAGGAAAAGGAACAGCACAAAACAGACCTTTGCCGCAAACCAGATAAACCCGGGAACGAAAGAGAGCGCAGCAATCTCGAATGGCGGCAGCCAGCCGCCCAAAAACAACACGGTTGTCATACCGGCCATCAAAATCATATTCGCATATTCGCCAAGGAAGAATAGCGCGAAAGTCATCGCCGAATATTCAACGTTATAGCCTCCGACAAGTTCTGACTCGCCTTCCGGCAAGTCAAACGGAGCCCGATTGGTTTCCGCCAGCGCCGAAATAACAAAGACAATGAACATCGGAAACAGCAGAACATCTACCCAGAATGGCCGTTGCACCGTGACAATCTGCGTCAGATTCAATGATCCCGTTGTCAGCAAAACCGTCACCAGCACAAGGCCGATAGAAACTTCATAGGAAATCATCTGCGCGGCCGATCGCAATCCGCCCAGAAAGGCATAGCGCGAGTTGGACGCCCATCCTGCCATCAGAATGCCGTATACGCCCAGCGATGAAACCGCGAAAAGATAGAGCACGCCGACATTGATATTCGACAAAACCCAGCCTGCATTCACCGGAATGACCGCCCAGGCAATCAGACTCAGGATAAAAGTCATCATCGGCGCCAGTACAAAAACCACTTTATTGGCACCGGCCGGCAAAATCGTTTCCTTGCCCAGCAGCTTGATCCCGTCAGCCAGCGGCTGCAGCAAGCCGAAGGGCCCCACCATCATCGGCCCTTGCCGCATCTGCATAGCGGCCAGAACCTTGCGCTCGGCATAAGTCAGATAGGCTACAGCCCCCAGCAACGGCATGATGATCAGCAAAATCTTGCCGACAATCCAGAGCAGCGGAATGATGTAGTCAACCACAAAAGGATTATTCATCAGATCAGCCATGCGCCACCGCCTTTTCATCCTTCTCTACAAAGGCCATCGTACATTCTGCCATCGTGACTGAGGCCCGGGTCAGCGGATCTGTCATATAGAAATTTTCGATGGGCAAAACAAAGGCCGCCTTGTCGCATTTGCCATCCTGACCGAAAGACTTCCAGTCGGCAGGAACAACTTCGTCCGGCTTGCCGAATAGCGGATTGGCCTGCGTCAGACGATCCCGGACTTGCGCCAGATGATCATAGGGCAGCGTCTTGCCGACGACTTCTGAAAGCGCACGTAAAATCTTCCAATCCTCCCGCGCATCCCCCGGCGGGAACAATGCCTGTTTTGCTGTTTGCGGGCGCCCTTCCAGATTGACGTAGGTCGCATTTTTCTCGGTATAAGCAGCCCCCGGCAGAATCACATCTGCACGTGCCGCCGCCCTGTCACCATGATGCCCCTGATAAATAACAAAGCTATGCGGGCTGATTTTCTCAACAGGAAACTCGTCCGCCCCCAGCAGATAGAGCACATCCATCTTCAGCAAATCGGCAATGGGTTTACGCGTTGCACATCCCAGAGCCAGCGCGCCCATACGGGAAGCCGCCGTGTGCAGCATATTAAAGCCGTTCCAGTCCTCACGCACCATATTGTATTTCTCGGCAACCTTGCGAGCCAGCGACTGAATGACAGAGCCATCGGCACGACGCAACGCGCCCGTACCGAGAATAATCATCGGATTTTTTGCCTTGGACAGCACATCCGCAAAAGCGCCCGTACCGTTCAACAATTCCTCCAGCGTTTCCGGCCCTACCCCCAGATAGCTGGCCGGATAATTGAGGTCCATCTGCGGCCCGATCACACCGATCTTGATGCGTTTGGCCAGCCATGTCTTGCGGATACGGGCGTTGAGGATAGCCGCTTCCCACCGTGGATTCGTTCCCACCAGCAAAATGGCATCAGCCTGTTCAATGCCGGCAATCGTCGTATTAAACCTATAGCCACAAGGCTGAGATACATCGAACTGCGCGCCATCCTGACGGCATTCGACGTTATCAGAACCAAGCGCCTGCATAAAATCCCTGAGCGCGACAATGCTCTCGCAATCGGCCAGATCGCCGACAAGAGCGGCTATTTTCCCGCCATCAACGCCCTGCAGCTTTTCGGCGATCACGGCAAAAGCCGCCTGCCAGCTAACAGGCTGCAGTTTTCCATGAGCCTTGGCATAGGGCCGATCCAGCCGCTTGTTTTTCAGCGCGTCGAAAGCGAAACGGGTCTTGTCGGAAATCCACTCCTCATTCACGTCTTCATTGAGACGCGGCAAAATACGCATAACGGCCCCACCGCGCGTATCGATACGGATGTTGGAACCGACAGCGTCAAGGACGTCAATGCTTTCCGTCTTGCGCAGCTCCCACGGGCGCGCCGTGAAGGCATAAGGCTTCGATGTCAGCGCCCCAACGGGACAAACATCAATCAGGTTGCCGGAGAGTTCCGACGTCATCATCTGCTCGACATAGGTGCCGATCTCCAGATGCTCGCCGCGCCCCAGTACGCCCATCTCGCTGCAACCCGCGATTTCTTCGCCAAACCGCACACAGCGCGTGCAATGGATGCAGCGTGTCATCACCGTTTTGACCAGAGGCCCCAACGCCTTATCCTTGACCGCGCGCTTTTCCTCGCGATAACGGGAACGGTCAAAGCCATAGGCAACAGCCTGATCCTGCAAATCGCATTCGCCCCCCTGATCGCAGATCGGGCAATCAAGCGGATGATTGACCAGCAACATTTCCATTACGCCCTTGCGCGCTTTTTGCACCAGTGGCGTTTTGGTGAATACCTTCATATCTTCGGCACAAGGCATGCCGCAGGAGGCCACCGGCTTGGGCGATTTCTCGACCTCGACCAGACACATGCGGCAATTTGCCGGCACCGACAGTTTATCATGGTAACAAAAGCGCGGGATCTCGATGCCGAGCTGCTCCGCCGCCTGCAGGATAGACGTGCCGGGCGCGACTGTGACTTCCATTCCGTCGATTGTCAGTTTAGGCATATGTCCATCTCCCTACGCCGCAATCCGTTTGCGGTATTCCAGTATTCTTTTTTCCATCTCGGGGCGGAAATGCTTGATCAGCCCCTGAATAGGCCAGGCCGAAGCGTCGCCGTGAGCGCAGATGGTATGCCCCTCGATCTCCGAGCCAATATCGAGAAGCATGTCGATTTCCTCGATATTTGCTTCACCTTTTACCATGCGCTGCATAATGCGATACATCCAGCCCGTGCCTTCGCGGCAAGGCGTGCACTGGCCGCAGCTTTCGTGCCAGTAAAACCGCGCCAACCGCGCAATGGCATAAATAATGTCGGTAGATTTGTCCATCACAATGACCGCCGCCGTGCCAAGACCGGAGTTTTGTGCGCGCAGGCTGTCAAAATCCATCAGAACTTCTTCGCAGATATCCTTTGGCAACAAACGTGTCGACGACCCGCCGGGGATTACTGCCAGCAGATTGTCCCAACCGCCGCGGACACCGCCCCCATGCTTCTCGATCAGCTCGCGGAGAGGTATGCTCATCGCCTCCTCGACGTTGCAAGGGCTGTTAACATGACCGGAAATGCAAAACACTTTTGTACCACGGTTTTTTTCCTTGCCGATGCCCCCAAACCACGCACCGCCACGCCGGAGGATTTCCGGCACGACCGCGATGGTTTCGACGTTGTTCACCGTCGTCGGGCAGGCGTAAAGCCCCGCCCCTGCCGGAAACGGCGGTTTGTTGCGCGGCATGCCTTTTTTACCTTCAAGACTGTTGAGCAGAGCCGATTCCTCGCCGCAGATATAGGCCCCCGCGCCGCGATGCAGGTACAAATCAAAATCCCATCCCGATCCCGCTGCATTTTTACCAAGCAGGCCCGCGTCATAAGCTTCATCAATCGCTTTTTGCAGCGCGACAGCCTCCAGATAAAACTCGCCACGAATGTAGATATAGGCCGCATGCGCACCGATCGCAAAACTGGCCAGCAAAGCCCCCTCAATCAGCTGATGCGGTTCATGCCGGACAATGTCACGGTCCTTGCAGGTACCCGGTTCTGATTCATCGGCATTGATGACCAGATAGCTAGGGCGCCCGTCCTTTCCGGGTTCCTTCGGCATGAAAGACCATTTCATCCCCGTCGGAAAACCGGCGCCGCCGCGTCCGCGCAGTTCTGATTTTTTGATTTCTTCCACAATCCAATCACGACCTTTGGCAATCAGGTCTTTGGTGCCGTTCCAATTGCCGCGGGATTGCGCCGATTTCAAATCCGCGCCATTCCAGCCGTAGAGATTGGTAAAAATCCTGTCTTTGTCGTTCAGCATTATTTACCCCCTGCCCATTTAATACCGGCTTTTTCGGCCTGTTCATGCAGGCAGGTCGCGCCGCGCTCGCCCGTCGAACACTTGCGCCCTGTTTGCGAGCCCTGCGCGGGTTTTTTACCCGCCCTAAGATCGTCCAGCACCTGAATGACGTTTTCCGGCGTCAGATCTTCGTAAAACTCGTCGCCATTACGCTGAAACACCGGCGCATTGACGCAGGCCCCTAAACATTCAACGTCGGTAATGGTAAACATCCCGTCCGGCGTCGTCTCGCCCAGTTTAATCCCCAGATGCTTTTCGCAGGCCGCGACCACTTCCGCCGATCCGCGCAGCCAGCACGGCGTTGTCGTGCAAAACTGGATGTGATGCGTGCCGCGCGGTTGCAAATTGTACATGGTATAGAACGTCGCCACCTCAAACACTTTGATCCGCGGCATGTCGAGAATACGGGCAATCTCTTCCATCGCCTTTTCCGGTATCCAGTTGTCATGCTGGCGCTGCGCCAGATCCAACAGAGGCATAACGGCGCTGGCCTGCCTGCCTTTCGGATATTTGGCAATAATAGCCTCGATCTTCTTCATATTCTCGGGCGAGAATTTGAATTCTTTCGGCTGTTCAAAATGTGTATGTACAGAGGCGCTCATCTGTCAATCTCCCCGAAAACGATATCCATCGAGCCGATAATGGAAACAGCATCGGCCAGCATATGGCCTTTTGACATGAAATCCATGCCTTGCAAATGCGCAAAGCCCGGCGCACGAATGTGGCAACGATACGGTTTATTCGTGCCGTCGGAGACCAGATAAACGCCGAATTCCCCTTTGGGGGCCTCGACTGCCGTATAAGTTTCTCCCGCCGGAACGTGATAGCCTTCCGTATAAAGCTTGAAGTGATGAATCAAGGCTTCCATCGTGCTTTTCATCTCGGCCCGTTTCGGTGGCGCGACCTTGTGGTCATCCACCATAATGGGGCCTTCCGGCATTCGTTCAATCGCCTGTTTCATCAGCTTGCAGGATTGGCGCATTTCCTCGACTCGTACCAGATAGCGCGCGTAGCAATCGCCCGTTGTGCCGATCGGCACGTCAAAATCCAGATCGGCATAGCAATCATACGGCTGAGATTTGCGCAGATCCCACGGCACGCCCGAGGCGCGCAGCATCGGGCCGGAAAAGCCCCAGTCCAGAGCCTCGCGCTTGGAAACAACGCCGATATCAACCGTCCGCTGCTTGAAAATACGGTTCTCCGTCAGCAAGGTTTCCATGTCATTAATGAACTCAAGCACCGTATCCGCATAGACGTACATGTCCTCGGCAAGCCCTTTGGGCATGTCCTGATGCACACCGCCGGGACGGAAGTAATTCGCATGCAGGCGGGCACCGCAAACGCGCTCGTAAAACTCCATCGCAATCTCGCGCTCCTCAAAACCCCAGAGCGCAGGCGTCAACGCCCCGACGTCAAGCGCATACGTCGTCAGGTTAAGAATGTGGTTGAGAACACGTCCCAGCTCGGAAAACAATACGCGAATATGCTGCGCACGCGGCGGCGCCTTGATTCCCAGCAGCTTTTCAACAGCCAGAGCAAAAGCATGCTCCTGATTCATCGGCGCCACGTAGTCAAGGCGGTCAAAATAAGGCAGAGCCTGCATATAGCTCTTGTACTCGATCAGCTTTTCAGTCCCGCGATGCAGCAAACCGATATGCGGATCGGCCCGTTCGACCACTTCGCCGTCAAGCTCCAGTATCAGACGCAACACCCCGTGTGCCGCCGGGTGCTGCGGGCCGAAGTTAATGGTATAGGGCCGCATTTTTTTCTCTTCGGCCATCATGTTTTCTTCCGCGCTCATGCTGTCTTTTTCTCCCCAAACGGCGGCAGATCCGCGCCGATTTTCTGCTTCACCGACTTTTCATCTCCGGGAAGCTGGATTTCCGTCATGCCCTCCCACGGGCTCGTGAAATCAAAGTTACGATATTCCTGCGTCAGCTTGACCGGCTCGTAAACGACGCGCTTCTGCGTTTCGTCATAGCGCACCTCGACAAATCCGGTCAGGGGAAAATCCTTGCGCAAAGGGTGCCCTTCAAACCCATAGTCCGTCAAAAGACGGCGCAAATCCGGATGGTCGTTAAAGTAAATACCGTACATGTCCCAGATTTCGCGCTCAAACCATCCGGCGGCGCTGAATATTTCCGTTACGGAATCCACCGGCGTGTTCTCGTCGGTAAGGATTTTTACGCGGACGCGAAAATTATGTTTGAGGCTGAGCAGGTTATAGACCACCTCAAAACGTTCATCCCGCGAAGGATAATCTGCCCCGCAAATATCCATCAGTTGCCGAAAATCGCAATTGGCATCATTGAGCAGAAACGTCATGAAACGACGGATACTTTCACGCCGCACAGTAAAAACCAGTTCGCCATGAACGCTCTCCCTCTTCAGCACCATGGGTGCCAGAGCGGATTCGATATAGTCACCAAGGGATTCAATGCTTTCTACGGACATCAGCGCACCAGCCTTGTATCTTCACGTTGAATTTTCTTTTGGAGTTGCAAAATACCGTAGACAAGCGCCTCCGCCGTTGGCGGGCACCCCGGCACATATATATCTACCGGCACAATGCGGTCACAGCCGCGCACAACGGAATAGGAATAGTGATAATAGCCGCCGCCATTGGCGCAGGATCCCATGGATATGACCCAGCGCGGTTCCGCCATCTGGTCATAGACCTTGCGCAAAGCTGGCGCCATTTTATTGGTCAGCGTTCCCGCCACGATCATCACATCGGACTGACGCGGGCTGGGCCGCGGAATAACGCCGAAACGATCCAGATCATAACGGCTCATATAAGCATGAATCATTTCAACCGCGCAGCAAGCCAGGCCAAAAGTCATCGGCCACATCGACCCTGTGCGCGCCCAGTCCAGCAAATTATCAAGCTGCGCGACCACGAATCCCTTTTCCTGGATTTCTGTGGTTGCCGCTTTAATAATAGCGTCTTGTTGCGGGCCTTGCGGAATTGGTTGCATCATGGCCATTTTACTCCCACTCCAGCGCACCCTTGCGCCATTCATAAATAAACCCGACAGTCAGAATGC
The DNA here is from genome assembly GCA_964458415.1 of uncultured Rhodospirillaceae bacterium. Classification (GTDB taxonomy): domain Bacteria; phylum Pseudomonadota; class Alphaproteobacteria; order Micavibrionales; family UBA2020; genus CAYWIT01. Next base: position 82,304 of record CAYWIT010000010.1, read on the forward strand.
CCAAAAAGGTCATCATCGACCAGAATCCGTAAACGCCTATTTTTCCAAGCGTAATCGCCCAAGGAAACAGGAACGCCACCTCGAGATCAAAGATGATAAAGAGGATGGACACCAGATAAAAACGCACATCGAATTTTGAACGCGTGTCACTAAATGGAGCAAATCCGCATTCGTATGCAGATACCTTTTCCGCATCGGGCTTTTGTTTTGATACAATATAAGAAGCCAGCACAATAACTGCCGCCATGCCCATGGCAATCGCCAGAAAAATCATGATCGGAAGATAATTAAGCAACATCTCCATCAAAGGTGCATTGTGCTGCAAGGGCATGGAATGAGTTCCTTCACAAACATAAACCCGGCGGAATCGCCGCGCAACAATGTTACTCCCCCAAAGCTTTGGCGCAAAGAGCTTTATTGTTTGAAATGTATGGATTTTTCACTAAAAAGAAAAACGAGCTGTCAAGGGAATGGCGCGAGTGACGGGACTTGAACCCGCGACCTCATGCGTGACAGGCATGCGCTCTAACCAGCTGAGCTACACCCGCCAATTCCTTATCAGCTCGGTCACTCTTAATGATGCTTTTTGGACGTAATGTCAACGGCAAAAAGCACTTATGTGCACTAATTTATATTTTTTATGACCAATATTAGAAAACCCATTCCTTTTGCGCCTGATCCAGCGTGCCGTTGCAAATGGCTTGCCGCACGTCACGCATCAGCCGGTTCATCGTCGCGACATTATGGATAGACAGTAATTGCATGCCCAGCATCTCGCCCACGCGGAACAAATGGTGGATATAGGATCGGCTATGATTCTGGCAGGTATAACAGGTACAACTGCTATCTACCGGCTCCGGATCATCCACGAACTTTGCATTTCGCAAATTGATACGCTCCTTGGGCGCTCCTTTGGCCTGCGCCCAGCCATGACGCGCCATGCGTGTCGGGGACACGCAATCGAACGTATCAATGCCCGCGCGAACATTGGTGAAAATATCTATAAAACTGCCAATACCCAGCAAATGCACAGGGCGCGACGGATGAATATGCGGTGTGCACATGGCGACAACTTCATACATCTGCTCCTTGTTTTCTCCGAGCGATCCGCCGATAGCCGTCGCGAAAAAATCCCTGTCACGGGTATATTCACAGCTAATCTTGCGCAGATCAGGATAAATCCCGCCCTGAACAATGCCATACATTTTCTGAGCGCCATTATCCTGCTGCTTCCACGCAGCGAGCGAACGATCCCCCCAGCGGATGCTCATTTCCATTGAACGGGCTGTGTATTCCTTATCGACATGAAACGGCGTGCATTCATCAAGCTGCACGATCAGGTCAGCCCCCAGTTTGCGCTGGATATCGACAGAAATTTCAGGCGACAGAAAATGCTTGCGTCCATCAAGATAGGAGCGAAACTCGGCGCCTTCCTCCGTGATCTTCAGAATGCTTTTGTCGCGGTAGCGCTGGCCACGCCCCTTGATTTCATCCGCGACGGAGCCGTGCCCCAGCGAGAAAATCTGAAATCCACCGCTATCCGTAAACATCGGTCCGTCCCAGCCTGTAAACTTGTGCAAGCCGCCCATCTTCGCGATCAAATCAGGCCCCGGCGACAACATCAGGTGATAGGTATTGGAAAGAATGATATCAGTTCCCGCCTCGCGCAACTGACGCGGCGAGAGTCCCTTGACTGACGCCTTGGTCCCGCAAAAAATAAAATTCGGTGTTTCGATCACGCCATGCGGCGTTGCGTAACGCCCCGTACGCGCATGGGAGGCCGGATCTCTATGTGTAATTTCGAACAAAAAACCGGATGACATTTATACCTCAAACAAAAACCCGTTCAGCCATTTTTGACCAAACGGGTTTTTAAAATTAATGCAAGCCTAAATCAAGCGGCAGCAGCTGTTTTCTTAGCAACGACTTTCTTTGCCTTCGGATACCGCGGCTTCGGTGCCGGTTTCGGCAACTCGCCTACTTTTTCTACCAGTTGCTTGCGTACTTTGCGCAAAGCAGGGTTCAATTTGGTTGGCGCCGTCCCCAGCAGGTAAGCGTCAATGCCGCCCTTGTGCTCGACCGTGCGAATGCCGCTTGTCGTTGCCGTCACGCTGACGCTTCTTTTCAGGCCATTGCTGAAGAAAGACGCCTCCTGCAGGTTCGGCAGGAACCGGCGCTTGGTTTTATTGTTGGCGTGGGAAACGTTGTTGCCGGTCATCGGCTTTTTCCCTGTGATTTCGCAACATCTGCTCATAGTCTCAATCCTTTTTTATGGCTGGCAACCCTCTTGCCACCTGTTCGCTATAGACGCCGCAAGATATGTCAAGCCGCTGCTTTTCGTCAAGTTTTTTGTGCAAATAAATAACAATATTTTTCATAATTCTTAAAAATACGGCATTGAACCTTTTGCAGAACTCCTAGTATAAACAAATGAGCCAAAAAACAACCTGTACGAGGTCCCCATGTCCTTTCTTGCCAAAAAAGCCGCAAAATCCACTCCTATTACGCCGATTCAGACAGGGGAATTCGAATCATGGCTGAAAAAACAAGATGCCGCGACAAAATCCTGGGTCAAAGGTGCTGGCTTTACAGGCGCGGCTGGCAGCCTGCTTCTGCTTCCCGGCAAAAACGGAGACATCGCGCAAATCTTGTTTGGTGCGGGAGCCGATGACAGCCTTTATACTTATGCCGACCTCCCCGCAAAACTGCCAAAAAATAAAGCCGGTTACTATATAAACGCCAAAATGAGCGGCGAACGCGCCACCGACGTCGCGTTGGGATGGGCTCTTGGCTGCTATCACTTCAGCCAGTACAAATCAAAAAATAAAAAAGAATTTGCGGCTCTCGTCTGGCCGGAAAAAGCCGACAGAAAGTTCGTTGAATCCGCCGTTAAGGCAACCGCCCTCGTCCGTGATCTTGTCAACACCCCGGCCAACGACATGGGGCCTGCCGAACTGGAAGCTGCCAGCCGCAAACTGGTCAAGCAGTTTAACAAATCCAGTATTCGTGTCATCACTGGGGAAGACCTGCTCAAAAAAAATTATCCGGCCATTCATGCCGTCGGCAAAGGCAGCCCGCGCAAACCACGCCTGATCGATATCCGCTGGGGGGATAAAAAAGCACCTCTGGTCACGCTGGTCGGCAAAGGCGTATGCTTCGATACTGGCGGCCTCGACATCAAACCCAGCAGCGGCATGCTCCTGATGAAAAAAGACATGGGTGGCGCAGCGCATGTGCTTGGCCTTGCCAGCATGATCATGGCGGCGAACCTGCCCGTCCGTCTGCGTGTGCTGATCCCCGCGGTAGAAAACTCCACCGATGGTCACAGCTATCGCCCCGGTGACATTATTGATACGCGCAAAGGGCTTTCCGTCGAAATCGGCAACACCGATGCGGAAGGACGTCTTGTTCTTGCCGATGCGCTGGCCGAAGCCTGCAGTGAAAAGCCGGCCCTGCTGATCGACTTTGCCACGCTGACGGGCGCCGCCCGCACTGCGCTGGGCCCCGATCTGCCCGCCATGTTCAGCAATGACGAAAAAACGGCAAGTGCATTACTCGCCTCCTCACAGGAAACGCAGGACCCGCTCTGGCGCCTTCCCTTGTGGCAGCCCTACAAGGACTGGCTGAACAGCAAGGTGGCCGATACCAACAACGTCGGCGGCAGCTTTGCGGGCGCGATTACAGCCGCCCTCTTCCTCGAAAAATTCGTCGAAAAAGAAACGCCATGGGTGCATATCGACACATTTGCCTGGACCCCTTCCAGCAAACCCGGACGTCCGGAAGGCGGCGAGGCCCTTGGCATGCGCGCCAGTTACGATCTTATCAAAAACCGTTTTGGCAAAACTCCGAGAGGCGCCCATAAACCAAAATGATCTCCTCGCCTGACCCGCGCCTGACACTTTTACGAACCGACGTTCCGCCGAAAGAAGGTCTGCCGTACCGGGTTATTTCCGCTACCGCCGATATCCGCGAGAAGCCTGACCTGCATATCCTGCGCGGACGCCATGGCAGCCAGCTTCTGCGCGGGGAAACATTTATCGTTCATGAAAACAAGGCTGGCTGGTGCTGGGGACAGGCCCTGCATGACGGCTATGTCGGCTATATCGAATCCCGTCACTTGTCCGATACGTCCCCCGCCCCGACCCATATTGTCACCGCCGCCCGCAGCCTGCTTTATGAAGCGCATACCCTGCGTTCACAACCGGCGGGCACCCTTGGTTTTGGCAGCCGTATCACCACCGTGGAAACACATGGCCATTATGCCCGCCTCAA
>CAYWIT010000011.1:0-79359 GCA_964458415.1 uncultured Rhodospirillaceae bacterium
GTTTTGGCAGCCGTATCACCACCGTGGAAACACATGGCCATTATGCCCGCCTCAATACGGGAGAATGGATATTCGAGCGTCACATCGCCCCTGTTGATGCTATCGAAAAGGATTACGTCGCCACAGCGCAAAAATTCCTGGAAACGCCTTATTACTGGAGCGGGCGCAGCGGCCTTGGCATTGACTGTTCCGGTCTCGTGCAGATCAGCCTCGGCCATGCCGGCATTTCCGCCTTGCGCGACACAGATATGCAGCAAGGCAGTATTGGTGAAGCCGTTCCTCTTTCTATGGCCTCCCGTCCCGCTTCCCTGCAACGCGGTGATATCGTATTCTTTCCGGCGCACGTGGGGATTATGGTTGACCCCGCAAACATCATCCATGCCAATGCGTATCACATGAAAGTGACCGTCGAACCGCTGGAAACGGTAGCGCAGCGCAGCCTTGACATTGAAGACGCCGCGATCATTTCCGTACGGCGTGTCCAGTTATAGATTATTTCCGCAGACTAGAACCAAAAGTTACGTCAGCGGCCGGCGTTTGGTTTTCGGCGTCTCTAAAATCATCCCGCTGTTTTTTGGGTGGCGGTGCTGGTTCTTCCGTGTTATCTCCCATAACGGCATTCAATGAATCCTGATCAATATCCATTGTCACCTCGACCTGCGCGGGATAATCATAGATCGAGTTATCGGCGATATCCCACGCCGTACCCGGCACGATGCCGTTAAGGACGTTCCAAACCGTATGTCCGGCACGGATTTTTGAATCCACAAGCACCGTCGCAGGATAATAATGCCCTTTTTCGCAGGTCATGGTTATTTGACGGAAAGACCTCTCCACCAAGACGTCATTCGGCGTAATAACCCTGTACCGGTTCTTGCCCGTCTCCAGAATGCATTCCGCGCCGGTGACCCCCGGCGTGACGACATTGATCTTCTGATATGTTTTTTGAATCATCGAGTTGCAGCCAGCCAAAGCCAAAGCAACTACACTCACCATCAGTATACGGGCATGACGCATGGATTCCCCCTCATCTGCGCTATCTACTATCCTCATCAATAGATAGCGCAGATTGAAGAAGAGTGCAAATTATGCGGCGTCTTTGGCGCCTTTTCCGGGCTTTGCTTTCTTGACAGCCTCAGGTGACATAACAAGCCCCCCTTTGTCCTCGGTAACATTCACGCTGGAATCATCGGGAATCCTGCCCTCAATCATCATATTGGCCAGCGGATTTTGCAATTCTCGCTGGATCACGCGCTTCAAGGGACGCGCGCCATAGGCCGGATCATATCCCGCATCAGCCAGATGCTTTTTCGCCTTGTCATCCAGCCCCAGAACGATATTCCGCTCGGCCAGCATTTTTTGCAGCCCCTGCAACTGGATATCCACAATCGTGACCATCATGTCGCGGTCCAAGCGACGGAACAGCAGGATTTCATCGATACGGTTGAGGAATTCCGGACGGAAGGCCTTGCGCACCACGCCCATGACCTGATCGCGCACCTCTTCGACATCCTTTCCTTCCTTCTGCTCGACCAGATATTCCGCGCCAAGGTTAGACGTCATGATAATGACGGTATTGGAAAAATCCACCACGCGTCCCTGGCTGTCCGTCAGGCGTCCATCGTCAAAAACCTGCAACAGAATATTGAACACGTCTGGATGCGCTTTTTCCACCTCGTCAAAAAGAACGACCTGATAGGGGCGGCGGCGCACGGCTTCCGTCAAGGCCCCGCCTTCCTCATAACCGACGTAGCCCGGAGGGGCGCCAATCATCCGCGCCACGGCATGTTTTTCCATGTACTCGGACATATCAATGCGCAGCATGGCGGATTCGTCATCAAACAGGAATTCGGCCAGCGCCTTCGCCAGCTCGGTTTTACCAACACCTGTCGGTCCCAGAAACAGGAAAGTACCGATAGGCTGGTTCCGGCGCTGCAATCCGGCACGCGCACGACGTACAGCATTCGCCACAGCCGCCACAGCATCTTCCTGTCCGACCACCCGTTTGCGCAGATGATCCTCCATTTTCAACAGGCGTTCGCGGTCTCCCTGCATCATCTTGTCCACGGGGATCCCTGTCCAGCGACTGACAACAGCAGCAATATCGCTGTCACGCACCTCCTCATTGATCAGTGCATTTTCAGCCCCCTTTGAGGCCTGCCCCAGTTTCTCTTCCAATTGCGGAATGACGCTATAGGTCAGTTCGCCCGCGCGGGTCCAGTTCCCGCCGCGATGCGCCTGCTCCAGTTCGATTTTTGCCCTTTCCAGCTCCTCCTGGATTTTCTGGCCGGACGACAGCTTTTCCTTTTCGGATTTCCATTTGGAGGAAATCTCAGCAGACTGCTTTTCAAGTACGTTCAGTTCTTCTTCCAGCTTTTCAAGGCGATCCTGCGTTGCCTTGTCGCTCTTCTCGCGCTTGAGCGCCTCACGCTCGATCTTGAACTGAATGATCCGGCGATCAAGCTCGTCAAGCTCTTCCGGTTTGCTATCCACTTCCATCCGCAGACGCGAGGCAGCCTCGTCCACCAGATCAATCGCCTTATCGGGCAGAAACCTGTCGGAAATATAGCGGTTAGAAAGTGTTGCCGCCGATACGATCGCACTGTCCGTAATACGCACACCATGGTGCAGCTCGTATTTCTCCTTCAGTCCGCGCAGAATAGAGATGGTATCCTCCACCGTCGGTTCCTTGACGAAGACAGGCTGGAACCGCCGCTCCAGAGCGGCATCTTTTTCGATATGCTTGCGGTATTCCTCCAGTGTCGTCGCGCCGATCATATGCAGTTCGCCCCGCGCCAGCGCAGGTTTCAGCATATTCCCCGCATCCATCGCGCCTTCGGCCTTTCCCGCCCCGACAAGCGTATGCAGCTCGTCAAGAAACAGAACGATCTCTCCCGAAGCCGCGCGGATTTCCTCCAGCACAGACTTCAGCCGCTCCTCGAACTCGCCACGAAATTTCGCACCCGCAATCATCGCGCCAAGATCAAGTGAAAGCAGTTTTTTATCTTTCAGGCTTTCCGGCACATCGCCATTAATAATACGCTGCGCAAGACCTTCAATAATCGCGGTCTTGCCGACACCGGGCTCCCCGATCAGCACAGGATTGTTCTTGGTGCGCCGCGCCAGCACCTGAATAGTACGGCGGATCTCTTCATCGCGTCCGATGACGGGATCAAGCTTGCCATTCCGCGCCGCCTCCGTCAGATCCCGGGTATATTTCTTAAGCGCTTCGAACTGGTCTTCCGATGAAGCGCTATCCGCTGTCCGCCCTTTGCGCATGGTATTGATAGCCGCATTCAGCTTGTCCGCGCTCACTCCGTTTTTCTGCAACAATTTTGCGGATTCACTGCCGGGAACCAATGTCAGCGCCTGAAGCATTCTTTCCAGCGTGATATACTTGTCTCCGGATTTTTTTGTGACCTGCTCGGCCTGATCAAATACTTTTGCCAGATTGGGCGACATATGCACCCCGCCAGCCCCGCCACCTTCCACGACAGGCAATTTTGCCAGAGACTCTTCTACACCGGACAAAACATCTTCCGGTCTTCCCCCTGTCGCACGGATCAGATTCTTGACCACGCCGCTATCATCATCCAGCAGGCATTTCAATAGATGTTCGGGTTGTAAAAACTGGTGATTATTCCGCAGCGCTAACGTCTGCGCGGCCTGAACGACTGATTTTGCACGTTCGGTAAGTTTCTCGAAGTCCATATCCGGCACTCCCTTTATAATGGGCCCATATGAAATAGCGCCCTTATTTTAACCAAAAGCCCCCGCCATGGGCAGCCCTGTCATACATTATACGCCGGAAATAACAAAACGGACCACCCCACCAAAAAAAACGGGGGCGCATTAAAAACACCCCCGTTTTGGAAAATCGCCGATAAAAATCAAGCCGTTTCTGTTTCCCGCTGTGGCGATGGTTGCCGTCCGCGACGCTGGCCCTGCCGTGGCTGCACTGGCTGCTCGGAAGCGGTCATGTCCAAACCATTCCCTTGCGGCTGGTCTTCCGACACAACAGCTGCCGTATGCCGTGGGCCGACAAGAAAACCCTGATCCAGATCACTCAAACTCGGCTGCTCGCTCCCGGCGAGATCAGGCTGAAATTCACCATCACTGCCATATTGCGGCTGTTGTTGCGACTGCTGTTGCGTCTGATGACCATACTCTTCGGCGATTTCATTGATAAATCTTTGATAGTGCTCGGCATGTTGATAATAGCTCTCGGCAAGAACCCTGTCCCCCGCGCCCGCCGCATCGCGTGCCAAAGCCAGATATTTTTCATTAATCTGATAGGCATTCCCGCGAATACGGACATCCGGACCATTGCTGTCAAACGTCTGCACACGGGGATTCCCCCCCCGGCGCTGCTGGAAACCTCCGCCTTGATTACCGCCATTATGATGCCCCCCCTGACCACCGCCGCCATTATTGCTCCGCCCGCGAAAACGTCTTCCGTTCTGATTATGTCTCATGCTTCCCACTTCATTTTTGATGTCAATTGCCCCTAGTTTTCCAATAAAAAAACAACCCCTGCCGCTTCCTGATTTCTATGGGACACACTCTTTTTATAACAGGAACGGCAGTTTCATGTTAGCCCAGACCGATTCCGTTGCAAAGTGTTTTCTAACCAAGCCTCTGTTTTCAGGGCATTTTTGCAACCACAACACGATCATTTCCAGCTAAATCTGGAAAAATTTGTACCACATTCAACCCGGTTCGCGCAAGAAGCTCGGAAACATCTTTCGCCTGTTTATAGCCGATTTCGAGGAATATCAGCCCCTCCGGCTTTAAAAACCCGGATAGGCGCTTCATAATCGAGCGATAGCAACCAAGTCCGTTATCATCGGCGACCAGTGCCCTCACGGGGTCATAAAGAACAACCTCCGGCGACAGTGCACTCATTTCACTCTCCGCGATATAAGGGGGGTTACTGATAACAATATCAAACGCCTGATCAGGGCTATAACTCTCCCAGTCCATCGCTACAAAGCAGGAGCGCCCCGCTACGCCTAAAACTTCAGAATTCTTTTTCGCCACAGCCACAGCCCCTTGACTGATATCCAGCCCAACACCGCTTGCTTGTGGCAGCTCCTGCAATAACGAGAGGAGAAGGCAGCCGCTTCCCGTTCCAAGATCAAGAACACGCAAATTTGCATCTTTTGGAAGGAGCGATATAGCCACTTCAATAAGCGTTTCTGAATCCGCCCTTGGATCAAGGGTTTCCGCAGAAATATTAAAGTCAGACTTCCAGAAGGCGCGTTTGCCGATAATGCGCGAGACAGGCTCATGCCTTAGCCGTCTTTCAACATATCCTTTTAAAGCGATAAATTGATTGTCTGATATTTCCTTTTGACTATTAAGGAACATTTCCTCCTGAGTCATGCCCAGAGCATACTGTACCAGTAATCTGGCATCAAGCTCTGGCGTATCCAGTCCGGCACCCTGAAAAACTACTTTTATATCTTTTAATAGCTCGCTGATTAGCTTCACTTTTATATTACCAGCTTATTTCAGTCAATTTTTCTGCCTGATCATTAGCAATCAATGGCTCGATTACCTCGTCAAGGCATTCACCGCTAATAACCCGATCCAATTTATAAAGTGTCAAATTGATACGATGATCCGTTACGCGTCCCTGTGGAAAATTATAAGTCCGAATCCTCTCCGACCTGTCTCCTGTGCCGACCTGTTCCTTGCGATTTGCAGCACGCTCGGAATCCAGAGCCTGCCGCTTCATGTCATAAAGCCGTGCACATAAAATCTTCATCGCCCGCGCCTTGTTCTTATGCTGCGACTTCTCGTCCTGCTGGACAACGACAATTCCTGTTGGAATATGCGTAATCCTGACGGCGGACTCAGTTTTATTCACATGCTGCCCCCCGGCTCCTCCCGCCCGCATGACATCGATGCGCAGGTCCTTGTCCTCAATATTCAGATCGACTTCCTCCGCTTCCGGCAGGACGGCTACAGTGGCTGCCGATGTATGTACCCGGCCGCTTGCCTCCGTTGCCGGAACCCGCTGCACACGATGAACGCCGGATTCGAACTTCAGACGCGAAAATACATTCTGCCCGGAAATCTCTGCAACAACCTGCTTTAATCCGCCAAGATCGCTTTCCGACATCTCCATCACTTCAAACCGCCAGCCTTTTTCCGCAGCATAGCGCTTGTACATATCAAACAGATCCGCCGCAAACAGCGCGGCCTCGTCACCACCTGTCCCGGCACGAATTTCAAGTATCGCATTCTTGGCGTCCGCTTCATCTTTGGGAAGCAAGGCGAGCTGAATATCCTTTTCCAACTCCGGCACATGCTCTTTCAAACGATAGAATTCGTCTTCCGCCAGAGCCCTCATATCCTTATCCGCAGAAGAGTCTTTAGCAAGAGCCTCCATCTCCGACATATCCACGCGCGCTTTTTTATATTCCCTGATCAACTCGGTTAACGGGGACAGATCGGAATATTCACGTGACAGCTTTGTAAAAACATCGGAGGCAAGCGTTCCTGTCGCCAGCAGTGCTTCAATCTCCTGAAAACGGCTTAAAACCTGATCCAGCTTGCGGTCAAGAGACATTTTCCTGCCCGTCCTTTTCGGCCCTCCTGATTTCCGCCGCTTTTTCCTCCACCAGCTTCACCAGATGATCAACGATAGCTTCGTCTTGCAAGCGATGTGCGGGCTGTCCCTTGATATAGACCTGATGCGTGCCGCGACCACCCCCCGTGAACCCTATATCCGTCATCAGCGCCTCCCCGGGGCCATTCACTACACAACCGATCACCGAAACCGCCAGTGGCGTGGTGATATGCGCCAAGCGTTCTTCCAACACGCGCACCGTCTCTATCACGTCAAACTGCTGGCGTGCGCAGGAGGGGCAGGCGATAACATTGACGCCACGGTGACGCAGCCCCAGAGATTTCAAAATATCAAACCCGACTTTTACTTCCTCCACCGGATCGGCGGAAAGCGAAACGCGGATCGTATCTCCGATACCCGCCCAAAGCAGGTTACCAATGCCAATTGCCGATTTAACCGTTCCGGTACGCAGGCCACCCGCCTCTGTAATGCCAAGATGCAGCGGATAATCACAAGCTTCTGCCAATTGCTGATAAGCCGCCACGCACAGAAAAACATCTGAAGCCTTACAGCTGATTTTAAAATTGAAAAAGTCATTATCCTCCAGAACACGGATATGGTGCAACGCTGACTCGACCATCGCTTCCGGACAAGGCTCGCCAAAGCGCTCCAGAATATCCTTTTCCAGCGAACCGGCATTAACGCCGATACGGATGGAACAATTATGATCCTTCGCAGCCTTGATCACTTCACGTACACGCTCATCCGACCCGATATTACCGGGGTTGATCCGCAAACAGGCAGCACCGGCTATCGCCGCCTCGATAGCACGCTTGTAATGGAAATGAATATCGGCGACGACCGGAACATTCACGCGGGAAACGATTTCCTTCAAGGCTCGCGTGGAATCCTCATCCGGGCAGGAAACACGGACAATATCAATCCCCGCCGTCTCCATCGCTGTAATCTGCGCCACCGTCGCGTTAATATCGGAGGTCAGGGTATTCGTCATGGATTGCACCGTAATCGGCGCATCTCCGCCGACCGGAACTTTGCCCACCATGATCTGGCGGCTTTTGCGGCGTTCAACATGACGCCAGGGACGGAGCATGGAAGACATTAGTTACGCGTCCTGATCTTTTTTCTTTTAAGCTCTTCCGGATTCATCGCAACCCCGCGCAGAATCTCGCCGGATTTGCCAAGAGACTGCACAACAGCCCCATCGACAGAAACCGTCAACCCGCCGGCATTGGATGTTATCAGCGTTATTCCTTTTTCATCCGGCACAAAATATTTTTCGCCGGGCCTCAATACCTTTTTCAGCAGCACCTGCTCCTTCGCGTCGCTGACCTGAATCCAGCTCGGTTGCAAGGCCTCCAGAACAATACGGCTCTTGCCGCGACTGACGTTAATAACTGTATCGCTCACGGGTTTTGTGACAGGGGGTGCTGCTTCTATCCGGACTTTCTCCTGAGGCGGCGCAACCACGATCACTTCAGGCGTAGCGGGTATAGCCTGCTTGACTTCCGCAGCAGCCACAACCGCCTCTGGCGCCATCGTCGCCACCTGTTGTGATGCTTCCGCTTCTGTATCAACAGAGGGCTCATTCTCTACCACTGGCTCTATACCCGCCGTTTCCGCCAAAGCAGTCGTTTCTGTGGCAAATAATGGCGCCGATGCCATTTCCGATAAAGGCTGAACAACAGGCGGGGGCGGCACTTGCACGATAAGCTCTGTTCCGGCATCTTCTCCGCCGGAAAAAACAGCCCACAATATCAGAAGCACAACGACAAAGCCCCCTGCGGCTATCAGCATTTGCGGGCTCGGCATTCCGCTTTCCTCAATGGGCTCCGGCAAATGATATTCCTGCTTTGGCGATTGCGGCCCGCCATGCTCGGCCTTGAACTTGTGGACAATCTCGCCACTGTTCAGCCGCAAATAGTTGGCGTAACTGCGCACAAAGCCCAATGCATATGTCATGCCCGGCAGCCCCTCGATATTCCCTTCCTCCAGGGCACGCAGCTGTGCAACGCGGATATTAATAGAAGACGACACCTGCTCCAGCCCCAGCCCCTTCTCGAGACGGGCACGCCGTAATGTCTCCCCAACGCTCATCTGTTGCGCACGTTGTGTCTGGTCCCCGGAGGACGTCTTTTTTCTGCGTTCTTTGGCCTCGGTCATCTTACACTCTCATTCTCTCAGGTTTCCTGAATAATATTAACATCGTGGTCACGCGCAAAAGATTCCAGCCGCTCCCTCAAGCTATGTTCGCGCGATGTCATCAGTTGCTCAAGGTAGGGGATCAGCCGTGCTGTATCAAGCGTCGGGATCATGACCTTGACGGCCTCTACGGATTGTACCGGAACAGACAAAACATTGAAACCAAGCGCGATCAGCACCATTGCCTCCAACGGATGCCCCGCCATTTCACCACACACGCTGACAAGAACGCCCGCAGCTTTGCAGGCATCCGCGATCATCTTCAAAACACGCAGCATTGCAGGAGACAACGGGTCATACCGGTCACGAATAGACAAATTATTCCTGTCTGCCGCATAAATATACTGCATCAGATCATTCGTGCCGACAGAAACAAAATCAACCGATTGCAGCAACGCCTCCATTTGCCACAGCAACGCCGGAACTTCCAGCATTACGCCTATCTCGATTTTTTGCGGGACCGTCACACCGTTATGCTGCGCGCGTTTCTTTTCCATCTCGAGCAACGCACGTGCCCGGTCCAGCTCAGCCACCTCCGTTACAAACGGCAGCATAATGCGAATATCACGTCCGCGCGCCCCGCGGATCAAGGCCCGAAACTGTGTCCGCAATACGGCAGGACGGTCCATGCCAATCCGCACGGCACGCCAGCCCAACGCGGGGTTTTCCTCTTCAGGAGCGCGAAAATAAGGCAGCGGCTTGTCACCGCCAATATCCAGCGTTCGAAAAGTAACGGGCTTGTCCAAGGCGTGATCAAGAATACGCCCATAAAGCTCTGCCTGCGTTGCCACAAGAGGGTATTTCTGCCAGCCCATAAAAGACAATTCCGTGCGGAAAAGGCCGACACCATCAGCGCCGACAGCCTGCAGGCTATCCATCTCTTCGATCAGGCCCGCATTCATCATCACGGCGACCTTAGTGCCGTTTTTCGTGACAGACTGCGGCTGCACCTGTTTCCGGTACAGTCGGGTGCGTCTTGCGCGTTCCTCGATACTGCGATTATAATTTTCCGTCATGTACTCAGGCGGACGGATATACACGCTGCCCCTGTCACCATCAACGATCACGGGATCGCCGTTTTCCACAAAATTCAGGATGTCGCCACATTGTCCCACAACGGGAATTCCCAAGGCCCGCGCCACGATCGCAACATGATTGGAAGGGCTCCCTTTTTCAAGGACAACGCCCTTCAGACGGCTACGGTCATAATCAAGCAGGGCCACCGGCCCCAGTGAGCGCGCGACAAGAATAATATTTTCAGGCAGGCTTTCCTCTGTCGCCTTTCCGTTTTTTCCCTGCTTGAGCAGATGATTTAAAAGACGATTGCTCAAATCCTCCATATCCTGCAGGCGCTCCCGGATATAGGCATCATTGATTTGCAGCATCCGGGCCCGCGTTTCGTTCTGCACGCGTTGCACGGCAGCCTCCGCGCTCAGCCCTTTATCAATCGTTGACTCGATCCGCGACAGCCAACCGCGGTCGCGCGCGAACATCTGATAGGCTTCCAGAATGTCCTTTGTTTCCGTCCCGTTCAAAGTCTTGTTACGATGCAGGATCAGGCTGATGGCTTCCTGCATGCTGGACAGAGCCTCCCTGAGCCGTCTCTTCTGCAATTTCGTGTCATCCGCGACAATATCCTGCATTGTAATACCGGGCTCATAAAGCACAGCGGTGCCAATAGCAAGGCCACGCCCCATACTGACCCCTTCAATCTGGCTCGGCTTACCCCCGGCTGCAAATCCTGAATTCATTTCCTGCCGCGTCACAAGCCGTCCACCGACGATCAGCTCCGCCACGATCATTGCAACAGTCTGCAGGACTTCAACGACTTCCTCGCCATAGGCACGCGGCAGGCGGTTCTGTACCGTCAGAACGCCGCGCACATGTCCCCCGCGCAACACAGGAACCCCGCAAAAAGACTTGTAAACACCGCCTCCCGTTTCTGCACGCAAAGACTGGTGCGGCTGCAGAGTCAAATCCTGCACGATATGGGGCGTGGACAGGGCTGCGATGTCCCCCACCAGCCCTTCGCCGACACGCACACGAATATGGCGCAACGCTTGCTGCGCAAAACCTTCCGCCGAGAACATTTCCAGCGCATCGCCCGCCCGCAAGATGAAGCAGGCCGCCGCATCCGCCCGCAGTTCCCTGGCGACCATCCGCACAATGCCATCAAGCTTGCGATCAGCCGTTTCCGGCCCCGCCATCAAATCCCGCAAACATGCCATCAGGCGTTTCGGCGCCGACAGAGACATCTGCGCATCTACAAATTCCGAGGACAGGATTTCATGCCGCTCCGGCGTGGCGACGACCGTCAGGTCTTCCCATTTTTTTGGTAAAGATCGCGCCATGCCCGTTACCCTTCCTGATCCAGTCCGTAGGCTGTATGAAGCGAACGCACCGCCAGCTCGGTGTACTCTTCGGAAATGAGCACGCTGACTTTAATTTCAGATGTCGTGATGACCTGAATATTGATGCCTTTTTCAGCAAGCGTTCTGAACATTTTTGACGCAACGCCAACATAGCTCCGCATGCCGATGCCCACGATTGAAATCTTGGCGACATCCGCACTCGACTCTACCTGCGTTCCCTCCATCCCCCCGATTGAGGCTTTTATAACCTCCAGCGCACGGGGCAAATCCGCGCGTGAAACCGTAAAGGTCAGATCCGTTTTCTTGTGATCGGCGGAAAGGTTTTGCACGATCATATCAACGTTAATCGCCGCATCGGCCAAGGGCCCAAACACCTGCGCCGCCACCCCCGGAACATCCGGCAGGCTGCGCAAGGTCACCTTGGCCTCATCCCTGCTATGCGTCACGCCGCTGACAACTTCCTGTTCCACCATATCCTCCTCATCCACGACCAGCGTTCCGGGCAGATCACTGCCCAGAGTCTGCTCAAAGCTTGACAATACCTGTACAGGCACTTTTTCCTTCATGGCCAGCTCCACTGAACGGGTTTGCAAAACTTTTGCGCCGACCGAGGCCATTTCCAGCATTTCCTCATAGCTGATCCGTCCAATTTTTTTTGCCCGTGTAACAATACGCGGATCTGCGGTATAAACACCGTCAACATCTGTATAGATATCGCAGCGATCCGCCTTGAGAGCGGCGGCCACAGCAACGGCGGAAGTATCCGACCCGCCGCGCCCCAATGTGGCGATCCGCCCGTCAGGCGCCAACCCCTGAAATCCGGCAAGAACGGCAACCTCCCCTTTCTCAAGGCTTTCCCTGAGAGCTCCCGTCTCCACCGCGCGAATACGCGCCTTGCCATGCACTGCATCCGTCATGAGGGGGACCTGCCAGCCCTGCCATGAACGCGCCGCAATGCCTCTTTTTTGCAAGGCCAGAGACAACAGTCCTGATGTCACCTGTTCGCCGGAAGCCACGATGGCATCATACTCCCGCGGGTCAAATATCTGGCTGATTGCCGTACAATAGGAAACAAGCTGGTTCGTAACTCCGGACATCGCCGACACAACGGCCACAACCCTGTGTCCGGCGTTCATCTCGGCGGCGATCTTGTCAGCCACATTTTCTATGGCCGCAATATCTGCCACAGATGTGCCGCCAAATTTCAGGACAAGCAAGCTCATAAAACCTTTCCAAGGTCGGGGACTTTGACAGTTCTCTGCTCAGGTCTGATTTCTGACAGAGTACAATTAATTTCCACAAATTCCGAGAAGACTTTTTACTGATTTTATTAAATTTTTTCATGTTTTTTGCAGAAAGACATGCTATCGAGGATCATAAGACAGAGAGGGTGAAGGATATGGGAAATGTAACCGTTATTGGCACGCAATGGGGCGATGAAGGAAAAGGCAAAATTTCCGACTGGCTCGCCGCAAAAGCGGATATCGTTGTCCGCTTCCAAGGCGGGCATAATGCCGGACATACCCTTGTTGTCGGTGATAAAGTTTACAAGCTTCACCTGCTCCCCTCCGGCATTATCCGTAATAAACTGTCTATTATCGGTAACGGCGTCGTCGTTGATCCCTGGGCGCTGATGTCAGAGATATCAGCCCTCCGTAATCAGGGGGTCGAGATAACGCCCGACAATCTGCTTATTTCGGAACAGGCCCCAATCATTCTCCCTATCCACAGCTCCCTCGACAAAGCATTAGAGGCCGCTCGCGGAGAAAACAAAATCGGCACGACCGGTCGCGGTATCGGCCCAGCCTATGAGGATAAAATCGGCCGACGCGCCCTGCGCATGTGCGATCTGGCACATCCGGACAGCTTCCGCGAAAAACTGGACAGGCTTGCCTTCTATCATAATGCCCTGCACCGCGGTCTGGGAGCCCCCGCCGTCGATGTCGATTCATTCGTCATGACACTCGAAGAATTATCCTACCGTTTGCTGCCATTCATCGGGCCTTGCTGGCGCGTCCTTGACGATGCACAGCGCAACGGAGAAACCATTGTTTTTGAAGGTGCGCAAGGCGTCATGCTTGATGTCGATCACGGCACCTTCCCGTATGTCACCTCCTCCAACACCGTCGCGGCTCAGGCAGCCATCGGCGCAGGCGTAGGCGTGCAGCAACTTGGTTATATTCTGGGCATCACCAAGGCCTATACCACCCGCGTCGGGTCAGGCCCCTTCCCGACAGAACTGCATGATGAAACCGGCGAAACACTGGGAACACGCGGACAGGAATTTGGCACGACCACAGGCCGCAAACGCCGCTGCGGATGGTTTGATGCCGTACAGGTACGGCAGGCCGTGCGCATTTCCGGGATCAACGGCATTGCGCTGATGAAACTGGACGTCATGGATACGCTTCCCGAGGTTAAAATCTGCGTTGGCTATACATACGATGGCAAGGACTACGATTACATTCCGGCGTCCGCAGACATTCAGGCAAAACTAGAGCCTGTTTATGAGACAATGCCGGGCTGGCAAACCTCCCTGCGTGGCGTGCGCCGTCTGGAAGACCTGCCTGAAAATGCCCGGCGCTACATTCGTCGGCTCGAAGAACTCATCGGTATCACCGCAGCGATTATCTCTACCTCGCCGGAACGTGAGGATACCATTATGGCTTGCGATATTCTGAAAAATAAATAAGCTCAAACAGCTTTTCAGTTGAGAAAATTACAACAACGCTTTGAAAAGCCAGAGCGCTTAAGTGTTTCTTAAACAATCCCTGCTTGAATGAGCATGTACAGGTGAGCCCATCTGTATTCTTGCGACCCGAATATCGAAGCAGAGTTATTTTTTAAGGAGAGTAAAATGAAACCACTACATAAATATCTTGCAGCAGGCACGGCGCTTCTTCTTTCCGCCACCGTCGCGCATTCCGCATTCGCCGCGACAGATGGCACGCTTGGCGCGACCTCCACAGGCACCTCCGTTGTGTCCGTAACAATTGACCAAATGTACCAGATTTCCGGCATGGCGGATTTTGCCTTGGGGACCTATGGTGGCACCGGTGATTTGACTGGAAACGACGATGTCTGTATCTATACGAACGATGCTACCGCGACCTATAATGTCACAATCACGGACAACTCCACCCTCTCTGCCGCTGATTTTTCTGTAGAGAATGCCGGCGATACAGCCGACATTCCCTTCACCGTCTCCTGGAACGATGTATCAGGAACTGTTGGTCAGGTAGCGGCTACCTATGCCACCCCTCTTGCCTCTACAGGAGCCAATACAGCATCGACAAACTGCGGCGGTGGAAATAACGCCAATCTTGCCGTGAATATCCTTGAGGCGGATTTGCAGGCTGCTGCGGCAGACAGCTACTCCTCGACGCTATCGGTTCTGATCGAACCATAAGCCGATAAAACTGAACAAAAAAACCGGTTTTCCGCTATGGAGAACCGGTTTTTTTAACACAGGAAACGTTCCCAAGATCCGCGTAGACGTCCTCTTTTTTCAAAGCGGGAAATTCAACCATACAAATATGATTTTCCGCCGCGAAAGCCAATGATTGCCCTGTCCCCGTCATGACATCCAACGCGAAAAATCCAGCCTCATCTGTATAATACGCCTGTCCATCCAGCAGGAATCGCGCATTATCCAGCGGGAGGTCCTGTTCATCCACCAGAAAACCCGTCACAACAACGGCTTTTGCCATCGTAAATGTCCGATAAACCACATTACCGGGATAACCGACAACAACTTGTCCCTTCTCACGGGATTTAAGGATACCTTTATTGGCCGTATCAACCACATCCACCCTGATCTTTTTATAGACCGGCACTGGCAAAGCAACTGTCTCTCCAGTCCTGACTCTGGCCAGCGTGGCTCCGTTCATCGTAACATCCAGATCATCCCCTTCTTCCCCTTCAACAGTGATCATCGCCAAAGCCATATCATTCGTAGCGGCTTGGGACGTCGCCTTGAGGCCTCTGGACGGTGACCACAATAAAGTGCTTCTCAGCTCGCCGCCAATCTGCCCAGAGGCTTCCTGCGTGACGGCCTGTTCCAGATAACCACGCAGTTGCGCCAGCTCCCCGGTATAGATTGCATCGCTACTAATAACAGTTTGCAGTTCATCCGTGCTGGACAAGAGAGGATCCATCCGCAAGCCTAACGTTGCATCCAGCTTTCTGCGCCAGTCTTTATAAGCAGCGCCCGCCCCGGTATAACCAAGCCCGGCCATCACGGCAACACGGTTATCAGACCCGATCCGACTGGCATCGATCTGGGCATTTTTGCTCCAGACAGGCGCGGAATCCCGCAAACTGAATGTTGCCAGCATCCGCTTGTCCTCATCCGAAACATTGTACTCAAACTTCAGCTCCGGCGTATAAGCGCCACGTTTGTCAAATACGTAAGAAAAGGCGGGGCCGTATCGGTAAGAACTTCCTTCCAGCGAAGACCGGCTGGTTTCCGCGCCAAAGCTGGAAAAAACCCTGTACCCCCCGATCAATAATGGCTTTGCGATACTAAAGGACAGGGACTCCCGGTCAGAAAGAGAGAAGTCGCCAGCGCTCGCATTGGCACGGCCCCTGTCATATATTTTCGTGGCAAAAAGGCTTGCAGATCCCCCCTGACCTCCCCGCCATACGGCAGAAGCCTCGACACCAACCGGTTTAAAAACGTTCGAAAAAGCCCCCGTCAAAGATGTTTCCAGCAAGCCGATCGCTTCAAAGACATGAAGTCCTTTCTGGGAAGAAAGCGAGACTTCATACACATGATCCTTGCTGGTCGCGGCAAGGCCGACCCCCCCGCCAAGCCAATCGGACAGGCGCGCACGATACGAAATCTCGGCTGCCGGTATTCCTTCGGGCCTTGTGCCATCTCTTGTTTCACCGATCTCCAGACTCATGACCGGCTTTCCATGCGGTGGCAGAAGCTGTGTCTTGATATAGGGCCGCACCTCACGTGAAATAACCGTGCCGCCGTCACGCACGACGATTTCTATATCATAGCTGCCCTGTGGAAAGCCCCGCGTATCAATCTGCACCGTCCCAAAATTCAAAATACGGGAATAAAGAACCTGACGCGATGACTCCCTGTCACGAAAAACCTCCACCTGCGCGCGCCGCGGCAAAAATATTTCTATATTCGAGCCCTGCAACTGCTCATCCCGAAAAAGCAAAGTCTGATTGCTGGCCAGACGCAGCCCCATAAAATCAAGGCTTCTGGCGAAGCGCATGTTTCCGCTCGTTTCCAGCATACCGGCAAAAGCCGTCATGTCTTCGTCCCACACCCTGAAGTCCTTGCGAACTAAAGCATTTTTCAGGACATAGCCATTATCCTGCGTCAGCGTGCCGGAGCTTTGCAACGCCATATCCCCTTTGGATAAAACAGAGTCATGAGACATTGAAACACCGCGCAGAATATCCAGACTGCGCGTATTCGCGCTCCCCGCCACAAAAAGAGCATTCCGCAAGGAAATATCCTTGTCTGTTCCCTGCAAGTCTCCGAGCCCCTCGACAGCGGATAGCAATGACTCCGCCTGATCAATATCAACATTCAGCCTGAAGTTTGTAATATCCACGCTGACTGTTCCGACATCACGGATCATCCTGATTTTTTCTATGCGCCCGTCAAACAGAGGGATAAAATTATCCGGATTTCTTACGGCGGGCAGCAAATCAACAGCGTCCTGCGGCGCATCCAGCTCAAACCAGCCCTCGCCAAAACGTCCATATACAAGACCATAGTTAATACCGCCCGCATAAAAATCAAAAGCGCTGAATTCGCCATCCTGAGAATTCGCCGAAGCCGTCATGCCGGCCTCGGCACAAGCTTTTCCGGGCGCAATAACCCCGCTTGCCAGACATAATATCAGGCAAAAAATCATCACAAAAATACAGTTTCTTCCCCGTGGCAATACAGCCTCACAGAACGATCAGGGTGCAGGATAGGTGAGCGTAGAATACTTTCCGTCAATCAGCAGCGTTTGCGTATACGCCAGTGTTTTCAACGGTTCAGGAACAATAATTTCCTTTTCAACGCCCGGAAAAATACGCGCCCCTTCCAGAGGAACACAATTTTTCCGCTCCTCATCAAGGCAGAAATCCTCGCGTTGCAACTGCGCCGTAATATTTCCTGCGTTAAAAAGCTTTATCTTATCGCCTTCGCGTGTGAACTTCAGATCCGGCCTCACATTTTTTGGCGACACCATGATCAATGCCCCCATGGAAACAATGACGTTCACCTGAATGGCTTTTCCGCCGATTTCCTGTGTTTTCTGCATGGTCGGCTCGCTGGGAACGAAGCGAACGCGATATATTGACTCCATGTCCTCCGGAAAGCCCCGCAGCACCAGCCTGACCGGGCGGGTTTCTCCCGGCGCAATTTCAAAGGCCTTGGGCGCAGCGATAAGCTTGTCTGTCGGCGATTCAAGCTGGTCCGGCAGATCGGAGCGCGTGACTTCAATCGTGTTCACGCTGATCTTTAAAGGCTTGTCACTCTGGTTAGTGACGTTGATATTATCAATCGGCTTGTCGCCCGGCCTGAAATCTACGATGACTTTGTTCAGGCTGATCCCATCCGCCTGCGCCGGAATCGCAAAAAACACGCCCCACAAAAGGACGCAGCAGAAAAATAGCTTCCCCATTATTCTCTCCCCAAAAAAATACTTCCCCGTCAAAAGGATAACATATTTTTTAAGGATAAAACCACATCAAAATTTATGATAAACAGGTCAGTCTTTTCTGACCCTCAGCGTCAGCCGAGAGCTATAGGTTCCGGCTGGCACGGCCGCAAGATCAGAGTTATTAAGATCAACCTTGAAGTTTGCGCTGTCGCCACCGCCACATGTCTGGCTTGACGTATTCGCCCCGCTTGCATTCAGCTCATTTCCATCTGTCACCAAAGTCGTTCCCGGGGACGGCGTTTCCCCCCAATAGACTGTAAATGGAATTTCTGCCGTACGCGCCGCGTTCTCAAGCCTGAAATTTGATGGAGTAATTGTTGAATTATCAGTTATTCTCACCCGATAATTCTGGTCCCCATCCTGATCATAAACGCAGACAGGGTCATCGCCGCTCAGGGAAGACCCAGCCCAAGTTCCAAGGTTAATATCATCTACCTCTGTAATCCTGACCCGCCGTTGCGCTTCTGCCTCAGAAACAGAAAAAAAGCCGCATAGAAAAACTACCGCAACGACGAGAAAAAACCGTTTATTTTTCATGGCTCAATCGAAATAGTTAAAGTTGAATTGTAAGACCCGCCCGGAGCTGCCAAAAGATCCCCACTGGCAAAATCAACTTGCATATTTGCACTGTTACCACCCGCCGTGCAATCCGTTGACTGGGTATTTGCCCCGGTCTTCGCATGCGCCGTATTATAAGTTACAGCCTGATTGCCTGCCGTTCCTGTCGTGGCATTCCACTTGACGGAGTACGGGATATCCGCCGTGGCCGTTCCATTTTGCACGGAAAACCCTGCTGCTGACATACTGGAGCTGTCTGTCACACGCACCTTGTAATCCCCATTCGCATTATTGGAATAAATGCAAATATCATTGTTAGCGCTTAGATTTCCGGAGCCTGGATAAGCGCCAAATGAAAAATCGTTCAATCCACTGATTCTAAACTTGGCAGGGATAATAACTGTAATATCTGCCGTTGCCGTTGACGTCGTCCCTAGGGAGCCCTGTGTGGCAGAAAATGCAGAGGCCGGGGCCAGAACCCCTGCTATTAATACAGTAATTATAAATAACTTTGCATTGTTCATAAATATGACGCCGCCCCACAAGTACTTACGGTGCATAAACTTAAGACTTAGCGAAAGTAACAGCTTCCTCCCCAAATGTCAAAATGCGTTAAATTGACAATTGTCATTCAAATTTAGCAAATTTAAGGATAAAGAAGAAATGCATTTTACGAAAATTTATAACGAAGTTTCCCTACGAATATTTCTGTTCAGGTTTCTGGAAATAAATTAAAAAAATATTTACTTTCTGTAAATAGGCGCTTCATTTCCATACCATTCCGCCTTTACATTTATAGAAACAATCTTAACATGGCGACAGTTCAGAAAATATCCGACTCAGTAACGAGGCTGCAATCATGTAAGCCTCATGAAACAAGGAGAACCTGCCATGTCCATGCGCAAAAAAATTCTCAACTCTTTCAGAAAAAGCCTTCCCCCCCTCTCCCAATCAGAAAAAGAGGCTTTGGAAGTCGGCACCGTTGGCTGGGACGGCGAACTTCTCAATGGCAGCCCCAACTGGGAAAAACTGTTCTCCCTGAACAAACCGCAACTGACCCCCGAAGAGCAGGCCTTTGTTGACGGCCCGACCACAGAATTGTGCAAAATGCTCGACAACTGGCAAATCCAGAAAGATGACGATCTGCCCCCTGAAGCCTGGAAATTCATCAAGGAAAAAGGCTTCATGGGCATCGAGATTCCGAAGGAATACGGTGGCCTTGGATTCTCCTCGCAGGCGCATTCCGCCATTGTCATGAAGCTCTCCAGTCGCAGCATCACCGGTGCCATTACTGTTATGGTTCCAAACTCCCTCGGACCAGCAGAGCTGATCCATGAATACGGTACGAAAGAACAGAAAGAATACTATCTGCCCCGCCTTGCCAAAGGCGAAGAAATTCCCTGCTTCGCCCTGACAGGCCCCGAGGCCGGATCGGACGCGACCAGCATTCCCGACCTTGGTGTTGTTTGCAAAAACGAAAAAGGCGAGCTTGGCATCCGCCTGAACTGGGAAAAGCGGTATATCACGCTGGGCCCTATCGCCACACTGATCGGTCTGGCTTTCAAACTGGAAGATCCCGACAATCTGCTCGGCAAGGATAAAGTCGATCACGGCATCACCGTTGCGCTGATCAAGCGCGACACCCCCGGCGTCGAAATTGGCGAACGTCATGCCCCCATGGATATTCCGTTCCTCAACGGCCCCAACCGCGGCAAGGACGTATTCATTCCTCTCGAAAATATTATCGGCGGCCCCGACCGCGCCGGTCAGGGCTGGCGCATGCTGATGGAATGTCTGGCTGTCGGTCGCGCTCTCTCGCTTCCGGCACAATCGACTGCGGCAGCAAAGTTCTCCAGTCAGGTGACGGGCGCCTATACACGCGTACGCCGTCAGTTCAATTCTCCGATCTCGAAATTTGAAGGGATCGAAGAAGTTCTGGGCCGCATGGCCGGCGAGACCTATATGATGAACGCGGCCCGCACCGCAACAGTGCAGATGGTGGATCAAGGCGAACGCCCGACAGTTCCCTCCGCTATCGTCAAGTATCACCTGACCGAAAAAATGCGCAAAATCGTCAACGACTCCATGGATGTCCACGGCGGCAAAGGCATTTGCAACGGCCCGAACAACTATCTGGCGAACATGTATAAGGGCGTGCCTATCGCGATCACCGTGGAAGGCGCCAATATCATGACCCGCAACCTGATCATCTTCGGTCAGGGCGGCGTTCTTGCCAACCGTTATATCGTGAAGGAACTGGAAGCGGCGAATGATAAGGACGACGCTTCCGCATGGCGCAAAATGGTCAGCGCCTTCAGAGGCCATTTCCTGAACGGCATCAAAAGCACGACAAAAAGCCTGTGGTACGGCGTGACCGGCGGGCGCGGCGGAAAAATTCCGAAAGGGGTCGAAGCAGAAACCAAAAAATACTACAAGACCATCAACCGCCTCAGCGCTTCCTTCAACCTTGCTGCTGACACAACGCTGGCGCGCCTCGGCGGCGGGCTGAAGCGCAGGGAACGTGTCTCGGCACGTCTTGGCGATGTTTACAGCAACCTGTATCTCGCCTCTACCGTGCTCTGGTACTACGAGAAAACAGGGCAGAAAAAAGAAGACCTTCCCCTTGTCCACTGGGCCTGCACCAAAGCATTGTATGACGCAGAGCAGGCACTGGACAAAGCTCTGAAAAATCATCCTGATCGCATGCTCGGCAAACTGCTGCGCCCCTTCATCTTCCCCGCCGGATTGCGGCAGGAGCCCCCGACGGACAAAATGGATGCCAAAGCCGCCGACATCATCCGTGAACCAGGCCAGATACGCAACCGCTTGACCGACGGCATTTTCACGCCTCTCAACGAAAATGAGCCCTTGGCAAAGCTGGAACTGGCTTTCCGCAAAAGCGTGGAAACGGAGCCGCTTGAAAAGAAACTGTCCCAAGCGCAAAAAGACGGCATCATCATGCCCGCTGTGCGGCGCATTGATCTGCTGGAAAGCGCAAAGACGGCTGGCGTCCTGACTGATGGCGAGTACAGAAAACTCATCGCGGCAGATGCAATCCGCCGCGAGGTTATTATGGTCGATGCTTTCGAACAGAAAAAACCAGAAGCGGAAAAGAAAGCCGCTCCTGCTGCGCCGGGTCCTAAACAGCCGTAAGAGCATCACTATCTGATTATCAAGGAGCTCCCGCACCCCGTGGGAGCTCCTTATTATTTTATGAAATTAATTTGTACATTACGGAATACTGCAGTGCGTCACGAATTGTTTGAAGTCTTTTACAAAGTAACTTATTATTAATCCGGGTGTCGTACCCTGTTCAAAAATAGCTATTACCGGGGAAAAGCATGAGCAACACAATCGCCGAGAAAACCAACCCGCAACAAACCGTCACACTGATTGACAACGCGACCGGCAAGAAATTTGAATTTCCCGTGATGGACGGTTCGGTTGGCCCCCGCGTCATCGATATCCGCAAACTTTATGCAGAAACCGGCATGTTCACCTATGACCCTGGCTTCACCTCGACTGCGGCCTGTGAAAGCGGCCTGACCTATATTGACGGGGACAAAGGCGTCTTGCTGCATGGCGGCTATTCTATCAAGGAACTGGCCGAGAAAAGCGACTTTCTGGAAGTCTGTTATCTTCTGCTCAACAAGGAACTGCCTAATAAAAGCCAAAAAGAGGATTTTGTTCGCACCATCACCAATCACACGATGGTGCACGAACAAATGCAGTTTTTCTTCCGTGGATTCCGCCGCGATAGCCATCCGATGGCCGTTATGGTGGGTACAGTTGGCGCGCTCTCCGCCTTCTATCATGACTCCCTTGATATTGATGATCCAAAACAGCGCGAAATCGCCGCATTCCGCCTGATCGCCAAAGTACCGACTATCGCCGCCATGGCTTATAAATATTATATCGGCCAGCCTTTCATGTATCCACGGAATGACCTTGCCTATGCCGAAAATTTCCTCTACATGACTTTTGCCGTCCCGTGCGAACCTTACCGTCTCAGCCCAACCCTTGCCCGCGCCATGGATCGCATCCTGATCCTGCATGCGGATCACGAACAAAACGCCTCTACCTCTACCGTCCGTCTGGCCGGCTCATCCCGTGCCAACCCCTTTGCCTGCATCGCTTCCGGCATCGCCTCGCTTTGGGGCCCTGCGCACGGTGGCGCCAATGAGGCCGTTCTTGAAATGCTCGAGGAAATTGGCCATGTCAGCCACGTTCCCGAATACATCAAACGCGCCAAGGACAAAAATGATAACTTCCGCCTGATGGGTTTTGGCCACCGCGTCTATAAAAACTATGATCCCCGCGCAGAAATCATGCGTAAAACCTGCCATGAAGTTCTGGCCGAACTGGGCATCAAAGATCCCCTGTTGGATCTGGCCATGGAGCTGGAGAAAATCGCGCTGGAAGATCCCTACTTCGTCGAAAAAAAGCTCTATCCCAATGTGGATTTCTATTCCGGCATCATCCTGAAAGCAATGGGTTTCCCGACCTCGATGTTTACGGTACTCTTCGCCGTGGCACGGACCGTTGGCTGGATTTCACAATGGAAAGAAATGATCGAGGAACCGACACAAAAAATCGGCCGCCCGCGCCAGCTTTACACCGGATCGGGCGAACGCCCCTTTGTGCCGCTGGACAAGAGAAAATAAGCCGTCAATACGCCGCTGTCAGCGTCCGGTGCACAGGCTTTTCCTGCAGCTCCGGCGCGTATCCCCGTGCCCAGAGAATATGATCCAGATTGACGGAAGTGACATTATACCCCTGCCGCACGGCTTCGGCTTTCATCAGCTCGACCGCATGAATGGCAGCAGCGCGGATTTCCGTTTCAGCTGCGCTCCCCGGATCCAATTCCGTGCCCGCGTTTATGGCCCGCGTAAGCTCCGTGACATATTCGAGAATCCCATCGCAATAAAGAACATGCGGCACCATGTTGTCGGCAAAAATAGTCAGTTGATCGATATCCGCAAAGACATCCCCGCCCAAGGCCAGATGGATATCGGCAGCCAGAATTTGCGCCCGTTTGCAAAACATGACCTCACGGCCTTTATACATCGCAATATCCTGAAAAGACGGCCAGACCGTCACAGTTTCCACCAGTGCTACTGCCGACCCCTGCGCCGATTGCAGCAGGCGCATCGGATCCCCTGAAAAATCACTGACCAGACGCGTCCCCGTGCCCTTCAAATTCCGTGCAAACAAGACCATCAGCGCATCCAGTCGCGGATGCGCGCCCTGCGGAATTGCGAATATCCTGTGGCATTGCTCCGGCATCGCCGCAGCCCATTTTTCCGGCGTGTTCATTTCATCACGCAAAAAGGCAGCTTTGAGCCCGCAGGCGATAACGT
Source organism: uncultured Rhodospirillaceae bacterium (assembly GCA_964458415.1). Classification (GTDB taxonomy): domain Bacteria; phylum Pseudomonadota; class Alphaproteobacteria; order Micavibrionales; family UBA2020; genus CAYWIT01. The sequence continues at coordinate 23,774 of CAYWIT010000011.1, forward strand.
CATATTCCAGCGCAACACCCGCCTCCCGCGCACAGGCGAAGTACCCAGAGCCGAAATTAATACTGTCCAGCGCCAGAAAATAGGCGACGGTTTCCTCCCGTCTATCCGAAACCAGATGCATTTCAGCATCCATCTGCGTGACAAGCGGGTATTTCCCCAGCAGCTCCTGTACATATTTCGCAATACGATCATGACGGATACTGACGTTTTCCGCCTGTTCCGCCACCCATGCCGCACCCGCCTTGATTTCATCCGTAATCACTGCGGCAGCTCCGCATCAGCCTGACGATCCAGCCATTCCAGAATGACATGCCCCGCATGGTGCTCATATAAATCATTATGCGCCCCCCCATTGATAGAGACGAATTCCTTCGGATGATTGGCGGCTTCATAGAGCGCCTTGCCCAGCCTGTGCGGAACGGCATTATCTTCATCGCCATGCACAATCAGCAAAGCGGTCTTGATCTGCCCTATTTTATTCAGGTTTTCGTATCTGTCCCACATCATGTATTCAACAGGCAAAAACGGATAGGCCCCTTTCGCCACATCGACCGCACTGGTAAACGGCGATTCCAAAATCATGATCGGCGGCTGAATTTCCAGCGCCATTTGAACGGCAACGCCGGATCCCAGACTCTCGCCATACAGCACAAGCTGTGCCACACTATAACCCTGCCCATCCAGCCATTTCAGGGCCGACCGCGCATCCTTGTACAAGCCTTCTTCGGAAGGAGAACCGGCATTGCCCCCGTATCCCCGATACTCGCAGAGATAAACGCCATAGCCCCGCTCTAGAAAATATTGAGCCTTGATAGCACGATGCGCCATATACCCGCCGTTGCCATGATAGAAAACGACAATACGTCCATCCTTTTCTTTTGGCGGCGCAAACCACGCCCGCAAGGACAGGTCATCCTCTGTTCTGACCGTGATTTCCTTCATCGTCGGCGCATCGCTTCTGGCGGGATCCCCGGGAGGGCTTTTGTCCGGAAAATACTGCAAATGACGCTGAAACAGGAACGCCGCCACCAGCACCAGAATATACCCTGCGGCAAGATAAAACAGTATCCGTGCCATCCCTAGGCGCTTTCCTTCATCAGCGTGCCGTAAAGACGCGCGTAAGCTCCATTTTTTGCCACAAGAGCGGCATGATTTCCGCTTTCGACAATATGCCCGTCATCCAGCACATAAATGATATCCGCCTCCATAATCGTGGAAAGACGGTGCGCGACGACAATCGTTGTCCGTCCTTTTTGCAAACGTTCCAGCGCCGTTTGCACAAGACGTTCAGACTGCGTATCCAGCGCGGAGGTCGCCTCGTCCAGCAGCAGGATCGGCGCATTCCGCAGCATTGCACGCGCAATCGAAAGACGCTGGCGCTGACCACCGGAAAGCTTGACGCCGTTTTCACCCACGCGCGTATCATAGCCTTCCGGCAGCTCCATGATGAACTCATGCGCTGCCGCCATCTTTGCCGCCTCAATAATTTGTTCCTCCGTCGCGCCCATAGTACCGTAAGCAATATTATCCCGCACGGTATCATCAAAAATAGCGACTTCCTGACTGACAAGCGCCATGGCACCGCGCAGGCTCTTTAGCGTGACATTGCGAATGTCCTGCCCGTCAATGCGTATAGCACCGCTGGTAATGTCATAAAAGCGCGGGATAAGATTAAGTATCGTCGACTTCCCCGCCCCCGATGCCCCGACCAGCGCCACTGTTTTTCCGGCTGGCGCGACAAAAGAAACATGATCCAGCGCCACTGTTCCATCCGGGTAAACAAAACCGACATCCTCAAAAGAGACTTCCGGGCTCTTCACATGAAGCTCAACGGCATCCGGCCTGTCGCCGATCTGGGGAATAATATCCAGCAGCTGGAACAGCCTGTCCACGGCAGCCAGCCCCATTTGCATGACATTATTCAGCTTGGCCAGACGTTTCATCGGCTCGAAAGCCAGTAAAAAAGCGGTAATGAAGGAAAACAGCTTGCCCGCCGTACTGGTGCCTTCCAGCACCTGCATCCCGCCGTATATCACAATCGTGACAACGGCAACGCCGCTTAGAATTTCAGTAATAGGCGAGGCAACGGCAGAGACCTTGAACGTCTTGCACATCAGATTAAAAATATTCTCAATGATCACATTAATCCGTGACTTTTCAAATTCCTCCATGCCGTAGGCCTTGACATGACGGCTCCCCTGAAAGGCCTGCCCCAGCATTCCCGTCAGGGTTCCCATCTCGACCTGCATGGATGTCGAAACCCTGCGCAGTTTCTTGCCGAGCCGCGTCATCACATAGGCGGCCGCCGGAAAGACAAACAACGAAGCGACTGTCAATTTCCAGTCCTGATAGAACATGACGCCGATCAAAAAAAGCAGGGTCATCGAATTCTTGCCCAATCCGGTCATGCTTTCCGTTACGGCTGTTCTGATCATGGCCGTATCCGAGATAAAACGTGACAGTAACTGCCCACTTTTCTGCCCATGAAAATAGGACAGGTCAGCATTAACAAGATGCGCAAACATATCCCGCTTGATATCGCTTACAATCCGCTGCCCCATCCGGCTCATCAGCACCGTATGGCCATACGTCGCAAGTCCTCGCAGCGTGAAAACAGAAAAAACAACAGCCGCTACGGGAATCAGCATTCCGGCGTCCTTGTCCGTAAAGACTCTGTCGATAATCGGTTCCATCATTTTTGCCATCGCGCCCGTCATAGCCGCGGAAACCACCATCAACAAAAAAGCAAGCGCCATAGTCCGCAGGCGCGGCCTGATATAAGTCCGGAAAAGCCGCCGGACCAATGGCATTGTTGCCGTCATCGGGATCGACGGCCCTGGCATTGTTGCCGGCGAAGATTTGTTAATCATTTTTAAAGCGCCCTGCTATAGTATGGTGGTGGGGAGTTTAATCAGTTAAAGCCCCCCTGTAAACAATAAACATAATAAAAAGCAGGTCATGTTCGGAAAAGACAAAACAGATACAAAAGGCCCTGAAATCCCCTCTGCCAGCCATGGCCTCAGAGCACAGGATGCTAGTACATCCACGCATATGACGACCCCTCCCAGAATTGGGCTGGCCCTTGGCAGCGGTCTTGCCCGCGGATTTGCACATCTGGGCGTTGTTCGGGCCTTGAAACGTCATGGCATCGAGCCCACCATAATTTCCGGAACATCCATGGGGGCCCTGATCGGCGGCGCCTACCTTGCGAATCGCCTTGATGCCGTAGAAGAATGGGCCTACTCGCTGACCAAGCTCAAGGTCCTCTCCTATCTTGATTTTCGTGTCAAGAGCAGCGGACTTATCGGTGGCGACAAGCTGATGAAGCTGATGCATAACAATTTCGGCGATATCAGGGTCGAGGATCTTCCCCATCCGCTTATTGCCATCGCCGTTGATATGGTGACAGGTCACGAGGTGTGGATGCGCAAAGGCCGTCTGGTCGATGTCATGCGCGCTTCCTTCTCCCTGCCCGGCATTTTCTCCCCTGTCTTCATGAATAACCGCTGGCTGATCGATGGCGCTCTGGTCAACCCCGTTCCCGTTTCGGCCTGTGTTGCAACAGGGGCACGCATGACCATTGCTGTCAACGTCAACGGCGATATTATCGGAAAATCCAAACACCCCGGGGAAAACATCCCTACCATCGCAGGGTTTGACCTTCTGAACCTTCAGGGCTCCGAACAAATGGAGCAGGAAAAGAAGAAAAGCATCGTCCAGCGCGTTTTCCGCCGTGACAGCAATAACCCCAGCATCTTTGGCGTCATGGTTTCCTCACTGAACATCATACAGGACAGGCTGGCCCGCTCACGGCTCGCCGGTGACCCGCCGGACGTCCTGATCGTTCCACGTATCGGACATATCGGGTTGATGGAATTCGACCGCGCCGAAGAACTGATTGCAGAAGGCGAAGCCGCGGTGGAGCGTGCCATGCCGGATATCAAAGCGGCCTATTCCGTTCTCTGCACCCAATATGCGGATGAGGAAACGCCCCCGCAGCCCATCTGATCAGAGCTTTATTGCTTTTGGCATCGTAACATCTGCTTCCCGTAAATAATACGGCTCCGGCCTTGCGGTGACTTCTCCACGTCGCCATTGCGTCATTGCCACCTGCGCCACCTGACGGGCATCGGCAAGATCCCCCACCACACGTGCATCCGGACACAACGCCGCTAATTTTACCCGAGCGTCTCCACAAATACGAACGCCTCCCTGCAAAGGGGAAAGCCGCCGCGCAAAATTCTCCGGTACTTCGTTTGTCGGCGGAAAAACCTCCCTGCCCGAGGCGTCGAAAAGAGCAAAGTAAAGCTCCTCCCGCCAGGATTCAACCGCAATGGCGTTATAGCTCTCCGCCCCTGCCGTACGAAACATTTCAAAGGAGGAAACGCCCGTAACCGGAACGCCTGCGGCGAGGGAAATCCCCCTTAATGCAGCAAGTCCGATACGAATACCCGTAAAACTGCCCGGCCCCGTTACAACGGCCAGCAGATCCATGTCCTTATAGTCAAGACTGTTTTGTTCCAGCCCGGCAGCTATATGTTCCAGCAGCAGGTTTCCCTGATCCCGCATTTCCGATGCCGCATAATGAAAAAGACAAGACTCATCCTCCAGCAAGGAAACAGAAAGAATAGTCGTTGCAGTATTGACGGCAAGACACCTCATGCGAAACGGCACACCTCGTCAAAATCAAAGCGCGGTGAGCGCGGGAAGGTTTTAGCAGGGTCTCCGTAACCAAGGTTACAGATCAAATTCACTTTAAATCGGCCGTCTGGAAAAAACTCTTTATTCACTGCTTCGGCGTCAAACCCGCTCATCGGACCGCAGTCCAGGCCCATCGCCCGCGCTGCAATCATAAAATAGGCGGCCTGCAATGAACTGTTACGAAATGCCGTATCAGCAATTAATTTCTCATTCCCGACGAACCATGACCGCGCATCAGCATGCGGAAACAGCCTTGGCAGATGATCGTAAAACTGCGTATCCCACGCCAGAACCGCCACAGCCGGAGCCGCCATGGTCTTGTCAACATTGCCTTCCATCAGCAACGGCCTTAAACGGGCCTTCCCTTCCGCAGATGTTACAAAGACAATCCGTAAAGGACAGCAATTCGCGCTGGTTGGCCCGAATTTCATCAGGTCATAAACTTTCCTGAGCAGTTCAGGAGAAACAGCCCTGTCCTGCCAGCCGTTCACTGTACGGGCCGTTCTGAAAATCAGATCCAAATCATGCTCTGTTAATGTATTGGCAGTCATGCTACACTCCATCATTACCTTAAAGGGACTATACGATGAAGATAGCTTGCCTTCAAACATATAAAAACAGTTTCTTAAGCGTCATAATCGCCGGATCGATGTTGCTTGCCCTTTCTACTCCCGGTCTGGCGGCGATTCCGGCTGATGATATCTCTGCCGTAGTCTTCGTCTACCAGCATATCGGAGAGGATTCTGTTCCACAGGCGAATATTTCGATCGAGCAATTCCAATCCCATCTGCAGGAGTTGCAAACGGACGATTACAATATTCTCCCCCTCTCCAAAATAGTCACAGCCATAAAAAACGGGGAGTCTTTGCCGCCCAGAACTATCGCTATCACCTTTGATGGCGCCTATCTTTCCACGCTAACACAGGCACTTCCCCTGCTGGATGCCGCTGATATCCCCTATACAGTTTTCTTTACCAGCGACGCCGCTGACAACGGCACGGCCGGACACGCCTCGTGGGGGCAGCTTAAAAAGCTTGGAAAGCAAAAAAATGTCGAACTGGGAATACTTCCCGCCACCTATGCGCATCTGGTGGACCTGCCCCCGGAGGAGAGCGCCACGCTCATTAACCGTGCCGTATCCCGCTACCGCGAAGAATTCGAAGCAACCCCTCTCTTCTTTTCCTATCCCTATGGTGAAATTTCTCCGGCGCTGAAAAAACAAATATCCGGATACGGCTTTCAAGCGGCCTTTGGCCAACATTCCGGCGTTATGTTCACAGCCTCGATCAATCATACTGCCGGCGTCACCTATGCGGGAACAGATTTTATGGCGGTCCCCCGCTTCACAATGACAGGAGCATTTAGCGATATTGAGCGGTTTCAACTCACCGCCAACGCCCTGCCGTTACCTGTCGCGGATGTCGTGCCGGATGACATGATTTTACAGCAAAACCCCCCTATCATCGGATTCACGGTTACACCGAACATTACGGATCTTTCAAAACTTTCCTGTTTCATCTCGGGCATTGGCAAAGTGCCGCTGACGAAACTGGGCGGCAACCGCGTTGAAATCCGCCTTGACGGGCATATCCTTGAAGGCCGGAGAACACGGGTTAACTGTACGCTCCCCAATGATACGCGCGAGCCAGGCGAACGACAGAGCTGGCGCTGGTTTGGCTTTCTGCTGGTTTCCCCCGATTATCCGGATGACGAAGACACGCTGGAAATAAAGGCAGATACACCATAATTTCCTGTTTTTTTAAGGGTTGCTTAACACACCTGTTGCTATATTCTTTCTCTTGTCGGTAAAAAATATTACGAGGAGATTTATCATGTCCAATCCACAACTGAAACCACAAGAGGCTCTTATGACGTTTTCGCTTCCCGATCTGCCCTATGCCGCGACAGCGCTGGAACCCCATATCAGCGCCCGCACATTCGAATTCCACCATGGCAAGCACCACAAAGCCTATGTGGATAAAGCAAACGAACTGGTCAAGGGCACCGCATTGGAAGGCCTGCCGCTGGAGCTGGCCGTTATTGAATCCCGCAAACAGGGCATTGGCCCACTTTTCAACAACATCGGGCAGATTTACAACCATAACCTGTTCTGGGACAGCATGACACCGAATGGCGGCGGAGAGGCGCCCGCACCGCTTCTTGAGGCCATCACCAAATCATTCGGCAGCTTTGACTCTTTCAAGGAACAGTTCGTCAATGCCGGTATCGGCCAGTTTGGCAGCGGCTGGGTCTGGCTTGTTGCAAGTGCCGGAAAACTGGAAATCGTCAAAACAGCAAACGCAGAGACTCCGCTGACGGACGGTAAAACACCGCTCCTCGTCTGCGATGTCTGGGAACATGCCTATTATCTTGACTATCAAAACCGCCGTGCTGATTTCCTGAAGGTCTTTATCGAGAAACTGGCCAACTGGCAGTTTGCGCTTGCCAACTGGAAAAAAGCCACCACACACGGATAATCTTTTTTAATATCCCAATAAAAGAAAGCCCGCAGCGATGCGGGCTTTCTTCATTTCAAATCATTCTTGTATCAACGTCCACCGCCGCCTCTGTTGCCATCGCCTCTGGTTGGACGGTTCCTCCAGATCTCCTGACGGGTATTCTTGTTATCCTGACGCATTTCCTGATGCTTTTCGTGAACATCCTGCACTTGCTCCTGCCGATGTTCCTTACGCTCCTGAACCTGTTCCTGATGATGTTCGCGGGATTGCTCGTGCATCTCCTGACGATGCTCCTTTACTTCCTCACGCATCTCTTCATGATGCTCCCGTGCTTGCTCATGGTGCTGCTTGCGGTATTCCTCAAGCTTCGCGCGCGCCGCTGCCGGATCATCCTTTGCCAGCGCCCTGATCTCGGCCCTGTGCTGCTCGCTGATATCCTGCATCTCGTCCCTGAACGCTTCCTGCTGTCCCTTCATATCCTGACGGAATTCCTGATTCTGTTCCTGTTTGCCCTGACGGAACTCAATATTTTCCTGTTGCTGGCTCTGGCGAAACTCTACATTTTCCTGATGCTCGGCAGCACGGAATTCCTGCCGTTCTGCGCTGTTCTCCTGCCGTTGCTGCTGCAGAGTCTCCCTCGACTCCTGCCGCCATTCTCTTAATTCCTGCCGCGGTTTCGCCGGAGCTGTTGAAGCTTCCTGCGCCATAGCCAAGGACGGACTGGCCAGAACAAGCGCCAAAGCCGTCAGCATGATATATTGTTTCATAGTCTCTCTCTCCCTTTTCCTGATGATTCTACCCTTTCCGGGTCCTACAATCATGACACGGAACAATTTAAAATAACCTGCGCTATAAACATTAAAAAATGAATAATTATAATTTAATTACAAATTATCAGCATTATGTTTCACGTTGCTAGCAAAAAAATTTTCTTTTTGATTTAATGTTAAAAATCGCCTACCTTTTTCGCATAATCATTCAGAGAAAAATCGGGTAGTCGCAAATGACGGCAAAAGACGCGCGTGATGATAAGAACAAGAAATCGCTTCCGCCCAAAAAGCTCTCCGCCCGGCAACGATTCAACAAAGTTTCAAGGAAAGTATTGGTAGCGACTGTCCTCGCCGCCGGTGTCGTGATCGAGGCTAAAACGTCCTATATTCAATCTAGAATTTTCAGCAATGTGGCAGATGGGAAAACAGCCACGACACTCCGGACAACCAGCGCCACGCAGGCCGCCCCCGCTGCCGGCCCCTATGACGAGCGTCTTGGCTATGCCGATGCCATCCGTTTTCGCCATCGTCTCAGCGCCGGCGGTTATGAACTGGAAGGCGAAACCACATGGCAGGAAAGAAATATTCTCGGTGTTGAATTATTCCCTATCTACGATGAAAAATCACAGGCTGGCTTGAAAATAACCGATGAAATGGATCAACCCCTTCTGGAATCCCGCTTTCCCCGTAATGCCTACAAAGATTTTGACTCGATACCTCCGATTCTGATCAAAAGCCTGCTTTACGTCGAAAACCGGGACCTCCTTGACGACAAGCCCTCCACATGGAACCCCGCCATTGAATGGGAACGTCTGGCGAATGCCCTCATCGGCTATGGCATGAAGAAAACGGGCCTTGGCAAAGACAATTCCGGAGGATCCACCCTCGCCACGCAAATAGAAAAATTCCGCCATTCTCCGGAGGGCATTACAGGTTCGCCATCCGAAAAGATGAAGCAAATGCTGACCGCCAGCGTCCGGGCCTATCAGGATGGCGGCGATACCCGGCTGGCCCGTCAGCGGATCGTTCTGGATTACCTGAATTCAATGCCGCTGTCCTCCTTCCCCGGCTATGGCGAAGTGAACGGATTTGCTGACGGCATGGCCGTATGGTTTGGCGCCGACTTTCATGAAACGACCAAACTGCTGAAAAAATCAGAAGCCGAAATGAGCGAGGCCGAGCTGCGCCAATTCGCAAAAACCTACCGTGAAGCCCTCAATCTGGTCATGGCCGTAAAAGAACCCTCCGCCTATCTTCTGAGGAACCGGACAAAGCTCCAGACCCGCGTAGACAACTTCCTGCCTTTGCTTGTCGAGGCCGGCATCATCTCGCCGCGCATGAAAGAACTTGTCATGGCGGAAAGCCCCTCGTTCGCAAGCACGGCGCCGAAACGACCGGAAAACAAACTACGGCAGAAATCGGCGGACGCCTTGCAGGTTGAACTGCTGCGCACGCTGAATGTTCACGACCTCTACACCCTGAATCACCTTGACCTCACAGCGCGCACGACCATCGACAGCAAGGTTGATGCCGCCGTCTCGGAAATGCTGCGCAAGCTTACAGATCCGGAAGTCGCAAAAGCGAACGGCATGGTCGGTTATCAACTGCTGAAGCCCGATGCGGCGCAGGACATCACCTATTCCTTCACGCTCTACGAAAAAACGGCGGACGGCACGAATGTGCTGCGGGTGCAGGCCGACAATTTCAATGGCCCGCTGAACCTGAACGAAGGCACCAAGATGGAGCTGGGATCAACGGCAAAGCTGCGCACTCTGGTTTCCTACCTTGAAGCCATGGCCGACCTGCATAGCCGTTATGCCGCGATGGACGCGGAGACGCTCTCCGGCATACCCGTTGCCCGTAATGACGCATTGACCCGCTGGGCTGTGGATTACCTGTCGGCGCCGGAAACGGACAAGTCTCTCAACGGTATGCTAGAAGCCGCTCTCGAGCGGACTTATTCAGGCAGCCCGCGTGAAGCATTCTTTACCGGCGGCGGATTGCACCGTTTTGAAAACTTCGAAAAATCCGAAGACTTCAAATCATACAACGTCAAGGATGCGTTCCATCACTCCGTCAACCTGTCATTCGTCCGGATTATGAAGGATGTCGTCCATTATACGCAATCCCAGAAAATGAACATTGATGCGGATATCTTCGAAAATCAGGACAGCCCGCAACGCCGCCAGTATCTCGAAAAATTCGCCGATGCCGAGGGCACCAGCTTCCTCTGGCAGTTCTGGAGCAAGCAAAAAGGAAAAAATCCGGAAGAAATCGCCGCCCTGCTGGCTGCGGAAACGCGCCGGACCCCCGTGCAGCTCGCCGTCGTCTACCGCTCCCTTTTCCCTGACGCCGCCTACGAGGATATGGAGAAATTTATCCGCAAGGAATGCCCCAATTGCAGCACCGCCACCGATTTCAAAAAGACTTATGAGGCCTATGCGCAAGACAAGTTTAACCTGAATGACCGCGGCTACCTTGCCCGCATTCACCCCCTCGCGCTGTGGCTGGCCTCCTATAAAATCAAACATCCCGATGCAACGTGGAGCGAAGCTGTCAGAGATTCCGCGGCTGCCCGCATTGAAACCTACAAATGGCTGCTCGAGTCAAACAAGATGCAGGCGCAAAACACCCGCATCCAGATCATGCTGGAAAAAGAAGCGTTCACGCATATCCACAAAACATGGAAAGATCTGGGCTATTCATTTTCCACGCTGGTGCCCTCCTACGCCTCGGCGCTGGGAGCCTCAGGCGATACGCCCGCTGCTCTGGCCAAACTGGCAGGCATCCTGCAAAATGACGGCCTGTCGAAACAGCCGCTCAAGTTCCGCGAAATCGACTTCGCGGACAAGACCCCCTATGCCATGCATTTCCGCCCGGCACAGCCACAGGCAACACGTGTTCTGCCGCCGGAACTGACCAGACTGGTCCGCCGCGAAATGCAGGGTGTTGTCGCGGAAGGTACGGCACGCCGCGCCCATCAATCCATCAAGCTCAGCGACGGGCGCATTCTCGAGATCGGCGCAAAGACGGGTACGGGCGATAACCGTATCGAAACCTATGCCGCCAACGGCACCGTCAAATCGTCCAATGCGAAGAGCCGCACGGCGACTTTCGTCTTCACGATTGACGACCGTTTCTACGGCTGCATGACGGCCTTTGTTTCCGGCCCGAACGCAGGCGATCACAAATTCACCAGCGCCCTGTCGGCACAGGTCTTTAAAACGCTGGCGCCCACGCTGCGTCCCGTTCTGGACCGCGCCTATGGCATCACGCCCGATAACGCCGCTGCTCCGGTACAGGACAAGCCGGAACAACCGGAGGCAAAGGCAAAAGCAAAGCCGCCGGCGCCGCCCTCTTTATAACTGACTTCTATCTTTCGTGAACGTCGGGACTGAACAGGTCAATCACCAGCCGGTAATTTCCACCGCTGCTGGCGGGCGATAATATCTGCTGCGAAACGATTTCCGACCCATAGAGCATATCCATGGAAAGAACGCCTTCCGCAAAACCATAGGCCGCGACCAGCGCTGCGGATGAGGCTTCCCATTGCGGAGCTGTCGCCCATTTCATTTGCGGCAGCGTCACGATCAGGCTCTTGCCGTTATTTTCCAGCCGCGTCTTGAAATCCGGCTTGGCCGTGAGGTCCAGCACAATGCGCGTCTTGTCGAGATGATCGCCAATCCGCACCGACTTGACATCGCCCAGCATCGGACCCGCCGCCAGCTCCGGGGGGGTTGCTGCGATAACGGGGGCAGCAGCCGGAGCTGAGGCGACGGGCGACGCTTTTGCAGCCACCGGCGGAACGGCTGGCGGCTGCGCAGGCACGGCAACGGACGGAGACGGCGTTTTTGCCACCTCCGCCGCTGCCGGTAAAGAGGTTGGAGCTGCGCTCTCAGGGGGCAATCCTGCAAGCGCAGCTCCGGGGGTAACCAGTGAAGAGGGTGCTGCTGAATCAGCCGCGGCTACGTTGGCCGTGGCTTTATCTATGCCTCCAACAACGTCTTCACCTGGTATCGGAATCTGTTTTGTTTGTTTAATTGGCTCGACGGAAACGTCCGGAACGGGAATAGGCTCCACATCGACGGCGCCATCCTGCATGGTCAGTGTCTGCAACTGCCCGACAAGTTCCTTGATGTCCTTTTCAACGGAAACCAGCCGCACCATCGACGGCACGACCGTATCCAGATCGTTGCGGAGCGCCTGGACAGCCTCTTCCAGCCGCCGGAAACGATCTTCATTATCATCAATCCGGTCATTGAAAAGCGGCGTAAACTTCAAGCCTTCCGCGGGTGCCAGCACACGAAAAGCGTCCATCGCCGTCGGCACTTTCGGCGCAGCAGATTTCTGCTGTGCCGGAGGCGCAGACGCTCTGCCGCTACCACTATTGCTGTCACCGAATGAACATCCGGTGAGCAATACCAGCAAGCCAAGGCAGGATACGAACCCTGTCAGACGGTGCGACTTTAGCCCAAAGCCGCACGCCGACGACGGTCCGCATTGACTACGGACTTCGTCTCCCATTAAAAAGTATTGCCCCCTGAAAATATACCATAGATAGTTACCCCACCTGTTATCGTAAACAGGCAGGGCAACAAGTCAACTAAAAATTAAAATAACGTTAAAGCCGTTTACCTTAACAGATCGGCGACATTGAAGGTCTTTTCATCAAAGCGCTTGCCCTTGTCCGCTTCCATGCCTTCATAGACGACACGGATTTTTCCACCGGACAGGCTCTGCTCGGAAATGTTCACGTCAGCTTCACGACGCGAAACTTCAGGATAAATGTTCAATCCATTGAGTTCGCCGATTTTCCTTTCCTCTCCCCCCGGCGGAGTCCAGAAAATATCCGACCGGCCCAGTGTGCTATGTTTGCCGGTACGTTCGATATAAAGACGGATACGCGGTCCCCGCTTGCCCTCGGCGGGAATAAATTTCGGATCGACGATTTTCGCCTGCGCGTCATAAGCCCCCTGACGCAGCATCACCGGTACGGAAAAACCGACATTCACGCCCACGCCGACCGCAGCCCCCTTTTTCGACGCGGAAATATTGGGACTCGCTATACGATTCATCTTGATATGCATGCGATATTCCCCATCCGGCAGATCTGCCGGCCGGCGCAGGGAAAGCCGGACAGATTGCTTGCCACGCGGCGGCAGCTCCACCTGACGCGGACTGTAAACGATCATCTTGGTCAAGTCATAACCCGGCGTTGTCGGACCTTCCAAAGCCTCGTAAGCCCCCGTCGGCAGCTGTTTCAGGTGATAGAGCTCCATCCGGAAGATCGCCGCTTTTGTCGAGGTGTTGACCAAGGTCAGGCCCTTCATCCGGTCATGGCCCTGAAAAACCGTGCGGATCGGCATGATCATCAGATCAGCCAAGGCCGCCGGAACAGAGAAAAAAACCACTGCCGACAGCGCCATTGCCGCCACGCCAGTTACGATTTTTCCTTTTTTATTCAGCATTTTATTTCTCCATTTAATAGTAAAGAGTCAGGTCAAAAGTGCCGCTGTAGACACCGCTGTCATAAGGATTACTGTTGCCAGATGTCGTCAGCCTTGCCCCGATGTATAATGTGCCGCTTCCCGCTCCGTCTGTCGAGAGGTCATTCGCCGTAAAATTATCCAGCGTAAAGCTCTCGCTCCCCGTTTTATCCAGCCCCGTACTGTTATCCAGTATCAACCCACCCTCCGTCGGCGGGTTTGGCACCGCTACTCCCACATAAAAAATGACATTGGCCGGCAACCCTGTAAAGCTATACTCCCCCCGTTGCGCGTCAATGTTCGAGATGATGTCCGGGTCGTAAACTGTTGAATTGTCAGTGGCAACCGTAATCGTATGTTGTGCTGAATTATTGCGTGTCGCAAATTCGCCAAAGCTCAAAGCCTGTACTTCTGTCATATCTTGCGCAAGAGCAGGACTCCCCCGTAAATCAAGCGTGCAAAAAAGAGCAAGAATGTAAAAAAAATGCTTCATCCCCTAAGACTAGGTGATTTTTTTAAAATTGCAACGTCATCCAAACAAAAACCCCGCCACAAGGGCGGGGTTCTGTCCGTTTTCAGGAAAACGAATTAGTAAACGATCCGCACATCGAACGAACCGGTATAAAGACCGTCGGTATAATCAACCGGCACCGCACCGGCATCAACCTCCGTCTGGATCGTGCCACCGATCTTCCAGCTGAGCGCGCCGGCACCATCCGTTGTGCCAATCCCTGTCGTCCGCGCTGTCGTGACAGAGTTATAACTGCCCACTGTCGCCAGATTATCATGCACCTCGAGCAGGATAAATTCCTCGGCACCGTTGATCGGATTCACAAAGTTGTCATAGTCGACATAGAGGTTCTCGTTAAAGAACGCCCCCGTCACAGCCACCGTCGCGGCCGCAGCGCCACCGGTGTTTGTATCGTAAACGATAGAAGCCGGGCTGGCACTATAATAACCGTCACCGGGCTCATCCGTCACAATGCCAGTTGTTTCCACCAGCATCGTCGCCGTTGTGCTGGTACCTGTCCCGTCCTTCAGCGAACCGATCTGGCCAAAAGCAAGATCTGTTACCGCCACGTCAATCAAGTTGTCCACAGTTGCCGTCACGTCGATCGTCACCGGATCACTGATCTGAACAGGGGCCGCATTTGAACTGACGGCGTAAAAACCGGCACCCAGCGCCACTGCGCTGACCACCGCGAATTTTTGGAAAGATGTAAGTCTCATTAGGCTTCTCCTTTTGCTAAACTGACTCAGTTTGGGTTCATCCCAGGTAGAGGTAACTTCTTTTTTTAGGACAACGGATCAGGAAGTCCCGAAATCCCCTTACCGCATACTTTCATTAAGCCATGAGAATCGTTAAGGTCCGGTTAAAACGTGGAAATTTATCGCTTTGTTTTGTTAAACTTTTATCTATTCTGAAAATGAAGCCCCGTTATCAGCGCCTCTGCCGTTATAATGCCACAGCTTGCCCCGCTTGTTCCCTTTTCTATTCTGTGGTCTAATAAATCGGGGTTTTACAAGGGGCTATGGGGAAAAAGCGTTTTACAAAAAAAATTCGCCGCGGGATTCTGGTGTTGTCATTTCTGACAACGCTGCAAGTTCCTGCTGCCCCCGCCTGCGCCGAACCGCCCGCCGCCACGCTCTCCCGTGAACAATTGATGAATCTGGCCCGCCAGTTTGTCGACAAGATCGGTCAGGGATTGAAAACCGCCGATGAGCAGATGGCGGAAAAAATCGATCCGGAAGACCTGCGCATGCAGAAATATTTCGAAGGCCTGCCCGAAGGCGAGCCCCTGATCCTGCAAATCAGCCTGTCCGGCACACGTTTTCACGACAAACGGAGGATCAACATTGACCAGCCGGTCATGGCGATCAAGGAAGGCCATGACGTCATGATCTCCCTCCTCGACTTTGTCGGCGCCGCCAGCTTTCCCATCAAGGTTGACGCGGAAAGCGGTACTGCCGATGGCTGGTTTATCCGTGAAACCCAGCCGTTCAATCTGGACATGGCGACCCGTAAAGTCACCGTGCTGAACAAAACTTTTGATATCGCGCCGGAGGACGCCCGCATTGACGGCCCCGACATTCTGGTCCGCGGCAAGACCCTGTCCCGCTGGTTCGGGTTCCAGATGCTCGCCAACCCGCAAGCACAAAAGCTGGAGGTTGTGACAGAACAGCCCTGGCCTCTGCAGGAAAAATACGAGCGCGTCCGGCGCTATGCCAGCATCGTTCAGAAACAACCCCCGAAAAACCCGCGGCAGGATGAAGATTACAAACTGGTGGATATCCCCAAGGCGGATATCTCGCTGCGCCAGCTCTACGACAAACACGCTGACGGGCGGGTCATGAAAAGAACGGCATGGACGCTCAACAGCACGGGCGATCTTGCTGCCCATCAGGCCCGCGCCACGATTTCCGGCAGCGATCAGGAACCGGTTAATACCATCAATTTCACCCTCTCGCGATCATCCGAGGAACCCGCGCTGCTGGGCCCGCTCAAGGCCCGTTTTTACGAACTGAATGACATCCGCTCGGTGAAAGTCCCCCTTACGGGTAACGCGCCGCTGGAGCGCGGCCTGCGTGTCACCAACAGAAACCCCGATGTAACCTATGATACTGCGACGGTGATCGAAGGCTATACCGATCCGGAATGGGATGTCGAGCTTTACCGCAACACGCAATATATCACCGCCATGACTGTCGGCATCGATGGCCGCTATGGCTTTGAGGATGTCCAGCTCTTCGCCGGGGAAAACAGGTTCCGCATCGTGCATTACGGCCCCCACGGGGAACTGCGGGAAGAAGAACGCGTCATCACTGTGGCGCCGGGCGCCTATGGCACCGCCGGCCTCTATAACGTCTCGCTCTCGCAACAAAAAATACAGACCTATACATCAACCAAGTCCGGCGGGCGTGATGAAGGCACACCGCACCTCGCCGCCACCTATGAAAAGCAGATCGGCGACACGCTTGTCGTGCATGGCGGCCTCAACGCGCGGCAACAACAGGGAACGCAGGCCCTCTATCTCAACGGCGGCGCCTTTACACAGATTGGAAAGGCGCTCGTCAATACCGATATCGCCGTCACGCCGGAGAAAACCTATACCGGATATCTGGTCGCCAGACAAAACTTTGGCCGACATTCAGGCTCCGCTTCACTCAACATCCGGGGCGAGGACTATGTCACCGATACCGCCATTGATTCCCGCGCGCCCGCGAACTATGCCACAAACGTCACACTGAGCGGCCCCCTGACGGATATGCTCCGCGGCGGGCCCACCTATACCGCCTTTGCCGGACTGTCCCTGACCAGTACCGATACCACAACGTTCAGCACCGGTCTGAAACTCTCCGGAAAAATAAACAGAGACCTCTATGCCAGCAATTCCCTTTCCTACAGCCAGGTCACCAATGCCGCCGGAGAAAGTCTGGACAAGCTTGGCGGCGCGCTCTCCCTGCGCGGAAGGGCGCTCAATACGACATGGCGATCTTCTCTGGATTACAGGATCATGCCGGAATCGGAACTGAAAAGCCTCCGCGTCAATTTTTCGCGCAAGCTCACAAAAAAGATGGGAGCCGATGTCAGTTTCCTGCGCAAAATGGATACCGGCTATACGCAGGAAGGGCTGTCTCTGGACTGGAATCTGGATCGTGCCACCCTCTCCTCCTCCGTCTCCTATGACAGCGAACAGGCCATATCCGCCATGATGAACGTCAGGTTCGGCCTGGCCTATAACCCATACAGTAATGACTTCATCATGAAAAACAGCAGCCTGTCCTCCACTGGCGGGGTTGCGGCCTTCGTCTTTCTGGACAAGGACGGGGATGGCGCCTTCTCTGCCGGAGACGAGCCGCTGCCGGATGTTCTTGTCAGGGCCGCACAGGTTTCACGCACCGCCGACACCGACGAAAAGGGCGAGGCTTTTATCTATGACCTGCCGACAAACAAGGTCACGGACATCATCGTCGAGGAAAGCAGCGCCTTTGACCCAACCTGGGTCTCCGGCTTCCCCGGCATCTCCCTGCGTCCGCGTGCCGGTTCGATTACCCGCATTGACTTCCCCATCCTGCAAGGGGCCGAGATGGACGGAACGGCCTGGATGGAGGATGCAAGCGGCAACAAGACGGCAGCCCGCAACATCCGGCTGGTGCTGAATACGCCGGATGGACAAGTTGTAAAAGAAGCCTTGACCCCCTATGACGGGTTTTTCGTCATCAGCGGCATCCGCCCCGGCGTCTATTACCTGACGGCGGATACGACGCTTTCTCCGGTTACGGGTTATCTGCCACCGAAAAAAGTTATTATCGGTCCGGAAGGCGCCCTGCTTTACGGACAAAACATCATCCTGACCAAGGGGTATGACATCCCCGTCACTTTCCGCAGCGACACACCCTCTCCCGCCAGCGATATACGCGCCTCGCATATCCTGCAGCCCGCCGATATCGCTGCCGAGGATGTGACCTTCCGCGTCGGCCAGTATCACTCGCGTCTGGGCATGGCCTTTGACTGGTACAAGCTCAAGGTCCGGCACAGGGATCTGGGGAAATACTTTACACTGGCCGCCGACTTTGACGCCATCGAACCGGATGCCGCCAATGCACGGCTCAGCCTGCCGTTGCGTTCCAGAAATCCGCTCCGCCCCGAAGAGGCGGCCGCTATCTGTCAGCAATTCATCGACCGCGATTTCACATGCGCAGTCGAGGTCACCACCCGTTTCAAGGACGCCGTACCAACCGCAGAAGCTGCTGGGAAATCAGAGAAAAATGGCAAAACCTGAAATAGCATTTGACGAAATAACGAATCTCTGTAAAAGTAGACAGATGAACAAAATACATGCCTATATTCCATTCTGCAGGACACGACGAGCCAACCGTTAGCAATACGGTTGGGGCCTTCCTCGTTTATCGGGCAAAACTCCACAAAATATAAAACAATACCAACGGAACCCCGGTTCCCCCTCGTTTATATTTGGAGTTCCTCTTGAAAAACGACAAAACAAAAACACCTATTTTAAAAACAGGGCCCCTGCCAAAGCAGGGAGGCACATATGCTCTCGTCCTGCAATTTCAGGAAAATATAACGGATATCCTTGCTTTGCAGGATACCGTCATCAACAGCCTGACAGCAGATGAAAAAAGCTTTGTTCTTCCCAAAAGCCAGGCATTCTTCGAACAACATCTGTCACAGGGCAACACCATCCTTGGCGTCATGCACAATGGACAGTTGATCGCACAAAGCATCATCCTGAATCCAACGCCGGAAAACGGGAAAACCGGCATGGTTGACATGAATCTCGCCGCCAGCCCTGAAAAGGTTACCGTCCTGCAAGGTGTCCTTGTGCACCCCGAATACAGGGGCAATAAACTGATGACCGTTATGGTGGACACATGGCTATCTCTGGCAGCCGAAGAAAACCGCATTCACGCCATTGCCGAAGTTACCACCGATAACTACCACAGCTGGAGCGTTTTCCTGAAAGAAGGCTTAAGCATTCACAGCATCGGCGTCGATGCGACTGACGGCACTGAAGTTTACAACATGCATGCGCATATAAATGCGCTGATTGAAAAAAGAATGCAAAAGGATTTCAATGCCGCCAGCGCAAAAAAGCCGGATGCCCTGTGTCCCCGGGACGACATCGCCCAACAAAAAGAGCTCATCGCCAGCGGGCATAAAGGCACGACCTATAACCCCGCAACCGATACTTTTGGCTTTCAGAAAAAAAAGAAATGTCAGCCCACGGCAGGCCCCTGAAGCATTATACCCTTACGCCCTGACGGCATCCGGCAAATTTTCCACATCTTCATGCCCCTCATCCCCGATCAGGTTCAGAGCCTGCATCTCGTACAACGCCCTGTAACGCGAATGCGGATTCGACATCAGGCCCGCATGATCTCCCTGCTCGATAATTTTTCCGTCATCAAAAACAAGAATTCTGTCGGCCTTCTGGATCGTTGACATTCTATGCGCAATGGTAATGGTCGTCCGTCCCTTGACCAAGGCATCCAACGCCAGCTGGATATAGTTCTCAGAGATGGAATCCAGGCTTGAGGTCGCTTCATCAAGGATCAGGATCGGCGCATCCGCCAGTATGGCGCGCGCAATCGCAACCCGCTGGCGTTCCCCGCCGGAAAGCTTGACGCCGCGCTCGCCCACCAGCGTGTCATAGCCCTGCGGCAACCCGACAATGAAATCATGCGCATAGGCCTTTTTTGCGGCAGTAATAATTTCATCCATCGTCGCTTCCGGCCGGCCATAAGCGATATTATCCGACAGCGAGCGATGAAACAAAATAGGATCCTGCGGCACAAGGGCAATCGCCTGCCGCAGCGAGCGCAGAGTCACCTCGGCAATATTCTGTCCGTCAATGTAAACGCCCCCCTCCGTCACGTTATAGAGGCGCTGTATCAGCTTGACGAATGTCGATTTACCGCTACCCGAAGGACCCACCAGCGCCAGCTTCTCCCCTGCCCTGATGCTCACGTTCATATCCCGATAGATCACGTGATTCGTATTGGGATACTTGAAGCCGACATGATCAAAGATAATCTGCCCGCGCAGTTTCCCAGCCTCTGCCTGCAAAGGCATGGCCCCCGGCACATCCACAACATCGTCCTTGCGGAGCCAGAAGCCGATGACATCCTCCATATCGCTGACAGAACGCTGCAGATGCGCAATATGCGCCCCGATATCGCGCAAATATCCGCCGATAATAAAAAACGTCGTAATTACCATCACGATATCGCCAGGCGTCGCCTGTCCGCTCTTCCAGAGCCAGATCGTCGTCGCGATCATCGACGTCATCATCAGCATCCGCAAAGCAGAACGTCCGGCATCGGCCGCAACGCCAGACTGCCAGGCCCGGATTGCCTTCGTCCGCCATTGTTCCATGACTTTGCCGAACAAAGTATCTTCACGTTCCTCTGCGCCAAAAGCCTTGACCGTCGGATTTCCCGTCATGATATCCGCAAGAGAGGCCCCCACCTTGGTATCCGCTGCTGCCGAATCCCGAAAGCGTGGCGACAATATTTTTACCGATACATAAATACTAAAAGCGCAATAAATCAGGATCAGTCCCGCCACCAGCAAACCAACCGTCGGCAAAGACAGGAACAACATCAGCGTCACGCCGATCATAATTGTTACTGCAGGCAAAATACCCATCAGCAAGGTATCCTCGAACGAGTCAAAGGCCCACATTCCGCGCGTGATCTTGCGCACAGTTCCGCCGGCAAAAGCATTTGTATGCCATTCGGAGCTGAACCGCTGCACTTTCTGCAAGGAATCCCGGACAATCGAATACAGGTTTCCAAGCGCAAATTTATTCCAGATAAAAACAGAATAAAGGCGCAACACATTATGCAAGAGCGCCAGAAGCGTGAAAGCCCAGAAAGCCGCCCAGACGCCCCGCCAGACGGTCACATCATCCGCCTGATATTGCGTCATGGCATCGACAATCTTTCCTGTATAGACAGGAACAATCGCATCCATTGCCACGGAAGCCAGCATCAACACCGCCGACGCAAGGCCCATGCCCATGCGAGGCCGCCAGTAATAGCGCGCAAATGCTATCACATCCTTGCGCGTAGCCTTGAATTCCTTCTTTTCTGTATCCGCGCCAGACATCTTCGCCTCAATTACACAAGTTGTAAAAAACAGATGTAATTATGGCACCGATGGAATGAATAAGCAAAGAAAAACAGGGCTTTTAGCCTATCGCGGCATCGGTTTCCCAGACAATCATCTTGCCCAGAGAGCTCTCCACACAGATTCTTTCGATAATCTCCTCTGTCACCATGGCCTCATGCGAAAGAAAAATAATCGCCCTATCCGGATTTTCCATGGCGTGACGCAAATCAGCCGGTGTTGTGACCAGATCCTCCGTTTGCGCTTGACGGATCATATCCGCCTGCCAGCTGCCCACAGGCAAACGGCAAATGCTGCTCCTGTGACAAAGCCCCTGTTGTGCCCTCTCGGCCGCTTCCTGAAAAGCCATCACTTCCAGAATATCCTGCTGCTGTTTATCGCTTATCTTCACAGTATCTCTCCTTTTCCCGCTTTTACCGGCCTGGAACGCGCGGCTTGAAAATACTGGTATATGTACTGGGCTCGCTATTGTTCAGCTGCAGAATCTTCCCGAACGTATAACCAGAACCGATATCAATTTCACCCGCTTCATTCACCGGCAACTCACAGAGGGTGGAGAACGCATAGATCAGCGTTTCAATCAGATTCTCTTCCTGATTGATCGGCTTCCCGGCCTCGACCCGCATACGAACACCTTCAGACAGAAACTCATTGATTTTCCCTTCCGTCGCCTCGTCGTCTTTCACCATATAGCTTACACCGCTTTTGATCAGATCCGATTTAAGCTGTATGCCGATATCTTCAGAGCCGACAACGATCATTTGTTTTCTGAACTTATCTTCAAGTAAATAAAGATATACAGGCTCTGTGCTTCCATCTTTTCCCGCGGCAAGCACGTTCAAATCAAACCCGGATTCAGACTTGCCCTGAATGTTGTTGAAAGCCTCGCGCTCGTCCGCGCCTTCCGGACGACGAGTATATTTCTCGATATCAACAGGCCATATCCGGGCCCTGTTCTTCTCCGCATAATCCGGCAGAGCCAGAGCGGCCAGAACTGTCCTGAAATCCGCCAGTACAAGTTCCCGCTCGTTTGCCGCAGCCTCGTCCAATGCATATCGCGGAAGCGCCCGTCCATCGATAAGCGGCGCTCCATTCACCGTATTCAGATCATCATTTGGCAAAATAAAGGACTTTGGCGTATCCACCCTCTTCTCCGCCATTTCCTTTACAGCAACACCCAGCTTTTCCAGCGGAATCACCGCATCTTCGGAGCTTTGAATATCCGGATATCTGCTGCGCAGACCAGCCATCAGCAGGCTCCGTAGCTCGCGCAATTCTTCCGTTCCGCCGACATCCTTCAACGGATCGTATTTCAGGAGATCCGCCACGGATTTTATACTGTTACTCCTCTTTGCCTCTTTATAATTCGGCGGAAAAAATCCGTTCTCCTCGTGCAGCGTCATCAGAGCGGCTGCCGTATTCGGCATGCCAATCGTGCTGTTGGCAATCCTTTCCATCAACACCTGCACCAGATTTCTGCCCAAGCTGTACCAACCCGGATTTCCTTTTCCGACCTCCTGCAGATCGACGTTACGAAAGACATCCTTCAAATTCAGCGACAGCGTCGCTTCTTTGGCGGGACGTACATCCACTGCGCGCTGCAAGGCCTTGTTACGGTCGTCAATCACCGTACGGAAACTAACATGCATGCGCTTTGCATTGGCGGCGACTTCATCGACCATATTTTCATAGGCGGACTGATTAAACAATTCCGATTCCGGATCCGCCAGCTTCAATTGCATATCATAGCATTTTGCCGCCTGATTGATCGCCACCACCGTATCCTGAAAGTTTTTCAGGAGATATCTTTCATGGGGAGGTATCGCCTTGCGCTCCTCCGCAGTCAAACCAAGCTCGCGCAAATCCACAAGGAACTGCGCGAACTCCGCCGGATTGGACTTCGCCGTTCCTTCAAAAAGATTGTATAGCGTACTGAGTGGCAATCCGGTATAGACCTGCGAAATGCGATGCGCCCAGTCTATTTCCGTCGGCTTTCCCACGCGCATAATATCCAGTCGCGTTTCCATTGATGTAGAAAGTTCCTGCGTCGTATCCCCATCCGTTGCATCGTTTCCGGCAATTCCAAAAAACCAGTTCACGGCCAGATCCTCTCGCCGGACCGTGATAGATTTTGGACTGTCATCATCCCCATCCGTTGCCATCGTATTCTGAATTACAGCCTGACTTTTCTGCCCATTCGCCAGCTCCAGAAAAGTCTGAAAGGAATCAAGCGTTCCTTTTTTTGACTTGTTAAACTCGTCCAGAAATATCGGACGCCCACTCTCGATAGATTCAAAAATTTCCCCTTTAACTGTTTTGATACCAAAGGCATTGTGTTGGACAGAAATACCCTCATCTTCATAAATCAGGTTCAGCACCTTTGACGCACGGGAAGATGCCTCCTCATAACTCTCTATCGTAGAGGTTTTTCCATCCACAGTTTCCGTCTTGCGCTGCCCAATCGCACTCCAGTTCAAAAACGCTTTGCCTTCTTTTTTGATAACGGCTCCAGGAAAGGTTTCTTCCAGTAAATTCAAATTCGCTTCCTTGATTTTTCCGCCGTTGACACGCTGCTCCAGCTGTTCCTTGACACCCTTGCCGTAGTCGATCACGGTGCGAAAGAAAAGCTCCCGCATGTTCATACCGCCACAGTCCACGACGATCGCCCCTTTGGGATGGACAAGATCACCCACCAACTTGAACAGATGCGACTTGCCAAAGGCTGCATCACCGAATACCGCCATAATGCGGTTGTCGGCCTGCGGCCCCATTCTTGTCAACAACTCGCGCAGCATCAGCATCATGCCCGGAATAGGCATTTCGCGAAATAACTTGCCGTTTACCTCTTCCAGCCCGCGCTCCGTATAAACAACCAGCGGATTGTTTTTTGATTCCACCAACCAAACATCACGTTCAATCACGCCACCCTTATTGCGCGAAATATTGGCCATAGGATATGGCAGCCCCGGAAGCCCGACTGGTTTGATCATGGCCATGATATCTTCGGTCGTCATCTCGGATGGCTTTTTATCCGTCAACGACCTCTTCTCTTCCATGTCTGCCATGCTATCTCTCCCTTTATTCCAGCTCTAGTTTGCCCTAATCACGTTTAATTTTTGTTAACACTAATCAAGTTTTTTATGAAGCTGGCGGAGTCTCTCCCGCTTTTTTGCATCCGGCTCCGTCTTGACCTTGAAGCTGCGCACACGCTTGAGCATCAAACGGGACAGTTCCAGAGGGATTTCCGATGGATCCGTTCCCCGCATCAGGCCCACCAGTTTTCCACCGGTCCTGTCAATAACCGTCTGAAAAGCTCTTTCCATGTATGTCTGACCAGACCCCGGATTCAGGACAGCAACATCAATAGTCAGGTTTTTTGCATTACGGGACACGATTTCAAGCTTGCTGACCGTCTCGTCAAAATCCCCGATATCCCCGTCAGAAAAGACCAGCAAGTGGGAACTGCCGCTCATCGTGCCATTCTTGTTCCTATGCAACGCCATCGCCTCGACCGTATTGACGATGCCGGGCGCCAGATTCGTTCCACTGCCCGTCCCGCGCTTGAGCATTTCAAGTTTTTTTCCGACTTCGCGCAAATTCGAATCCGGCGTTGCTATGATCAAAGGCTGCGGATCACCCCACATGACGATATAGGCATCTATCCCGGCCTTGCGCGCCGCCATATAGACAATCACCGAGCTTTGCAAGGCGGCATCCATCGCGGAAACCCCGTTGCCAAGCTGCATGCTTGGCATGCTCCCCGAGCCGTCAATCATGGCCACAATTTCAATCGTGCTTTCCGTTGAAACAGTTTTATCTTCTCTGAACTTTTTAAAGTCATCCGTTGTCAGCTTTTCATGCGCCGCCTGACGAAACCGCGTTTCCAGCATTTTATCACGATCAAGCCGATCAAGGACGTCGCCATCCTCCGCCGTGAAATCAAGCGTTTTCGACTGCTGTTGCATCTGTCGCCGCTGCTCTTTACGAATACTCCGGAACGATTCCGCCACCTGATTGATGACAGGAGCCAACTGCAGCACACGCTTGTTAAAGTCGCTCCAGTCCCCCTTGGCAAGACTGGCCAGATCAACGCCCCGCTGCCGCCCGCCTTGTGGCTGTCGCATGGAATTGCCCTTGGGCATATCCTTGGCGGCATCCTTCATCTCTTTTTTCTTCTCGTCGGAGATCTTATCCTCATTGATCTCCTTGTTTTTCAGGTCTCCCGCTTTTTTAGGATCCGTCTTTTGATCAGGGTCCTGATCCCATCCACCGGGGGCCGGCTTCTCTTTCTTTTTGTCTCCCGCGTCATCATCCTGATCATTTCCGGCACCTTTATTTTTATTCTCGTCGGTACCTTCCTGTTCACGCCCTTCGCCGGGATTTTCAGACATGTCTCCTATGGCGTCATCCAGATCATCATCCATATCCATCGGGATACCGTCTCCCCCGTCTGATTCTCCCCATTCGCCCTGATCATCCTTGCCACCCTGCCCCTGGCTGCTTTGCCCCTGCCCTGACTTGTCCTGATTTTTCTGGTCCTGTTTTTTTTGTTCCAGCCTCTTTTCCATCTCGTTCTGGAACTCATTGATCAGGACATCGGCAAATTTTTTAAAATAAACGTCCCAGATCTGATCCATAATTTTTCCCCGCGCCAGCGAGGTTTCACGCACTTTCTCCCGGTAATGCGTCTTGCCAAAATGGCGATCAGCCGGCAAAGGCTGCAAGTGCCGAACTCCGTCCTCTGCCTGCATCAAGGCCATCAGATATTCAAAAGCCGTTTTCCCCTTCGCCTCGGGGATACCGGAAACATCTATCGTCTGGTTAATATCTTCCTTGAAAACGCCGAGCCTGTTCCAGTTTTTGTCCTTGTCGGAGAAAAGGCCATTCGCCTGAAAAAATGCCAGCAATACAGCGTTTGTCATCTCGCTATATAATTTTCCGGCCGCCTGTTTTGAAATATTGCCTGCATTTATCTTTTTAACGTCGCTTTTGTCCAACGGCTTCTCAAGGGAACCGATCTCCTCTTCGGCTTCTTTCTTTTTCTTGTCCTTAAATATATCCCATATACTGTCATCCCCGCTGCCAGCAGGACGATCATTATATATCTCCCCCGCATTGGCACCGCGCTTCAAGGCTTCGCCGAACCCCATCAAGGTCACATTCATGTGATTGATTGAATATCCGAAATCCTGGGGCAGCAAATCGCTCATATTCGCCGCAAACTGGTTCACGCAGTTATCTTCCGCACTGTTCCAGAAACGATGCCGCAGCTTCCATTCAATGGCATCCCGCGCCAGTTCTATTTGTTGTTCCTTGGTCAGCTTTGGACGTTTTTCTCCCTTTTTGCGGAGAATATAAGGCTCTACCTTCTTGAACAATTCCTGCATGGCCTCCGGATATACCATGCTCAGCTCGCTGTGGCCCTCTTCATGCAGATTTACCGAGCGCACATGCTCAAAGCCGACCATCAGACTGTAATAAAGATCAAGATTGATATGATTTTTAATCGGGTCATGATAAAACCAGCTGCCCGGCTGTCCATAGGCAAAGGTCACATCATCATTCTGAAGCGATGTCGCAATAACACGCGCCGTACGAATTTGCTCGTTACGGACGGCAATTGTATCCTGTAACTGTTGCCAAAGCGTACTTTTGGCGATTGGAGATTTGCCCTCATCCATCATTCGCGTCAGCGTTGCCGCCCAGAGCAATTGCTTCCCCGGCGTGTCCAGCTCGATATCCAAAACAGATTCAACTTCACGTTTTTCCGCAGCGGTCGCGGCAATGGCCTGTTGCGCCCCTATATCCGCCCCCTCAACCCTGACCAGACGGCTGACAAAATCATCATACTGTTCTTGTGTGAAGACACGCAGCTGAAAAGCCTGTTTTAATTCGATGCGCAATTGCGTGATCGGCTGCTGATAAATCCGATCCAACTCTTCGCCGCCCCCGAATACCTGACTCGCTGCCTCTTTCAGGCTCTCCAGCATATATATCACCTTGCTATTATATTCTTTCGTCACACCATTATTTTCTATAATGCTTAAATATCGGTTAATTTCTATATTATTACCGTGCTAGAACTACAAATCATTGAAATATATAAACAATATTTTATAGCTCTTTATCCTCCCTTTAAATTCTTTATAGTAAAAAATGACTGCATCTTGAGGGGGCGCCGGATGAACAAAGACTTTCTAAAAATCACCACACTCTATACTTTTGGCGTGATTTTCTTTTTCTACCTGATCTGGTCACTTCTGGCGCTGGCCTTGCCTGAGGCAAATCTCAATCTGGTACGAGCGCTCTCCACTTCCTTCGGAATCAATCTGCCCGAAGACATGATCGTCGAAACCGGTATGGGAATCAAAGCCGTCGCCGTTGTCATGATCATCGCGATACTGTCAATCGGCCTGATCGTCCTCAACGTTTTTTTCAGCGCCATCGTCACCGCCAGATTCATCCATCCCCGCGTTGCGCTCATCACTTCGACGCGCGGCGTTCTCAGCACAAAATGGAATGCCGAAAAGCCCTACGTTCTTGTCCGTATGTCAAATTTTCACAAGGCTGATCTTGTTGATGTGCAGCTCTGCGTCGTCCTGACTGTTGAAGAAACGCGCAAGACGGAAAACGGCAATGAACAATTCCTGAGCTATCTTCCAATCAATGAATTTACGCCGCCACGCATATTATTAATGGCCCCGCGCATGCCGTGGAGCATCGCCGTCCCCGGAGATATTCTCCTTGGAAACTCTTTGGTGAAAGACTATCACTTCAAACCCGGCGAACCTATTACCAAGTCCTTCTCGGCAGGGAAAAAACTGCTTAGCGCCAAGCGCACTCTGCAAATTCTCATTCAAGGGCTGGATACCCGATCCCATGCCAATTTTGTGATCTATCGTAAAATAGAAATTGACGAGCAAGATGGTGAAAACTACACGCTCCACCTGCATCGGGGATCGTTCAAATCACTCCCGCTGCATATTCAGTCCGCTCTGGAGCTGGAACAATACGTCGATTGATCCGATAAAGATCAGAACGAGATGAACAATCCGCCATTCACGGAAATATTCGCGCCAGTAATATAACCCGCGCGATCATCACACAGGAATGCAACCGTATAGGCAATCTCTTCCGGTTGCGCCATCCGCCCCATGGGGATTTGGGCCACAATCTGCTGCGTCACCTCGGCAGGAATAGCCTTGGTCATCGGCGTTTCAACATAGCCGGGAGAAATGGAATTCACCGTCACGCCCTTGCGCGCCGTTTCCTGTGCCAGCGCCATGGTGAAGCCATGAACACCCGCTTTGGCTGCGGAATAGTTGGTCTGGCCAAACTGGCCCTTTTTTCCATTCACGGAAGAGATATTGACGATGCGGCCAAATCCACGCTCGGTCATACCCTCAAAAAACTGCTTGGTAACGTTGAACATGCTGCTGAGATCAATATTGATAACCGCATTCCAGTCATCTTCC
The DNA here is from genome assembly GCA_964458415.1 of uncultured Rhodospirillaceae bacterium. Taxonomy (GTDB): domain Bacteria; phylum Pseudomonadota; class Alphaproteobacteria; order Micavibrionales; family UBA2020; genus CAYWIT01. The sequence goes on from CAYWIT010000011.1 coordinate 52,319, forward strand.
GTCATCTTTTTCAGCGTCTTGTCACGCGTAATTCCAGCGCAGTTGACAAGAATATCCACGTTGCCAAATTTCTGTTTGATTTCGTTCGCCATCTCTTCACAGGAAGAGAAAGACGCAACGTCACCGGAAACAATATCAACCGAAAGACCGGCTGACCGCCATTCAGCCAGCCGGGTCTTTGCAGATTGTTCCTCCGCCGGATGATAGCCTGCAATCACCTGATGTCCTTTTTGAGCCAGTTCGCGACAAATCGCAGAACCGATACCACCTGCTCCACCAGTGACGAAAGCTATCTTTTTTTCTGTCATTTTTTTATTCCGGCTTCAGTTAATAAGAGATGTCAATCAAGCTGCCTTGGAGCCTTTTGCAGGCTTGACGCTTGCAAAATTATCGCTCGCCGACTTTACGCCTGCTTCAAACATGGTGTTGTAGGCTTTACCGGCTTCAGACAGAATGTCCGCGCAGGATTTGTAGCTTTCCATGACTCTCTTGCCGCAATCCTGTGCAAATTCAGTCTGCATGGCGGCAATTTCTTTCACGTCTTTCGTTTTAGAAACTTCGCCCGCATTGCATGTCGCGGCTTCAATCAGCGCGGAAGTCAGCTCGACTTGCTGTTGCAAGAGTTTTTCGCTGATTTTCAGGTTTGTCTCACCCATCTTTTTCCAGTTTTCAATGGTTTGCTGGGTCAGTTTGTTCATGGTATCAAGAATGTCGTGTTGCATTTTTCTTCTCCTTAATTGATTTAAAGAATCACATGCTGCACAGCAGCATTGTTGCATTGCAGCATAAGCCATTACATGAAATTGTCAAGAAAAACAGTTACAGTTTCGGAAAAACAGGAAGTCGTTTTACACTTAACATATTGATATTAGACAATTTTCTTTATTGTCTCTTCGGGCTTTTCATCCGGTCGATCCTCGAAATCTTTTTCTGATAACTGAACCAGCCCCTGTCCTGCCAGATAAACGCGATTCCGGCCACCTTCTTTGGCTCGATAAAGCTCGTCATCGGCGCGTCGCAGAGATTCTTCCACCGTCACATCCTCTCCTTCAATCAGCACCGCCCCGATACTCACCGTGACACTGATCGGGCCTTGTGGACTACTGACCTCAAACGGAGCAGAGGCAATGCCGCTCCGCAACCGTTCCGCAACCTGAATGGCCATATCCTTGCTGATATCCGGCAAAACAACAACGAACTCTTCGCCGCCCTGCCGCGCCACCAGATCGAAACTGCGCAACCGCTGCGAAATACGGGACGAAAAAGTCTTCAGAACCTCGTCTCCGACGGCGTGACCGTAGGTATCATTGATCCGCTTGAAATGGTCAATATCCAGCATCAGAACACAAAGCGCCTTGTTGTTTTCCTTGTTCTTGTTCAAGAGCTTCTCGAGATGCACCATCAAATAGCGCCGATTGAAAAGCCCCGTCAGACTGTCCGTCAGCGCCAGAGAAAGGCTCATCTCATAATTGGCGCGCAGACGATCCTGATAGCGCTTGCGGCGAACCTGCGTGCGCACCCGCGCCAGAAATTCATTGCGGTCAACCGGACGCAAAATATAGTCATGCGCTCCGATTTCAAGCCCCTGCGCGATACGCTTCATATCCGTTTCTTCACCCACCATCAAAATCGGCACTGAACGCGTGCGCTCATTGGAGCGCAGATGCGAGCAGAGGCGCAACCCGTCTTCATGCTCGAGATTCAGGCTGACAACGATGATATCAAAATCATTTTGCTGGGCGATGGCGATTGCCTGTTCGCCGCTGCGCGCAGGCATGACCGTATCTTCGTCGCGTTTCAGCGTTTCAACAAACTTTTCGCTTTCAAAGGCCCTATCCTCGATCACCAGAACGCGCGCTTTTTCCGATGGCTCGGCACTAAAACCCACCTTGCCGCCAGCAAACCCGAATTGTGTCGCCGTATTTTCACGTGTGCGCCATTCATCAACCATCATCTTGAGACGCACCAGAGAGCGCACCCGCGCCATCAGGGCAACATCATTGACAGGTTTGCTGAGAAAGTCATCCGCACCGGATTCAAGTCCGCGCACACGGTCCGTCGCATCCGTCAGCGCCGTTACCATCACAACTGGGATATGTGCCGTTGCCGCATTGTTTTTAAGCCGCTGACAGGTTTCAAACCCGTCCATTCCCGGCATCATAACGTCCAGCAATATAATATCCGGCCCCTGGGTCTCCGCCTTTGTAATTGCCTCGGCGCCGCTTGAAGCGGTAATGACATCAAAATACTCACCGCTCAGCTTGGCTTCCAGCAGTTTAACGTTCGGCAAAATATCATCGACGACGAGTACGCGTGCAGTCATGTCGCTCCCCTCAAAACCTTCTTCACTCTACTACCCTATCGGGAAAAACTAAATGAAGAATTAATCTTTTTATCCGGCTGTATGAGGCCCCAGATGCTTTTCAATGACTTTCATGAAATCCAGAATGGAAATCGGCTTGGAGACATAATCCTCACAGCCCCCTTGGCGGATTTTTTCCTCATCCCCCTTCATGGCAAAGGCGGTTACCGCGATAATAGGAATTTTTTTGAGATCGCCATCGCTTTTCAGCCATTGCGCAACTTCCAGACCGGAAACCTCCGGCAACTGGATATCCATGATAATAAGATCAGGCCTGTGTTCACGCGCCAGATCGAGTACTTTTGTCCCCTCCCGCGTCTTGACAGTGTCATAACCGTGGGCCCCCAGAAGGTCGTCGAATAGCTTCATATTAAGCTCGTTATCTTCGACAATCAGTATTTTTTTCTTCATGCCGCTCCCCTGCGCTGTGCTTCATCTTTGCTTATACTTAAGAAAGATTAACAAAGTGTTAATCTTTCTCCTTTACGCAGGGTTGTTCAGGTAAAGATTCCAGCGACGTCAGCGTCTGCTCGACTTTGAAACTTTTGTAATCCACCAGAGCATGACTGATCACACCATTGTCATGCAGCAACATATCCATTTCATAAGAAGGAACCATTTGCTCTCTCTCCGCCAGAGGGAAAACAGCCATACGAATATGCCATGCCCGCGGAGAGAGCAGGCTGACGTCAATTTCCTTATGACGCGCTGCAATTTTTGCGATTTCCTCCACACCTGCCGGTTTGCCGATGAATACATTGACGTCCACAGGGCCATCTGAATCCGTCCCGTCAAACATCACGGCATGAAAAAACTTTTCTCCTGCTCCTGCATGCCTGATAATTTCAGCCGTATGCATTGTCGGCAATAAATACCCCTCCGGCAAATCAAAATGCATATCCTCGGGACGGGAATATTCCGCGCGCGTCACGCCGCCTTTTTGCCGAAGGGCATCACCGCGCAACTGCTCGATCAGTTCACCGTTTTCCCGTCGCTCGGAATTAAATGAAAAACGGCTTTGATCCTTAGCCTCCCAAGCAACATAATGGCTGGTATTCAGAACAGAGTTCCGATCCGGATAAAAATACTCTGTAGTAAAACGGTGATCCGTCGTCCAAGCCTCGCAAACGTCCTGTTGCTCGTAATACATTTTTCCTTCCAGCCCCACAACCCCAGAGCCGGATTCCATCGAAACCATTTTAAACCCGTATAAAGCCTTGTGCGAGGCCATGGAGGGAACATTCGGCTGTCGAATATCCCCCGCCGATATCCCTTGTTGGCTGCCAAAGGCCAAAATCGCCCCTGCCACGATCACAAGCCCACCCAAAATCAACCCAAAACGCTTGAACATATTACACTTTCCAGCTTTATTTACGCTTTTCACTCTAGGGGCACGGCCACAGAAAAACAACCAATAGAAAAGCTTCGCCAAAGCTCATTTTTTCTGTTATGGATATATTGACGGTTTGGCACGGTTTTCGCATAACATAACTCTGCCGGAAAGGAGTTCCTGAGCATGCCACAACACGACCATCTGACCGATAAGCCCCTCAGGGAAATGCCGGCGCCTAAACCTGCGGATTTTTCCTCACGTAAAACCGCGTTTGACAGCTGGTGGCGGACACAGAGCGCAACCATGGCACTGCTGCGTCACGCCTATCAAAAGATTGAAGAGGCAGAGCGCCGCCTTGAGGCGCAGGAACACCGTATCCAACAACTGGAAGAGCTCGCTGAAACCGATCCGCTGACTGGATTGATGAACCGCCGGGGATTTGAAAAATTCGTTGAGCTGGAGATGTCGCGCATCCGCCGCCTCCATTCTCCCGGCGCCCTGCTGGTACTGGTTGACCTCGACCGCTTCAAGCAAATCAATGATATTAACGGCCATCAGGCGGGGGATGAATGCCTGAAGCTCGTCGCTGACCATCTGCTAAAATCCATCCGCTTTGCCGATGGCGCCGCACGCTTTGGCGGCGATGAATTCGCTATCCTGTTAACCCAGACAGCCCCCGAAAAAGCCATGGCCCGCGCACAAAAAATCCGTCAGGTGCTCAACGATATGCGCCTGAACTGGCAGGGAGAAAAACTGCATTTCGGCGCCAGCATCGGAATCGCTCCGGCCACGCCGGAAAGCGATTTCCCAGCCCTTTATAAACAGGCGGATACCGGGCTCTATGCCGACAAGCAAGACCGCCGCCAGCGCGGGTTGAGATAGACGGGGTCAATTAAAGAGAAATCCATTTTTTCTCAGCCCTGTGAGCAAAACGCTCTATCGCGGTATAACTACATTAACAAAATAAAGTCCACCAGCATAATGATCGAATGGAGCACAGAACATCATCTTGCCGGCAAATCGCGCATCCTGATCCCCGAGAACTTTTGTCGAAGTGAAGTCGTTATTCGCCATACAGCCGTTAAAATTGTCCGGGCGCGATGTGGCGACGTCTTCAATTGCCGGACTCGTTGCAGTAAAGTTTGTATTGATCCCAAGCTGCTTATTAATTCTGTTACAGATATCCGGCTGCAGAAAAAATGTGACACTCAAAAGCTCTGGCGCAGATGACCCGACGCCAAAAATGCTCCCTTGCTTGACCTGCGTTGTGCCGGGCGCTGGCAACCCAGGGACATAGGACGCAGGCTCAAATCCAGACGCAGTAAAAACCTGCGCCTCAACACCGCCACCCAACGGATCAAAAATACGGCAATCCGTTGTCGTGCAAGTATGATTCTGGTTCCAGCAATTATAACTGCCATTTCCAAAGACCCAGGAGGGGCTCCTATAATCAAGCATCAGGGGGTCCACCCCCTGCAAGAGTATCATTCTGTTGACCGCTGCCTGCACAAGGCCCGCCCACTGTACAATCTTTGACGCTTCAAGATCGACCTGCTCTTTTGAAATATCTCCCCCGCCGCGTCCTGATTGCGTTATTGCATAGGAAAGCGCCCCAAACAGGGCCACGGCGATCAGGATTAGAAACAGGGCGGAACCTCGCTGCGATCGCATAAACAGAACTTCCTTTAAAATTCAAAAAAGCAAGCTATCCCGCTGCCTTGACCTTCTCCTTTGGCAGATCTGTTTTGATATGCACATCACGTAGCTGGTGAAGATCAACCGTTGCCGGAGCCCCCATCAGCAGATCCTCTGCCTGTTGGTTCATCGGGAAGGCAATAACTTCGCGCACGTTCGGCTCATCAGCAAGGAACATCACCATCCTGTCGATGCCGAAAGCACAGCCGCCATGCGGCGGCGCCCCGAATTTAAAAGCATTGTACATCCCGCCGAATTTCTCCTGAACAGAGCCCTTCGGATAGCCTGCAATTTCAAACGCACGCTCCATCACTTCGGGAATATGGTTCCGGATACCGCCCGAGGCCAGTTCGACACCGTTGCAAACGCTGTCATACTGGATCGCCTTGATCTTAAGCGGGTCATCATGGTTCAGCGCATGCAGTCCGCCTGCTGGCATCGAGAACGGATTATGCGAGAAATCGATCTTGCCCGTCTTGTCGTTGATTTCGTACATCGGGAAATCGACGATCCAGCAAAAACGGAAAGCGTTTTTCTCGATAATATCCATGTCCTCGCCGATTTTCGTCCGTGCCTTGCCCGCCATGGCCGCAGCCTTGGCCGTTTCGTCGCAGACAAAGAAGACCGCGTCACCGCTCGCGGCGCCCGTCAGTTTTTTTAGCTCTTCCTGTGCGGCAGGCGGGATGAACTTCGCAATTGGCCCTTTTCCTTCCGCGCCCTCGAACACGACATAGCCCAAGCCCACAGCCCCTTCGCCCTTTGCCCAGTCATTGAGCTTGTCAAAGAAGCTGCGCGGTCTGTCAGAGACCTTCGGCGCACGGATAGCACGCACCACGCCGCCCTTTTCAACTGTCGCTTTGAAAGCGCGGAATTCGACATCGCTCCGTGCAAAAACGCTGGTGACATCAACGATTTCAAGCGGGTTGCGCAGATCCGGCTTGTCGCTGCCGTATTTTAGCATGGATTCGTCAAACCCGATGCGGCGGAATGGCGGTCTATCCACTGCGAATTTTTGGCCGGTAAAGCTAGAAAACTCCTCGAATACACCGTAAATAACCGGCTCCATCGTCGCAAAGACATCGTCCTGCGTGACAAAGGACATCTCGACGTCAAGCTGGTAAAACTCGCCCGCGGTGCGATCGGCCCGCGCGTCCTCGTCGCGGAAACAGGGCGCAATCTGGAAGTAACGGTCAAAACCCGACATCATCAGCAATTGCTTGAACTGCTGCGGGGCTTGCGGCAGGGCATAGAACTTCCCCGGATGCAGGCGCGACGGCACCAGAAAGTCGCGTGCGCCCTCCGGTGAAGAGGCGGTCAGGATCGGGGTCTGGAATTCGCGGAATCCCTGCTCGACCATGCGGCGGCGAATGGAAGTCACCACGTCGCTCCGCAACACGATATTCCGGTGCAGCACATCGCGGCGCAAATCCAGAAAGCGGTATTTCAGACGCACATCCTCGCCATAAGGCTCATCGGAATTCACCTGCAACGGCAGCATATCTGTCACAGGCGCGGAGAGCAGATCAAAATGCTTGATCCGGACCTCGATTTCACCTGTTGGCAGATTTTTATTCGTTGTTTCCGGCGTACGCAGGACAACCTCGCCCGTCACGCAAATAACGTTTTCCAGCCGTAAACTTTCGATGCTTTTAAACAAGGGGTTGTCCGTATTGATGACGCATTGCGTCAGGCCGTAATGATCACGCAGATCAATAAACAGCAATCCACCATGGTCGCGTTTGCGGTGAATCCACCCGGAAATCTTGATCGTCTGCCCCTTGTCCGCCGCGCGAAGCTGGTTGCAGGTATGTGTGCGGTATGTATGCATGTTTTTTTACCCTCAATGCTCAAAATTCTGTATTTTCATAGCAGAAAAGTGTGGAAAAACAAAGCCCTTTGGTGTATTTGAGGAATATGTCCTTGATTACAACCACAAAAGACCTGAAATCCCTTGTCACCCGCCTGAAAAAAGCGGAATTTGTGACCGTTGACACAGAATTCATCCGCGAGAGGACGTATTGGGCACGTCTGTGCCTGATACAGGTTTCCGGCAAGGATAATGAAGCTTTCGCCATTGATCCGCTGGCCGAGGGAATGGATCTTTCCCCCTTCTACGATCTGATGCAGGACAAAAACGTCATGAAAGTCTTTCATGCCTGCCGTCAGGATCTTGAGATTTTTTACAAGGAAACGGGCAAGCTTCCCACGCCCATTTTTGACACACAGGTCGCTGCGATGGTTTGCGGCTTTGGCGATCAGGTCAGCTACGAAAATATTGTCAATGCCCTCACCGGCAAAAAACTGGATAAATCGGCGCGCTTCACGGATTGGGCGCTGCGCCCGCTTTCGGTCAAACAGATCAAATATGCGCTGGCCGATGTTATTCACCTGCGCAAGGTCTACGAGAAACTGTCCGATCACCTCGACACGCTCAAGCGCAAAACATGGATCAGGGATGAAATGAAAAGCCTGACCGACCGTGAAAATTATACTTGGCGCCCCGAAGAAGCCTGGGAAAGGATCAGGGTCCCCAACAACAAACCACGTACACTCGGCATTCTTCAGGAAGTTGCCGCATGGCGTGAACGCATGGCGCAGGAACTTGACGTGCCGCGTGGCCGTATCCTCAAGGATGAAGCGCTGGCCGAAATCGCCGCCCACCCGCCGACATCTAAAGAAACCATGTCGCGCCTGCGCGGCTTGCATCAGGGCTTTGCCGAAAGCGAACGCGGGAAATCCCTGCTTGAAGCCGTCAAGATTGGCTTGAGCCTTGATGAAAAAGACTGCCCCAGACGCGAACCAAGAACGCATTTCCCCCCCGGCCTTGGCCCGACCATCGATCTTTTACGCGTTCTTCTGAAATTAAAATGCGAAGAAGGAAAAGTAGCGCAAAAGCTTCTCTGTAGCGCCTCTGATCTTGAACTGATTGCAGCCTACGGAGAAAAAGCGGATGTTCCAGCCCTTTCCGGATGGCGTCACAAGCTCTTTGGCAAGGAGGCTTTGGAACTCCGCGATGGTCGCCTTGCGATCTGTGTTGAAAATGGGCACCTGAAAATGGTCAAGGCCGATTAATATATTATTTTCATAATATATTAATGATTTTAAGGTATATTCATGCTGGAAAGGTATTTTAGAAAAAAGGACAACGGTTTGAAAAGGCCTGTATTTTTTAGACCTTCAGCGGAGGCAAAAGAATCCGGCACTCATATCCCGGAGGATTTGCTGCGCCGGAAAGAGGCTCTCCGTAAAAAATTCCGGCAGGCCTTTGTTGCTGCCATCAGTCTCCCCATCGCAGCCTTTTCCGCCCATAAGCTGATTGAAAACAAAGACGCCGAAACCAATCTTGAAAAACCCGGGCTCGTCCTGACGATCAAGGAAATATTCGATCAGAAATCTATCGAGCGCATGGGCCCGCAGATAGCCAGTCAGCAGCGGCTGGATCGCATATTTGAAAAAATGTCGCAGACAGAAATGGGCCACGACATTCTCCAATACATCAAGACGCACAAAGTAAAAGTCAGCTTCTACGACAGCGCCGATAAAGATGACCAGATCAACCTGAAAGAAGGAAAACTTGGAACGTATCATCCAGACAAAAACCTTATCAAGCTGAACGCCAAATCACCCGATGATGCTATCATGGTTACACTTGCGCATGAAGCCCGCCATGCGTGGCAGGCTCATAAAATAAAATACTGGATGATAGAAGGCACCGCCGTCTCTCCGGAAAAAAAACTTCTGATCCGAAGATATGTTGAGGCCGACGCATTTGCCTACCAAACCGCTTTTGCCCTCGATTTTGAAAGCGACAGCGGAAAAAGGCTTGTTCTGGGCAGAAATGCAGAAGTTGACAAGACTTATAAATCAACAGATGCAGAAATGCGCGAGGCCTTGCGACAAGAGCTTATCAACGGCACCAGTCCGGCGCAGGCAAGGCTGACAATCCTAAGGCTGGCCTTTGAAACGCTGCAAGACCGCGGCTATGACAAGAAAAGCATCGAAGGTCTGGATCAAAACATTAATGCTCTGTACAAAAACAGCATTTCCCAGGATACAGACGTAATGGATGAAAAATCCATTACCGCCCTGCGCTCGCAAATCGAAAAGATTCGCAAAGAGCCTGACTGGGAAACCGTCATCAAATATCTGCGTAAATTCGGCAACATGGGCCTGCAGGATAATGACGTTAATTATCTTGATGGCGTGCCTGATAAAGACATGACCAGCCTGGACTGGATGGGCGGACTTTCAGATCTTCGGGCGCCCCAGTTCAAAAAAATCAAATCAATGTATGCGAGCATCCTTGAACAATCCCAAAATCTTTTTCTTGATGAGCCCGCGCAGACAGAACCCGCGGCAGAAGAACCCGTGCAAACACCGCCCCCACCCTCAAACGGCCCTTCAAATACACCGCGTTAAGTTCATAGAATAACCGCCGTATATCCCGTAGCCCCAGCGATATCCTGCAAAGCATCGGCGATAATTTCGGCGTTGAGCGCCCCGCTCCGCACACCAAGCTCCAGACATATATTCTGATCTCGCACACTCAGTTTGCTCCGCGCGAGTAACGACAAAGCGCCGCCGGTCAGCAAATATGCCAATTTCTGCGCATGTCCGACGACCACAGCATGATGAAACAATTCATCAGAAAGGATACGCCGCGCGGCTTGCACGGCAGAATCTCCGCTCCGCCCGCCATAGCGAACATATTGCGTCAAGGCCAGAAAGGCCCGCCCAGCGTGATCAAGCCCATAGAAAGGCAAGACAAGAATGCGTTCAAAAGCATGCGCCGCCTGATAGTCTTCATGTTCAAACCAGCCCGTATCGCTCAACAGGCACGCAGCCTCCAACAACCTTAAAAAAGGCGCTTGCGCGTCCGGAAACAACGGTTCCATCCACAAAGCGAGAACGCCAAAAGCGGAAATATCATCAAAACGGCTGATTTTATGCGCAATTTTGCGGCAACTGACAATCAAGGCATCCTGTTTCTGCAGGGACGGCGGCATCCGTTCGTACAAAAGCCCCTCGCGCAATCCTGTGCCGGAAAACACCAGCCGCGCCGCATGCGTCCGCTCAAGCAAGGCTTGCAATGTCAGCGCCGCAACCCCCATATCCCGCAGGCGTTTCTTTGAAAGTCCTGCCGTCTTTTCCAGCGAAGACAGACTCTGCCGCGTCAACAGGCTGGCATAGTCCAGCGCCTTGTTTCCTGGAATCGAATAATGATCCAGCACAAGCAAAGGATGGTCGGACAGTCGCATATGCGCCTTGGCCATCGACCGCCAGGCACCGCCCAATGCATAAAAATCGTTACCCGTGCAGTCTTTCAGAAAGCCGACACTCTCCAGTTGCTCTGCGACAACGCGCTGTCGCTCTTCCGGAGATTTCAAGGCCTGCAAACGGTGCGAACCGATGGGCAGGCTCACCTTGTTTTTAACCTGTCCGCCCTCAACCTGAATCAGTTCCAGCGACCCCCCGCCATAGTCGCCAATAATGCCATTCTCCCCAAGCCCGTTCATCAGCACCCCCAGAGCGGAAAGCCGTGCCTCCTCGTCTCCGTCAACGACACGAATAACCAGACCGCACTCCTGTTCGACACGGGCGATAAAATCAGCCCCGTCTTCCGCATCACGCAAAGCCGCCGTTGCCACCGCCAGAATATGACGAACCTTCATTGCCGCCAGCAACCCGGAAAAGCGACGGATACTCTCCAGCGCCTTTCTGGCCCCATCCGGGCTCAGCCGTCCTGTCGTCGCGAGATCGGCGCCAAGACTGCAGATATTACGTTCATTATGAATCCGCACTGGCGCCCGGTTGATACCATCGTAAACAACCAGCCGCACCGCATTCGACCCGATGTCAAGAACGGCCACGTAATCTTTCTTGGCATTCCGAACGGACATGACAATTTCCTTTCCTTCTCTTATAATCAAAGAGAAAGCAAAAAACTATGGCCTTTTGTCAGAGGCCTTGCGTCAGGGGGCGGCCTTTGGCCGATTATGCGTGCTAGAATTTTTGGACACGTTTCTTGAAATATCACATCGGCTGTTTTTAGCCTTCCTTGTCTTTGGATGGATCTGGCGCCCAAGCCGCAGGATGCACCGCTGGGCTCTCTCCATAACAGCCATAAACTGGTTTGTAATCGGGCCTATCCTCTATAACAGGGTCGGATTTTGTATAGTAACTGAAATCCAGCGACAGGTCAGAATGAAAATCAGCGGGCCCTGTGACGTCGGGCCGGACAAGGGTTTTGTTCAATATCTTCTTGAAGATTACAATATTTCCGCATCTCTCGACACGGTCAATACCGTCATTCTCACGCTCTTTTTTATCACCAGCCTGATTGCTATCTGGCTCTGGGAGCTCGAAAACAGGCGTACAAAAAAGACCTTAGTTTAAAGAGAAAGCAAGATCGCAAACACTGTAGCTGACAGCTGACCCCTTCAAAATGCCGGATCCGCTTTCAAGATAGGTAGCCGGCAGCGGAAAGCCTTTGACACATTTAGACGCAGCATTCGTCGCGGCCGCCTGCACAATCCCTACCGCCGGATTGCCATCGTCCATCTTGCGATCAATCTTGGCAGCCTGAAACGCCGTCAAAACACAGGCTGGACCACCTGTAGCGCCACAAACCGGCACAGCTGTCAAGGCCGGCGTATTGGGCAATGCCCAAAGTTGCAGCATTAAACCGGAAAGCCCCGGTAAGGCATTCATAGTTTGGGCGATATTCAATACCGTCCCATCCCCCTGACCGACAACAAACCCGCCGCCAATCTTGGCCTCGGGATGTGTCACACCCCACTGCGGCTCCGCACCTGACAAAGCTTCATCGGAAATCCCTGAAATCAGCCCTGCCTTTAAAAGATGCATCCAGAAAAGCTGCGTTTCGTCACCGACTGCGCTGGGGGGGACGTTCATCCCCCCTGTTGCTGGTAATTGTGCCTTCCAATGAGGGACACCACTACCCCAATTCAAATCACCCACAATACCGTCTCCAAACCACCATGTGGTTGCGGCAGGAACACAGTTGAGGCACCCGGGAAGCCTTGTATCCGCCTCCCTGAAATCGCCGGGCAGGGCATTATATTTGTCCCTGAACACTGTCACAGCAGATTTGATCCCCTGTACCTGCGAAATGGTTGTTGCCACGCGCGAGTTGTCAATCATCTCGACACCCTTGAGGATGCCCCCAACGATCAACCCGATAATGACCATGGCAATTGCCAGCTCGACCAATGTAAACCCTGATTGCCCCATGTCTTTAGTAGAGGTCACTATTCTGCTCCTTACTCTTGCTGACTTCCAAATTCTGTATTTTCAGCATATGATATTGTAGAGCGTATGACAACACTCTTTCTAGGCCTTCCAAGACAACATCCCCATGAAAACATTCTATCTTTTAAGACATGGAGACGCCAGCGCCGGACTGGACGATCATGAACGCCCCCTTTCCCCTAAGGGGCATGAAGAGGCCTCCCGTGTGGCTTTGTTCATGGAAGATAACAAACTTGTTCCGGATTTCATTCTATGCTCTTCAGCCCTGAGAACACAGGAAACAATGCATGCCCTGCTCAAGCAAACCCGGCGAAAGACAGCGCATTTCCTTGCACGAAAGCTGTATCTTGCAGATCCGGATATGATTCTGATGCAAGCGGCCGGAGCACCGGAATCCTGCCATAACCTTCTTGTTATCAGCCATAACCCCGGGATTAGCGAGCTTGCCATTCACCTTGGCATAAAAGCGATGTTCCCGACCTGCGGCCTTGGCGTTTTCAGCACAACTGCAGAAACATGGGCGGAAATATCCCCGCACAATACAAAGCCCGCGCATTTTTATATGCCATAACTTTTTATTCTTTATCTTGAATTAACCCTTCAAGGATTTGAAAAGGATTGCTTTTCCTTTCTGTGCCGACCCCTGAAGCTTGCGCGGAAAGGTTAACCCCCGGCGCCCGTGGATAGATATCAATGTCTAGCGCGAGATATTGCGCCACAATTTCTCCCAGATCAATTTGCCCGTTAACCGCCAACTCCGGCAAATCTTCCGCGCTTTCAGGATCAAAAGTCGTCTCGTCAGCGGCCTTGCTCGCATCCTCTGTAAAAAAAGTTTCAAAGCTTCCCTGAATATGCGCAGGCACATCCTGCAAGGATACGACGCAAGCCTGAATAATATCGGCCTCGAATGCCCCCTCCAAACGAACAATATCGCCGCCAGGAATACGGCGAATATTCAGACGCGCCTTCAATCCAGAAATTTTTCGTAAATCAAACCTTTTTGCCAGTGCTTCGCACTCTTCCGGTGTTGCCTCTATTTTTTCATAGCGCACCTTATCGGGCGAAATTCCCTCAATCGCAATCAGGCGTGAAAACTCTGGATCGTACATCATCTATTCCATCCTCTTTATGTCCGGCTTTGTACACGTTTTCACATGAAAAAACAAAGCATTTCCTTATTCCTTGCCTTTCGGCATGATGACCATTATATAATACCGAAGTACAAAAATGTGAAGGTTTGCACATGCTTCTTAAAAATAGAACACATTCGTTTATCGCGGCAAGCGCCTTGTTTGCGCTGCTTCTCGGCAGCGGCTGCGCCCCCACGGTTGTGACGCGCGGCAATATGATTTCCGACGTGAAAATGCAAAAAATACAACCCGTCACATCCTCCCGTGCCGATGTGGAGCAGGCTTGGGGGCCGCCAACCAGCGTAGCCCCGTTTGACCAAAACACATGGTACTACATCGGGGAAACCACAACGCAGGAAGGCATCTTTGCACCGGAAGTTGAAAAAAGAAAAATGATCCGCGTTACGTTCGATCAAAACGACATGATCACGGACATTGCCGAAATTTCACCCGATCAGGGCCGCAACATTGAAATCGTGGAACGCAAAACGCCTACCGCCGGCAAAGACTTTACAGTGTTGCAGCAATTCATCGGCAACCTCGGTAAATACAACACAGACGACGGCAAAAACCGTTAAAACCCTGTAACTGGCGGGCAGTTAAAATCTGACCCCATACCCGAGACGAACGACTGACTCGGTCGGTTTGAAGGTATCAATACCTGTTACATAGTCGACTGTATAATCATCGTAGTCCGTATAGGTATAATCCATCCTGACAAAAGTTTCCGCACTGGCAGCCACTTCTACACCGCCGCCAACACGCGTGCCATGAACGTTATCTTTTCTATGGACTTCATTCCCGCCGCGAACATAGTTAATATCAAACTGGCTGATAACCTTCCCTGCCCGTCCGTACACCAGCGTTGTATCATTAAAGACATAGCCTGCCCGCACATCGCCGCCATAGGCCCATTCTTTCCGTGCGCTATAAACCCGCCCGGTCGGATCGCGCTTGAGATTCCAGTCAGCATAGCTCAACTCGCCCATACCCTCTAAGCCGAGATATACCGGACCGAAAGAATACCCATACCCTGCAAAAGATCCGATATCTCCGCCATGGCCGGCACGATCAACGCTGAGATCCCCTCCTGCAACCCTGTTATTCCGCGCAGCAAAACCTCCATACCCCAGATTTCCACCAAGATAAGCACCAGAAAAGTCATGCTTGAATGCAGGATTTTTTTCGTCTTTTACGCCCAGCCGATAGACCAGCCCCAGCCGCATCATAACATCACTATTATCAAAATGATCCGTACCGGAGGGGATAATCAGGCCATAATCCTCATAGCTCGCATAGGTATAATCCATACGTACAAAAAGGGGATTGGACAAGGGCGCTTCGACACCGCCGCCAAACTGCAGCGCAAATTCATTATCCTCATGCGTGTAAATACTACCCGTTTTATCATAGTAAGTATCAAAGCCCGTCCAGCCGCCGCCAACATGTCCGAAATAAGAAACATTGTTGGGCTGCCGATAACCCGCACGAAGATGCAGGCTGGCGCTTTGCTTGCGCGTTACATCGAATACACGGTCACCTGTCTCGATATGGCTCCAGTCAAAGTCACGAGAATTTTCAACCTGCCCCTCCCCTCCCAGAAACCAGTTCCCGAAAAAGCGATCATAACCTGCGAACAGGCCGTAGACGGAGCCCTGATCTCCAAGGTCTGCTACTACCGTACCTCCGGCCCCACGCGGCCCGTCAAGCGAGGTGAACATCGTTCCATGCCCCGACTGCGCGCCGAAAAAAAGACTGCCCTCTTCTCCCAGTCCCGCAGCCAGACCTTCCGGCCATTTCTTTGGATTAAGCTCCGCGGCAAGCTGTAGATAAACACGATTGTCATAGAAATCAAACCCCGCCTGATTTGAATCCCTGTGCGAGAAATCATAGCCCAGACTGCCGTAAATATGCGGTGTAAAATAATGCCGGACATTCACGCCTGTCCCGATCAGATAATCTTTTCTATCCACGTTATCATAGCCGTTTTCGGTATAATAAAAATCTGCGCCCAGCATGACTTCCTGCGAGAGATAGCGAAAACCGTCCACGGTGCCAGATGTGCTCAAATATCCTGACGATCCTGCCAGTGTTGTTTCCTTGATCCGCCGATCGAGATTAAAAGCCAGTCCGGAATACGCGTCCGGAGACCATGATATCTTCGCTCCGAAATCAGGATGGCGCGAGTCCGGCAAAGACGGATCATCATACATTTGCGCCAGAAATCCCCCCATAAACTCTACGGAGAGATTACGGTACGGCGTATATATCGCCCCGACATTCAGCGATCCCCCCTTCGAATCCCGATCAAGACCCGTATCGTCCACGGCATCTCCGTAATGGCGCCATCCCATCACATCCTGAACAAAAAGCTTTAGCGTATCCCGCACAGGTTTGACCAGACGAATGCCGAATTCGCTTTCCCGCCGGTCACGGTCATCATTGTTAATGGTCCCTGCAGATCCGGCAACGTCATCAAAATCATAGTCCTGAAACGTTGCCCCAAGCTGCACGCCCACGGCAGAAAACTGCCGCTGATATCCGGCATAAACATCCGTCATGTCGTATTCCGTCGGAACAACCCCCAAGACATCGTCGGGGGATTCCCGTCCTTCATGCAGACGGTTGTACTGAACGCCGCCAAACAGCCGATGACGCGGCGCGATATCGATACGCCCATCCGCACCAACATAATAATCGTTGTAGTTTTCCTTGCCGTTCGTCCGATAACGGCCAAGGGCGGCCCCCGTATAAAGATTCAGCGCGTTCTTGTCCCAGGCGGAACTCAAACCCAAATGAGGCTCGTAAACGGAAATAAAATCTGCCGTCGGCGTTACACGTGTATAAAAAATATTGTCATCATATATGCCGGTAACCGACATGGAAGGATCAAACCAGAAACTGCCAATTTTATAACGCCCCTGCGCAAGATCGTCGTCAGCCTGAGTTGCTGGAAAATTCCCCCGATTTTGCGTTTGCTTATCGTCACGATTCTGGTTTTTCTGCGTCTCTCCCGAGCGGGATTGCGTCGTGGCGGCAACATTCTGGGCATAAGCCGTCAACGGCAGGGAGAACAGAAAAACAATACAGGCTACGCCGGCGAGAAGTTCACCCTTCCACTTGAGATCGAAGATCATTATCAGGAACCTTACACTTAATGAGTAAAAATTTACTCATTATAGCCAAAGCGATCCTGATTTTGCCAGCGGTTTCTCATCATATTTCCGGACCCATCCTCGACATGAACACGGCTTCGTTCCTGCCGCTGTTCACGTGACTTTCGCGCAACATCATCGATTTCCCGCCCTTGATCCGGCTGATGGGTGCGCGCCCGCTCTTTCTGCTCGACACGTTCCTGCTGCTGCGCTTCATATTTTTTACGGTACTGCATATCAGCACCCCCACTGCCGCCGCCACGCGCCTGCGCGAACACAGGAGACATGACCGCGACAATGACCGCCGCCATCCATGTAATTTGAAATATATTTTTCATCTTGCCATTCCTTTCTTTAAAAAAGAGGACTGGCATCAATGATGACTGTGACCGTCCTCCAAGACTTCCTCACTATCATGTTCGTCCTGACCTTTCCAGTCATCCGACCAGCGTACCCCATATTTTCCATGGAAGACATCGTCCTCTACTCCATGCTCGCTGTCCGTATGATCTTTATGGCCGGATCTTCCGCCTTGGTACTTTGGGCCCTTGCCTTTGCCGCCGGAATGCCCGCCTTCATGCGTGCTTCCTTCTTCGTGTGATCCATCCGCCTCATGCGTATCATGATGCCCACCAGAAGCTCCGGATCCGGCGTGCCCGGATCCGGCATGCCCGCCCTCTGCCCCTTTGGCAAAGGACAAGGCCGCCGGACCCGTCAAAAGCATCACAAAAGCAAAGGCCGCAACGAGCCCTGTTTTTCCGATATGCAACACGCCTCTCCTTATTCTACGGAATCAGCCGGTACTGCATATTCATGGATGTAGTTGATCACCGCACGCGCATCATCCGCCGCCTGTGCAAAGCCATCAACACCCGAAGGGGAGCTATAGTCCTGCTCTTTGAAAACGGCATCATAAACATTGATTGTTTTCTCAACCCAATTATCCCCCTCCTTCACAAGAATAGTCGTCGTGACATTCTCGTACACATCGGAGCGGTCATACGCGAAGGTGCTGTAATCAACATACTTGATATCATTCACGGCCGGAAGCGTCCCGTCAATGCCGAGGAAGCTATTGACATACACCACCTGATCAATAGACATCGGCTGCGTTTTGTCCGAAGCCGCCCCGATCAGACTTGCCGCCGTCAGATAATCCTGCGTCGTCAACTGACCATCGTTCAAGTAAGCATAGTCACCCAAAACATCATTGCTCAGGGAAAGCCCCAAAGATCCGGTTTCAAGCAGCTTGACATAGAGGGCAAGATTTTCCAGCGGCGCGTCAATCGTTTTTGTCACGCCATCGACGACATAGGTCAAGCGGCCGGCCGCATCGATGGAAAGGCTCGTTGCGGAGTTCAGATTTGTTACAGCCTCGTTCAAACGCGCATCAAGTACATGCGATGGCGAGCGACCGACGTTGAGGCGTCCGATTTCGACTTCCACCACAGCATCCTCGATTGTTGGCGCCCCTTCTGCGTCCAGAGGGATAAGATTTCCATCTTTATCAAGCGGCTGAACAAACCCTTCCGGTGTCAAAACAGGCACGCCGTTCTCGTCACGAAGAATGACATACATATCACCGAAAAGATCGCCTTTCTTGGCGCTGGGCTCGGTGTTTCCACGACCAGGCTTTCCATCGCGGCCCGGAACACCCGCCCACTCCGGCTTATCCGAATCCTCTTCTTCGCCTTCTTCTGCTGCATGAATTACGTCTTCGGCGCTATGCCCACCTTTGCCTTTGGCACCATGATCCGCTGTTGCACCTTTGCCTTTGCCCGCACCGGCACTTTCGCCGGAATGCGCGCCCCCCTTGCCATCAGCACCACCAGCTTGTTCTGCTGCAACTGCCAAATTATAAGCATCGCCTGCAAAATTTGTACTCAGCGCATAAGCAGAAACTGCGGAAATAGCGACACCCGCAAGCATAAGTTTTTTAAGATGTGAGAACATAAGAGATTCCTTTCAGGTTATTTATCCGGATCTTTAAATCCGCTTTGACTTTCACCCGTGAAGCTATAACAGATGTTTTAAAAATCAAGCTTGCGTTATAAATATATTTATCTCCTATGAGCAAAATTTGCACAGTATCGAGAGGGCAAAATGAGCAGCCATTTACAGTAATTGGAAATTTACCCAATCCAGATTTTTATCAACCCATTGACAACAAAGGAAAAATAAATTTGGCATAATGCATGCATAGTCCTGCTTACAAACAACAATTTGAGGAAAAAAATGGCTGGTTATTACAGAGTACACCTTGAGAACGAAGGCTTTAAGACCCCTGTCATCGTCTATGCCGCATCAGACGAACACGCCGTCCGTAAAGCCCTGAATGACATGTCCTATAAAATTCCGAACGCCCGCATTTTTGATATAGAAGGTCCTATCCGGGCTTTTCTGGAGTAAACGCCAGACATGATGAGTTTGTTTCTTTGCTAGACCCTCTGCCTGTGCCCCGGATTCTCCCCGGGGCACCATTTTTTTTAAAGAAGGACTTTACTTCAGCGTCTCAAGCCACTTGACGACAGCGGCACGATCTTCCGGCTTCTTCAGCCCCGCATACGTCATCTTCGTACCCGGAATATCTTTCTTCGGATTCCACAAAAATGCATTCATTGCATCAATATCCCAATTCCCGTCCTTGGCTTTCATCGCGTCAGAGTAGGCAAACCCCTCATGCGAAGCTTTGGCCTTGCCGACAACACCAAACAAATTTGGCCCAACGCGATTTGCGCCGCCCTTGTCAAAACTGTGACAAGCGCTGCATACCTTGGCAAGCTTTTCGCCGTGAGCGACATCCGCCGCTGCCAGCAGATCCGTTATCGGTTCCGGCCCCTGTGGCGCCGCTGCAATTTCCCCACCCGCCACGGAAGATGCTTCGGCAACCTCAATCACATAAGAATTTTTCTCGAGCGTTTCCGGATGATACAGGCCGCGGCTGATCATTCCGGCAATCATCGCCGTAATCCCCGCCACAAGAACAGCTGCCAGCAACTTGTTAAATTCCATGTTCATGATCGTTCCTTTTTATTTTTATTAGGCCTGCTTTAGTACCACATTATCCTTTTTTACCCCTTGAATCCACCCGGTTTTCTTGATGCCGCGATGGGGTCTGTCGGCTGAAAATCAACATCCCAAGGGAAGTATATCCATGTATCCTGACTTACCCATGTCACATACGTTTCGACGAGAGGCTCCCCCGCTGGTTTTGCATAAACCGTCGCAATATGTGCTTTGGGCAGCATTTGCCGCAGGACTTTGACTGTATTTCCGGTATCGACCAGATCATCGACAACCAGCCAGCCCTCCCCATCGCCGATCAAATCCTTGTCAATATCCTTCATCACGCGTAGCTCGCGCTGGGTTTTATCATCATAGCTGGATACGCCAATGGTCTCGATAACCTTGATTTCAAGCTCCCGCGCAATAATCCCGGCCGGAATAAGTCCGCCCCGCGTAATCGCGATGATCCCCTTCCATTCTTCGCGCTTTTCCACCAGACGCCAGGCCAGCGCCTTGCTGTCCCTGTGGAATTGATCCCATGAAACGATAAAACGTTTCGGGACTGTGGCTGCTTCTGTCATGAGTCGGGCTCCATTCCTAAATAAGGATGATTTATATCCTGATTTACTCTTAGATAAAAGAGCCCCTCTATGCTATTTTTTAAAATTCAGGAGAATAAATGCAGATAGAACCCTGGCTTCCACCATCGATTTTAGCCCTCTTCTTGTGGGGCATCTCTGTTTTTCTGCCCAAACTGGCGGTAAGCCGGATGGGCACGATGAGCCTGATCGTTTATCTTGCCGTTTTCTATTTTCTTTCCGCCGTCGGCATTCTGCTCTTTTACGGCAGATTGCCCGCATTTCAGACGGACGGGGCATTTCTAAGCATCCTTATTGGCATTATCGGCACCTTGGGACAATGGTGCCTTGTCATCTCGCTTCGTAACGGTATGGTTACCTATGCCGTTCTTGTATCATCGTTCTATCCTGTCGTCACGCTCCTGCTGGCGCAGATTTTCCTGCACGAAGAACTTACTATGCGACAAGGCATCGGCGCCGTCCTCGCTCTGGCTTCTCTGGTTTTACTGGTGATGGCGCAAGATGAAAAAAAGTAAGAAGCAACAAGATTTTCTAAGCTGGTTTCTTCCTGCATTCGGGGCATTGCTCTGCTGGGGCATCTGGGGATTCCTGCCCAAGCTGGCGCTGCAAACGCTTTCACCGCCCGATATCGTGTTTTATGAATCCCTTGGCAATCTGGCCGTTGCCGCCCCTTTATATTTTATATTTTTAAAGCGACGTATCGAAAAAGACCGCCGCAGCATCGTTTTCGCCGGACTTACCAGCCTGCTGACCGTCATTGCCATTCTGGCTTATATTCAGGCGCTCAGCATGGGCCCTGTTTCCATTATCGCGCCGCTGGCCGCGCTTTATCCGGTCATCAGCATCGTTCTGGCCTGGGTATTCCTCAAGGAAAGGATCAACCGGTTGCAAATGGTAGCCATCGTTTTATCCATGGCATCAATCATATTATTGGCCAGTTAATGCGCCTCGGCCCAGTTGTCGCCCCATCCGGCGTCAACCACTAGCGGCACACCCAAACCGGTTCCGGCCGCTTCCATGATTTCGCGCGCCAGCGCCTCTGTTTCCTCACACTCGGCCGCAGGCACCTCGAACAAAAGCTCGTCATGGACCTGTAACAACATCCGCGCGCCCAATTTCTTTTTAGCCAATGCGGGCGCCAGCGTATTCATGGCGCGTTTCATGATATCCGCCGCCGTTCCCTGCAACGGCGCATTCACCGCCTGCCGCTCGGCAAAGTTGCGGATACCCGCATTCTTGTCATTAATGCCGCGCACAAAACATTTACGGCCATAGAACGTCTTGACATAGCCATGTTTGCGGGCAAATTCTTTTGCCGCCTCCATGAAACTTTTCAGCTCCGGGAAACGGGCCAGATATTGCTTGATATACTCCGCCGCCGCGCCTTGCGGGATGCCCAGCTGTTTCGCCAGACCAAAGCCGCTAATGCCGTATATGATTCCAAAGTTGATCGCCTTGGCCTGTCTGCGAATTTCCGGCGTCATCTGCTCCATCGGCACACCGAAAACCTGACTGGCCGTCGCGGCATGAATATCCACCCCGTCATAAAATGCCTTTTTCAACGCCTTGATATCCGCAAGCTCGGCGACAAGTCGTAACTCGACCTGCGAATAATCGACGGAGAGCAGTTTATATCCCTTCTCCGGCACGAAAGCCGAACGGATTTTCTTGCCGTTTTCGCTCCGGATCGGAATATTCTGCAAGTTGGGGTCGGACGAAGACAATCGGCCCGTATTTGTTCCGGCCAAAGAAAATGAAGTATGCACGCGACCTGTTTGGGGATTGATCGCGGCCGGCAAAGCATCGGCATAGGTGCTCTTCAATTTGGAAAGCCCCCGCCAATCAAGAATCTTTTCAACAACCTCGTTGCCCTGTTCCGCCAGAATTTCCAGCACATCGGCGCTTGTGGACCAGGCCCCCGTCTTTGTTTTTTTGCCCCCGGGAAGCCCCAGCGACCCAAACAAAACATCCCCCAATTGCTTGGGCGAGCCGATATTAAAGCTCTGTCCTGCCATTTCGTGGATGGATTTTTCCAGCGATACGATTTCTTTGGAAAAGTCATTCGACAAACGCCGCAGGATATCCGTATCCACGCGAATGCCGGTAAATTCCATTTCCGCGACAACCGGCACCAGCGGCCGGTCCAGCGTCTCATAGACCATCGTCATTTTTTCAGCCGCCAGCCGCGGTTTCAGCGTATTATAAAGGCGTAACGTGATATCGGCGTCCTCGGCCGCATAATCCCGCGCTTTGTCGAGCGGGACCAGATCAAACGTGACCTGCGCTTTTCCGCTGCCCGTCACATCGCCATAAGTGATGGTTTTATGATTTAAAAACAACTCTGCCAATTCATCCATGCCGTGACCGTGCTGGGATCCGTCAAGCACGTAGGACATCAGCATTGTATCATCAATGGGCGCCACACGGATATCATGATGCAGAAACATCTGCAGATCGTATTTAATATTATGCCCGATTTTAAGGACGCTTTTGTCTTCCAACAAAGGCTTGAGCAACGCCATGGCGCGCGCCAGCGGAATCTGTTTCAAATCAACCGGCGCTTTATCGTCCTCTTTCTCCTTCATCGAGAAATCGAAACTCTCGGCATAGCCCCGCGCCTCGCGATGACCAACGGGGATATAACAGCCCTGTCCCTCTTCCACCGAAAGCGACACCCCAACCAGTGCCGCCATGGCCGGCGTCAAGCCGGTCGTTTCGGTATCGACGGCAACAAAACCTTTATCAAACGCCGTGTCAATCCAGCGCTTGAGCGCCGCCTCGTCCTGTACCAGTTCATAACCCTTAACGCCGGGTCTTTCTGCCGTTTCCGGCATCACAGGCTGATCGTTCGCCACGACGCCAAACTGTTTTTCCATCCGCGCAAGAATGCTCTTGAATCCCTGTTCCTGTAAAAAAGCGCTCAGTTTGTCACGGTCTGGCATCGTCACATGCATCGTGCTTAAAGAGCGATCGACTTTTACATGATCTTCCAGCCGCACCAGCTGTTTTGAAATCCGCGCTTTTTCTGCGTTTTCAATCAAGGCCTCTCGGCGCTTGGGCTGCTTGATTTCCGCTGCTTTTTCCAACAGGCTTTCAAGGTCGCCGTACTCATTAATCAGCTGTGCTGCCGTTTTGACACCGATCCCCGGCACGCCCGGCACGTTGTCGATACTGTCCCCCGCCAAGGCCTGCACATCCACGACTTTATCCGGTGAGACACCGAATTTTTCCAGTACCTCGGCTTCCCCCATATATTTATATTTAAGGGGATCAAACATGCGCACGCCATCGCGCACGAGCTGCATTAAATCCTTATCGGAGGAAACAATCGTTACATGACGCCCTTGCTCGCGCGCCAGTCGCGTATAAGTCGCAATCAGATCATCGGCCTCAAACCCCTCCATCTCGATGGCGGGAATAGAAAAAGCCTCGGTCGCCTTGCGGATCAACGGGAACTGCGGGATCAGGTCTTCCGGCGTTTCGGAACGGTTAGCTTTATATTCCGGATAAATATCGTTGCGGAAATTTTTGCGCTTGGCGTCAAAAATCACAGCAATATTCGGGACGTGCATATCGGTGATCAGCTTGACCAGCATATTGGTGAAACCCAGCACCGCATTCACTGGCGTACCGTCGGGGCGCGTCAACGGTGGCAGCGCATGATAGGCACGGAAAATAAATCCGGATCCATCAATTAAAAAAAGTTCGCCATTACGGTCATTCTCGTCCATAGGAGCCGCCCGTCTGAGTGCTGCAGTGCTGATCATCATGATGCCGGAAGTATGCCTCTTGCAATATCGCGAGTCCAGAGCCCGTTTAGTATTATTAATAAAATCAAATATTTAATTAAATCCATGGCACAGACTTTAAAATTATGGTAAACTTTCTAAGTGAGGAAAGCTATGCCCGTATTTGGAGTCAAAGGACACTTTAATAAAATAGCCTCAGGCGAACTCGAAAGAGCCCTGTTTAACAAATTACTTGTTGAAGCTGCGTACGAAGGGAACATCGCTCAGCTCCGCAAAGCCCTCAGCTGTCGCGGCGATATCGACTTTCAGTCAAATGATGACACCGATTTATTTGCGAACGCGCTCCATATAAACAGGCCATATTATCAGCATGGCGGGCTGAAAAATACCGCTGACTTACAAGAATTTTCGAAAGACAAGCCGGATCCCCGCTTCCATCCTTGCGGATCCGGCAACACAGCCTTGATGCGGGCTGTATTTCGTAACCATGAAAACGCTGTCATCCTGTTGCTTGAAAAGGGCGCAAAAATCCATCTCCTGAACAGCGTCGGACAAGACGCTCTTTACATCGCCCGTATGACCGAGAACTCCAAAATGCAGAAAATACTTGCAGATGCGATTACCAGACACGCCATGACTCTGACGGGATCTGTTAAAATCGGGCGCCCTTTGAAATACAAAAAACCAGAAGACGACCCACAAGCTCCCTGAAAATGCCTTTTATCAGCCTGTTTTTGCCGATTGTCATAGTTTCATTCCCCCGATATAATCATTTAACATTTTTGATTATCGGGAGTGCCCTATGAGCGACACGATCACATACATGTCCGGTTTCGGAAACGAGTTTGCAACTGAGGCACTGAAGAATACGCTCCCCACGGGCATGAACACGCCCCAGCGGCCTGCCTGCGGACTCTACGCCGAACAAATAAGCGGAACGGCTTTTACCGTGCCACAAAAATCAAATCAACGGACATGGTTTTACCGCATTCGACCTTCCGTTCTGCATGAACCGTTTGAACCCTATGCGCAAAAAACATGGAAGAGCTCGCCTTTTAATGACCGGATCCCCGCCACACCAAACCAGATGCGCTGGGACCCTATGGCCTTTCCTGAAAAAACGACAGATATCATTGATGGCACGGTCACCATGGCCGGTAATGGCGACCTGAATAGCTGGGCCGGGCTGGCCCTGCACCGCTATGCCGCCAACAGTGTGATGAAAAATCGCTATTTTTACAATGCCGACGGCGAAATGATGTTCGTCCCGGAACAAGGCGAACTTGTCTTCCGCACCGAGATGGGCATTCTCTCCGTCTGCCCCGGTGAAATCGTCGTCATTCCCCGCGGCGTTAAATTTTCCGTTGATCTCAAGGAAAAGCAGGCCCGCGGCTATATTTGCGAAAACTATGGCGCAAACTTTACGTTGCCGGACCTTGGCCCTATCGGCGCCAACGGTCTCGCCTATCCACGCGACTTTCTTTATCCCGTTGCCGCTTATGAAGACAAAGAAGGCTCCTTTGAGCTGATCAGCAAATTCGACGGCGGTTTCTGGAGCGCAAGAATCGGACATTCTCCGCTGGATGTCGTCGCCTGGCACGGTAACTATGCCCCTTATAAATACGATCTGGCAAAATTTATGGCCATCAATACCGTCAGCTTTGATCATGCCGACCCGTCGATCTTCACCGTCCTGACGTCCCCATCGGGTATTTCTGGCGTTGCCAATATCGATTTTGTCATTTTTCCGCCGCGCTGGATGGTGGCCGAAAACACATTCCGCCCCCCCTATTTCCATCGCAATATCATGAGCGAATTCATGGGATTGATTCACGGCATTTATGACGGAAAAGAAAGCGGCGGCTTTGTTCCAGGCGGCTGCTCCCTGCACAACTGCATGTCTGCCCACGGCCCGGATGCAGAAACCTTTGAAAAGGCCTCAAGCATGTCTCTTGCGCCGGTGCGCATGAAAAACACGCTGGCCTTTATGTTCGAAAGCAGATTCCTGATGCGCCCGACGGATTTTGCCCTTCATCATGGCGAACAGAAAGATTACTGGCGCTGCTGGCAAGGGTTGAAGAAGTTGTTCAGCAAATAATTCAGAAAATATCAATGCTGCTGCAAGATTGATCCGCGCGCTACAAACAAAAAAACCGCTCACGAATGAGCGGTTTTTTTGCAATTTGAATAAGTTTACATGAACATTTGAGCTTGAAAGACCTGGCAGCGCCCTACTCTCCCGGGCCTTAAGACACAGTACCATCGGCGATGAGGCTTTTCACTACCGAGTTCGGAATGGGATCGGGTGTTTCATCCTCTCTATGACCACCAGGTCATCCAAACTCAAATTTACAACCGTAATAAGTATAGCAACTGCAATCGTTCTGATTACATGCGGCTTTATCACTGCGCGTGAGCGATTCAAGCCGATCGAGCTATTAGTACCAGTCAGCTCAGAGCATTACTGCCCTTACACACCTGGCCTATCAACGTCGTAGTCTTCGACGACTCTCAGGGAATACTTGTTTTGAGGTAAGTTTCACGCTTAGATGCTTTCAGCGTTTATCTTTTCCGTACATAGCTACCCTGCTGTGCCGTTGGCACGACAACAGGTCCACCAGAGGTGCGTCCATCCCGGTCCTCTCGTACTAAGGACAGATCCTCTCAATTCTCCAACACCTACGGCAGATAGGGACCGAACTGTCTCGCGACGTTCTGAACCCAGCTCACGTACCACTTT
>CAYWIT010000012.1:0-79236 GCA_964458415.1 uncultured Rhodospirillaceae bacterium
TCGAAATCCGCAAGAGCCTGCTGAAATTCGACAACGTCATGAACGACCAGCGCCGCGTCGTCTATGAGCAACGCCGCGAAATCATGCAATCCTCCGACATCTCGGAAATTGTCGTAGAAATGCGGCATGACATCATCGCCTCCATCGTCGGCAACGCCATTCCCGAAGGAACCTATCCCGAGCAATGGGATATCGCGGGACTGAAAATGGAAACGCACCGCATCCTGGGGCTGACCCTGCCCGTGGATGAATGGGCAAAGGAAGAAGGCATCGACCAGACCGCTATCCGTGACCGCATTGTCAAAACCATTGACGAAAAACTGGCCGCGAAGGAAACTTTCGTCTCGCCCCCGATCATGCGCCAGATTGAAAAAAGCGTCCTGCTGCAACTGCTCGATCAGCTGTGGAAAGAGCATTTGCTCAGCCTTGATTATCTGCGGCAGGGCATCATGCTGCGCGCTTTTGGCCAAAAAGATCCCCTCAACGAATACAAGTCCGAGGCCTTTGCCCTGTTTCAGGGCATGCTGGAATCCCTGCGCGAGAAAGTAACCAATGCCATTTGCCTGATTGAACTCCATGCCGATACGACTGCGCCCGTCCTGCCAAAACTGAAAACGCCCCAGCGCACCGTTTTATCTCATGGCACAGAACCTGTCCGGCCCGTTGATGCGACGCCCAAGCTGGTGCTGTCCTCGCCTTTTGATGCGGGAAATCCGGAAACATGGAGCAAGACGCCGCGTAATGCCGCCTGCCCCTGCGGATCGGGGAAAAAATACAAATATTGTCACGGAAAAGTTTCAGAAGAGCAGGCAGAAGCGACCGCCTGACGGGAAAGATTTTAAAATGATTTTGAAAGATCAGGTTGTCCATTGCCTTTACCAGACCATAGGAACTTTGGCTGATACCATTGGCATGAAAGAAGCCTATATGCCGCAGCACCAGCATAATGTCTCGCGCATTGCACGGGCCATCGCGCAGATGATGCATCTGGACAATGACATTATCGACGGTATCCGTATCGGGGCAACGCTGCATGATTTCGGCATCATTCGCATTCCAACCGCCCTGCTCAACAAACCGGAAACCCTGACGGATCAGGAATTTGAAATCATCAAACAACACCCAGTCCACGGCTACCAGCTCCTGAAAAGCATCGACTTCCCCTGGCCCGTTGCGCGCATGATATTGCAGCACCACGAGCGCCTTGACGGCAGCGGCTATCCGGGCGGAATGAAGGGATCGGAAATCATTCTCGAGGCGCGGATCATCGCCGTCGCCGATGTCATGGACTCCATGACGTCAGACCGCCCTTGGCGCAAGGCCCTGCCCGTCGAAACCGCGCTTGATGAAATCTGCACCCACCGCGGCACGAAATACGATCCTCATGTCGTGGATATTTGCGTGGATCTTTATACCAACCACCCACAACGCCTCGACCCCGATTACTATCGGAATGGGGGCGGCCGCTAATCACCGCCTTTATTATTTAATAGTTTCAATGAGATACAGTTCTGTTTGTTTTCTTTGTGCCGTACAGGACGCCTTTATGCTATAATACAATATGTGAATTTTGTTGCAGAAAAGGGCAGCACCAATAGATGATGAATCAGTCCATTCTTGACGACATCAAAGACTTTCTGCAAAGGCAAAAATACTTCCTTACCCTGAATCTTGAAAATATCACCATCACCGCACAAAATCCCAGCGTGCTGGTCTCAGCACTGCCGTTGGTTGAAAAGATGCGGATTAACCGTGCGCTGGAAGACATTTCCTCGATACCGGAAGGAAAGGCACTGGTCGATCAGGCGCGCGCCAATGGCATCCCTATAGAGCTCGATACACGTCCCTACGCGCGGGGTGGGGTTCATTCCGGAGAAAACAGTATCCTGAATGGTCAAATGATACGCACATCGAAAGGCATTGGCTTACAAGGCTATGCGACACACGGAACCATCGTATCCATGCTGACTCACGAGTTACGACATGCCCAACAGACCCATAAGAACGTTATCACCGGCTTCGACGACAAGATACTCTCGCCCGTAGAAAGCATCTGGCATAACCGCTTCATAGAAGCCGATGCGGAGGCAACAGCTACGGATATCGCCTGGAAGCTTAAGGAATCCGGCAAACCGGACAGTTGGAAAGCGCTCAAGAAAAAGGCCAATTATACCGGCATCACCGATGCCTATGAGAAAGCCGCCACAGAAAATCCCTCCGCCGTTTCCAGCGGACATGCCAAGCGCGCAGCTTTCGATGAATGGTTTTCTGCCAGCACAAAATACGGCCACAAAGTCACAGATGTTTATAATGCACAAGCGATCAGAAACTACCCCGCACGCTCTGATCTGGAAAAAGTGGCCAGCCATGGAAAGCCGTTTGGCGGACTCGAGACCCGGCAGTTGCAAAAACTGGGGGCTCTTGATGGCAGCATGATAAATTATCTTGAACTTCCAGAAGGGAAACCGCTGGACAGCCCGCACTACCGCTCCGGCATGCCCACAAATAAATTTGATATGCATCAACTGGTCATGCTGCAAAAAGAATTTAACGATATCAAAGCCGCGCATAACCCCGCGGCGCCCGTCCCCAAAACTGCGCAGAACGCACAACCACTCTCCAAAGAGACCTCCGTAAAGGCAAGCAGATTTGTCGGTCGTGCAGACGTTGCCCTGCATCTCGCTGAGGGGAGCTACGGCGCAGCGGCAGCTTCTGCGTCAATGAACGGCAATCTCATCGGTAAAGCAGCGGAAACTGTTTCAAAATTCGCGCCGGAACTGGCCAAAGACGCCCTGCAAGTCGCCAAGCGCGCCCCTCTGGTCGGCGCTGTCGTTACGGCAGGCTTTGTCGCCGCAGAAGTCGGCGCGAATATTCTTGACGGCAACCCCGGAAAAGCCGGGGCAGCATTTTTAGCCGGTAGCGCGGAAATCGCCGGGAATACGATTGGATTCGGCGTTGGAGACGCTGCCCGCGAAACTGTCCGTGGCGGCGTTATCGCGGCGGCTGGTTCGAAATATGCCGTTGAAAAATCCGGCCTTCGTTCCATGGGAGAAAGAGCCGTGGACATGACACAAAATATTCTTAAAAGCTCTTCTGCCCCGTCGCCCCCTCCGAAACGCCCCACCCTCTAAAGCAGGCATCTCCACAGCCCTAGCCTAGCGCGTGATCAGGACATGCACCAGAGCGAGCCCCGGCGAAGCAGAATCAAAGGGCATGCAAAATGTCGTTTTCCCCGTAAAGGCCGTCGCCTGATCTCCGAAAGGCGTTCTTGTCGTTGACCAAACCGCCGGCGTGGCGCAACCGCCAAAGTTAGCGCCTATTGCCGTTATTTCCTCACCCAATCCGGTAAAATATTCCGTCCCGTCATAATTTGTCGTGATCCCGTGGCGCTTATTAATGGTATTGCAAATTTCCGGCTTCAAATAGGGGATAACGATGGCGAGATCAGGATCATCTGTCCCGATACCGGAGATGACATACTGCTTTTTTGAAAGATGTCCGGGCGTGGGCCGCCCCGCTATGCCTGCGCCATCGACGATGAAGCTGGCGTCGAACGTGAGTGCCGGAATACCATCAACAGCGTCAAAAACCTGACATGAATCCGTCGTACAATTCGCATTTGACAGCCAGCAGTCCGGCGTTGTTGTAGCCACCGGGCCAAGAGTATAAATACCGGTTGCGCTAAAAGAAAGATCAAGAGGATTGATACGATCAATCAACAACATGCGCTGAATGCGTGACTCTATGGACGAAACAAAAGATAAAAGCTGTGTCGTTTTCAGTAGCGTGGTTTCTTTATCGATTCCGCCACGCCCGCGCCCCGATTGTGTCACGGCATAAGAAAGCACGGCAAACAAGGCCACGGCGATAAGAATAAGAAACAAGGCGTTTCCACGTTCGGAACTACGCATTACTTCTACTCGGGCAAGATTGACAAGAAAATTAAAATGACCTTTCCTCCTTATACCAGCGCCCGCTTGATCGCCTGTTGCCAGCCGCCATAAAGACGCTCACGGTCTGCGCCTGCCATTTCAGATTCAAACTTCCGTTCACAACGCCAGACCGCGGAAATATCATCCAGCGATGAAAACACCCCGACCTGCAATCCTGCCAGACAGGCCGCGCCCAGCGCAGTTGTTTCCGTCACGCCGGGACGCAAAACCGGTGTCGCTGTAATATCGGAAAGGAACTGGCAGACCCAGTTGTTCCTGACCATGCCGCCATCGACACGGATTTCCGCAACGGCCTGTCCCGCATCGGCGGCCATCGCCAGCATCAGATCCTGCGTTTGATAGGCCTGCGCCTCCAGCGCCGCGCGTACGATGTGGGCCGCCGTTGCTCCCCGCGTCAATCCCGCGATTGTGCCACGGGCATAGGGATCCCAATAAGGCGCCCCCATACCCGTAAAGGCCGGCACCATATAAACGCCCGCATTATCGGCAACCGACAGCGCGACGGCCTCGCTATCCGCCGCGGATTTAATGATGCCAAGACCGTCACGCAACCACTGAATGGCCGCCCCCGCCACAAAGATAGAGCCTTCCATCGCATACGTCATCCGTCCGTTCAGGCGATAGGCAATCGTCGTCAGCATACGGTTTTTCGAGACACGAAAATCCGGCCCGATATTCTCGAGCGCGAAACAGCCGGTGCCATAGGTGCTCTTGACCATGCCCGGATAAAAACACGCCTGTCCGAACAACGCCGCCTGCTGATCCCCCGCCATGCCGGAGACGGGGATTTCCACACCCAGAAAATCCCTGTCCGTGATGCCGAAGTCTGCGGCATTATCGCGCACCTCGGGCAGCATGGACTTCGGCACGCCGAACAAGCCGCATAAATCATCGTCCCAGGCCTGCGTCTGGATATTATAAAGCATTGTCCGGGCAGCATTCGTCACATCGGTTGCATGCACCCGCCCGCCTGTCAGCCGCCAGAGTAAAAAGCTGTCAATCGTGCCAAAAGCCAGCTCGCCCTTTTCAGCGCGCTCCCTTGCCCCTGCCACGTGATCAAGAATCCATTTTATTTTCGTTGCGGAAAAATAGGGATCGAGCAAAAGGCCGGTTTTTTCCTGCACCGCCGGCTCATGCCCCGCCTCTTTCATCCGAATGCACAGCTCCGCCGTGCGGCGATCCTGCCAGACAATGGCGTTATAAACGGTCTGCCCCGTCTTGCGGTCCCAGACCACCGTCGTCTCCCGCTGATTGGTAATGCCAATCGCGGCAACTTCCGACGGATGCGCGCTATACTGCTGTAAAACCCCGCGGCAGACATATTTGGTATCGGCCCAGATATCCTCCGGATCCTGCTCCACCCAGCCGTTTTCAGGGTAAAACAGGGAAAGTTCTTTCTGGCTGATACCCACGACCTGCCCCGCAGCATCGAATAAAATCGCCCGTGTGCTGGTCGTGCCCTGATCTATCGCCAGAATGTACTTTGGCATGCCGTTACGCCCCTTCCGCCATCTCCATCTGCACTTTCTTTAAAAATCTTTTCAGCTTTTTCACAGTCTCGTCGGAAGCGTGCAGGCCAAGCTTGGAACGCCGCCACAGAATATCATCCAGCGACATCGCCCATTCCACATTGATCAAGTAACGGATTTCACATTCATAAATATTATCACCGAAATATTCCCCCATATCGGCAACGCGCTTGAAGCCGCGCAGCATTTCGCGCGCCCGCGCACCATAAGCCCGCGCCAGACGGGAAGCCAGAGATTCCGGCAGCCAGTTATATTCCCGCTTGAGGGTTTTAAGGAACGTTTCGAAATTACCGGCAGAAGTTTCTCCGCCCGGCAGCGGCGCGGTCTCCGTCCAGGCCTTGCCGCCCTGCCCCAGCGCCGCAACAACACGGTCGCCGACCTGCTCGGCCAGCTTGCGAAAAGTTGTGATCTTGCCCCCATAGACAGAGAGAACCGGCAATCCCTTGTATTCATCCAGATCGATTATATAATCACGGGTCAGCGCTGCCGCTTCCGTTGTGCCGTCATCCACAAGAGGCCTGACGCCGCTATAGGTCCACTCGACGTCATCCGGACCGATCTGCTGGCGGAAATAGTCGTTGACAGCGGCGCAGAGATATTCCACTTCCTCCATCTCGATCCGGACTTCGTCAATATCGCCCTTGTATTCCATATCCGTTGTTCCGATCAGCGAAAATTTCTTCTCGTAGGGAATGACGAAAACAATACGCTTGTCGTTATTTTGCAGGATATAGGCATGATCCCCCCGGTAAAGCCGCGGCACAATGATATGGCTGCCCTTGACCCAACGCACTTTATGGCAACCTATCTCTTTTCCAGCCAGTTCCAACGTTTTCGCGACCCAGGGTCCAGAGGCATTGACCACCATCCGCGCCTGTATTTTTGTCTTTTCCCCGTCGATATGATCCTGCAACGTCGCCACCCAGATATCTTCCTTTGCCTGTTTATCAAGGGAAAGGCATTCGGTACGGGTCAAAATTTTTGCTCCTTTTTCCGCCGCGTCCAGCGCGGCCAGAATAACAAGGCGCGTATCTTCCACCCAGCAATCCGCATAGGTGAAGCCGCGCTTGAACGTCGCCTTGAGCGGCTGTCCCAAGGCCGTTCCCGGCAGCCATCTTGCCCGCGATTTTTCGAGCAGACGCCGCCCGCCGAGCGTATCATAGATAAAAAGACCCAGCCTGATCATCCACCATGGGCGTAGCTTCTTGTGGTGCGGCAAGACAAAAGTCAGCGGCCAGATGATATGCGATGCGCTCCGCAGCAGCACCTCGCGTTCGCGCAAAGCCTCGCGCACAAGACGAAACTCCCGATGTTCCAGATAGCGCAACCCGCCATGAATAAGCTTGGTGCTGGCCGAAGACGTCGCCGAGGCAAGATCGTCTTTTTCAACCAGCGTCACCGCAAGACCACGGCCCGCCAGATCCCGCGCGATACCGGCACCATTAATTCCGCCGCCGATCACCAAAACATCCGTCTCTTTAATTTTTGCCACGCCTTGTTCCGCCCCGTCAGAATGACTAACTATCTGATATGTAAACGGAATATAAGGGGAAAGGCAACAGTTTTGTTTTATATTTTCAAGAATAAAGGAGGAGCGGCCCGCACGCTGCGCCGCCGCCCCCCCTTTTTATTCACTAACCGCCTAAAAGACGACCGTCCTTACGCAGCCTTGCTTGCCGCCTTGCGCGCAAAACGCTGTTCTGCGATCCGGTCTGCCGCCTGACTGGTTGAAATCCCGTCCTGCTCGGCGCGCTTGAAAATCGTTTCAGCCGTCTCGCCAATTTTATCGACATGGCCGACAACAACAGCCCGGTCATATACCTTGCCGGAGCGGCGTGATTCATGTTCATAATAGACGTTGATAAGGCCGCCCGCATTAATAACATAGTCCGGCGCATAAAGAATTTGCATTTCCTTCAGCACGTCACCATGCCGCGCTTCCGCCAGCTGGTTATTCGCCGCGCCCGCAATCACCTTTGCCTTCAGGCGTGGAATGGTATCGTCATTGATGATGGCCCCCAGCGCACAGGGGGCAAAAACGTCTGCCGCAACGCCATAAATATCACCCAGATCGACCGCCTTGGCCCCAAGCTCTTTTGTCGCCAGAGCAACCTTGTCGGCCTGAACGTCAGTCACGACAAGCTGCGCGCCATCTTTGGCCAGAAGTTTGCAAAGATTATAGCCGACATTGCCAAGCCCCTGCACAGCGACCGTCAGCCCCTTGACGCTCTCCTTGCCCAGACGGTGACGCACACCTGCCTTTAATCCGACATAAACGCCATAAGCCGTCGTCGGTGACGGATCCCCGCTGCCCTGACCGTCATGGGAAATGCCCACGACATGATTTGTTTGCGAATGAATATGGTTCATATCCTCAACCGTCGTGCCGACATCCTCGGCGATGATATAGCGTCCTGCAAAGGTTTCCACCGACTTGCCCATCGCCCGCATCATCTCCGGCGTCTTGATCTTGCGGGCATCCCCGATAATCACCGACTTGCCACCACCGAGAGGAAGCCCCGTGATCGCCGCCTTGTAAGTCATGCCGCGGGAAAGACGCAGCACATCGCGCAGCGCTTCTCCGTCATTTTCGTAGGCCCACATGCGGCAACCGCCCAGAGCAGGGCCCAGATTTGTGTTATGCACCGCAATGATGGCTGTCAGGCCCGACTCCGCGCAGCGAAAAAAAGAAACCTGTTCGTGCTGGTCGAATTCCTTGTGACTAAATACCGACATGGAAACTTCTCCTTGTGTCTTTACAATGTGGACCGCCCGCCCGCAGGGAGCGAAAGTTCTGTTCTTCGCTTTCGCATGACGAGAGCCTCTTGGCAAGGCATTCAGCCCTCCATCTCTGCTTTTTGAGCGAAAATTTCAAGCGCTGCCATGATTTGGATCAAAGATTATCAGGGATATGACTTATTGCGGCGCACAAATCACTTCAACGGAAAATGACGCGCGGCGCGTGCGATAATCTGCGCCTCCTTCAACTGCGCGGGAGAGAAAGCCTCTGGCCCGCCTTCATGCACCGGACGATCCGGAAAACGCCCCAAGCTGATCAGACGGTCATACATGACCAACGCACCCGCGACGGAAACATTGACGCAGAACTTCATCGGAATTTTGATGATATGGTCACAGCGCGCGACCATTTCATCGGACAGATTCCCCTTCTCCCGCCCCAGCACATAAACCGCACGCAGAGGATGGCGAAAGCTCGGCAGCTCCACCGCATCCTCCAGCAACTCGACGCCCACCAGCGAGGAATTATCCGGCAAAAGCATATCTTCCGTACTGTCAAAGTTATAAAAGGGGATATGCCCGAAAGCGCTTGAAGTATCAGATTCCCGCATCGCCCGCAGATCAATCGGCGTATTGACCGTGAAAAAGAAGCTACCCCCGAAAGCATGCGCCGTACGCAAAAGCGCGCCCACATTCATCGGCTTTGAAATTCTTTCAACCCCGATACCAAAATAACCCCGCATCATGTCTTTAGTTCCTCCAGCCCCTTGTAAAACGCCAGCGCTTCCGGATTGGCCAGCGCCTCGACATTTTTTACCGCGCGTCCGTGAATAACCTCCCGCACGGCCAGTTCAGTGATCTTGCCGCTCTTGGTGCGCGGGATATCCGCAACCGCGATGATTTTCGCGGGCACATGCCGTGGCGAGGCCTGATCACGGATTGCTTTCCTGATCCGCGCCGCCAAAGCCTCGTCCAGCACAATTCCCGCCTTCATCACAACGAAAAGCACGACCCGCACGTCGCCCTCCCAGTCCTGCCCGACAGCGATGCTCTCACAGATTTCCGGCATCTGCTCGACGATGCGGTAAATTTCCGCCGTGCCGATCCGCACGCCGCCCGGATTAAGCGTCGCATCCGAACGTCCGTGAATGATCAGCCCGCCCCGCGCCGTCCATTCGCACCAGTCACCATGACACCAGATGCCGGGAAACCTCTCGAAATAAGCCTTCGTGTAACGGCTGCCCTCCGGATCGTTCCAGAACCCGACCGGCATGGAGGGGAACGGCGTCTTGCAGACCAGTTCGCCCTTGCCGCTTTTCAGCGGCTGTCCGGCTTCGTCAAAAACATCGACATCCATCCCGAGCCCCGGCCCCTGAATCTCACCGCGATAAACCGGAGAGACCGGATTGCCGAGCACGAAACATGAAACAATATCCGTGCCGCCGGAAATCGACGCCAACTGCGCTTCGGGAAAAATCGCGTCATAGATATAATCAAAGCTTTCCGCCGCCAGCGGCGATCCCGTCGAGGTTATCATGCGCACAGAATCCAGCTCGTATTTATCGCCCAGCCGCACGCCCGCCGTACGCAGCGCGTCAATATACTTGGCCGAGGTCCCGAACAGCGTACAGCGGTACTTCTCGGCATATTCAAACAGCGCGTAACCATCCGGATAAAACGGCGAACCGTCATACAGCAGCAGCGTTGCTTCCGAAGCGAGCGCCGTCACCAGCCAGTTCCACATCATCCAGCCGCAGGTCGTGAAATAGAACACCCTGTCTCCGGCCTGCATATCGCATTGCAGCCGGTGTTCCTTCAAATGCTGGATCAGCGTGCCGCCCGCCCCATGCACGATGCATTTGGGCACGCCCGTTGTCCCCGAAGAAAACATGATATAAAGCGGCAGGTTGAAATCAAAGCGGTCGAACCTGATTTCCTCCGGCGCATAGACATCTTTATATTCATCAAACGGAATGGCGTTAAGACCGCTGAGATCAGATTTCAAAAATTGCACCACCACGGTCTTTTTCAGCGACGGGAGTTTCTGCATCACGTCCTGCAGCTTGGCGCGGCAATCAACTTCCTTGCCATTGTAATAGTACCCGTCAACAGCAAAGAGAACTTTGGGTTCAATCTGGCCAAAACGGTCCAGCACCCCCTGCACGCCGAAATCCGGCGATGCCGAAGACCAGATCGCGCCCAGACTTGTCACCGCCAGCATGGCAATGATCGTTTCCGGCATATTGGGAAGATATCCGGCGACGCGGTCGCCAAGGCCGACGCCCTGCGCCTTCAAGGCCTGCCGCAACTGACTGACCTGATCATAAAGCGCCCTAAAAGTCAGGCTGCGCTCGACGCGGTTCTCCCCCCTGAAAACCAGCGCGACCGCATCGTCCCGCCGCCGCAGCAGGTTTTCCGCGAAATTGATTCTGGCCTCGGGAAAAAAGCGGGAATCCTGAAAGCGGGCGCCGGGTTCGAAAATATTGGCGCTTCTGTCGCCGATCACGCCGCAAAGATCCCAGACAAGGCTCCAGAAAGCCTCCTTATGATCTACAGACCAGCGCCAGAACGCGGCATAGGATGTTCCCTCCGCACACCCCGCCTGTTTCATAAACTGATGCAGGGCGGATTTTTCCACCGCGTCATGCGAAGGTTTCCACTTTATTCCCGAAAATTCGACAGTCATAACTGTTGCTCCGGCTTGCATTTTTAATATCGGGCTGTGATGATACAATCTATTTCAAGGGGTTTCCAGACAGGAATGGCCGTCAATACGTCAAATCGTCGTTCTGCACACTGGCCAGCACTGATGCAGGAGGCCCAGAATGGCGATTCTGCCGCCTATAAGAAACTGCTGACCGAAATCTCCCCCGTTATCAGGAACTTTCTGAAATCACGGCTCTTTTCCACCGATCAGGCCGAGGATCTGACACAGGAGATATTGCTGGCCCTCCATACGGCCCGCCATACCTATCTTCCCGATCAGCCTTTTGAAAACTGGATGTTCGGCATCGCCCGCCACAAGCTGATGGATCATTTCCGCCGCATCCTGCGCAAAAACAGCCATGAAATCGCGGATGACGATCTTGTAACTTTTCTGGCCGATCCTGCGAATACGCCTGAAGAGCGCCTGTCCGGAAAGGAGCTGCTGGTGATTCTCGATCGCCTGCCGACCCGCCAGAGACAGGTTATCGTCATGACAAAGATGGAAGGCTTTTCCGTGGCTGAAACGGCGCAAAAAATGGACATGAGCGAGACCGCCGTTAAAGTTACGGTCCACAGGGGATTAAAGAAGCTCAGAGGAATACTGGTGACCCATGGCTATGAATAAGCAGAACGAAACCAGCGCCCTGATTGACCGCTTGGGCGATACCCTGCAGCCCGTGCGCCGCCTGCCCTCCGTACGTCTGCGCACCGCCGCCCTGATCGGCGCGGCGGCGCTCGCCATCTGCACCGCCCTGCTCGTGACCGGCGGACGCAGGGATCTTGCGGAAATGCTCAAGGAGACTTCGTTTATCCTTGAAAACCTGTTGATGACCGCCGCCGCCATCGCCGCCGCCATCGCCGCCTTTCATCTGGCCATCCCCGATACACATATCCGGCCCCTGACGCGCGTTCTGCTCGTCCTTTCCACGGGAATTTGGTTCAGCCTTGTCGGCCATGCCGTTTATGGCATCATGAATCAGGCCGCCATTGCCCCGGACTACCAGAATATTGCCTGCGTCAAGGATCTGGCCCTGCTGGCCAGCCTGCCCCTGCTGATTGCTTTTGTCATGCTGGCGCGCTCCGCGCCTGTCTGGCGCGGCTGGGCGGGCTATGCCGCCGTGCTGGGCGTCTCTTCTGCCAGCGCGCTCGGCATGCGGCTACTCTGCGGCAATGACGACCATCAGCATCTGCTATTATGGCATTTCATTCCTGTCATCGGTATCACGCTGCTCGGGCTCATTCTGGCGCGCAATCTGCCCGTTTTGAAAAAATTTTGACAAAAGTGAAACCTTTTTGAAGCGCTGGCGAATACCCTGTGCCTGTTGGCATTTTTATTTAACCAAGGAGAACACCCGATGAAAACGACAAAAATCCTGACCGCCACTGCCCTTGCCGGCATCCTCAGCCTCGCGGTTGCACAAACAGCACAGGCTGCAGAAACAGCAAACGAAAAATGCTATGGCGTTGTCAAAGCCGGAAAGAACGACTGCGGCTCCAATGCACATTCCTGCGCTGGCCATGCAGCAAAAGATGGCGATGCCGCTGAATGGGTCATGACACCCAAAGGCCTTTGCGAAAAACTTGTTAACGGCAGCCTTGCTCCGGCAGAGGGGGCAAAAGATAACACAATGATGATGGAAGAGCAGCACTAAGCGCTCTTCTCCAGAAAAGCCGGAATCCGAAAATTCCGGATTCCGGCTTTTTTTAGGAGGAGCATCCTACCATCCTTATATTCACTTACCCCGGAACAGCCGAACATTTATACTGGATGCTCTGCACGGGAAATGTTATAGCCTTCGGTAGCGGGAAAGTCTCGATTGACCATCTTGTCAAGATGTTCCTTTCCGCGCAGATACAAAAAAGAATTAAAACATGACTATAAAAACTACCGCCGCTGAACTTCCGGATCGCCCCTCGGGCATCGGCCTGCGCGCGCCTCACTTTGAGGATATCCTGCAGCAAAAGCCTTCCGTCGGATTTCTGGAAGCGCATAGCGAGAATTATTTCCGCAAAGGCGGCATCCCCTACGAATACCTCATGAAACTCCGGGAAGACTATCCCGTCAGTCTGCATGGCGTGGGCCTATCCCTTGGCTCTGCCGACGGCGTCTCGACAGAGCACCTGCAAAAACTGAAAGAGCTGGTAAATGACGTCAATCCGGTCTTTGTTTCCGAACATCTTGCCTGGAACCGCTTCAACGGAATTGCCGTGCCGGATCTACTCCCGCTTCCCTTGACAAAAGAATCCTTTGACCTTGCCGCAGCAAACATCAGCCGTGCACAAGACGCGCTGGGCCGCGCGATCCTGATTGAAAACCCTTCCGCCTGCCTCGCCTTCACCGGAGCGGAAATGCCGGAGCCTGCTTTTCTGGTCGCGCTCTGCGCCTCTACGGGTTGCAGCCTTCTTCTCGATGTCAATAATGTCTATGTCAGCGCCCGCAATATCGGATTTTCCCCGGAAATCTACATCGACGAGATTCCGCGCGGCCTCGTGCAGGAAATTCACCTTGCCGGATACCAGCCCAATACCGTTCAGGGGCACGATCTGCTGATAGACGCGCATAACAATCCTGTCTGTGAAGAGGTCTGGAATTTGTATGCGCATGCCCTGCGTCATCTGGGGGATATCCCGACGCTGATCGAATGGGATAACGATCTGCCCCCGCTTTCCGTCCTGATCGGAGAGGCCCGCAAGGCGGACGCTCTCCGTAAAAAGGTTGCCCATGCCAAAGCTGCCTGAATTGCAAAAAAATTTCATCGCAACGCTTGTGCAAGCGGAACCGGTGCCTGCAACGCTCCCCATTGCAGGAGATGACCGCTTTTCTGCCGAAGACCGCCTGCAGGTTTATAAAAACAACACGCAATTCATTCTCCGTGATCTGCTTCTCGGCCTCTATCCGGTTACCGCCCTGCTGCTGGGCAAGGATTTTATGCAAGGTGCCGCCCGTGCCTTCATCTCCGCGTTTCCTCCGGCCAGCGGCGACATGAACGACTATGGCGGCGCGTTTCCCGCATTTCTGGAACATATCCAGACCCTGCGTTCCTATGCCTATGTGCCCGATGTCGCAAGGCTGGAATGGGCGGCGCATGAAGCCTATCTCTCTTCACGCCTTCCTCCGGTCACGGCGGATGATCTTGCCGCCATTGCGGACCCTCTCAATATGAAACTTTTCCTGCAGCCCCACTTGCGGCTGTTGCGTTCCGGCTGGCCTGTGGACACGCTCTGGTCACGCATCACCGATGAGGGAGAAAAACTGACCGGCCTTGAAATCAGGCCGGAAGAAACCTTCATTGCCGTTTACCGCGCGGAAACAAAAATCGTCGTCTGGTCCCTGACCGAGGGCGGCTATAAGTTTCTTGAATACCTGCAATTAAACCCCGGCTTTGCCTTCGCGGCAGAAACGGCGCTCCAGGCCGAAAGCAGCCTGCGGCTTGATCTGCTGCTGGCACAACTGGTGCAGGAAAAACTGCTGGTCAAAAAGGATTAATTGGGCGCAACATTGACGCCGAACTCCCGGGAGATCTTGTACAATCCTCCGTTAGAGCCCAGCCCAACCGCCCGGAATTTCCAGTTGACGCCATCACGCTCCAGTTCGCCAAATGAAATAGCGTTATCGGCGGAAGCATCCTCCGTCAGGTCAAAGCGTGCCAGTTCATCGCCGGTATCCAGATTGACGATGCGGATATAGGCGTTCTTGACAATGCCAAAATTATGGTGGCGCTCTTCGGCATTATGCATGGTCACGGCGAAAGCTATTTTTTCGATGTCAAAAGGCAGCGCCTCCAGATTGATTTCAATCTTTTCGTCATCGCCGTCGCCATCACCGGAGGTATTGTCGCCCAGATGGCGGATCAGGCCGTCCTCTGTCTCCAGATTATTGTAGAAAACAAAATCGGTATCGCGACGAACCCGCCCGTCACGGTTCAGCAAAAACGCGCTGACGTCGATGTCCACATCAAACCCCTCCTCTTTTTCAGGGGCATCCCAACCCACGCCCACCAGAACACGGTGCAAGCCGGGGGCAAGTTCGCTCAGGCTGACTTCCTCGCCCTTATGCATCTGTGCCGTAGAAAAAGAAGACCTGATACTCGTAGGGTCTGACATCGTTACCTCATCCTTCATGCTTTCGGAGCTGCTCCACCAGTTTTTTCATATCCGCGGGAGCTTCCGCTTTCAGCGAAACCTTATTCTGACTGATCGGGTGGATAAATTCAAGCTGTGCCGCATGCAAAGCCTGCCTTGGAAAAGACAATAACGCCTGCGACAATTTCTCCGGCACCTTGAATGTCCGCAAAAATTTCTGGGCCGAGGCGCGTCCATAGACTGGATCCCCGATCAGCCAATGCCCGATATGCGCCATATGCACGCGAATCTGGTGCGTCCGCCCGGTTTGCAGCCGGCATTCGACAAGGCTGGCAATCATGCCGAATTTCTCCAACGCCTTGTAATCCGTCACCGCATCCTTGCCACCGCCCTGCAGGACGGACATTTTCTGGCGATTGGTCTTGCTGCGTCCGATCTGTGTTTCGATCCGTCCGGCAGCAGGGGTCACATTGCCCCAGACAATGGCATGATAAACCCGCTTCAGGGTACGGGAGGATAATTGCGCCGAAAGCCCGCGGTGCGCCGCATCGTTCTTGGCGACCACCATCAGCCCAGATGTTTCCTTGTCCAGCCGGTGCACAATCCCCGGACGTTTGACTCCCCCGATACCAGACAGCCCGTCACCACAGTAAGCCAGTAGCGCATTGACCAGCGTCCCGTCATAATTTCCGGCAGCCGGATGCACGACCATGCCCGGCGCCTTGTTGATCACCAGCAAATCCTTGTCCTCGTATACGATGTCAAGCGCGATATCCTGCGCGACGGGCAGGGCTTCCACCGCAGGCGGCACTGTAATCACAAAGACCTCGCCCGCCTTGACCTTGTAGGAAGCCTCCGTGAAAACAATGCTGTCCCGCATGACGCAGCCCTGCTCCAGCAAAGCCTGCAGGCGGGCGCGCGAAAAACCGATATCCCGCGCCGCCAGCGCTTTGTCCAGCCGCTGTCCGGCGTCTTCCTCTGCCATGCTTATCGTCAGTGTTTCCAAGGCCTTGTCCTTTGTGCTAAGCATAGCCTGAAAAAAAGGGCAATGCCACATGCGTAAGATGATCGTTCTTGTCACTTTTATGACTTTGCTGCTGCTGGCAGGGATCGGCCTGTTTGTCTATGGCCTGATAACCCAGACCGGCCTTGGCGGACCGCATGCCCCTTAAGCCGCATAAAGACGGAGTCACCGTACAGGTGCGCCTGACACCGGGGGCAAGACAACCCGGCGTTACAGGACTGATGGATGTCGGCGAAGGAAAAACTGCCCTGAAGATTGGCGTCAATGCCGTGCCTGAAGACGGCAAGGCCAATCAGGCCCTGCTCGCCCTGCTGGCCGCGACATGGGGCCTGCCGAAATCGTCATTCACCCTGATTTCCGGCACAACAAACCGGCAAAAAGTCATCCTTGTCAGTGGCGACACCGCCCTCCTGACGGAGAAAATTTCCGGCTGGATTAAGCATAATATATTGTAAATGTTAGATAAATTAATAACATGTCCCCGATAGAATGATAGGCACGGCCATTATTATTCATAATATAATATTGTAAAAAATTAACTTTATGTTAAATTAGTACGCATGGTTACGACGAATCGTAATCCAAAAGCCCGAAGAGGCTGCGAAATTTCAGGGGAATATACACATGGACGCGAAAACAACATCCTTCTACAAAAAACTAGCCGCGGTCAGCACACTGGCGCTGGCCGCCCAATTCAACGTCCAAGCCGCCGAAACGGCCTCAGAAACAACGACAGCGTCTGCCGTCACCGTCTCCACAGAAACCGGTGCCGTTACCATCAACTGGGGCGATTTTGTGTTGCTCTCCCGGAAAGGCTACTTCTCCGCCGCAGAAATCCACCGTGAACATGTCACCGGCTACCACAAAAACGAAGATGGAAAAACAGCCAAAACAGAGGCCCGCGTAATCCTGTCGCCAGATGCCATCCACGATGCGCTCAAGGACAATATCATCGATATTTCCTTTCCGGCAGCGCCACAGCCCAAAACGGAAGAGGCTGCCCCCCCGGAAAAAGCAGCTCCACCGACAGTTCTTGGCACGCTTGGCGCAATCGCCGGCAAAGCCTGGGATCTGACAAGCAAGGTTATCGAATCTCCCCTCGGGTTCCTGCTGGTGATCGGCGGACTGATCGTCTGGTCCACGAAATATATGATTAAAAAGCAAATGGGCAACCGTACCGGAAGCATTAAAAAATCCCTCACGCCGGTAGATCCAGAAAACAACAAAACCCGCTTCAAGGACGTTGCCGGCGCAGACGATGCCAAATACGAAGTACAGGAAGTTGTCGATTTTCTTAAAAACGCGGAAAAATTTGAAAAGCTTGGCGCAAAATCTCCGCGCGGCATTCTTCTTTCCGGCCCGCCCGGAACAGGAAAAACCCTTCTGGCTCGCGCCGTCGCCGGCGAGGCGGGCGTGCCCTTCTATTCCATCTCGGGATCTGAATTTGTCGAGGTCTTTGTCGGCACCGGCGCTGCACGCGTCCGTGCTCTTTTTGATGCGGCAAAATCCCCGCAAATCAAGAAACGCACGCTGACAGACAAGCTTTTGTTCCGCAAGCAGAAGGTGGAAAAAGCCGCCGCCATTATCTTTATCGATGAGATCGACGCCATCGGCAAGCAACGCGGCAACGGACAAGGCGGTGGCGGCAACGACGAACGCGAACAGACCCTCAACCAGATCCTGACCGAAATGGACGGCTTCACCAAGGACCACAACATTATTGTTCTGGGTGCCACCA
Organism: uncultured Rhodospirillaceae bacterium; assembly: GCA_964458415.1. GTDB lineage: Bacteria > Pseudomonadota > Alphaproteobacteria > Micavibrionales > UBA2020 > CAYWIT01. Next base: position 17,773 of record CAYWIT010000012.1, read on the forward strand.
ACCGCCCCGAACTCCTTGACAAGGCATTGATGCGCCCCGGACGTTTCACACGTCAGGTCACCGTCGGGCTGGCCGATGTCAAAGGCCGCTCGGAAATCCTGAAAGTCCACACGCAGGACAAACCGCTTTCCCCCGATCTCAAACTGACCGAAGTCGCCCGCGCCACTCCCAGTTTCTCCGGCGCCGATCTGGCCAATATCGTCAACGAAGCCGCGATCTTCTGCGCCCGTCGCAACGGCGACAAGATCTCCAAGGTCGATTTCCGTGAAGCCATCGACAAGGTCGTCATGGGGCTGGCCGGAAAAGTTTCAACAGATCCGGAGCAAAAAGCGCTGACCGCCTATCATGAAGCCGGCCATGTTCTGGCCATGCTGCACGAGCCCGCCGCGCCGCCGCTCCACAAGGTCACGATTGTCCCGCGCGGAAATTCCGGCGGACACGCCGCATGGTTGCCGCGGGAAGAAGGATTGCAAGGCACCGTCGGCCAGATGGAGGCGCATATCCGCATCGCCGTTGCCGGACGCGTGGCTGAACGCCTGATTTTCGGCGACGACAAGGTAACTGGCGGCGCCTCCGCCGATATCCAGTCGGCCACCAGAACTGCCGCGCGCATGATAACCGAACTTGGCATGTCAAAAGAACTGGGCATGGTGCATTACGGCAGAACAGCTTACGGTACGCTGGATGCGGATCCGGAAACCGCAAAAACGATCAACCGCCTGATCAAGGATAAAATCGACAATGCCGAACAGTTTATGACGCAGGTGCTGACACGGAATATAGACCAATTGCATATTCTGGCGCATGAACTGATGGAAAAAGAAACGCTTGACGCCAGCGAGGTCAAGGCCCTGGTTCAGATGCAGAAAATTGATGATCCGCACCTTGCCGCCCCCGGCTTCAATCACGGCACGGGCATTCGCCATGAAAAACTGGCGCGATAAAAGAATTGCTATTGTAACAGCGAGACAATCTGATCATAGATTTCACCCTGATGCCATTCCTGCGGGCCGTCATAGCGGGCTACGACCCGCCCGCCGCGATCAAGCAGGAAACTGGCCGGCAAACCGGAATACGGCCACTTCAGCGGAATCTGGCGATCCTTGTCCCAATAGACATCCAGCAATTCGATGCCCCGTCCGGCAAGAAAACCCTGCACGGGCAATACACCGGAACGATCCATGGCAATCGCCACCACCTTGAAGGGCTTGTCCCGCAGCTTTGCCTGAAGTGTGTCCAGTGACGGCAGCTCTACCACGCAGGGCGGGCACCAGGTTGCCCAGAGATTGACCAGAACGACCTTGTCCTGAAAATCCGCCAATGTAACTTTCTGTCCCGCCGCGTTATAAAAATAGGCCTCGAACAAAAACCAGGGCGCTTCGATATTTTCCCTATCCGGGATGGAGGGCGTCTGGACAGCCCGCAGCGTGCCATAAGATATCAAAGCCGCCACAAGAACGATTAATATCTGAAAATGAGGCTTTACCATCATAGATTGACCCTCCAGAATGCTTTCTGACAGGCTATACGAAATCGGAAGGGTTTGCACCATGAGATTAATTTCCACGACGCTTTGCCTCATGCTGCTGCTCTCCGGCTGCGGAATCAAGCCAGGAGACGTCAGCCCGCCGCAAGGTGAGGAGAAAGACCAGTTCCCACGCGCCTATCCGGAGCCCTCTACAGACCCGAACCCGCACAGGTATATCCGCTAAATGGATCACATCGGCTATAAAAACGGCCTGTTACATGTGGAAGACATGCCGCTCCCCGTTCTGGCTGAAAAATTCGGCACCCCTCTTTATTGCTATTCGGCGGAACAAATCATCCGGAATTACCGTGCTTACGAACAAGCCTTGCTCCGTGTCATGCGGCGCGAAAGCTTTACCATTTGCTACGCCTGCAAGGCAAACAGCAATCAGGCGATTTTGCGTCTGCTGCAACGACAAGGTGCTGGAGCCGACATTGTTTCCGGCGGAGAGCTGGCCCGGGCGCTGGCCGCCGGCATCACTCCGGAAAAAATTGTTTTCTCCGGCGTCGGCAAAACGGCAGAAGAGCTGGCTGCCGCTATCCGTCTTGGCTTGCTGCAGATCAACGTCGAATCCGAGGATGAACTGGCCCTGATCGCAAAAATCGCGCAACAGCAGAAAAAGACCGTCAACATTGCGATCCGCGTCAACCCCGATGTCGATGCCAAAACACACGCCAAAATCACGACTGGAAAAAAAGACAATAAATTCGGCATCAATATCCAAAAGGCAGCCACGCTCTACCGCAAGGCCGCGCGTATGAAAGGAATCGCCGCAACGGGGGTTGCCGTTCATATCGGATCGCAGCTTACTTCCCTTGCTCCCTTTAAAAAGGCCTATCGCCGCGTAGCGGATCTGGTCTTGCAGCTCCGCGCCGAAGGCCACACTATTTCCCGTGTCGATCTCGGCGGTGGCATCGGCATTTCCTATCGTGATGAAACGCCCCCCGACCTCAACCTCTACGCCCTGCTCATCCGGGACATTATCCTCCCGCTCGATGTGCATGTGATCCTCGAACCCGGCCGCTCCATCGTCGGCAATGCGGGCATTCTGCTCTCCCGCGTGATCCGCATCAAAGACAGCGGCAAAAAAAAGTTTCTCATTATTGATGCCGCGATGAACGACCTGTTGCGGCCCGCGCTATATGACGCCTATCATCAGACGCTTCCGGCACGGCAAACCGGTGGCCGCAAAACCCGCTATGATATTGTCGGCCCGGTCTGCGAAAGCGGGGACACTTTTCTGGCAGGGGAACCCCTGCAGCAAATGCAGCAGGGCGACATCGTGGCGCTCATGAACAGCGGCGCCTATGGCACGGTCATGGCCTCCAGCTATAACACGCGGCCTCTCGCGGCAGAGGTATTGATCCACGGCAAAAAGGCCGACATCATCCGGTCAAGGCGCGGCATCCAAGACCTTATTGCCGATGACAATATTCCGGCATGGCTGCAGAAAAGCTAAAAAACAATAAGGCTGACGGGGGCAAACCAGATTAAAATGAGAATTATTCTCATAACTCTATTTTGTAATATAATTACCAATATTTAGCATTAATAATGCATTGATTACAAAAATCTTCATTTTTTTTTAAGTTTTGTGCATTTTTCCCTTGCCAAAGGAATCGGTTTTTTCTATAAAGGTGTTACACACCCTCTATTACCGCCGTTTGTCCGGAGGATCCCTTAAAAGGTTCTCCGGACTTTTTTTATCTCCCCCTCTCCGCTATACAAGGCCATGAGCCTTTTCACAGCTTCCATCATTCTGACCGGCGTTTTCATTACCTCCATTCTCTCCGGCATTCTCGGCATGGCGGGCGGTATGGTGCTGATGGGCCTGCTGGCCTGGCTGCTCCCGGTGCAGCAAGCCATGATCCTGCATTCCATTTCGCAATTTTTCGCCAACACCAGCCGCGCCATTATCCACAGACGGCATATTCATGGAACGGGCCTTGGCTACTACGGCGCCGGTCTCGCTGTCACTTTTGGCGGATTTGCAAGCCTCGCCCTTGTGCCGGACAAATTCATTCTCTTTCTTATTTTGGGAATCATGCCGTTCCTGACATTTTTGCTGCCAAAAAAACTCCGGCTGGACTTTACCAAGCCCGCACAAGCCTTTCTTTGCGGACTGACCGTCACAGGGTTGCAGCTATCCGCCGGAGTGTCGGGGCCAGTCCTCGATCTGTTCTTCCAGAACCGCAAGCTCAGTCGTCACGCCGTCGTCGCCACCAAGGCTGCGTCACAGTCCATATCCCACTTCGCCAAATTCATCTATTTCGGATTTCTGGTTTCAACACTGGAGGCCGCCATTGACGGGATTGCGCCCTGGCTGTTTCTGTTCGTTCCTCTGGCGGCCCTTTCAGGAACGGCCCTGTCAAAGCATTTACTGGAGCGTATCAGCGACCACCACTTTTACAAAGCCACGCAAATTGCCCTGATGCTCATCGGGATCGTCTATCTGCAAAAGGCAGCCTCTCTGTGGCTGCAAGGCGGTGTTAATTGAGCGGTGCGCCGGAAGAAATGACAATAATGACGATATAAGCGAGATGCGTCAGGTTATGCGCCTCCTGGTCCAGTCCAAAGGCCCACCAGTATTGATTGTCCTTATAGGTCCATCCCTTGCTGTTCGTGATATAGGCTTTCAGTTTATCAATACCGGCATGAACCAGAAAATCGACCAGTGCCAGCCACCACAACAGCGGCGCAAAAATCAGCATCAGCAGCAGCGTAAAAGAAGCATGTATGCCCGCATGCATGCTGAGCGCCGTAGCCCCGCCCATGTTGAAAGGGCTCCCTTTGACGTTGGCCATCCACGAGGTTTGCAAAAAAAAGTCACAAATGACTTGTTTCGCCCGGAAGGCCAGATAAAGAATGAATATATCGAGAAGACTCATAAACACCCCTAAAATTTATCCCTCCATTCTAGGAAAGTTTCAGCCCTGCTGACTAGCCTTAATTCGCCCAGATTCACGTAATATTTTCCGCCACAGCGCCATTTATTATCATTTTCTTAACCCTCCCCCTATAGAGTAAACAGGGGAAAAGGGATGAGTTATGACTGGAACTGATAAGAAAATATTCAGAGCCGGGGAAACCCTGATGCAGGAAGGGCAAACTGGCGACTGCGCCTATGTTATTGATAGCGGCACGGTTGAAATTCTTGTCCAGCGCGAAAACCAGACGATCCAGATCGGCACCCGCGGCGCAGGCTCTATTATCGGCGAAATGGCGATGATCGATGACAAGCCGCGTACCGCCACGATCCGCGCGCTGGAAGACTGTACCGTCATTTCTATCAGCCGCGAAGACTTCTCGCGCCGCGTCGATAGTGCCGATGCCATCGTTAAAATGATCATGCATGTCGTCATGGCCCGTTACCGCGACCTGATGGGGCGGACGCAATTTATCAATTTTCCGCCCTCACAGCTGCTGGAGGGACAAGAACAGAGCGAAAATATTCATGATACGGCCCTCTCTGCCATCAAGATCAATAACGAGCTGAAATCCGCATTGGCGAAAGACGAACTGACGCTTTTCTATCAGCCGATCATCGACCTGCAAAACATAAAAATCGCGGGATTCGAAGCCCTGATGCGCTGGCGACACCCGGAAAAAGGCCTGATTGCACCGGGTATTTTTATCCCCATTGCTGAAGAAAGCGGTTTTATCACAGAAATGTCGCGCTGGGCTCTGGGCGTTTCCTGCGATGCCATCCGCGCCCTGACCGCTGCCGCCAGCCCAGCCCTTGTCACCAAAAGCCCGCCCTTTATGAGCGTCAACTTTTCCGTCAAGGATTTCTCGGATGGCAACTTTTTCGATCATGTCCGCGATACCCTGACGCGCCATGCCACGCCACCAGAGCAAATCCATCTGGAAATCACCGAAAGCCTGCTCATGGAAACGCCGGAAAAATCCAAAGACGCGCTGGAAAAATGCCGGGCCCACGGCGTCAAGGTTTCCATTGACGATTTCGGATCGGGTTATTCCTCATTGAGCTATCTGCACTACTTTCCGATTACCACACTCAAGATCGACCAGAGCTTTATCCGCGCCATGAGCACGCACGAGGCCAGCTTTGTTCTTGTCAAATCCATCATCGCCCTCGCCCGCAATCTCAACATGAAGGTCATCGCGGAAGGGATCGAGACCGCCGAAGAGGCTGGCATTGTCCGCAGCCTTGGCTGCGAGGAGTGCCAAGGCTACTGGTTCGCCCGCCCCATGCCCCTTGAAGAAGCAAAAAAATTCGTTGCCGAATGGCAACCACCGGCCATTCCCTGAAAAAACCATATATTTCAATATTTTAAATAAGTCACAAATAACTACTTTTTTATCAATTTTTCGTAATTGCTTAAGTTTTTGATCCTATAATGAAAAGATGGGGAACAGAGCTGTGCATGAGCCTGCACGCGCCTTATACTGTTAAAGGGTTCTTTTTGGGGAGAAAAAGCATGTCATCAGACAATACGCCCGTCCTGGAAATCCAGGCAAGTGCCGGAACACCTGTTGAACTGCAAAGCGGTGAATTTGTCGCCAATGCCGCATTCCACCGTGACGGGGCGGATCTCCTCCTGACTTCTCCCGCGGGCGAAACCGTCATCATCAGGGATTATTTCGCGCAGAACCCGCCGCCGGATATCGACACTGCGGATGGCGCGCATCTTTCTCCCGAGATGGTCGACGCCTTTCTCCCGCCCCAGCATATCGGCGAATATGCCGCCAATACGGTAACGGCGAATGACGCCAGCCCTGCCGGTCAGGTAACAGAAACAATCGGCGATGCGACGATCGTCCGCGCCGATGGCACACGCGTCCCCGCCGAAATCGGCACCCCCATCTATCCCGGCGATGTGATCGAAACTTCCGCAGACGGCGCTGTCAACCTGCTGTTCATCGACAACACCACCTTCGCCCTCAGTGAAAATGCGCGGCTTTCTATCGACGAGTATATTTACAATACCGCCGACCAGTCCGGCAGCACGTTGTTTTCCATGATGCAGGGGGTTTTCGTCTATACCAGCGGCCTTGTCGGCAAGAATGATCCCGGCAGCGTCAACATTGAAACCCCTGTCGGCTCCATCGGGATCCGCGGCACAGTCGTGGCCGGCGACATCAACCCTGCGGGCGAGGACAGCACGATCACCATCATCGACGGCGCCATTGTCCTGAACAATGGCGGCGGTACGCTGGAATTGAGTAACAGCTTTGAAACCGCAGTCCTGTCCAGCTATCAGACGGCCCCCGACAATATCGGGCAAATCTCGGCGCAAAGCTTCATGCAGACTTATAATGCCGTTTCCGGCGTCGCCCCATCGACCTTTGAAGCGGTTAGCGGTGCTGCAACAACCGGCGGCGATACTGCAGCCCCCGAGGCGACGACCGCGCCTGAAACACAGACTGCGCCGGAGGCGCCCGTTGCGCCTGTCACCGAGAACCAGCCGACAACAGAGGGAACAGCCGGAGAAACAACGGGAACAGTGGAGACAGCGCCGGCACAGGAAACGGCCCTGCCCCCGCCGCCACCGCCGCCGGGAACGGAAACCATCTTGATGCCGCCCCCCCCGCCGCCCGGAGAAACAACGACCTTTACCGGCACCACCACGACCTTTGGCACGACGACGAACCCCTTCCTGCCGCCCCCCCCGCCGCCGGGCGGAACGGTGACCTTCCTGCCGCCGCCGCCCCCGCCACCGCCATCAGGGGACACGACATTAAGCGGGGCAACAAACACAAACCCGCCACCGGACCCATTTCTTGATTTTATATGGAGTTCGAAATACTTGAATGGCACACCGCTATTTCAAGGTGACGATGGAATCAGATTACTGGGCACCAACTGGAATATCGGAGACACTGTCGCCTTTGCAAACCTGAAAAACTTTGTCGGAGCACATCATTTCGAACTCAGTTATACCATCAACGGAAACGCATCATATCTGGCGACCAGTGGAAATGTTATCGGAAACGGATATGTTGGCCCCAACAGTGGAACACCTAACCCTCATGATATGATGAGTAGCGGCGGAGAAGTTCTATTTTCATTTAACTCCAGCACGGGTTCAATTACACTTGTAAACCCACTGGCAATGAACGCGGCTATCAACAATAATATCCAATTCAAAATTCTAGCCGTAGATGGGATGGGACAAACCATTGCGTCTACCCCTTTAACAGACGGACATGTTCTGACTGACACTGCCTCTGCCGTCCTGATCGGCACTGCGGGTCCGGAAACTGATTTATATGGGTCACACATATCCCTTCCCGGCATTGCGGCAGGTCCCCGCGCAATTTTTGCCGGCGACGGCTATGACCAAATTTATGGCGTATCTACGGGAGATATAGTCATGGCTGGAGATGGCGAGGACAAAATAAAAATCGCGAACTCAAATTTTATGTTCATTGATGGTGGAACGAATCCTAGCCCATCATTGGGGGACACGTTGAGTATCGGAGATTATGGCACCATGAATATCGACTTTACCGCGGTCGCTGACGGAAAGATTAAGAACATAGAATATCTATCCCTTGGAAACGGATCGACCGTCACCTTGAATCTGGATGATATTTTTGCAATGACGGATGCCAACCATATGCTGACGATTCAAGCCACGCCTGGAACTACCGGATATCTTAATCTTGTCCAGACAGGACTGAACCCCCTCCCCGGCGGAACGGATCTTAGCGTGGCGGGAACAAATTCAGCCCTCACCCTGACCGGAACGGCTTCCAATGGTGTAGCCGTTACCTTGGTGATAAACCAAGGAACAAGCGTAGACGGTGTTCAGACACTGCTGGTTTGATTTGGCCTACTTTTCCTTGGCCACCCAAACGCCCGCCCAGTCGGCGGGCGGCGGGTTTTGCCTCCAGTGGGCCACGCGCTCGGCGTAAAGCTTGTATAAACCGGAAAGATCTGGCCGCAGAGTTTTGCATTCCTCCGCCAGTTGCAAGGCAGAATCCCAACGCTGCGCACGATAGGCCTCCAGCATCTCCGCATGGCGGGCGGCAAAAGCCGTAAATTCCGGCGTTTCCGCTTCCTCCGGCGTGCCCAGCAGCGTATAGACGCGCTCCGGTTCGGTCCGGCCCTTGACGGTCAGCAGATCGATTTCCACCGCCGCAAATTCCGGCGCCTGCGCGCGCGTGGCGGCGGAAATCATGATCGTGATGCCGTAGCCCTTGGTCTGGCTTTCCAGCCGCGAAGCCAGATTGACCGTATCGCCCAGCGCGGAATAGGCGAAGCGCTGTTTCGACCCCATATTGCCGACGGAGGCCCGTCCGGTATTGATGCCGATGCCCGCGCGCAGTTCATGGAAAACCCGGCCCTGTTTTTCCGCACTCGCTTTCAGGTTTTCATTGACCGGCTTCAGGCCCTGCACCATCTGCAAGGCGGCGGCGCAGGCGTGGCGGGCATGGTCCGGATCATCCAGCGGCGCGTTCCAGAAGGCCATCATCGCATCGCCCATGTATTTATCGACCGTGCCGCGGCTTTCCAGCACACAGGAGGTCATCGGCGTGAGAAAGTCATTCATCATCTTAATGAGCTCCGCCGGATCCATCGATTCGGAAATCGTCGTGAAATTGCGGATATCGGTGAACATCACCGAGACCTCGCGCACCTCCCCGCCCAGCTTCAGCTTTTCCGGATCAGCGGCCAGTTCCTCCATCAGCACCGGAGAAATATAATGGCTGAAGGCCTGCCGCACCGCCTTTTTCTCCATCTCCGTCCGCAGGCTATTGAAGACGGAAGAGACAATAAACACCAGCAGAATCGTCAGTCCCGGATATACCGGATCCAGCAGATAGCCATGGACCTGATAAGCATAAAAGGCTCCCATGGCGCCGCCGCCGATCGTGACACTCACCAGCAATGCCAGCATCATCACGCTCATGAACGGCGAAGCGAAAATAATGACCAGACCGATGATCCCCGTGGCAACCAATTCAAGATCGTTCAAGAACGCAGGGGAATGCAGATACTTTCCCTGCAGAGCCTGCTCGACGATCTCGACATGGATTTCCACCCCCGGAACAACTGCATCCAGCGGCGAGCTTCGTAGGTCCTTCAACCCGATGGAGGACGTGCCGACAAAAACAATCTTGTCCCTGATACGGTCCGGATTTATATGCCCCGTCAGAACCCGCCAGACCGGAATATAAAGATTCTTGCGGTGACCGGCGTAATAGACGGGAATGCGACCGGCGCTATCCGTTGGAATTGTCACCGTCCGGCCATCTTTACCGATCATGGAAATATCCATGATACCACTAAAACCCTTGTTACGCCACACGCCGACCTTATAGGCCTGCGTGCCAAGATAGATCCGCAACGCCTCCAGAGACAGGGATGGGTAAATTTCCCCCTTGTTACCGTCTCCGCGATAGCCGATCAGCAAACTGACATTGCGGATGACTCCGTCTTCCTCCGGAGCAGCGGTAAAAGAGCCATTTCCGCGTGCCGCTTTGGACAGGATTGGAAGCGTTGTCGCAAAAGACCCAAATCTCATGACCAGATCAAGCGGTATCCCGACAAGGCCAAGGGCCTTTCTTACCGGCAGGGAGTTGACCTGCTGATCCGCGGCAGCAAACCCTGTCACGACAATACCGGATTTCTTGATCGCCTCGGCAAAGACAATTTCGTTCTCCGGCAGGGCGGCCAGCTTTTCCGCGACATCCTGCATCTCCGGATCGTTGCGCAGCGTTCTGGCAACCAGAGGCGGCGAGGTTCGGTCCTGCTCGGCGAAGACCATATCGAAAGCGATAACCTTTGCGCCCATCTCCGTCAGTCTGGTGACCAGCTCCGCCAGCTGTGTCCGCGGCCACGGCCACTGCCCGTAATTTTTCAGGGATTCCTCGTCGATATCTACAACGACGACCCCCTCCCCGGGGGCCCGCGGCAAAATACGGTTATAGGTGTCAAAGGTCACGTTCCGCAGCCGCTTGATGGAGGACGGCTCCTGCACCCGCAGCACAAGCGCTCCCGCCAGCAACAGCAGCAGCAACAAAACCTGTGCCCATCTCTGCGTTAAAAAGCGCACCGTTTGCTTCTCCGTCCTTATTTCTCAGTCAGCGCGCGGTCTTTGGCGCGCAGAATCGGCTTCATCAAATAAGTCAGAATGGTCCGCTTGCCGACAATGACATCTGTTTCCGCCACCATGCCGGGAGCGATCGGCAATGGCGCCGTGTCTGAATCCAGATAATTCTTTGCGGTCCGGACATCGATTTCAAAAAAGACGTTCCCCTCGCCGTCTTCGACCGTATCCGCGCCAATCCGCTCCAGCTTGCCTTCCAGTGTGCCGTAAATCTGCGGATCATAGGCCGTGATGCTGACCCGCACGGCCTGCCCCGGCTTTAAAAAGGCCACATCAGCCGGGCTGATTTTGGCACGGATCATCAGATCATCCGCGACCGGAACGATTTCAACCAGCTTTTGCGCCGGCTGGATGACGCCGCCGACAGTTTTGACATGAAGACGATGAACGATTCCGTCCACCGGCGATTTCATACCGGTCCGGCGCACCTTGTCCTCGACGGATTTCAGATTCTCGCCGATAGCGGCAATTTTCGCTTCAACGTCGTTCAACTCGCCCAGTGCCTGCGACCGCAGCGCTCCGGTCTTTTCATCCTTTTTCCGGCGCGCCGCGCTCAACCGCGCCTCAAGGGATTGCTGCGATTGATGGGCGCTGGAGAGGTTGCCGGAGACCTCGTTCAGTTCGCGTTCCAGACGCAACTTCTCTATTTCCGGCATCGCTTTTTTCTCCACCAGACGGCGAGCGATCGACAGTTCCTGCTGTAGCAGCTCCTTGCTTCTGGAGAATTTCCCGATACTGGCTTTGATCTCGGAAAGATTGGCAGAGGCCGCGCGCTCCTCGTCATCAATAATGGCCAGCGCTGTTTTCAGCTCCGCCAGACGCGAGCGATAGAGCTTCTCCTCGTTGGCGGCAATATCGGGATATTTTTTCGTCAGCGCTTCGTCCAGTGCAAAGTCCTGTCCGGTTGCCTCCGCCTTCAGCCGCGCCTGTTTGGCCTGCAGCCCCATCATTTGCGCCTCGATGCCGCGCCCTTCCGAAGCAAACTGGATATCGTCAATGCGCAGCAGCTCCTGTCCCTTGCTGACCCGGCTTCCCTCCGTCACCAGAATATCCGTCAGAATGCCCCCTTCCAGACTCTGCACGATCTGGATATCGCTGGAAGGCATCACCTGCCCCATGCCGCGCACACGCTCCTCGACATGAGACACCGCCGCCCAGATAACGGCCCAGGCGAAAAAGGCGGCGATTGTCCACAAGAGCAGCTGCGCGGCAAAACCCGGCTTCAGATGCGCCGCCCCCTCCAGCTCGGACATGAATTCAACGTCATTCCTGTCCATCACCTGCCCCTTTCATGATTGCGGCACCGCAACCTGTCCTGCAGCCAGCGCCGCCAGCACTTGATCGCGCGGGCCGTCAAGAATAACCGCGCCGTTCTCCATCACGACAATACGGTTTACCAACCGGAGCAAGGCAGGCTTATGCGTCACCAGAACAAGAGTTTTATTCTGCGCATGCTCCTCGAGCCCTTTAAGCACACGCTCTTCCGTTGCCGCATCCATGGAATTCGTCGGTTCATCCATGATCAGCACGGGAACATCCATCAGCAGGGCACGTGCCAGCGCCACAGATTGCCGCTGTCCGCCGGAAAGTCCCTCGCCCCGCTCGCCCACCGGCGCGTCATACCCCATGGGATGGCGCCGTATAAAATCATGCACGCCGGCCAGTTCCGCCGCTTTCAGCACGGCCTGATCCGTCGCATGCGGACATCCCATGACGATGTTCTCGCGCACCGTCCCGCTGAGCAGGGCGGAATCCTGCCCCATATAGGCGATATTGCGGCGCAAGTCCGCCGGATCAATCTGGCGCATATCGGTTTCATCTGCCAGAATGACGCCGCGTGTCGGTTCATAAAAACTGACCAGAAGCTTGATAAGCGAGCTTTTTCCCGACCCGATGCGGCCGACAATCGCCACATGATCCCCCGGCGCGATCCGCAAATTGACTTTTTCCAGTACAGGGCGGCCTGTACGGGGATAGGAAAACTCCACTCCCTGAAAGGTAAAAGCCCCCTTTAATTCAGGCCTGTGCAGAAACTTTCTTTCCGGCGGCCGCTCCACAGGCAGTCGCATGACGCCATCCAGCGCCCGATAGGCGGATTTGGCATGATGATACTTATTCACCAGTGACGCCACCATGCCGATCGGCGCAATGGCGCGGGAGCTGAGCAGGACACAGGCCATCAAGGCGCCCACGGACATTTCCTTATCCTTGATCAGGTACATTCCCAGCATGACAAGGAAAACGACGGAGACCTGCTGGATCAAGGTCGAGAAATTCACGCTGAGCCCGGAGTAAAAGCGCGATGCCTGTCCGGATTCCGCCGAACGTGCGGCAGAGTGGCTATAAGCCGCCCGCAGGGCCCCCTCCCCGCCGGCGCCGCGAATCGTTTCAAGACCGGAGATGGTTTCAACCAGCAAGCCGTGCTTTTGCTCGGCGGTTTTCATCGCCTGATGCACCTTGCGCCGTACGGGGATCTGCATGAAATAACCCACCACCAGCACAAGCAAATAAAGAGCAAGCAGCAGCGCCGCCATCTGCCCCCCTGCAATCACCCAGATCGCCGCGACAAAAAGCAGGGAAAACGGAAAATCAACCAGCCCCGTCATAGTCGCGGAATTAAAAAATTCGCGCAACGAGTCGAATTCGCGCAGCGTATTGGCAAAGGAGCCGATAGAACCGGTACGCTGCCCGATTTTCATGTCAAGCACCTGATTATAGAGGCGCTGTGACAAGACAATGTCCGATCGCCGCCCTGCCAGATCGACAAAATAACTCCGCAGCGTCCGGATAATAAAATCAAAAATAAAAACGGAAGCCGCCCCGATGGACAATACCCAGCCGGTTTCAACCGCGTCATTCGGCAAGACCCGATTGTAAAAATTCATGATGTAGACAGGACTGGTCAGAGCGAAGAGATTGATCAGGACAGAAGCAACCAGCACACGGCCATAAAGACCACGGCTTTCCAGCATAATCCCCCAGAACCAATGGCGAGAGAGCGCTGCGCTCTCCTCGCTTCCGTCCCCGGCATGCTCCGGCTTGATGTAAATGGCATAACCGCTGGATTCCGCCTTTAAAGAACGCACGGAAACAGCCTTCTCCTGCCGCGTCAGAGGATCAAATAACCGGAGCATCCCCTTATCCTGTTTTTCCAGCAGCACCATGGCTTTTTTATTTTTCAGGATCACCACGGCAGGCAAAACCTCGGACGGAATACGGTCCACGGCTCTCTTCAAAATCCGGGCGCGGAAACCGGCGCGCTCCGCGGCGGTGCAGAAAAGTTTTGGCGTCATGCCCGTCTTGTGAACAGGAAGCCCCGCCGTTAAAGCCGGTGCAGAGCGTGCATGCCCGAAGTGCGCGGTGATATAAACAAGCGCCTCGACAAAACTATCCGCTGAATCCACGGCCGGACTTTGCGCGGCGCTGTCAGCCGGATCAGCCATCTTGTCTGGTCTGTGCAGGAGAAGCAGGAAGGGAGCCAAAAGCCTCCCGCAGCTGCCCCATCGCCGTCAACAGCTCGAACCGGGCCAGCAAACTGCGGTAAAAAGCATCCGTCCGCGCGGATTTGGCGTCAAAAAGACGGGCCTCCGCGCCGATAATCTGCAAGTTGGTCTGCTTGCCGCCTTCAAATTGCGAGAGGAAATTTCCAAGAATTTTCTGTGCCGCCGACTCGCGCTCCTTATAAAGGGCAAGCTGCTGATCCACGATCTGCATGGAAACAAATTTCTGACGCGCGTCACGCTCGGCTGCACGGCGGGCCTCCTGCTGTCTGGCGATAGCGACGCGCTGGCGATCCATGCCTTGAGCGACCCGTGCGAATTGTCCGCCGCCGGTCGAAAAATTCCACGACATTTTCAACATGGCCTGACTGTTCATCAATTCGCCACCAAGATTATCATCCTGGTCTTTTTGCAAATATGACAGCTCGGCATCCACGCGTGGCAGAATACCACCCTTTTCCGCGGCCGCTTCCTTGCCCAGCGCGACCGCCATGCCATCCGCCGCCAGAACCGCAGGATTAGACTTTACTGCCTGCGTCACGGCGTCATCAACCGTTGCCGGAATAATGCTGTTCCATGTCCCGGATTCGATCTCCATCTTTCCCGATGGCACAGCCCCTGTCGCCTCGATATAATCGGCCTCGGCCTGACGGAAAGATTCCTCGTAACCAAGTCGCCGCGTCCGCGCCGCCATCAGGGCCTCCTCCGCCTGCAGCAATTCTGCTTCATCGGCGGCCCCCTCCCTGACCATCAGCTCTATGCTGTCGCGGCGCGTCTGGATTTCAGACAAGTTGCGGCTGGCCATATCCAGCAACTCCCGCGTCCGCATCATATTCAAATGCGCCCGCGCGGCCTTGAGCGCGATGCCCTCGGACGTTCCGGCAAGATCTGCCGCCGCTGCGGAATGCCTCTCTTTTGCCGCCGCCAGCCGGTTGGTCGTAGAAAAGCCGGTGAACAATGGCTGTGTCAGCGTTGCGGAACCTTCCCCCAGCCAAGAATAGGCGTCGCCACCCGCACTGGCCCGTGTGGTGTCATCATCGGCATGCACACGGCCAGCCTTGCCACTCATGCTCAGCGTCGGAAAGAAGGCTGCTTTTTGTTCCCGTACGGCATCGCCTGCGGCGTCCTTGGACGCCTTGCCGGATTGAATAGAAGGATGCGATGACAATGCCATCACAACGCTTTCAGATAACGTCTCGGCTTGTGCCAGATGAGGTAATACCAAAGCGGTAGACAGACAGAAAGCAAGAACTGATTTTCTGATATACATGACCGGACTACATAACCCCCGTAAACCCTTGAAAGAAAAAGGCACCCCTACCCAATCCCAGAATGCCCGAGATTGGCTCTTTCCGCAACCATCCTGCCATCTGAAAGTTAAGCTTTCATGAAAAGACAAGTCCGGCTGCGCCAGCCGGACTTGTTATGGTGAAAAATTCCACACAACGATCTTACGACAAAACTACCACGCAAAAATCTTGCTAAAGAGTCCTTTCAGCTTGTTAAACACAAAGCCCTTTTGTTTTATGGAATGATGGTCAAACGTGCGTCCGTAAGCATGATGCTTGCCATTGTCCTGATGATCATGCGCTTTATCATGACCTTTACCATGGCCCTTGTCATGACCGTGGCCTTTTCCATGGCCATGGCCATGATCGTGATCGTCGTCATCATGATCACCATCATCGCCATCGGTGTCATCGTCACCGGTATCATCGTCACCGGTGTCATCGTCACCGGTGTCATCGTCACCTGTGTCATCCCCACCTGTGTCATCCCCACCTGTGTCATCCCCACCTGTGTCATCCTCAGGAGGAGGAGGAGGTGGTGGTGGTGGTGGTGGAGGAGGAGGTGGTGGTGGACTATCATCCACGACCAGATTGTTCACATCTGTCACATTGGCGCCCCCGATCACATGAAAGGCGATCAGGCCTGCGCCGACGGATGTTTCATCCGTATCCTCATGCACAATATTGTCCTGCATAACCGCATCGTCACTGGAAACCAACGTAATCCCGTCTGCCGCGGAACCCGTGCCTCCCGTCAGACCCTCAATCAGATTGGCTTGTATCAGTGCCGCCGGTGAATTTTCAACGGCAATACCCCCTGCCAGAGCGCCCGTCCCGCCATTCGCACCACGGATCATATTATTGGTTACTTGCAGCCCAGCCACGCCGGAAGCAAAAATAGCGTACCCCCCGGCTCCTGTCATCCCATCTCCGAATATCAAGTTATGATCAATGACAGAACCGGTACCGCCGACCAGATGCATGGCATCGCCGCCAATATCCGTGAACAAGTTATAGCTCAGGCTTGTATTGCTTGCGCCGGCCGCTTCCACGGCATTCAGATCAAACCCGTTAAAGGTATTGTTGGAAACAGTCACATTGTTTCCGGTAATGGCAATCGCGCGGTCACTGTCGTTGAGCGTCCCGCCGGAAACCGCCGCCTCGAAATTAAAGCCGCTCACGGACGCCCCGGACGCTGTAATATTCATCAAAGTTCCATCTGCCGTCAGGCCCAGCAGAACAGGCGCCATCACATCGGCCCCTTCCACCGTCAGGCTGCCCGGCTGGCCGACAAGGCTGACCGCCTTGTTGATTGTCAGGTTTTCAGCATACTGCCCTGCCGCTACATTCACCGTTGCTGGCAACACCGCAGATGCGAAGCCAACCGCCTGCTGGATACTGGCCGCATTGCTCTGGACATTCACCGTTGTCGCCGTACCGTTGATCCGGCTGCCCGTCAGAAGGCTACCCGTCGATGACAGAGCCTGCGCGTTCAGATTGACGATGGGGGCCAGAAAAGTAAGGTTACCGCTCCCCATTTTGATGTCCTGATCCAGATTGATCACCGCAGATTGCAGGATCAGGCTGTATGTTGTGGGCCCATAAATCGTAGTGGACATATCGATATCATCCACAATAGAAATGCTGTCGATTGCATTTAAAGTCAAATCCGTATACAGTAATGTTCCCGCCAGATTTCCCGCATTCAGGTAGCTTCCATCAGAGGTCCCCGGACCGTTCCAGATAGACATCGTCAACGGATCAATCAGCAACATGCCGACATTGCCATGCGCCGCCGTTGTATCCACAATACCGTTAAAAATCACGCCATCACCCGTCGAAACCTCAACGAAACCGCCATCTCCAGAAATGGCACCGCCACGGGCCGTAATGTATCCGTTATACTCTGTCCGCTCATTGCCCCAGACGACGACGGTCCCGCCATCGCCGCGTTGAAGCGCATCGGCATTCACCGTGCTGTCCGCCGAGAAATAGGTTTCTCTGGCCGGATGATCAATCCCCTGTGTCGTCCCATACAAACCGCCGCCGATATAGGCCTCTCCGCCGCCGGCATAGCCAGAGACATCGATAGAAGCTCCCTCAAGCGAAACACGATCGCCGGCAATCTCGACAAAACCGCCCGTGCTTTTTTTATTCGTCTTGCCAGATGCGTCCAGCGTCCCCGATACCGTCACGGCTCCTGAATCATTGCCACGCAGAATAATTTTCCCGTCTCTCTCTGCCACGGACCGCGCCTGAATAATGCCGCTCATATTGATGACATCATCCACAGCGCCCTTTGCCGCCATAGCCGAAAGCGTGACCTGCCCGCCATCTGCAATGATTTTCCCGCTATTCTCCACCAGCGCATCCGCCAAAGCATTATTCACCGTGACGGAAATAAGCTTGTCCCCATAAAGATCAAGTGTCGCAGCACTGCCCGAGGCAAGCTCGACCCGCCCGAGATGAGCCTGAATGGTTCCGCTATTAACAACATGCGGCGCGACAAATGCGGCAAGACCGCCGTTACGCACCGTGATATTCCCCTGATTTTCGACCGTTCCTGCGGCCATTCCGGTAATATTTATCGCCTTTGCCCCGGACATGAAATGCGCTGTATTGATATTCCCCGTGCTGGCCATGATGCCGCCGACATCCACACGGGCCGTTTTGCCGAACATGACGCCGTTCGGATCAAGAATGATAATCTGGCCATTAGATTTCAAGGTTCCCAGAATTTGTGTCGGATCAACTCCGCTATTGATAATACGGTTTACAGCAATGGAATTTTTACTGAGCTGCTTGAATTCCGTCTTTGCCTTGGCCCCGATGTTAAATGATTTCCAGTCAATAACCGCGCGATTGGTTTTCTGCGTGATGATCAGGCTGCCTTTGGAGGCGCTAAACGAGGCCTTTCCTCCCACCACCTTGCCGCCTTGCGGCGTGGCCAGCGCATCCAGCGCATAAGCCTTGTCCGGAGAAACCCCGGTCAACAATCCTGCCATTGCCAAGGATGCCAGAATTTGCGGTGTTATCCGGGAGGCTGTCCCCAGCAAGAAGAACTGTTTGTCTTTTTTGCGCATGATTCCCCGTTTTTCTTTTTATCTCTTTATTGTAGACAACTTACTTTAACATATTGTCAAATATGTCTAAAATTTTAGTTAATATGGGAAAATTAACTTCTTCTCTCGGCATAAAATAGACACAGGCCCTCTACCCCGCTTTAAAAATACAAGCAACTCATTGAAATAAAAGAATACCCTGCTATCAATGTCAGATGCCTTTTAATACAGTTCTATTTCCGTTTCTTTTCCTGCCTATCGTTTTGGCGGAATACGCGCTTGCGCTGCGATTCTCCGGTCAAAAGCCGGTCAACTCGCCCTGCTTGCTGTTATTGCGGCAATGAAAGTTATCACACCCCATGTTCACAAAAAAAACTTTTCCACGCTCTTCCATCATCCTGCTCATCCCCGTCACGCTGGCCGCAGTTTATCTGGCCTTCAGCTCTCTGCTCCTGCAGCGCGCGGGCGAATATCTCCCGCTTGCCGTGATTGCGGAGCGGCAAGACCGTGACCGCGGCCTGTTCGGTCCGGCACTCTATGAAAGAACATTCTGGTATAAGAAATATCTCTATCAGCACCACCAGCCGGAAACCGTGGCCATGGGATCCACACGTGTCCTGCAATTCCGCGGCGCGCTTTTCAAAGGATCTTTTTTCAACCTCGGCAGCGCGCACGACATGGACGACGGGATCGAGATGGCGCGGGCCCTTTTTACAGACAAGCCGCCAAAACAGGTAATTCTCGGCGTTGATTTCTGGTGGTTTCTCCCCGCAAACGCAGGCAGAGCAACCGCCCGTAGTCCACAGGATGTGTCCATCAGGGCGAGCGACCTATTCAAACCGCTCCAGTGGCTTCTCGGGGGAAGGCTGGGCCCAAACGATATCTTGCGCATTCTTGAAAACCGTTCACCGGACATCGGCATGACAGCGCTCCTGCATCGTGATGGCTTTGACCACGATGGCTCTTACCATTACAACGCCATTTTAACGGGGGATATGAAGAATTATGATTCCGGGTTCAAGGAAAGCCTCCGCCGGATCAGGAGCAGGGAAAAGTTTTTTGCCCCTGCCGATGGCGTTTCGGAGGAACAATGGCAGAAATTTTCCGACTTTGTCGATTTTCTCCAGCAAAAGAAAATCAATATCGTCATGTTTCTGCCCCCATTGGCACCAACCATTATTGACACAATGGAAGAACGGCAAAAAAACTATGCCTATCTCGCAGAAGTCCGCCGCCGCATGACCGCTCTGGCACAGCAGAAAAAAATTCAGTTTTCCGATTTTCATGATCCGCGCTATATCGGCTCCCATGATTGCGAGTTTATCGACGGCATCCACGGCGGTGAAATTCTCTATAACCGCCTCCTCCTGCATATGGCGCTGAAAAGCCCCGTATTGGCGGAATCCCTTGATCTGCCCAAAATCGGCTGGAATATCGCGCATTATGCCGGACAGGCCTCCCTCTTGGGAGGCGCGGAAACAGATTTTCTGAGGATCGGATGCAAAAAATCCGGTACCGCTGGAACGGAAAAATAAAAAAGCCCCCGTCACCGGGGGCTTTTTTACTGCGACAAAACCGATTAACGGATACCGTCAATCATGCCTTTCGGAATTTCGATCACAAATTCGTCGTCAGCGACGCGACCGGCAAGCTGCTGTTGTACCGAGGCCGACAATTTCTTGCCGATGATGACATACGACCCGTTTTCGGTTTCGAAAACCGCCGGGCAGCACGGCTGGCATGCACCACAAGCGAACGCTTCAGGGGTAATTTCTTTGAGTTTCATGATATTTCCTTTCCCGTCTTTACCTTTGCATAAGATAGCACATTAAGAACGATTTGCAATACACTAAATGCCATTATCTAGCTATCCCTATAGAATTACATGACATTTTCTTTTTGCCGGCTTATGATCACATGATGAGCAAAGCCTTTACGACAGAAAATGATTCCGCAGAGGACGATGATTTCGACACGCCGGAACCCGTCCCCGCCAACGTCAAGAACTACATGACGCCGCAGGGTTTCGCGACGCTGCAGGAAGAAATGCGCTTTCTGGTCAAAGAAGACCGCCCGAAAGTTGTTGAAATTGTCACTTGGGCGGCCGGCAATGGCGACCGCTCGGAAAATGGCGATTACATCTACGGCAAAAAACGGCTACGCGAAATTGACCGGCGCATCCGCTACCTGACCAAGCGGCTGGAAAGCGCCGAGGTCGTTGATCCACGCAAACAGCAAACCCTGCAACAGGTTTTCTTTGGCGCTATCGTCACCTATGTGCGCGCGGACGACAGCGAGCATACCGTCCGGCTGGTCGGACCCGACGAGGCTGATCTGGCCACAGGCAAGATCAGCTGGCTTTCTCCCGTCGCCCGCGCCCTGCTGAAAGCCCGTGTTGGCGATGCGGTGGAACTCCGCACGGAAACAGGCAGCGAAATGCTTGAGGTTCTGGCGATTTCCTACCCAAAGGAATAACTGCCGCTCAGGGGGATTTTGGCGCTGTCGTGACCATGACGGGCGGCGCCCCCGGATGATCCGCGATCCCGCGGGCATGACGCTTCATTTCCTTTTTCCAGCCCCGCGTATCGACAATAAATCTGCTGTCGATTTTGTCGGGGCCGTCACTCTCGATATCCTTCTTTACGGATCTGGGCTGACCGCTATGGTCAAGTCCGTTCGCCGCAAAATATCCCATCCCCTTGAGGATGTTGCGCAGCGTCCCCGTCCCCTTGATTTCTGTCGGAATCGTCAGTTTCTTGGCCTGCTCCAGATCCTTATCCGGATGCGGGTGGACAAAAAAATCATGCCCTCCCGTGGAATAACTGTATTGGTAGCCAAGCTCCTTGGCCGCCTTCACCACCTTGTGATAATCCCGTGGAACGCCTGTGCTCATTCTTTCACCGCAAAGTCGATCGTGATTTTTTCATCGACGGAAATTTCATCATCCAGCCGCAAAAATTCCAGCGCCAGCGTCTGCGACAATTTAAAAATCTCGTCGCGGTCCCCGGACTCAACCGTAAAGCCCGGCAAATCCGCGCTGGTCGCGAGATAGACGTTTTCTGGCAGCTGTTCAATGGTGATGGTGATATGCCGCATTTCCTGTCCTTACCCCTGTATTTACGTATTGTAACACGGCGCCGGCGATCCCACACGTAGAATCTTGTTTCCTGATAAAAATCATCGGGTTATGCAGGAAGTGGCGTGCCCGGAGGGATTTGAACCCCCGACCTGATGCTTAGAAGGCACCTGCTCTATCCAGCTGAGCTACGGGCACATGCAAAAATTACTTCTCGTCCTCGCAAGCGCGGTATTTGAAATTGTCGAGATAGCTGCGCGCGACGACTTTGCGCTCGTGCGGCGCGGTGACCGTGAAATCAAAGCCGCGGCTTTCGGCGAAAGCGATGGCCGCATCTTTGCTGTCGAATTTCATGCGCACCTGATTGAGTGTATCGCCCGCGCTGATCCAGCCCATCACCGCATCCGGCCGGCGGGGCGTTTCCAGTTCGTACTCAAGGAGCCACTGGCCGCTCTGGTCGCGGCCTGATTGCATTGCGTTTCTGGCGGGTTTAAAAATTCTGGCCTTCATGCTTCTGTCTTTCCTCATCAGAAGAAGTGGTCGGAGCGAGAGGATTCGAACCTCCGACATCCTGCTCCCAAAACAGGCGCGCTACCGGACTGCGCTACGCTCCGACACTAGGAATGGTTATAGAGGGTTTCCCCGCACAAGGCAAGCCCATTTTATACATAAACCGCTACCCCTGAAAATAAGGATAAATCACCCTGTCGCCTGCGGAAATGCCCAGTTGACGCGCCAATCCGCCATTGATCTCGATGACCGCAACCACAAGCGCCTGCGAAGCAATCGGGTGCAGGGATTTGGGAACCGCATTTTCATGAATGGAGCGGATCACCCCGTCCTCCCCGACAAACAGCATATCAAGAGGAATCAATGTATTTTTCATCCAGAATGAAATTTCACGCGCGGGACGCCCCATCAGAAAAATCATTCCGTGGTCTGGCGCCATTTCCGTGCGGTACATCAGGCCGACTTCCTGCTCCACCGGTTTCTCTGCAACCTCGACCGAGAAGTCATGCTTTTTTCCGGACTGCGTCACGATAGTGATGGTATCAACCCGCAAGCCGGATTGTTCGCCGGATGAAGGCTGCATCAACGTGAAAAGCAGCAGGACAATGCCAATAATCGCTGCAACGAGCGCCAATAAGTGAAATTTAATTTTTTTCTTCATGATAGAAATTCTACCCCCCGATAACAGACGGTAAAGCGGGAGCAAGTTTCCCCCCCTGACGGACAGGTTCGATACCGACGCACAAGCCCGTTGCCGGATCGATTGAAAACACGACGCCGCAAAGCGTGACCGGGCCTTCGGCCGGACGCAGCTTCTCGCCCGGCACCTTGCGCACAAACCGGCCTATGGCCAGAGGCGCGTCCATGCCGATAACGCTGTCATAGCAGCCGCACATCCCCGCATCGGTCATGTAACCGGTGCCTTTCGGCAAAATTTGCGCATCCGCCGTCGGAACATGCGTATGCGTTCCCACCAGACCGGAAATGCGCCCATCGCAAAAAATACCCATTGCCATTTTTTCACTCGATGCCTCGCCGTGAAAATCCAGCAGAATGCCATTGACGTTTCGCCCGAGCTGATAAGCCTTGCATATTTTTTCCGCCGCAGCAAAAGGATCGTCCAGCGACTCCATAAACAACCGCGCCATGATATTGACGATCAACACCTTGTGTCCGCGGGCCGTTTCAAGCAGAAAAACGCCTTTGCCCGGCGTGCCTTCTGGGTAATTGAGCGGGCGCAACAGCTTTGGATCCCTGTCAATATAGGAGATAATCTCGCGCTGGTCCCAGATGTGGTTTCCCGTGGTCAGGCAATCCACCCCCGCTTTGTAAAGGTCCTGACAAATCTGTGCCGTGATCCCGAAACCGTTCGCCGCATTTTCAGCATTCACGACAACAGCGTCCAGCCTCCACTGCTTTCGCCATTCCGGCAGGCGGGCAATAATCTCGTCGCGGGCATTGCGCCCCACGACGTCGCCCAGAAAAAGTATCCGTATCGCCGCAGCTGCTGTCATTCCTGCTCTTTCTTTCCTTCAAACCGGTGGATGGTTTTATCCGTCACAATAATATCCATGGGGATATCTGTGGCCTCTGCGGGAAGAAAGTCAACCCTCTGTTCCGCATAAGCCAGACCGATCACCAGAACGCTTCCCCGCTGCCGCAAATCATCAAGCGTCCGATCATAAAATCCGGCACCATACCCCAGACGATGTCCGCGCCCGTCAAAGGCCGCCAATGGCACCAGAACAACCGCCGGTGTCACGATAGCGGCCGGCGCCACAGGCTCCGCGATACCGAAAGCTCCCTGCACAAGGGGCTGCGTCGCTCCGGCCCAGAGACGAAAAACCAACGGCGAATCTTTTTCGGCGACACAGGGCAAGGCAATGTCCTGCCCCCGCGCCCGCAGTTTCTCCAGTAACGGGAGAATATCGATTTCACCGCGTACCGGCCAATAACCGGCGATGACGGCATGCGGCGGCAAAGCAATGTTCTGAAGGAAGCGTTCCGTCATAGCGGTGGCTGCTTCATCACGCTGACGCTGCGGCAAGGCGCTGCGCCATTGCAACGCCCGCTCACGTAATTGCGTTTTGCTGTTTTGATCAGAGGACAAGCACGCTCACAAAAATTAGAGTGGAAGGGGCCACAAGAGCCGTGGACGGGAATATCCGCTAGGCCCTGTTTTACAGGTGGGTGCCATATAACCGGACCGAAGTCCGGTCAGGGACAGCTCCCTTGCGAATAGTCATCGGCCTCAGGGACAGTGCTGTCTCACGCGAGCCGCAGCCGCCTTCCACCCGTAATCTAGGCCGCTTGAACGCGCGCGGCAATACCATCTATGCGCTTTGTCATTTTTTCCAAAAGGCCAAGTAATGCTTTTTCGTCATCTTTGCTGATTCCGGAAGCCTGCGCCACCTGCGTCTGCTGCGGCGTATGCGCCTCGAACAATTCATCGGCAAGAACCAGCGCCGTCAAAACCAGCAGGTGCGCATCATTATAAGCGGCACCGGACCGCGCGATTTTCTGCAGTTTCTGGTCGATATAGGAAGCCAGATCGACAACACGGCTTTCCTGCCCGGCATCGCAGGAAATCTCGTAAATACGCCCGTTAATTGAGATACTCACTTCAGCCATAATTTTTATTCCTCGGTCAGCAGCATTTCAAGGCGGTTAATTGTCTGGTCCAGACGGGCCGCAACCTTGCGGTTGATATCGCGTTCATTGCGCGCATTCAGATCCAGCTGCGGCTCCACCATCTCTTTTTTTTGCTGTTGCAAACGCTTTTCCACAGATGTTTCCAGACGGGCAAGCGCCTTGTCCAGACCTTCAAGAGCGGGCTTAAGAGCAGATTTCATACGAGTCCCCGTCGCTTCAATGATCGTTTTTGTATTATTTTGATAATGATCACAGCATAAATTCCCGCAGGCATTCCGTCAATACAGCACAGCGTGAAACTTCACTATTTTTGGGCAATCATAAAGTTATGGCAACATAAGGCGCTTTCCTTACTTCGGCCCCCCCGGCAGCTTGAATCTGTTCTTCGCCTTTTGCCGCAACGTTGCCTGTTCCACCGCAATAATCGCCTGCTGGATATCCAGCTGGTTGCGGTCATTAACACGCACATGCGCCCAGAGCGTCTTCATATCCTGTGCCCGTCCGACCCACATATCCGGAGAAAAGGCCTGCGCCAGTTCATTACGCTCGGCAAGAATATTCAGCAACGTATTGCCATGACGGTCCTTCGCAAGAAAATCGCCGACGGCCAAAGCTTCCCCTGCCCCCTTGACAATTTCCGTGACACTTGAAAAATGGCCGAATTTAACCGCGCTCATCAGGCAGGAATCGCCCATATAGCCGCTTGTCTTGCGCAAATCGTCCAGAACGATTTTTTGGCCGGATTCTGCAAGGCAGGTGCGGGCGGGAGACAAATTCTCCCAAAACGCTTTAAGCCCCAGCGGCAGGACGGGGCTTTCCCCCTTCTCGACACCTTCGCTGTTCAGCGGCTGCAACAAGGCCTGTTTACCGTCAAATTTCTGAAAATCGATCTTCACAGCATAGGTCAGGCTTTCTGCCGTCGCATAGGCGTTATCAAAATCCTTGGCGGTCAGGGATGCCGTTTTCCAACCGCCCAGAACGCACGACCACAATTCCATCATCTCCGGCAGACGATTTGTCCAATGCTCAGGCGTAAACACCTTGTTCAAAGCGTTTCTTTCCGCCGCGCGCATCAGAATATTGGGGCGTGTCCCGATCTGGCGGATAAAATCCGCAACTTCCATGGACTGCCCGTGCGCGTTCAGGTTTTTTACGATATCGCCATAATGATCCCAAGTGTTCTGATAGTAAAAGGCCGTATCACCCGCGCTATCCAGCAACATCAGATAGTCCTTGCGCAGATAATCTCCGCTCTGGTGCAGCTTTCTTTTCAGCTCTTCGTAATTGCCGCGCTCCATGAAAGCATTCTTGACATCAAAGGGCGAGAGCCCCGCTTTCTGCAGCAGATCTTCCGGCACCTCGCGTCCTTCCGCTGCCAGCAAACCCCGCTTCAGGCCAATATCCATCTGGCCGTCTGTCTTGAAGACCAGCTTGCGGGACGGCATCGGAACACGGTACCAAAGCCGCTCCATTTCATCAAAGCGCCCCGCCCATGTTTCCTGGGAAAACAGCTTGGGCAGGCCATTATATTGAACCGCGCTGTCCACCAGCGTACGGGTTTCATCCCGATTCAAGGCGCGCGTAAAATCATCAATCCCGAATTTCTCTCCAGCCCGTTCGACGATCTCGCGGATCTTGTCAAAATTTTTCCAAAAACCGGCCGTATCTATCAGATAACGCCCTTCATCATCAACGGCGAAGAAATCGGCCTTCGTCAGCTTGTTCCCCTGCTCGGAAATTGCATCCATCACCTTGTCGAGGTTCTCGCCTGAAAAAGCGCGCGTCTTGTACTTTTCCTGCTCCGGATGCTCCACCAATGCAGCGATAATCGCCTGCTTGATATATCTTCCCCCGTTCATGCTACCCTCACTTCTTGAAATATCGTTTTGGTCGCCCCGTTTCTCTGGCAAACCTTCTCGATGTCCGCCCCCGTCATCAACGCCCCGTCGGGAATGAAAATAACCTTGCATTCCGGATCACGCAGCGCCGCTTCAAAAGAAAGCAGCGTATCACAGCACGTCACGCCACGATCCTTGCGAATCATAGCACTTTCCCACCCGGCTTCAACCTGGAACAGGCGGGTGCCGTGCGGCAGAAAGACGCAGCTGCGCTCCATAGCGTTTTGTTGCGCTACGACCGCGGCCGCCTTATCAAGATTTTCTACCGACATCAGGCTCCTCCATGCAGAAAAAAGGGCGCTCCCGTCTTAAAGGGAGACGCCGCCTTTTTTGCTTTTAACGACAAACTTGGGAATGACCATTTCAATGCCATCATCCACCAGAAGATCGGCGATATGGAGATCCTTTCCTTTCAGACGATCGATATCCGTATCATTGCGATACTTGAAGGCCTCCACCAGACGGTCCTTGATCGATACCGGCATGTTGCGAGTCATCTCGTTGACCGCCGCTTCCACTTTGGATCTGGCGTTCGGATCATTCCTGTCCACATGGGTAATCCCCGCCTCGCGGAACGCCGCCTGCAGCTTGGAAGGCACTTTTTCCCCGACCACCAGCGTTTTTCCGCGCTGGCTGTTACGCACGATATGAACGGAAACGACCTTGTCCTCACCCGCTTCATCCTGATAAAGCACCTGCAGCGACGTTGCGCCAATCCCGTAGCTGGACTGGTTTTCCGCGACTTTCAGGGCATCATTCTGCGACAGCAGGAAGTTATCGTTCTGCGCCGCTCTGCCGGCTGACGCCCCGTCAGCAGCAGCCGCTTCAGAGGCCTGACCCGGCTCATCTTCCTCGCGCAGTTTGCGGATATTCGTTTCCCACACGGCGGAGAGGTTCTTCCCTGTGACTGTCGGCATGGCCAAGGAAGCGATGAAATCATCATGATGCACAAGATCGCGCATCGTGAAATCGAATTCACGCTCCATATACAATGCGGCATCCTTGACCACCGCATGCGCCAGAGGTTCCGATGACAGCGTCTCGTGATCGCGGTTTGCGACATAAAGCGTGTTGTCTGCCGCCGTGTCTTCCTGCGCGACATGCAGCAAAGCATCATGAAAACGCTTGACCGTGACGATATGATCATCTTCCGCGGTAATCTGCGGATCAACCTGACGGATGTAATCGCAGAACACCTTGCGGGCCATCTTCGCCTGCTTGTTCATATCCCGATCGGAAAACGCGCTGATATTCAGGCATTCCTCGATCGATTTACGCTGGCTGCGCGCCCCTTCCTGCAAGGTAATATCACGGAGGGAGAACTCGTCCATGGCTTTCAACAGCTTTTCGTAGAGCTTCGGCTTGCCGATAGCGCTGGACTTTTCGTAGGCCATCCGCTCGATAAACTCGGCCAGACGCGTTCCGAAATGCAACGACGGATTTTCTTCAATCCGCTCGGCCAGTTGCGGCGGCTTGCTCCACGATGACTTCATATCAAGGACGACAGGCGCATCGACAGGCTCCATACGGGAACGGATTGGAATGGATTCCTCAATGTGTTGCTTGATCCGGCGAAAGCTCATGCCTTCCTTCTTGGAATATTCCTCGTCCACTTCCTCGACCAGATCCGAATGACCGTTCGACATGATCTTGTTCGCATCGGAAATTTCCGCCCATTTATTATAGAATTTGGCCAGATTTTCCGCCGACTGGACAACATCTTTCCAGTTCATCAGCAGCGTTTCCTGCAATTCAGGAACAGGCGCCCCTTCGATTTTCGCCTTGCTCTGGCGCAGCCACATCAGCCATTCGCCAAAAGCGTCCGGATCTTTATCTGCCTGCTCGCGGAAGACCGTATAAAGCGTGGAAACCGGAACACCGACCATCATCTGGCAGATGCGGTGCTGCCAGTCGATCACTTCCGGATCCGGCAGCGTATCAGGCTTCAAACGGTCATAAACAGACCGGTTCAGGCTGCGCGTGGTGATGCCGTCCTCGGTCTTGTTACCGGTGAAGGTGACGAAGAACCCGACGCCCATATCGTCGCGACGGAAGGTGAAGGTGCTGGGACCCGAAGTATGATCCTTGTTCTTGAGCGGGTTTTCCACCGTCGTCTCGCGAATCTCGCCGATCATGAACTGGATCACGGTCTGCAGCGCGTTGTCCGAACCTTCGCGAGACTTGTTATACTCGTCAAGAACGATCTCGCGGTTTTCCATGTAAGCACGGATCAGCGCGCCGTATTGCGAGTTCATGCCCAGCGCGTTGCCACCGGCGTTATCAAGGCCTTCGATCTTGCTGATATTGGACAGGATCTGGAACGCACGCTCTACTTTTTCTGTTCCGGCATGCTGGATTTTCGCCCAGTCCACCGACACGATGCGCCCGTTATCCTGCGAAACGGCATCCGGAACAGAATCGCCCAACTCCTTCAGCAGGCCGAGCGACATCGGTTCCAGCGTACCTGCCATCAGGCGCTTGTCGATCGCCTTGGGCAGGGTTTCGCCGGCGCCAAAATCCAGCACCATTTCGAACAGCAAATCGTTCATGTTCTTGCCGCCGCAGTCGAAAATCTCGACCGACTCTTTGGAGCGCAGGCGGCCCATCAGCGCGCCCATGAAGGATTTACCATGACCGGGATCGCCGATCAGCATTTGTGTACGGTTGAAATTCTCGTTCTGCGGCTGCTTGCCTTCGAGAATGTCGCGCTGGCGCTCGAGAGGATCGCCACGGCGTTCCAGCGCATCCTTGAACAGCGGCAGCATGGAAGGCACCGGCATGTCGCAATAGGCCAGCGCCATGACTTCCTCGTAGGAACGCTCGGAATAAACCTTCATCGGCGAAGAATCGCTGGCGATGGAGGATAAAACTTTCTCGAGATCAGACTGCCCGTCATGCTCGATACGCTGGATGCCCCACATCGGGAACGGGCGCGCTGATGTGCCGAGCGGACGCTCCATCGCCTCGAAATCGGCAAGCGTCAGTTCGGTAATTTTTTTCTTGAGCAGTGACGGGGGTTGTTTTTTCATGGCTTTGGATCCATTTTGTTATGAGCTTTTCTCATCGCTCTGCGTTTCTGACTGTTCGGAACGGCGACAAAACTGCCGCATTTCCGCACCTTTTCGAGCAAAAGCCCGACAATTGCCATCGGCACCTCTTCAGGATTATTGCTGATCACGATACCCATTTCCTGATACGGCTTTCTTCCCTTGATGCTTTCGGCCATCTTCTGCATGTTCGTCCCCCGCGACGCGGTGATGATCGCTGCGTCGAACGTCATCTTGTCGGAGTAATCGAACATTGTACTGATATTTTTCCGCGCTTCGTTCATATCGAAGATATCGCCATCGGAAATAATCAGCACATGCGTGAAACCACTGAGAGTTCCACTTCTGCCCCGCTGCTCGCCGATCGTCTCCGCGATCTTTTCAACAGCTGGCGCAAAATCCGTACCGGACGAAAGTCCCCGGCGTGCAGCCTGCATCGCCTGACCGATCTTGACGCGGTCATCGCCCGGTTTAATAAGAATTGGCACTTTATCATCGCCCCACATGCCGACAAAGACGTTCATCTTCATGTCTTTGCCCGCGGCGGCCTCATACAAAATCGCGCTTGCCTGCAAGGCGCTCTCAAGCGGCGACGGGGATCCGCTGCCCATACTGCCGGAACCGTCGATCATGATGACGATATCGACTTCGACCGGCACCATCTTCACGGAATCCTTGTGAAAACGCTTCAAATCCTGTTCTTCCACCTGACCGGTCGCCTTTTTGATCGTCAGCGAGCGATGCGCCTCCACATTGAAGCGTTCCTTGACCTCGCCATTTTCCGGCAGAATATCCAGCGTCCTTGAAACCGTGTTCTTGCGCTGCAACTGGCGCTCCTGCACGTCTTTGAACAGCTTGCGCACACGGCTGATCGGGCCGCTCAATTCAGCGATACGTTTGTTGTAATCCGTCCAGTCCTGCTTGGCGAGATCCCCCAGAGACTTGCCCTGTCCATGACCCGGCTTACGGCTCGGCTTGGGTTTTCCCTGTTTTTTGCCCTGAGATTCCCCGTCCGCCTCCTCGCCTTCGCCATCGGCATCCTGACCTTCGCCATCCTGCCCCTGATCCATCTCGCTGACTTGCTTTTCCAGCTGCTCTTCCGTCAGCCCATCCTGACCTTCGCCATCGGCGTCATTGCCGTCGGCATCCTGCCCATCCTTGCCCTGACCGTCCTGACCTTCGCCATCGGCGTCATTGCCGTCGCCGGGCTCCTGCTCGTCCGATGGATTTTCGGTCGGCATGTCCGGTGCCGGCATATCGCCCGCGCCCTCGACCGGAACAGTGCTGTCATCGTCAGCGCCCAGTTTGCCTTCAGCCTTGTCGCCCTTTTGCTTTTTATCTTTTTTACCCTGCTGGCCATCCTGTTGCTGGCCTTCGCCATCGGCGTCATCCCCCGCATCATCGGATTTTTCACCGTCCTGCTGGTCGCTCTTATCGCCCTTGTCGCCTTTATCGCCCTTTTGCTTCTGACCGTCTTTTTTCTTTTGGTCTTTCTTGCCCTGCTGGCCGTCCTGTTGCTGGCCATCATCGGAATCCGCATCATCAGAGTCAGCGTCATCCATATCCTGCGGATCGCCCTGAGGCTGGCCCCGCTGCTTTTTGCCCTTTTTGCCTTTTTGACCCTTCTGGCCTTTTTGCGGTTTCCCGCCTTCCTGCCCTTCTTGGCCATCATCGCCATCCTGACCGTCCTGACCGTCTTGGTCCTGACCATCGTCGCCGTCCTGATCATCCTGATCCTGACCTTGCTCCTGCTGGTTTTTCTTGGCTTCCTCCAGCTGCTCGTCAATCTGGTCATTGGCCTGCTTGAGAACCTGCTGGATCAGCTCCTCGCCATAGAGCTTCCAGATTTCCTCGATAATCGCTTTCCGGTCCAGATCAGCCCGCGCCACGCGGTTGACAAGGTTTTCCCAGCCATACAGCCGCTCATGCTGCTTGGGTTGCAGGTTTTCAAGCCCCTTGGGCCCGCCGCAAAGTTCACGCAGATGCTGGAAGTCGGGATGCGCAACCCCCTCGTCATCTTCCTTCTGATCCGCCGGCCGCTTGGCAAGCGTTGCCGTTTTACGGACCAGCCCAGGATTGACGCCAACCCGGAACCAGCCGTCATCGCTATTGTCAAACAGGCCATTGTTTTGAAAGAAGCTCAGCTGCACGGCATTGCACAGCGTCATATAGCGCCGCAGCTCGTCCGACACTTCGTCTTTTGCGCCGACGCGCGTCAGGCCGACCGCACGGAACGTCACCGCCGTATTATTCAACGAAACACTGTAATCCTGCAGCATCTGCAGGCCCATATTGGAAACGAAGCGGTTCGCCACGTTTTCTTCCGCCGCCGCAAACATCATATGCCGCAGCTCCCATTCGGCGCTGAGCATCCGCAGCTGCTTGTACTCTTCCGGCTTGAGCTGCTGGTCTTTCTTGCCCTTTTTGCCGTTCTTTCCCTGTGCCGCGCGCGCCTTGCGCAAAAGCGGCTGCATCTCGCGGAAAACTTCCTGCATCCGTTTCGGATAAGTTTTCGAAAGCAGAGAATGACCGATCTCGCGGTAGACATCGGCGCGGGCATGCTCAAAGCCAACGATCATGCTCTGCATAAGGTCAATATTGATCACGTTTTTCTGGCGCTCGAAAGTAA
Organism: uncultured Rhodospirillaceae bacterium; assembly: GCA_964458415.1. Classification (GTDB taxonomy): domain Bacteria; phylum Pseudomonadota; class Alphaproteobacteria; order Micavibrionales; family UBA2020; genus CAYWIT01. The sequence goes on from CAYWIT010000012.1 coordinate 50,044, forward strand.
AGCCGCTACCGGGTTCTCCCCAGCCGTATTTCGCGTTTTTATCGCGCAAAGCCTCCCGCACATGATGCGCATGAGATAACAGCTCCTGATAGGCGCGCCGCGTTCCCGTGATTTGTTTCCACAAATCGCTCTCGCGCAGGGCCTCCGGTTCAACGGGCTTTTTCCACGCCGCCATCAATCCCGGATTCAGCTTCAGACAGGCGAGCCCCGCCCCCCAGGCCAGCTGCATTTCCGGCGTATCAAAGCGCGGCGTCTGTGGCGCCTTGCCTGTTTCGACAGCCTCCAGCACATTGAGAACTTCCTTACGGAATTCCGGATCATTGTTCGGAATTCCGTTAAAAAAGCTTCTCAGCTCTTCCAGTGCGAAAGGTTTTGGATTTTCCGCGTCCTGCGCAGCGCGCAGCTTCCCATTCAAGAAAAGGCGGTAGCGCGTCAGTGGCTCGCGCAGGATGCTCTCTATCTTTTTACGGTCGCGTTTGTTGTCCATAGAAACATCGCCACTTTGTTTTTCGCTTCCGAAGTCGAAATCTCCATGGCCGCTGGCGGCAGGTTATTTCAGGACTCAGGAAATGAATGCGTTAAGATTGAAGGAGAGACTATCATTTTTTGTAAAAGGCTCAAAGTTAAAAAATTGTAAAAAATGCAATACACAGCAATTTACCCCCCTCAAAAACGAGGTTTAATTTTAATTTTGTGTCAATTAATAATCTATTATTACTTTACGTTAATTATGTAAATTTTAGATCAAGGACTAAAACAGTTAGCAGGCAAAAGATTACGCAAATAAAAAGGATAAGAAATAACATCCGCGCCCGATGAACATCATCAACCGTTACTTTGGCGCTGCTTTCGGCAGGCCCCAGCCACATTATCGATTCTTCATAATGAGGAGGCGGCCCTGCCAGCGTTATGCCCAGGCTCCCCGCCACTGCCGCCAGAACACTGCTGACATCCGGATCAGAAGATCCCTGCGCTCGTGTATATATCGTGCGCAGGGCGCGCAAAGGGCTGGACTGACGCACGAACAGAGCCGCGACAATAAACAGCAAAGCGGAAAGCCGTGCCGGAACAAAATTCACCACACGCGCCATTCTTCCGGCGAAGCTTCCAAAAGAGCCTGACGGCCCCAATACGCCTGCGAGAGCAGCAACGGCTATATAAACCGCAACGGCTTTCGATTCCCAGACGCAATAATAAAAAACCGGCGCGACAAGATAGTCATTCATATGGCGTGCCGATTTCTCTATCGCCTGACGGAAAACAGCATGTGCCGCCTGATCCTCATCCTGCGAAACGCGCCGCAACTGATGTATGGTCGCCATCACCGAAATGGCGGAAGCCAAAATCAACAGCTGGAAAATAAAGCCAAAAGAAAGCCGCTGCGCCAGAATATCCGCGCCTGCCCCGATTGCCAGCGACATCCCGGCCAGCACAATCACAACGACAGTGCCGCGCATCCGCAGAACGGAAGCCGGCCTTTCCGGACGATTAAGCCGCCGTTCCAATGCCTGTCCGTCAGCCCTGACATGCCACCAGAACAAGGGCATGCGCTCCTTGCCGCGCCATAACGACAGCCCCGTCAACAGGTGGAAAAACAAAAATAATATGACGACGCTAAAAGGCGCCGTATCCTGTATCACTTGGGCGATCGCGTTCATTCATTTGCTCCCCTTGCATGAAAAAGCCCCCGTTTCATCTGCGGGGGCCTTTCATTATTCCTGTTTATACTGCCGGAGAATTACTCACGCATATCGCGCTGCGTCTTCTCCTTGCGCTCGTGCCGCTCTTGCGCTTCCAGACTCAGTGTCGCAATCGGCCGCGCTTCAAGACGCGCCACGCCGATCGGCTCGCCGGTCTCTTCGCAATAGCCGTAGCTGTCATCATCGATTTTTTCGATGGCGGCGTTAATCTTGGAAATCAGCTTGCGCTCGCGATCCCGCGTCCGCAGTTCCAGCGCATGATCCGTCTCTGCCGAAGCGCGGTCGGCGATATCAGGCTGTTGCAGGTTTTCTTCCTGCAATTCCTTGATGGTCTCGTTCGATTCAGCCAGCAACTCGGCGCGCCAGCGCATCAGCTTTTGGCGGAAGTATTCCAGCATGACCGGATTCATATATTTTTCTTTTTCGGTGGGCTTATAATCCGGCGGCAGGATTGTCGAAGACGTTTCAGGTAATGAGCTCATGTGATTAACCTTAAAAATTCTTGATGATTTGCAATTATAGCGCCCCCGGAAAAGCAAAACAATCCCCAGCGACTGCACAGCTTTTTATAGAATAGAACTGGAAAGCTCCAGAAAAATCGACAGAAACGGACGAAAATGACACGTTATGAAAATTTATACCGCCTCGACAACAGCCTTTTCCATGACGGGAGCCGCCGCATGCACCGTCCCTGAAGAGGGTAGGCGATCCGGCAGCAGGACAGAAACTGTTGTACCCACACCCACCTCGCTTGCGATATCCAGTGTGCCGCCATGCATCTCGATCAATTCCTTGGTGATGGCCAGCCCCAGACCCGAACCTTCATGATTGCGCGTAAACTCGTTACTGACCTGTTCGAACGGCAGGGTCACCAGCTCCAGCTTGTCTTTCGGTATCCCCACACCGGTATCGCGCACAGTGATAAAAACACCGCCCGCTTCCCGCGCACACACCACCTCAACTGTCCCGCCGGGTCCCGTGAACTTCACCGCATTGGAAAGAAGATTGAGCAAAACCTGCATCAGGGCGCGACGATCGGCGGAAATCTGGACATCGTCGGGGATATCGTCGGCAATCAGCCGGATTTGTTCCTCATGCGCACGACCTTCGACCATATGAATGGCCAGTCGGATGATTTTTCCGACGTTGATTTCCTCGGCATAAAGCTCGTACTTGCCGATTTCGATTTTCGACATGTCGAGAATGTCATTGATCAGATCAAGCAGATGCTCCCCGCTTTGCCGGATCCCCGCGATATAATCGAGATAGCGCGCATTCCCGACCGGCCCCAGCAGTTGCCGCTGGATCATCTCGGAAAACCCGATAATGGCGTTCAATGGTGTGCGCAGCTCGTGGCTCATATTGGCCAAAAAGCGCGTTTTTGAAGCATAGGCCTGTTCCGCCGCTTCCTTGGCTTCGCGCAAGGCTTTTTCATGCAAGGTCCGTTCGGTAATATCCTGCATGATTCCAAACAGCGCGCGCGCCTCTCCAGTCAGCTTGTCCTGCTTGCAGCGCCCTTCGCAGCGGATATAGCGCAAGCCGCCGGACGGGTGCCGCAGACGGAACTCAATCTCGAAGTCTTTCTTCCGCACCAGCGCCTGACGGAAAGCCTTGTAAATACGGCTTACATCGCGCTTGAGCAGCAAGCCCGTAATATTATTGACCGTTGGCGAAAACCTGTCGTTCTTCACACCGAAAATAGAATAAATCTGATCCGACCATTCCATCACGTCATGATCAATTTCCCACAGCCAGTGCCCCATGCGCCCGATTTTCTGCGCCTCGGAGAGCTGCTTTTCACGCCGCTGCAACTCGGCCTCATGCTGCTTGAAATCGGTGACATCGCGCCCGACGATATAAATATGCTCTCCCGATGCCTTGTGAATCCATTCAATCCAGCGGAACATGCCATCCTTGCAGCGCGCCCGGCACTCGAAGTCGATCCGCACTTCCTGATCCTGCGGCGCATGAATCACCCGTTGCATGATCTGGAGAATATGATCCTTCTCCTCCGGATGGATAAGGTCGATAAAGGGAAACAGCTTCAGCTCGGCATCGGAAAAACCCAGCACACGGTTAAACGCCGTGTTCACCCGCACGAACGACATATCCCGTTTATAGACGCCAAACATGTCATTGCTGATATTCAGAAAATGCCGCAACTCCCCGTCAGTCCTGGAAATAGACTCTGGCCCGGGTGCCGCTATCAAAGGCACGGTTTGCGCCTTGTTCTGATTATCACTGATAAAAGTGGCGAACTCCGTCGCAACACGGTTAAAATCCGCATGTTTCTGGCCGCGCAACCGGTCTTCCGGATCAAACCAGACGACGGTGAACACACCACCGCCCGGCGCCGTCACACGGTCGATACGCCCCTGCACCAGTAACGGGTCGCGGCCCTCGCGCAGAAGCGCAAGCTCGTAAAATCCGGAATTCAGCGCGGCACAGGCATCCGGTTTTTGCCGGCTGTCCAGAGAAGAAACAACATTCACAACAGAACGAAAAGATTTGCCGACTAGATCCACGGCAGTCCGACCCAGCAGCCAGCCCAAAGCCGGGCTGACAAAAACAAATTCCCCCTTTTCATCCACAACGCAGCGCATCATGCTGCGGTCCATATCCGGATGCGATGATCTGTTTTTGTGTGGCATCTCCCCCCGCTCCTCTAAAACCCGAATTTCATTCTAGGCTAGTTCGCAAGACCTGAACAGGTGCCCGTTAACTGAAATTTAAGATTCTTGAAACTGATTATACACGATTCCTGTGGATAACTTTGTGGAAGAATCCGGGCACTCTTTCCTTTCCCCTTTAGTTTTTCAGAGGTTAAAGGGCTTGCCTAAAAAACAGGCACGGATTAACCTGTTGATTAATATAAATAAAATATAAAAAATGCCCTCCCACCCAAACCAGCTCTTGAAAAAAAACCTTCTCTCCTCCCGCTGTAGACAAGATTCATAAGCTGAATCAAGATGATAATAATTCCAGCCCCGAAACGATGGATTGAAGCACAAATTTTGCACATTGACCCCCCTATCGGCTTATGTTAACAATTAATCCTTATAAAAATTGAAAACACGTTTTTTTGAAAGGGTTCTCTCATGTTGCCCAACCCCAAGCTGCTTTTGATTTTCGCAAAAATCGCCAGAGAACACGGACCCAAGCTTATGCATGCCAATAATGTTGACTTGCTGACGCGGGATCTGAGCAACGCCCTCATCGATCAGAAGATGACCCTTTCCGATCCGCGCAAAGGCACGTTTATGACGGCCTATGATGTCCTGCCGGTCATTATCGAAGTCAAAATTCTGGCCATGGCCGTTGCCAAAAAACTGGATATCGAGACAAAGAACAAGCCGATGATCTCCATTCTGGAAGAGATCCTCGAGAAATCCGAAGAACGCAATAACGGCAAGTACACGAAAGGTATCAAGGACACGCTGGAATGGACGCGCGCCTTGTTTACGCATCCGGAAATTCAGGATGTCCTGAAAATGGAAATGACGGAAATAGAATCCCCGAAAAGCCTTAAAGATGTTTTCAAGTTCTTTAGCCAGCTTGCTGGTCGCTCGCAAGACGAGATGACACGCGTGACGGAGTTCCTGAAAAAAGCCAAAGATGTCCAGCAAGGCCCTTCTGACACAGAAAAAAAGGCTGTTCCCAAGACGAAAAAAGAGCCTCCTGCGCCCAGGAAGTAACGCATCATGATTTTGAAACTGCCGGAAAATACCAAAGGCCGCGACTTTGTCGTCACGGATATCCACGGCTGTTTTGATCTTCTGGAACACGCGCTCGGCGCTGTCAATTTTGATCCCGCCGCAGACCGGCTGATTGTCGTTGGCGATCTGGTCGATCGCGGTCCGCAATCGGCGCAATGTCTGTACTATCTCGCGCAACCCTGGTTCTTCTCCCTGCGCGGCAATCACGAAGAGCTTTTCCTGCAGCTTGTTCGCGAAAATGAAATGGATATTATCGGCATCGCCGCCAACATGAAAAACGGCACGGGCTGGATATTCGAGGAAAGCACGGAAACCCTGCAGGATATCCGCCGCGCCTTCGAACCCCTCCCGCTGGTCATCGAGATCGAAACGGCGCATGGCACAATCGGCTTCGTCCATGCCGACATTCCCAAGGGCATGGACTGGGAAACCTTCAAGCAAAGCCTGCGCGACGGGGATGAGTGGACCCTCCGCAACGCGCTCTGGGGACGCAAGCGCCAGAAATATGAAGATCACAGCGGCGTAGAGGGCGTCGCCCGCATCTTTTTCGGCCACACGCCGATGGAAGGCGGACCAAAGAAATTCGGCAACTGCTTTTTCATTGATACCGGCGCCGTTTTCCGTCACACCAATGAGAAAAATCCGCAAGATCTTTTCCTGACCCTCGTCAATATCCACGCCCACGAGGATGATATCCTCAAGCCGGCACCCTCCAAACATCCGCTGGTCCGCACCGTGGAACACAAATCATCCGCCCCCGCTCCCGCGAAAAAACCCAACGGACCTGCGCCCACGCTTTGATATACCGCACCGAATCCGCGTTTTGATATATATAGCTTCCCTCTAAAAACCCTCTCATTTGTCATCTCCTGAGCGCAACGAAGGATCTCATGGAAATCTGAAAACAAAAGCAATTAATGATATTGTCTATATTTATCAGATAGTTAAACCTCAAGCTCGGCACGTTCCAGCCGTTTGATCTCGTCGCGCAAGGCAGCGGCTTCCTCGAACTCCAGATTGGCGGCGGCGGCCAGCATCCGTTTCTCCAGTCCGGCAATATGGGCCTTGAGGTCCTTGCCGACCAAATGCAGTGTTTCCGCATCTCCTGTCGGCACTGCGATATGGTCTCCTTTTTCAAACACGCTTTCAAGAATATTGGTGATTTCCTTCTTGATGCTCTCCGGCGTGATGCCATGCGCGGCATTATATTTTTTCTGTTTCTCGCGACGGCGCGCCGTTTCAGCCAGCGCTGCCTGCAGGCTTTTGGTCATTTTATCGGCGTAAAGAATGGCGCGGCCCTCGACATTGCGGGCAGCACGGCCAATTGTCTGGATCAACGATGTACGGTTACGCAGATATCCTTCCTTATCGGCGTCAAGAATCGCCACCAAGGCACATTCGGGGATGTCCAGCCCCTCGCGCAGCAGATTGATGCCGATTAGCACATCGAAGATACCGAGGCGCAGGTCGCGGATGATCTCGATGCGTTCCAGCGTATCGACATCGGAATGGATATAACGAACCTTGATGCCGATATCCATCATATATCCTGTCAGGTCTTCCGCCATTTTCTTGGTTAGCGTCGTGACCAACACACGCAGCCCTTTTGCCGCCATGCTGCGGCATTCCGCCAGAAGATCATCGACCTGATTTTCCACCGGACGGATGATCACCTCCGGATCAATCAGTCCGGTCGGGCGGACAATCTGTTCGACAAAGACGCCCCCCGTTTGCTGCAACTCCCAGTCCCCCGGCGTTGCTGAAACAAAAACGGTCTGCGGGCGCATTTTGTCCCATTCCTCGAACATCAGCGGGCGGTTATCGAGACAGGCCGGAAGGCGAAACCCGTAATCGGACAAAGTCTGTTTACGCGCCCTGTCCCCCAGATACATCCCGCGCAACTGCGGAATCATGGCATGACTTTCGTCCACCACCAGCAAGGCATCTTCTGGCAGATATTCGAACAATGTCGGCGGCGGCTCTCCCGGCGCACGGCCAGTCAGATAGCGCGAATAGTTTTCGATGCCGGGACAGATTCCGGTTGCTTCCATCATCTCCAGATCAAAGGCGGTACGCTGCGCCAGCCGCTGCTCTTCCAACAGCTTACCTTGCCCCCGCAGTTCCTCCAGCCGCGTATGCAAATCCGCCTTGATCTGTTTGATTGCCTTTTGCAGTGTCGGTTTCGGCGTAACGTGGTGGCTTTTGGCATAGACCATCACACTTTCCAGCACGGCAATCTTTTTCCCCGTCAGGGCGTCAAAGGCGGTAATGCTCTCAATCTCATCCCCGAAAAAAGAAAAACGCCAGGCTTCATCCTCAAGGTGGGCGGGAAACAGCTCGACCACATCCCCCCGTACGCGGAACGTGCCCCGGGTAAAGGCGACATCATTCCGCACATACTGGATTTCCACCAGCCGCCGCAACAACACGTCACGCTCCATGAGCTCCCCGACAGAAAGCTTGAACGCCATGCCCTGATAGGTTTCCACATCGCCGATGCCATAGATGCAGGACACGCTCGCCACCACGATGGTATCATGCCGCTCCAGCAGCGCGCGGGTCGCAGCATGACGCAAACGGTCAATCTGCTCGTTAATGCTGGAATCTTTTTCGATATAGGTATCCGTCCGCGGCACATAAGCTTCGGGCTGGTAATAATCGTAGTAGGAGACAAAATACTCGACGGCGTTTTCAGGAAAAAAGCTTTTCATCTCGCCGTACAATTGCGCCGCCAGCGTCTTGTTCGGCGCGAGGATCAGGGTCGGACGCTGTAAATTTTTGATCACATGCGCGATGGTAAAAGTCTTGCCGGAACCGGTCACGCCCAGCAACACCTGATTACGCTCGTTTTGCGCAAGGCCGGAAACAAGCGCGGCAATCGCGGCCGGCTGGTCCCCCGCCGGCATATAATCCGTCACCAGACGGAACGCCTCCGGATTTTCCGCTGCCACTTTATTTTTTTCCTTTTGCCGCAGCGGCACAGGGATAGGCGCTGCTCAAGGCCAGAATGATCGTCGGAGGGGCAATGAAATCGTCATTTTGCGGCGCTGACTGCATGTAAGACAGCACAACGTAGGCGGCATCCTCGATCTTCAAATCCGCCGGCAAGCAGAAATCCACCGTTGGCGTTGTTCCCAGCGACTGCATAACGGTGTGATAATCGATCACCCCTGCAATATAATTCAAACAGGCGGAAGCCTCCTGCGGCTTCTCCCCCAAGCAGTTCCGCGCCAGATCCGCCGCGCCCACATACATTGCCGCCGCCGCAACGGGCCACTGCCCGGCCACAAGGAGCCCCACAACCACCATCCAGCGTATGCTTGTTATCATTTTTGAACGTCCTGCCATATAGAGAATGCCTGTTTAGCGCCTTTTTATGACTATTGCAATAACCATTATTTAACGAGCGGCATTGCATAGTAAGCAGGGGTTCTTTATGTGTTTCAGCTACCGTCAACCGATAGAAGGTGTGTGCAATGTCCAAACTCTCTTCCCTGCTTCTTGCCGCTATGATTTTTATCAGCGCTTCCTCCAGCCTGCCGGCTCAGGCAGCGGCGCCGCTGTCTGCCGATGGCGCGGTGGCCCTGAAAAAGACGGTCGAAGACGCCCTTGCCTATCCATTGGAAACAACAAAAATCTCCGGTCAGGGGCTTGTCATGGCCGGCACCGTAGAAGTAACCCCGAAGGACAGTTTTTATGAAGTTCATCTGCCAAAACTGGCGCTGGTCTTCCAGCAGGGCGGAAAGCTGGATATCGGGACCGTGATTGTCAATGCCACGCCCGCTGAGGACGGCTCCTATCTTACCAGTCTGGCCTTGCCTACGCCGATGACGTTCTATGACGAAACCAATGCACCTGTAGCAGAGCTTTCCATCGGTAGCCAGCGTTTTGCCGGCGCCTGGCGTCCGGCACTCGACATCTATACAAAAGTCGATGCCGAATACAAAGACATCGCTATCAAGTCAACCGGCAAGGTTCCCTTCAATTTTTCTCTGGGTCAGCTCAGGAGTGTCATGGACCTTACCAGAAATGAGGACGGATCGTGGTCCGGACCAAACAATTTCGGTTTGTCCGATATCCGGCTCAATGTCACGGACGATGGCGCTCTCGACCTGAAAATATCCTCCCTCATCGCCAAGGCCGTCTATGACAAGGTACGGCTGGAAGGCAACAAGGAAATCAAGGATAAGGCCCTCGCCATGCTGAAAAACAGTCCGCAGCAGCTGAATCCCGAAGACATGAAAAAATTCATGGACTCCCTGATGCAGGGGATGCATGGCCTGCTGGACGGCATGAGCAGCGACTTCTCTCTCAACGGCCTGACGGTTGATATCAAACCGTCCGCCAACCCAGCCCCCGGCACGCTTGCCGAACCTGTTCACTTCTCGCTCGGCACGCTCTCGAGCGCCTTTGGCCTGAAAGGGCTTTTGCAACAGAAAGGTAGCGCCTTCTTCAAGCTGGGAATGGATCAGCTGGCCATCGACAATCTTTCCGCCGATATCGCCGGAATGGTGCCTACCGCCAGCAATGTTGAAATCTCCCTTGATAACCTGCCGATGAACGCCCTGAGCGCGGCTTTCACCTCTCTTGTTTCCAGCGCCATGGACACGGCCCTGACGGCGCAGAATACCACCGATGCCGCACAAAAGGCCGCTATGGAGCAAAAAATGCAGGCCGCCACCATAACCTCCATGGCGACGATCCCGCAGGCTCTCGTCGATGCCGGCGCAACGCTTTCCATCAAAAACACCTTTACCAAAGCGCCGGATATCTCTTCGACGCTCGATGGCCAATTCACCGCTAACGCCGCATCCCCCACCCTGGCCACGGGGGCTCTCACTCTCGCCATCAAGGGGATGGATGAACTGATCCTGAAGTTGCAAACCATGGCGCAGGCTCCGAATGCCAATCCGAAAATCATGGGTTACGTCCAGGGCCTTGTCATGCTTCAGATGATGGGGCAGCAGGAAACCACGCCGGAGGGCAAGAGCCTCCGGAGCTATAAACTGGAGGTGACGCCGGATGGCAAGACGCTGATGAACGGCTCCGATCTGTCCGCCATGACCACCATGATGGGCGGCGGCGCGCCTGCCCCCTGAAAGCCGCTATAGAAAGCGTAAAAGAGGGCGTTCCCGCAGGGGCGCCCTCTTTTTTTGTCCAAAAAATTGCCTGAATCACGGACTTTTGCTATATATATAGATAAGGAGATCGTTATTCATGGAAACAAACGACACCTTCAGGCAAGCACGGGACGAAACCCTGAACAGGGTTCTCTCCCTCCTGCAAACAAAAATTGACGGATTGAACCCTCCGCTTCTCCTCAACATGAACGAGATTGCGCCCACGCTGGCTTTGCAGGCGGCCGAGCGGGAATCCTGGGCCCTGCTGCAATCCGGTGTCCTGCATTTAAAAAATGGCGCCCCGGGTAATCAGCCCGGCTCCATGGCCGAGGCGCTTTCAAAGGCCAGCCTGCGCCGCTCCTCCCTTGCCGCCGCGCTGGGCATCAAGCCGCCGCAATTCGAACAGATCTACTTTCCAGCCGATTTTTCCACCGGACATGAAGCCGCCATTTTTTTCTGCGCCCGTCTTTCCGAAGCGGTAGAAGGGGACATCCTTAAAAGCCGGCAAATCCTCCAGCAAAAAGTCTATGCTGCCGATACCGCCGCCACGCTCAATCTGCCGGACAGGGAGCGGGAAGATTTCCGCCGCCAGACCGTCACCGCCTTTAATATGCTGGTCAAATCACATGCAGCTGTCTGCCGCGCATTTCGGGCGGAGCTGTCGGCAATGAAGCCGCCTCCCGCTCGGCCTAAAAACCCCGGGCCCGCGTTATAAAACGTAATGGCTGGAGCGGCCGACAAACTCATAGCCGATCTTGCGGTAAATGGAGTTTGAAACCGGATTGCGCGCATCGGCGTAAAGACAGCAGCGTCGGAAGCCATGATCAAGAAGATAACGGCTCAGATGAGCCACAACGGCGCTGGCATAGCCATGCCCGCGCTGCTCCGGCGGCGTGTAGACAAGATTGATCCGCGCAATATCATCCGCACGGGTAAACCCCGCCTGCGCCACCGGCTGGCCATCCACTTCCCAGACAGCAATCCGGCTTTCCGCGATCATCTTCTCCGCTTTTTCCTGCGCTTCGGCCAACGTCACGGACTCAAATTTCGGCAGGGCATCCTGCGCAAAGGCGAAAATCCACTTTGCCAGCGTTTCCGCCTCGGTGCTTTTGGCAAAGCGAAACGCTCCTTCAACCGGTGCCGGAAATAACACGCGATCCAGCGAATAGATAATCTGATCCATATACTCCGAATAATTTCTGTCCTTCAATTGCGCCCATTTTTCCGCGAAAGAAGCCGCCGTGCCGCTTGGCCCGACAATGCCGGGGAATTCCATTCCCTGCGCCGCCAGCGCCTCCGCCAGAGCCTCGGGAGGCTGCGCCGTCGTTGCCCGGCTCAGGACAAGATTGTGCAACGGCATCTGCAAAGCAGCCATATCAATGCCGTTCTCTCCGGCAAGCATGAAAAACCGCGCATCACACTTTCCGGTTTCCTCTTTGCGCCGGAACAATTGCGCGGAAAGCGACAATATCAGATTGTGCTCGATTTCATGCCGGTGCAGAAAATCGCCACACTGATCAAGAAACGCCACCGGACAGGAAAGGTATGTAATATTGTCCATGCTACTCCGCCAGAAGATATTTCAAAAGGGCGTCCAGTCGCTGTCGTCCCGCCGCACTGGCGGAGAGATGCGTATCGGAAAGAACCAGCAACCCTTCCTTCAACAGTATTTTCGCCCGTTCCCCATTAACAAACAATGAAAATGGCGCTCCGGCAACGCTATGAAAATACGCTGTATCAATCCCGTCCCGCAGGCGCAGCCCCATCAGCAACATTTCCTGCGCCATTTTTGTCGCCGGAATGGTTTCGAACGGATGAGCGCCATGTCCGTCTGCCGTAACCCGCTGCAACCAGATGTCCGGCGCCCGATGGGCACGAGTCGCCTGTTTCTGCCCGTTCAGCGTCAGGCGGCCATGGGCGCCAGGGCCAATGCCGGCATAATCGCCGTAACGCCAATAAACCAGATTATGCCGCGATTCCGCTCCCCGCCGCGCGTGATTGGAAATCTCGTAAGCGGGAAGGCCTGCTGCGGCCGCCATCTCCTGCGTCATCTCGAAGAGCGTGGCGCCGCATCCTTCGTCGGGCATAAGCAGTTCACCGCGCTGATGCAGCGTGTGAAACTTTGTCCCCTCCTCGATCGTAAGCTGATAAAGAGAGAGATGCTCCCCCGCCAGCGCCAAAGCCTCGGCCAGTTCTGCACGCCACATAGCCTCGGTCTGGCCGGGACGGGCATAAATCAGGTCAAAGGAATAACGATCGAAAATTCCGGCAGCCGTTTTCACCGCCGCAATGGCTTCCGCCGCCGAATGCTGACGACCCAGTTGCTGCAGGGACTCATCGCGCAGCGACTGCACGCCAAGCGAAACCCGGTTAACACCTGCCATGCGGAACCCGCGCAGTTTTTCCGCCTCGACGGACGTCGGGTTGGCCTCCAGCGTAATTTCTGTTTCCGGCGGAATACCCCATAAGTCATTAATATTTTGCAACACGGATTCAACCGTCGCCGGATGCATCAGCGAGGGCGTTCCGCCGCCAAAAAAGACCGAGACGATACGTCGCGGCCCGGTCAATTCTTGGTAATACCGCAATTCCTGCGCATAAGCTCTGGCCCAATCCTCCTGCGGGATGCGTTCCTGCACATGACTGTTAAAGTCACAATAGGGGCATTTGGACAGGCAAAACGGCCAATGGATATAAACAGCCAGATCCTCTGCCGCTGTCATTTCTTTTTTTAACGGAAGCATTTGTCCATCATCGCCTGAAAGGCCCGGGCACGATGGCTGATGATATTCTTTTCCTCTGCATCCATTTCAGCATAGGTCCTGCCATGGCCGACAGGCTGGAAAACCGGATCATAACCATGGCCCCTCTTACCCCGTGGCGGCCAGACCATTATCCCCTCCGCACGGCCCTCGACACTCTCGCAATGGCCGTCCGGCCAGCACAGCACCAGACAAGAAACAAAATACGCCCCACGGTCGGTAGCATTCCCCATCGCATCATGCACTTTTTGCATCGCCCTGTTAAAATCACGTCCCGGCTCGGCCCAATCCGCGGAATAAACACCGGGGTCGCCCTTCAGCGCTGCAACACAAAGCCCGCTATCATCGGCCAGCGCCGGTTTCCCCGTCGCGGCAGCCACCGCCAAGGCCTTGATCGTTGCGTTTTCAATGAAGGTCGTGCCGGTTTCTTCCGGTGCTGCCAACCCAAAATCAGCCGCACAAAACAGGCTTTCCACACAATCCCCGAACATATCGCGGAATTCAGCCAGCTTGCCGCGATTATGCGTGGCAATCACCAGCTCGGATCCTGAGAACTTTCTTGTCATTTACGGCGTCGGCGGTTTGCGTGCCAGTCTTTGCAGCCTCAGCATACCCACATAATTGTTGAGACGCTTTTCCACGGTTGCGCGTGCCCCGTATTTGTAAAGATCGGGATCACGGTTAAGCGTTTCCAGCGCTTTTTCGGCATCAGCCCCGTGACGGAGACAAAACTGAAAAGCTTCGGCAGGCTTTTGCGAATTCAAGGCAGCAAGAAGGGCGTATTCCTTGCCGTCCGCGCCATGAACGCTCAGCCCGCCCTTGGCCACCAGAAGTTCGGCCACGGCCATATCTCCTTTGGCGATAACCTCAAGCAGATGCCGATCATTTGGTTTCATCCCGCGATCCAGCAGCTTTTCAAACAGCGCCATAGGTGCGGACAGGGCATAATACAGAATATCCGCCTGTACGTGCACATCCACCGCCTCTGGCTTCGCCCCGTTTTTCAACAGGAATGCCGCCATTTCCATGCGTCCCGCCTGCATCGCGGTCCTGAAAATATCGTGTTCGCCGCTGTTCACATCGGCGCCTTTGGCCAGCAGATGCCGGACCATGCCGAGAGAAGCCCCTCCGCTTACGGCGCTGCTCAACGCCCATGAAGCGTCGCCGCCACGGCGCAACAGATAGTCCACTTTTTTATAATTACCCTCGATAGCCGCCTGCGGCAATGCCGGGCGGACGTCGAAGCGCGACGCACTGTTCGGATGCGCCCCGCATTTGTCGATCAGGTAATCCGCGACGCGGAAATGCCCGTGCAGCGCCGCCGTATGGAAAGCATCCATTGCCGGATTTGGCACACGCCCCTCATATCCGAGGGTTTTGCAAACCTGCTCCATCGTAGCCAGCCGCCCGAACATCGCGGCCTGTTCCAGCACACGGGAAATCTTCACACTGCCCCAGTCTTTCGGCTTGGCAGAGATCGCCTCGATCACCGCGTCCATGCGCCACTGCTTGCCGCCCGCGATTTCCCTGAGCAACGCCGCTTCCTTGATGTAGGGAGGACGGTTTTTCAGGTTCGCCACCATGTTTTTATAACGCAGCGTCTCTTTCATGTCTTTCATTTTTGAAATCCTCTTTAAATCTGTTCAATTGCTTTTTTCTGATATTCCGCCAGCGCGGCGATGCCTTTGCGGGCAAGCCCCATCATCTCCATGAACTGCTCCTGCGAAAAAGCGCGTTGCTCGGCAGTGCCTTGTATCTCGACCAGACCGCCAGAGCCCGTCATGACAAAATTGGCGTCTGCTTCTGCAGAAGAATCTTCTGCATAATCCAGATCCAGCACGCTCAGGCCTTGATAAACCCCGCAAGAAACGGCAGCCACCGTATCCACCAGCGGATTTTGTTTCACGGCGCCGATTTTCTGCAGATGCGCGCAAGCCTGCTGCAAGGCCACATATGACCCGGTAATCGCAGCCGTGCGTGTGCCGCCATCCGCCTGAATAACATCGCAGTCGAGGATGATCTGGACATCCGGCATGGCCTCCAGCTTGACGATGGCGCGCAACGCCCGCCCGATCAGCCGTTGAATTTCCTGCGTGCGCCCCGACTGCTTGCCGCGGGCGGCCTCGCGGTCCATGCGCCCGCCGGTCGAACGCGGCAGCATGCCGTATTCCGCCGTAACCCAGCCGCGCCCCTTGCCTTTGAGCCACGAGGGAATGCGCTCTTCCACGCTCGCGGTACAAAGCACATGCGTATTGCCGAACCGCGCCATGCACGAACCTTCGGCATGCGGCGAATATCCGGGTTCAAGAGAGATCGCGCGGAGTTGATCCGCCTGACGGCCAGAGGGGCGCATATCGGTATCCTTTCAGGTATTTAAAATCCGGGGCCACCGGGCTGTTTTCTGGCCTTGGCAATAGCTTTGTCCAGCTCGCCCATAAAGTCGCGCAGATTTTCGCGGAATTTTTCCAGCACCTCGACCGGGACAGCGGCGTCCTGAATTTTTTGAGACATTCTGTCTGCCTCCCGCGCCGTTTCACGGAATTTTTCGGTCACTGTCATTGAGGGCGCTTCAGCGGCAGGCGTTTCAGCCATGCCCCCTTCGGAAGAAGCCGCACCGTTTCCCCGGCGCGCCTCCCGACGACGACGACGCATCTCGGCAGCATCATCAAGATCTGCGCCAGTCCTGCCCGCTCCCGATGTCTGGGCGGCACCACTGCGCTCTGCGCGCTCCGTAAAGAAATTTATCGCATCTTCCGCCGAATAGGTTTTGCGCGGCGTCGGCTTTGAAACACCGCTCTGGCTGGCGCCGGAGGAATTCCCCCTCCCCAGGTTTTCAACACCTTTATGGCCATAGCGGTTATAGGTCTCGCGCTTGACAGGGTCGCTCAACACATCATGCGCTTCCTTGGCATCCCTGAATTTCCTGGCGGCTTCCTCTTTTTGCGCATCCGTCAGTCCGGTCTTGTTCTTGATAACGTCCGGATGATTGCGCATCACCACTTTCTGGAACGCACGCTTGATCTCGTCAGCACTGGCCTCTCTGGAAACGCCGAGGGCTTCATAATATTCAGGTTTGTCTGTCATTCTTCACCTGCTTGGAATCGCTTGTTTTTTGTTTTTGCTTTCTCGGAACTATAGCAATTTTTTTAGTTATGTCAATATTCAATAACATCATTGAATTTATTGGTTTTTAACGCAATTTACCTATATTATGCCTTATGATCAGGGAAATGAACGACAGAACGCGGCAGATTCTCAAGCTCGTGGTGGATGCTTATGTGGAAACCGGAGAACCGGTCGGCTCGCTCGCCATTTCACAAAAACTGGGCATGAAACTTTCTCCCGCCACAATTCGTCATACGATGTCGATGCTGGAAGAAATGGGCTTGCTTTATTCCCCCCATACCTCGGCGGGGCGCCTGCCGACGGAAAGCGGATTAACCGTTTTTGTTGATGGCCTGCTGGAGCTTGACGATCTGCCGGAAGCCGACCGCTACAGCATCGATCAAAAACTGCAAACAGCCCGGGGGCAATCTCTGACCGATGTTCTGGATCAGACCAGCCGCTTTCTTTCCGGGCTTTCCTCCTGCGCCGGACTTGTTTTTGCACCGAAAAACGAGGAGCCCGTTAAACAGATCGAATTTGTCCTGCTCTCGCCGGGACGCGTCCTCGGCATTCTGGTCACGACCTCCGGCAGCGTGGAGAACCGTATTCTTGACGTCCCCACCGACGTCACGGCAACGACCCTGACCCGTGCCGCCAACTATCTGAATGCGCATCTGGCTGACAAGACCCTGCCTGAAGCGGCAAAACATATTACCGCAGATCTTGGCAGAGACCGCGCCCAGCTTGATGCGCTGACCGCACGGGTTGTTGAGTCCGGCATCGCCAGTCTTGCCCCGCAGGAATCCGGCGGACATCTTTTTATCCGCGGGCAATCGAACCTGCTCGACGACGTTACCGCCTTGGAAGATCTGGAGCGCATCCGCGCCCTCTTTGACGCGCTTGAGGCCAAGGAAACAATGCTCCGGCTGCTGGACGCCACGCGCAACGCCGATGGCGTGAAAATTTTTATCGGCGCCGAAAACAAGCTTTTCAGTCATTCCGGATGCAGCGTGATCGTCTCCCCCTGCCGGGCAGCGGATTCGCGGATTGTAGGCGCTATCGGCGTGATCGGCCCGACCAGACTCAATTATGGCCGTATTATTCCGGTCGTGAATTATACCTCGCAGCTCATTAGCAAGATTATCAGCTGAAAAAGTAATTTTATTGCGTTATGTGAAAAATGCCTTGACCCCCTTGCCACTTTCCATTAATAAATATGAAAATACAAAAAGATGGAGCAATCCCATGGCCGATGAAAAAAAACCCGATCCTGAAATGTCCCCCGAGGATGCCGAACATCAGCGCAAAATGGCCGCCCTGTTTGATGATATAGAAGACGAAGACGGTGAAGTTATCGAGACCGTCGAGGGTCTGCGCAAGGAGCGAGATGACCTGCTCGCGACAGTATCCCGGCTTTCCGCCGGCTTTGCCACCGAGAGACAAAACCTGCAACGCCGCGCGCAAGAAGCAGGCGACAGCCTCAAAAGAACAGAGGCCAAAGCCGAGCAGGACAAAAAATACGCCATTGAAAAATTCATCAAGGAACTTCTGCCCGTCGTCGATACGATGGAGCTTGGCCTGAATGCCATCAAGAAACAATCCTCCGGCGAGGATCCAAAATACGACAAGCTCGCCGAGGGCATTGAAAAAACACTGGGCCAGTTGACCACCGTGTTCAACAAGTTCGGCGTGAAAGAGATAAACCCGTTGAATCAGGAATTTGACGCCAACGAGCACGATGCCATCACTACGCAGGAAAAAGACGGCGTCGAGCCTGAAACCGTCATCCATGTCGCGCAAAAAGGCTACAAGATCGAAGACCGCGTCATCCGTCCGGCCAAGGTTATTGTTACACCCCCGCAGTAAAGAAAAGACGCCATGAGCTCCATCCCCGCACCGATTGCAACGATAGGGCTGTTGCTCGTCTCGAACCTGTTTATGACTTTCGCATGGTATGGCCATCTAAAATTCAAGACAGTGCCGCTTTATATCGTCATCCTGACAAGCTGGGGCATCGCCTTTTTTGAATATCTGTTTCAAGTCCCCGCCAACCGCATCGGACACGGGGCTTTTTCAGCGGCAGAACTGAAAACGATACAGGAAGTCATCACCCTGATCACTTTTGCGGGCTTTTCCGTCTGGTATCTGAACGAACCGCTGGGCTGGAATCACGCGCTGGGATTCTCCCTTATTTTTGCAGGCGCATTTTTTATTTTTAATAAGTAGTAACCCCTTGAAATTTACGCCCAAAAGGGTCATTTTATCCCTGTCCTTCTTTTTTTAATACGACAAGCGAGGCGCAGAACATGACGCAACACAATCCGGCTGAAAATACGCCCCCAGAAGAACCCTTGGAAGAGGCCTCCTTTTCCCCGCAACCCATAGCGCAGATTGCCGAGCTGGAGCAAAAGCTCGCAGAGGCCAATGACCGCATGCTGCGCGCCGTCGCGGAAGCTGACAATACCCGCAAACGTCTGGAGAAGGAACGGCTTGATACGGCAAAATTCGCGGTCTCTTCCTTTGCCCGCGATATGCTATCCGTAGCCGACAATCTCCGCCGCGCTCTGGATGCCATTACGCCGGAGCAGCGCGAGAACAGCCCGGAGCTGAAAAACATCTATATCGGCGTAGAAGCGACGGAACGCGAATTGCTCCGCATTTTTGAACAAAACCATATTCAGAAAATCGAACCGCTGCACCAGACTTTCGATCCCAACCTGCATGAAGTCATCTTTGAAAGCGAAATCCCCGGAAAGCCTTCCGGCATGATCATTCAGGTGGTCGAACCCGGTTACACGCTTCATGGCCGCCTGCTGCGTCCCGCCCGCGTCGGTGTCGCCAAGGGGTGTGACACCGAAAACGGCAGCCGTCTGGACGCGCAAGCTTAAGCTCAGGACCCCCAGCCCGGGGGCCGCCCCTGCGAAACAGGCGGCTTTGCGGTTGCCTTTTCGACGGCCCGCGTCAGATAGTCTACTTTTGTAGTCAATTCCCTCACTTGCCGCTGCATTTCAGCGATAACATCGGCATCGGTCTTCGGGCAGGTTTCACAGACTGGCGGCACAAGGGGGATAGACTCTGGGGCAATAACCTTCGGCTGAAATTGCGCTTTTTTCCAAAATTTTTTGAACAGACTCATTCTATACTCCGTCGCTTTGGCGATTCTTGATTGCAGTTATAGTATAGAAATATGAAAAATTGTCAATAATTATTTTTCACACACACGCCTGTTCACTTCCTCAGCTTCGGAACATTGCGGCTTTTTTGACGCAATATTTTCTGATGCATCCCCGCCTTGAAACTGTGGTTATCAAACTGATCCCGATAGACGGGCGGAATTTGCGCATAAATTTCAGCCAGCTCGGCCAAACGCCCCTGCCAGATTTTTTCATGAAACAGCAGGCCCAATTGATGGCGCGCGCCCAAAATTTCAAGCAGTGAATTTCCATGCCCATCCGTCTGGCACAAATCCTCGCACGTCACCCGATTTTCCGCACGGGAAGAATCCGCCCGCAAGAGGATATCAATCACCTCGCCAAAACGTCCGGCCTTGGCCATACGAACCAGGCCTGTCTTTCCATGCCCGCCGTGATCCGCCGTCTTCTGCCGCAAATGACGGATATTGCCATCAAAATCCATATCATAGTGCACGGTCTCGCGGCGCGCCGACCAGGCCCGCAAGGTCCCGTGCACAGAGGAAAACGGCCGGCCATAATGGTTGCTTGCCTTTGTATAGGCCGCCATGGCCTTGTTAAAATCTGTCCCGTTGTCTAGCAAAAAATCAAGCATCCGGCCATGATCGCCCTCGATAACACCTTCGGCCAGCACCGGACAGGAAAGATCCGTCGTATACCCCCTGCCCATGAACTCCTGCAACAAATCAAAATGGCCGCCGATAGCCGCCGCCAGCGCAATATCAAAATGCTGCGTCGTGCTTGCATCATAGCCGTAAGAAAGAATCTGATAGACGAGATCACGGTGACCGCGCTCCGCCGCAACATGCAACGCCTCATAATAATAACAGTCATCAAAATCGCGCTTTCCGCGCAGCTTTTCAAACGTCTCCGGCAAATTGTATTGTGCCGCCAGAATTAACGGATTGTAGGCCATAGCCCGGTTCTCCGGTTCTATATCCAGTCCCAGCTCCAGCAAATAGCCGATCAGCTCCCTGTTTTTATAGAGAGTCGCCACTTTGAGCGCCTCCTGATCGTCCGTAAAGGGGTTGGCCCCGCATTCCACAAGATGCCGCACCGACAGGAAAAGCCGCTCCGGTGGCGTTTTTGCTTCGGCGGCATCAAGAACGACCCGCAGCGCGCGGCAATCCCCATGCGTCGGATCCACCCCGACTTCCAGCAAAGTCTTGATGCTTTCCGGCAAAATCCGTCCGCAGGCAGATAAAAGTTTTTTCTGCAAGGAGAGCTCCACATTGGGTTCTGCGACAATCATCCGCCGCAACGCATCGCTGTTCGCGTCGGCAATGGCGAGATCAATCAAACTCTGGTCTCCCGGTCCCGGACGCGCGCCACGATCCAGCAACATCTGCATTATTTTCTGGTCATAAGGTTCCGCCTCGATATCCAGCGCTGCCTTGAGAACACTATACTGCAACCCGCTTTCCGGTCCGATGTCGATCCTTCCCGGCACCGTCAATATCTCAACAATTTCATGATGGCGTCCGCGAATAGCCGCCAGCAGCGCGGCAGGGCCACGCGTGCCGGGACCAGACTTCACCTCTTCAGTCAGCCAACGGACAAAAGCCGAATGCCCGTTCGCCGCTGCCTGATAAAGCGCGCAATGCAGCGTTGTTCCCTCCACACCGGCTTCCCGCAACAGCTTTGCCTGCTTGACATTGCCATGCTCTGCCGCTTCGCGAAACTGATAGGCCAGTGCGCGTTCCTTTGCCCTTTTCTGCAACTCTTCCGGCGGGATCGTCACGACGGGCCGCCTTTCTTTAATCTGGGGCGGGCATTCCGACTTTTTTCCTTCAGCCGCAGCCTGTCAAGCTCCGCCGCCAGCCGCTGAAAATCCATCTGCTCCAGATAGGAAGGATGGACATGCGTCTGGCAAAACTGGAGGGCGTTATCCGATTTCCACAAAAAAGATCTGAGAACGGTATTCAATTGCCCTTGCGCGCCGAGTATATCAAACAAGGAGTTGCCGCAATTATCCCGTGGCTGCAGCAGGATTGCGGGATCTGACAAGCCCTCCTTCTCCATCCTGTCCAGAACGAGGGAAAAGAACCCGGCCTGCGCCGCACGCAACGCCGGACATGCAGCCCCCCTGAAAAGATCATCCTTCGCGCAGGACGCCACAAGAAATTCAATTTCTTTTTTCGTCTCGGGCCCGCGCAACAGCCGCGACGTCCACTTCCTCAGCAGCTTGACCGTTTTTCCGTCAGCATTATGCTCCAGCGTGTAGCCGGGCCAGGCGTAATCATCCAAGTCTTTCTTTTCCTCCGGCTTATCAAACGAACGGAAATACTCCCCCAGCAAATAATCCGTGATCCCGTGGGTATTATTGGTAACCGAGCTTCTCAGCGCATGTGCGATATCTTCATGCGTAAAAACCGTACCGTTCTTTTTTAAAAACTCCAGATTGCGGACGGCATCCTCGTCCGTTCTGCCCTTGCCGCCGATAGACCGTAAAAGCTGCTCGTGCGCAAGTCTACCCGGGTGCGGAAAAACGGCAGAAAAAGCCGGATCTGCCAGCGCCCCCGCCGGAAGCAACAACCCGGCATTAAAAAAGATTTCACTGCTTTTTTTATGCCACTCCGCCTGCCCTGCAATTCTGCGCAAGAGAGGCACGTCCCCGCGTTGCGCCGCCGCATCAAGCGCCGTCTTTATCTTGAGCGAAGATTCTGTAGAAATCCGTTTTGTCTTTTCGAAAAGCGCCAATGTTTCCGCATCATTCGCCTCAACGGCCTTCCAAAAAAGGGCGTCATCGTCGGCGCGCATATCCTCCGTCAACGCCGCGGCCAGCTTGAGGCAAGGCAGGGACCCTTCGCTGCGCAAAAGAGAAGCGGTCACGCCATCCGGCGGCTGCAGTTGCAGGAGAAAACGCAAAATTTCCTTTCTTTCCTTGCTGGCCGCCTTGACGATCAGTTCGTCAATATTGTGTTTTTCCCCCAAAGAGATGCCAATATCCAGCGCTTCATGAAAGCCTGCCGTGTCCCCGGCCTCAACAATGGACGACAGCACATAATAGGGCGCGGAATCTTTGACGGCCTCGGGATAGTGCGCCACAAAAAACCGGAGCGCTTCCATTCTCTGATCAAAGCAGCATTCTATAATGGCATAGCGTAAATCATGGTTATCCGGCTTCACCACATCGATAATACGCGCGACCAGCTCTATATTTCCGGCAGCAGCGGCTTCCCGCAGAAAAAAATGTTTCGGTATCCCCGCCTTAAGAAACAAAGTTGTAAACTGTTCGGCATGGTGCAGGTTGCCCGTCGCCATGACAAGCGGCGTCAGTTCGACAAACGCGCCATATCCTGTCAGTTCGAAATGCAGCAGCGATTGCGTCTGAATCTTTCCGGCAATCGGCTGCAGGTTCCGGAGAACGATATCCATGGCCTCTTCCTTCTTCAGGAAGCAGGCAGCCATGTACTGGCGCAGGGCGAAAACCAGATCGTGCCGATCCGTATTATTGGCAGGCAAAGCGTCCAGATGTTTCTGATAGTCTTCAGTACGCCAGAGCAAAAGTCCGATAAAGCCATTCTCGTTCAGTTGGTCCGGCATCAACCGCGCCAGAAGCTTGTCGGCAATTGCCGCATGACCAAAACGCAAGGCATAAAACAAGGCTGCATTCAGCGCAAAGGCCGGCACCGCGCCGGACAGGAAATGGTCGACAACATCCGTATTCCCCTTTTCCGCCGCCTTGGCCAGAATATTGAATAGAAATTCCTTCCGGACATTCTCCGGACATTTTTCAAGCAGCTGGGCCGCCTCCATCCCGCCGTCATTCAGCAAGGCCTTGAGACCCAGATGATTTCGCCAGAGCACGTCAGCTCCTTGATCCAACAACCGTCCCGCCACTTTCCAGTCGCAGGCCTCCACCGCCGCGACGAAATCCAGATTGACGTTGATCTGTTCCAGCCTATGCAGCAGAACCCGCCAGACATCGTCTGGCAGGGGCGCCTTTACCTTATCCGAAGGGGAATGCCCCATCTTGGATCTGCCTTTCTGCAAGCGGAAAATATCCAACTTTTATAAGCGCTTGATTGCTTTATGTCAAGACTTGGAACCAAGGCCGCATGAAATCTCTTGAAAAAGATTAAAAAATTACGTAAAATAACAGGATGGAAAACAAAATAACAGATATTCGCTGCCAACAGTCTTTTAATACGCATGCGTACCCTGCTGCTCCGCCACCAGAAGAAGCGGCCCCCGCACAGGAAGGGGTCAAAATCATCCTGCCGCTCAACCAGCACTGCCAGCGCATGCAATAATAATCCTGCTTTAAATCAATCTTTTAAGTCTTCCCACAGGTCTTTGACCTTGTCGAAAAAGCCGGAAGATTGCGGGTTGGCCTTGGCGACGTTCTTGTCCCCGGCAAATTCCTGCAACAGCTCTTTTTGCTTCTTGCTGAGATTGACCGGTGTTTCAACGGCGACCTCGACAAACATGTCCCCCCGCGCGGGCGAACGCAAGATTGTCATCCCTTTGCCCTTCAGACGGAACTGCTGGCCTGTCTGGGTTCCTGCCGGAATGGTGACTTTCATGCGGCGGCCATCAATGGTCGGCACCTCAATGGCTCCACCCAGTGCAACAGTATGGAATGGCACAGGTACACGACAATACAGATTGGAAGATTCCCGCTGGAAAAAACGATGCGGCTTGATGCTGACAAAAACATAAAGATCACCCGCCGGACCGCCGCGCATCCCCGCTTCGCCCTCGCCGGAAAGACGGATCCGCGTGCCATCCTCGATCCCCGCCGGAACCGAGACAGAAAGATTTTTCTCCTTGCGAACACGTCCGGCGCCGCTGCATGACCCGCAAGGAGACTTGATCGTCTGGCCCGCCCCGCCGCAGGACGGACAGGTCCGCTCGACCGTAAAAAATCCCTGCTGTGCCCGAATACGTCCCGAACCCTTGCAAGTATCGCAAGTATCCGGCTTGGTGCCTTTCTCTGCGCCGGAACCACCGCAGGTTCCGCAGCTTTGCCATGTCGCAATCTTGACCGGCATCTCCTTGCCACGAAAGGAATCTTCCAGCGTAATGTCGATTTCATAGCTAAGATCGGCACCCCGCCGCGCGCCATCGGCACCGCCGCCCCGCCGCGCGCCGCCGCCCGAGAGGTCCCCGAACATTTCCTCGAAAATATCGGAGAAGCTGGCGCCGCCAAACCCGCCGCCTGCGCCACCGGCGCCCCGCGCGCCTCCGCCCATCCCGTTTTCAAAGGCGCTATGGCCATAGCGATCATAAGCAGCACGCTTCTGCTCATCCTTCAAAACGTCATAGGCTTCGCTGATCTCCTTGAATTTCTGCTCGGCCTCCTTGTTCCCCTGATTTTTATCAGGGTGATATTGCATGGCCAGCTTGCGGTAGGCCTTTTTCAGGTCCTCCGCCGATGCTTTTTTATCTGTGCCGAGAATTTGATAGAAGTCTTTTTTAGCCATTTTTTCTCATCCCCCTCTCCCGTTTCCCCCGGCTGATGCCGGAGGAAACAGAAAGAAGAGTCATTCACTTATTCGATATTATCCAGCGGTGCCTTTACGCTTTCCGTCTTCATCAACTTCGGTGAAGTCGGCATCGACGATTTCAGCTTCATCCACCTTCTTGCCGGAAGGTTCCGTGCCCCCCTCAGCAGAAGCCCCCGCATTTGCAGCAGCGGCTTCCTGTTCGGCACGATAGAGATGCTCGCCCAGCTTCATCGAAACGTCCTGCAACGCCTCGGTCTTGGCTTTGATGGCGGCGAGGTCTTCGCTTTCAAGCACAGCCCTGATTTCCGCCACGGCATCCTCAACGGCCTTGCGATCGTCCGCCGGAACTTTATCGCCGGCATCCTTCAGCGTTTTCTCCGCCGTATGGGCAAGAGCTTCGGCGCGGTTGCGCGTCTCTACCAGTTCACGACGCGCCTTGTCGTCCGAAGCATTCTCTTCGGCCTCTTTTACCATGCGCTTGATATCGGCATCGGAAAGACCACCCGAAGCCTGGATGCGGATCTGCTGCTCCTTGCCCGTTGCCTTGTCCTTAGCCGAAACCTGCACGATGCCATTGGCGTCAATATCAAACGTCACCTCGACCTGCGGAATGCCGCGCGGCGCCGGCGGAATGCCGACCAGATCAAACTGCCCCAACAGCTTATTATCCGCCGCCATTTCGCGCTCGCCCTGGAAGACGCGGATCGTAACCGCGTTCTGGTTGTCTTCCGCTGTCGAGAACACCTGCGACTTCTTGGTCGGGATCGTGGTATTGCGATCGATCAGGCGCGTAAACACGCCCCCCAGCGTTTCGATACCGAGAGAAAGCGGCGTCACATCAAGCAACAGCACGTCCTTGACATCGCCCGCCAGTACGCCGCCCTGAATAGCGGCGCCATCGGCCACAACCTCGTCCGGATTGACGCCACGATGCGGCTCTTTGCCAAAGAAGGTTTTGACCAGATCAATCACCTTTGGCATGCGGGTCATCCCGCCGACCAGAACGACTTCATCAATATCCGTCGCCTTGACGCCGGCATCTCTCAATGCCGCGCGGCAGGGTTCCAGCGTCTTTTCAATCAGATCGCCAACAAGCGATTCCAGCTTGGCACGAGTCAGCGTCAACACAAGATGTTTCGGGCCCGAAGCGTCCGCCGTGATAAACGGCAGGTTGACTTCTGTCTGCGTCGCCGAGGAAAGCTCGATCTTGGCTTTTTCCGCCGCTTCCTTCAAGCGCTGCAATGCCAGCTTGTCACTGCGTAGATCGATCCCGTTTTGCTTTTTAAACTCGTCCGCCAGCCAGTCAATAATACGCAAGTCAAAGTCTTCCCCGCCGAGGAAGGTATCCCCGTTGGTGGATTTCACTTCGAACACGCCATCACCGATTTCAAGAACGGAAACGTCGAATGTTCCGCCGCCAAGGTCATAAACCGCGATGGTGCCGGAGTTTTTCTTGTCGAGACCGTAGGCAAGCGCCGCTGCCGTCGGCTCGTTAATGATCCGGAGGACTTCAAGACCGGCGATTTTTCCGGCATCTTTGGTGGCCTGACGCTGGCTGTCGTTGAAATAAGCAGGAACCGTGATCACCGCCTTGGTTACTTTTTCACCAAGATAGTTTTCCGCCGTTTCCTTCATCTTCTGCAGAACCATCGCCGAAATCTGCGAGGGCGCAAATTTCTCACCGTCGATTTCCACCCAAGCCGCGCCGCCCTCGCCTTCAATAACCTTGAAGGGCGCCATGTCACGCATCTTCTTGACTTCCGCCTCGTTAAAACGGCGACCAATCAAACGCTTGATCGCATAAAGGGTTTTATCCGGATTGGTGACGGCCTGACGCTTGGCGGGCTGTCCCACCAGACGTTCGCCATCCTTGGTGAAGGCCACCATGGACGGAGTCGTGCGCGCCCCTTCGGCATTTTCAATGACTTTAGCCTTGTCGCCCTCCATGATGGAGACGCAGGAGTTGGTCGTTCCGAGGTCTATACCGATGATTTTGCTCATAATTTTTCCTTTCTGTGGCAAATGATGCAGGAAAGCCTTGCAATAAGCACTTTCCCGAATTCCCGAATTCTTGAGGAATATCAGGGCTCGCAAAAATTACACCTGTTTATTCCTAAAGTGAAGGACTTTTCGGTCTTTGTACGTCTTCCGTAGGCATTTGGATGATAAAAAAACCGGATAAAAGCCCTATTAACAGAATACTTACTTCGCCGCAGAAAGCTTCTGCAACAAATCACGTGATGGCTTGCCATCCACTTTCAACCCTGACTTTTTCTGGAAGGCCCTGATGGCATCCTCGGTCTTGGGGTCCATCGCCCCGCTCGGCTTGGCAGCGGGCAGGTAGCCCAGCCGGACAAGCTGCTCCTGAATATCCGCCACCAGATTGCTGACGAAAGCAGGAGCCGGAATGTCATCCTCAGGAGAAGAGGCGTCCCCCTCGCCGTACTCACCGGCGGCAGGTTCGACCATCTCCGCCAGTGTCAAGACCTGATGATCCGGCGCAACGCCCGCGGCATCGGCCAGCTGGCTCTGAATCCGGTGAACGGCGCTTTCCGCGTCCGTATGGCCACTGTCTGCTGCAACCGTGTACCACTCCAGCGCCTTGCCCGTATCAACGGGCCCGATAAAGCTGCTCTCATAAAGTACGCCCAGATTATAGGCCGCCTGCGCCACGCCCGCATTCGCCGCCCGTTTGAAAAACACCACGCCGCGGTCAATATTACGATCAACGCCGATCCCCTCGATATTGACAATGCCCAGATTATACAGGGCCTCGGGATGCCCCAGCTCCGCCGCGCGCTCGTACCACGCCACGGATTTACTCAAATCCTTTTTAACGCCAAGCCCCTGCTGGAACATGACGCCCAGATTATAATCCGCATTGGCAATGCCGCCATCCGCCGCACGGTTGAACCAGTAGACAGCCCGTTTATAGTCCTGTGCCACAACATTCCCCGCCGCATAAAGAGTGGCCAGATCATGCTGCGCCTCCGGCACGCCATCAAAAGCACGCGCTTCCAGCGCGGCGATCTCGGGCGGCAGTTTTTTATCCGGCGGAATGACCGATACTGTATAGGCTGGTGCCGGCGTAATCGTTTCGGGAACCGTTGCGGACAAGGATTTCTGCGTCTTGGATGAAACGGCGGCTGGTGCCGGATCCGGCTGACTTTCCGCAACCTTCTCGACAGGCGGTAAAGGCTTTTCCACGGGAACTTCGGCAACTGCGATCGCCGCCGTTTCAACGGGCGCCGCCACAACGGGTGCGGATGTGGGAGCTGCGGCAGGTTCAATAGCGGCAACCTCCGTCTGGATTTCATCGGAAAGCGCAAGGCTCTCAACCGGCACGGCCAGATCTTCCTCCTGCGCCAGAACAGCCTCCTCCGGCAGTCCCTGATTCCGTTGCGGAACAGCGTCCGCCATGTCCTCCTCCGGAACCACGCGGGTCCAGTCATTCTCTTCCAGACGCGCCAGTTGCGGCTGCGTCAACAGCGTCAAGGCCGCCATCTGCTGCGGCGTCAGGGCGGGAGAATCCGGACGAAAAATAACAACCCCCAGCGCCAATATCGCCAGCGCGCTGCTCATCAGGGTCGTAGCGATCATCCAGCGCGGCGCGGCAGACGCGCCCGCCTGTAGCGGCAGGGGCGCATCCACCACAACGGGCAAATAAAGCTTGCCTGTTTTCTCGTCAACCGTTGCGGCCGATTCAATCAGGGCGAGGCGCCGCGCCAGCCTGTCGCGCTCGTCCTCGACGCGCTCCAGCTTCCGTCCGAGCGTCTCGATAGCGCGGAACATCTCCATATTCACGCGTTCCTGATGCACGGTATCGTTTTTAAAAGAAGCGGACATAGGCTCCAACTGTCTGACAGACCGCCCCGTGCGGCATGGCACAGAACGGCGCATTGATGATTCTCATACTCAAGTAATATGACCAAGACCCTAGCAGATTTTTCCTTGAAATCACAGTGATAAAGAGGGATTGCTCTATACTTTACATAATCTAAACAACAATGGAAAAATTAGCAACGTCTCTGATCTTGCAGCAAGAAAGTTTTTTCTATATGTTCTCGTGCTATGCAGATTCTTGCGCTTTATTACATGAATCTCGTTCTATTGCGATATTGGGGTGTAGCCAAGCGGTAAGGCAGC
>CAYWIT010000013.1:0-72671 GCA_964458415.1 uncultured Rhodospirillaceae bacterium
GTAGTAGTATTGGAATTTTTGGATAGATTAATATCGATAAAGCGCTCGTAATGGCCCAAATCCAAGTCAGTTTCAGCACCATCATCGGTGACATAGACTTCGCCATGCTGATAAGGGCTCATCGTGCCGGGGTCAATGTTGAGATAGGGGTCCAGCTTGCGCAGGCGCACTTTGAATCCGCGCGATTGCAGCACCGCGCCCAGCGATGCCGCCGCCAGCCCTTTGCCCAAAGAGGAGACGACCCCGCCGGTGATAAAGATATAGCGTGGCATGAGGACCTCCCCCTTAATATTTT
The DNA here is from genome assembly GCA_964458415.1 of uncultured Rhodospirillaceae bacterium. Taxonomy (GTDB): domain Bacteria; phylum Pseudomonadota; class Alphaproteobacteria; order Micavibrionales; family UBA2020; genus CAYWIT01. Next base: position 296 of record CAYWIT010000013.1, read on the forward strand.
AATGTTCGGCTATTTTGAAACGGGCGCTTTCGGTGTGACGGGCGCAATCTCCGGCGCCGGCGCTTCTGCGGCGTTTTTCCCTTCCATCGCCGGAACGGCTTGTGCCGCAGAGAGCACAGGCTCCGCCGCGACATCCAGAATGCTTTGCTGCGCCGGACGATGAGACGCAAGAATGGCCAACAGCAGGCTGGTCAGGAAAAAACACCCCGCAAGGATGGTCGTTGCGCGGGTCAGGGCATCACCGCCCCGGCGCTGCATCATCAAATTCGACATGCTGCCGCCCCCGCTCCCCATAAATCCACCCGATTCCGACGGCTGGACAAGGATCAGAATGATAATAGAAATCGCCACAATCAGGTGAATGACCAGTAATACCGCTTCCATCGTTTTTCCTTCTTTATTTCGCCCCTGTTTTAGCGCCAAACCGTGAAAAAAGCCAGAGGCTATTTATTTTCATAATCATCAAAACGGCTATTTTCTGGCTCTTTCAAGGAAAATGCGTTATAGAAATAGATATAAGAAAATGAAAGGGAATAACATGCCGTTTGAAGCAACTGCGCTCAGCCTTGTCCTCAAAGCCGTGGAATTTGCCGCGCACAAGCATAAAGACCAGCGCCGCAAGGACGCCGCGGCCTCTCCTTACATCAACCATCCGATCGCACTGGCGCATATTCTTGCCAACGAGGGGGGCATTACCGACCCCGAAGTGATCTGTGGCGCCCTGCTGCATGATACGCTCGAAGATACAGAGACCTCCCCGCAAGAGCTGGAAACCGCATTCGGCACCGCCATCAAAAACATTGTGCTGGAAGTCACCGACGACAAAGCTCTGCCAAAGGACAAGCGCAAGCAATTACAGATTGAACATGCCGCGCACATCAGCGCCAAGGCAAAACTGGTCAAACTGGCAGACAAGATCGCCAATCTGCGCGACATTGCCGCCGCCCCGCCGCATGACTGGACGCTGGAACGCAAACAGGAATATTTCGATTGGGCAAAAGCCGTTGTTGATAACCTGCGTGGCGTGCATCCGCAGCTCGAAACCGTTTTTGACAAAGTCTATGCGGACAAACCCGCAGATGACCGCGCCATCGCCGCGCCCAAAGGCATCAGGCCCCCACGCCAGAACTTCGGCTGATCATCCGTCCCGCGATACGATACCGTCACCGCGCCGCTCACGTTGTCCTGATACGCGATCGCGTAGAAGCCCGCGTTGACGCCGGGCTTTCCTGCTTCAAAGTCACTTTGTTGTGAAACTGTGTAGTTGCCGATTTGTGTACCGACAACAGCGTTACCATTTGTGAATACAATACCCTCATTGTACCCCCTGTTATAGGAGTCCATCGCAAGAATGGCTTTCATGAGCTTTGAATCGATGGCCATTATTTATCTCCTGCTTTAAAAGAACCAGCGCTCATGCTGTTCGCGAAAGGGTTATTTGATTTTATCGTATTATAACGCAATCCATCAAACATTTTATTATAGTATTCCGGCAGCCATGGCAACCACCTCTCAACGCCCCACGTCACCGGTTCATCGGTCATTTCGATGGTGACGGATTTGAGCTTGACGCCCGCACCGAAGGCTTCGGCGAAGCGGTCTTTCTTGATCGTGAAGCTCGAGGGATGTTTCCCGTCGGATTCCAGCTCCAGCAAATTCTCCACCGTCTTCGGATCGGCGATGTCGCGGAACCGCACAAACTTCGGATACCATGTCGGATCGAGCTCCGTCGGTCCGGCCTTGAGCGTGCTCATCTCCCGAATACCCTTATCCGAAAGCCACCCCTTGGGATAAAAAACATACCCCGGAAGGTCTGATCCATAATCCGCACCAATCTTATACCCGCTCAACAAAGCAAACAATACCCCACGCGGTTCCAGATCAACCACCACAGCCTCGCCTTTGAGTCTGACCGTGGGAAGCATATGCGGCGACAGTTTCGGGAACGCCGCCACATAAACCTCCCGCACTGCCGATCCGGTCTTGATCCCCTCGGGCGTTTCAACGGTTACGGTCATCTTGTAGCGCCATGTGCCTGATGGATAAGCGATGCTCCATGCCGCGTAGGCTCCCACGAGCAGCGCCATTAGAACCCAGACGAATTTCGGAATCTTTTTCATGTGACGTCCCCTTCAAAAATATCAATAAAAATATTAAGCCGCATGACTTACCCGCGCGGCGGCGACAGACTTTTATCCAGATACGGTTTCATCTTCCAGACATCGGCAGGCCGTAGTTCACGGGTACCGACCCCACCCGGATTTTTCAGCTGTGTCACCGTCCGGCATTCGCGCACGGAATAATTCGACTTATTTTCAGCGGCGGTCATCCATGACGGCCAATCCAGCCGCACACCTTCACAGGCATATTGCCGGTTGAAATCCGCCATCAGATACCTGTCGCCCATTTCGCGGAAGACCCGTTTTTCCTGCGGATAAACGTAAATTTTCCCCTCCGGCTCCGTATAAACGACGGACGGGCTGTACCGTTCCGTATGTGATAAATAAAAAACCGCGCCGACGGAGCCCGCCGTGCCTGCCGCCACCAAAGCCGCGCCGGCAAGCCGTTTGCTCCACGGCAGGATTTGGGATCTGACGGGAGCCGCCGCTTTCGCAAAAGCAGCCCGCAACTTTACAGCCGAGACGCTGGCCTTGCCGGAGAATTTTTTCCAGCCCACCGTGGCCTTTTGCGCAAAGGCCTTGCACAGCTGTTCCGATTTCCTTTTTTCGCTCAAAGCGCCGCCTCCGCAATGGCGAAGAAGGTTTCCGCCTTCAGGCTGGCGCCGCCGACCAGCACGCCGTCCACATTGGGCAAATGCAGGATTTCGGCGGCATTTTCCGCCTTGACCGAACCGCCATAGAGAATTTTCATGCCCGCGCCTGCCACGGTGCGGATATGCGCGTGCATGGCCATGACATCTTCCGCCGCTGCCACCTTGCCCGTGCCAATCGCCCAGACCGGTTCATAGGCCAGCACCGTATTTTCCGGCGTTGCCGTCGCGGGCAAGGATTCACGCAGCTGTTCGGCAACGATCCGTTCCGCCTGCCCCGCCATACGCTCGGCATCCGTTTCCCCGATGCAGACAATCGCCACCAGCCCCGCCGCATGGGCCGCCAGCACCTTGGCCGCAACCTGCGCACTGGTCTCATGATAGTACTGGCGCCGTTCGGAATGGCCGAGGATCACATATCCCGCGCCCATATCCTTCAGCATCGGCGCAGAGATATCGCCGGTAAATGCGCCGGAGGCTGCGGCATGGCAATCCTGCCCGCCCCATTTAAAGCCGGTGCCTTGCAGCCAGCCTGTCATCAGGGCGGAGAGCGTCGCCGGAGGACATAACACGATGCCATAATCCGTATTCGGCCTGTCCTTACATAAGGCTGCAAGCTTAACCACTCTCTCGCGGCTCTCTTCGGCAAGACCATTCATCTTCCAATTGCCGACGATAAGTCTGGAACCCGCCATCTCTCTCTCCTTATTGTAAAGTCTTGACATCTTGGTCAAATAGCTGTGGATTATCAAGGTATTTTAATCGGGAGAGACCACATGCTTCAAGCGATGCGCACCGGCGCAAAATCCATTCTTATCAAGACCTTCCTTTTTGGCCTGCTGCTGCTGGCCATGGGCGGGCTCGCGCTGATGGACGTTCAGGGCATGTTCCGGAGCGGTATTTCCAGCACGACCGTTGCCAAAATCGGCAGCGAGAAAATTACATCCTTTGAATTCGGCAGACTGGTCGATACCGCCCTGCGCGAACAAAAAATCCCCCGCAATGAAGCCTATCAGGCCGGAATCCCCCGTCAAATTCTCGAACAGGAAATCAACAGCCGTATGTTTACAAAGGCGGCACGCGACCTTGGCATCGCCATTGACGACGCCACCGTTGCACAACAGATCAAAACCATGCTGGCGCCGCTCGTTCAGGGCGGCATGACGGAGAAAGAGGCGCTGGACCGCCTGCTTTCCCATTTCGGCATCACCGAAAAAAAACTGGTCAGCACCATCAAGGCGCAAATGGCCACCGACAACCTTACGGACATGATCACCAATGGCGCCTTTGTCCCGCGCCAGCTGGTACAGGATGCGCTTCGTTTCCGCTACGAATGGCGCAGCGGAGAATATTTCAGGATCACCGCCGCCGATACCGATAAGGCGGGCGAACCTGCGGCAGCCGAGCTGGAATCCTACTATAAGACAGTCGCGATGGAATACGCCCTGCCCGAATACAGAACATTCTCCGTTCTTTTGCTCGACAAAAAAGGGTTCGGCATCAGCGACACCGCCTCCGCTGCGGATATCAGGGCCTGGTACGATGAAAACAAAAGCGACTATGCCAAGGCAGAGCAGCGCGTCATAGCACAGATCGTCGCCAAGGACGAAGACACGGCAAAAGCCATCTATGAAGCCGCAAAGCTTTCCAAAGACCTTGTGCAGGCCTCCGCCGAAGCCGTCAAAGGCAAGAAAGCGAATTACATCAAGCCAGCCACTGTCGCGGAAGCAGACCTTCCTCTCGAGATCAGCACGCCGGCCTTTAAAGGCGCAGAAGACACCGTTATAGAACCCGTGCAAAGTCCGCTGGGCTGGCATGTCATGCACATCCAGAAAGTCATCGCCGCGGCGACGCCCGCCTTTGAAGACGTCAAGGCAGACATTGAAAAAGAACTGGCGCAGGAAAAATCCGCCGAAAAGCTTTATGAGCGCGCCAACGAGGTTGACGATATGGTTGCGGGCGGAAAATCGCTGGACGAAGTCGCGGCGGCCTTCGGCCTCAAGGCAACCCGCTTCGAGAATGTGGACGTCGCCGGAAAAAACATGAACGGCAAAGCCATCTCCACCACCATGCCTTTGTTCGACAAAGCCGTCGAGAACGCCTTTGCGCTCGACAAAGGCGCCGTCAGCCAGCTGATCGAAACCCCTGACGGCGCTTTTCTGCTTGTCGAAACGCAGGACATTGCCCCGGCAGCCCCGCAACCACTGGACAAGGTCCGTTCAGCCGTCATTAAAACATGGCAGGAAAAGCGTCAGGGGGAAATACTGGATGCCAAAGCGGCAAAAATCATGGAGCGCCTGAATCTGGGTGAATCTTTTGACAAGGTTGCCGCAGACCTGAAGAAAAAAACCGAGAGCACCGGCCTGCTCCAGCGCTCCGCCGCAGCTGCCCCTTCGGCGAAGCTCGAGCGCGGAATCATTCCCGCTCTGTTCTCGATCGAAAAGACAGGACAGGCTACCAGTGTCGGCGGCAAGGACAGCGTTTTGATCCTCCGTCTCGCCTCCCGTAAAACGGAACTGCCGAAAGACGTTTCCACGGAGGACAGCGCTGCGATGAAAAATCTCCTGACACGCTCCCTGCGGAACGACCTGCTCGGGGCGTACCGCAACGGGCTCATGGCTAAAAACAAGGTCAACATCAACGACCAGCTGATCCGCGACCTTTACGCGCCAACCGATGCCGGAGAAGAATAAAACCGGTTACTTTATAACCGTCCCTTGTGACGAAGGGGGCTCAAGCTTTGCCATTCCCTGATCCTGCCGCACGGGCGGCGACGGGTTGTTTCGCGCGGCAATAATCGTCGCCAGCGGCACCAGCTGAAATCCTTTTTCCGCCAAAGTCGGCAGCCAGCGCTCCAGCGCTTCCAGCGTGACATCCTTCGGATGACCAATAGCGACAGCGGCACCGGTCCTCGTCGCGACGCGCTCGATCTGTTCCAGCGCCGCCTGCACGCGCTCGGGGCTCTCGACGTGATCAATGAACACATCCCGATGCGTGGTCCGGATACCGTCCGCCCGCGCAGAATCCTCCGCCACGCTGTCCGGCGATGTTTTCGAATCCAGAAAAAACAAATTCCTGCTTTTCAATACGTCCATCAGCACGGCCGTTCCAGCCCTGTCGCGCGTGAATTTGCTGCCCATATGGTTGTTGACGCCATCATAGCCGGAAAATACGGCAAGATTGGCTTCTACCCGCCGCCGCAATTCAACTTCTGTCATCTCCACACCCAGATAATCCGGGCCCGGATCCGCCGTGGAGCGATCCGGCTGCATCGGCAAATGAACCATCAGCTCATGCCCTTTCTGCGCGGCGCGTTCCGTTTGCCCCCGGATATCATGGCTATAGGGTAAAAACGAAAGCGTCACCGGAAAAGGCAGATCGATAGCGCGGGCGGAACGCTTTCTGTCCACCCCGACATCATCAATGACAATGGCAATCATCGGCTTTCCCGCATTTTCATCCTCTGGCGATTGCGGCAAAAGATGAAGCCAGCCCGCCGCCAGATCAGCATCGCCAAGAAGACAGGATTCAACAGCCTCTTCATATTGATGCGCGCCGGAATCAGACAAAATCGGCTGCGGCGCCGACACTGCAGGCGCGGTTTCCCAGTAAATGTCCCCGATCATCGGTAAATGACGGGAGGCCTCCCCCGCCAATGCCTGCCCCGCCGGAAAAAACAACGAAAAACAGAATAAAACCTGTAACCCTCTGGACATGCCTGAACCCCTCCGTGATCATCCCTTTTTTGGCGGGGAATTTCCAGCAAAACAAAAAAATCTTGACACAGAGGACGAACTAAACTAGAACAAAAGAAGAATACCGCTGAAAAAGGGGACCCAAAATGCTCACCAGAAAACAACGCGATCTTTTGCTGTTTATCAACGACTACACACAACGGACAGGCTTGTCCCCGTCGTTTGAGGAAATGAAACTCGGGGTCGATCTGAAATCGAAATCAGGGATCCATCGCCTGATCAAGGCGCTTGTGGAGCGGGGTTTTCTCGAAAGGATGCCTAACAAGGCCCGCGCGCTGGAGGTCAAGAAACTCCCGGAAAACGTTGTGCAAATGCCCACACGGAATACGGCCTCCCCCAAAAACAAAGGCCTGTCTGCCCTGGAACCCTCCGGCGAAGGACAGGAAGAGATTGCCATGATCCCGCTTTGCGGCAAGATCGCCGCCGGCTCCCCGATTGAGGCGATCCAGCACAATCAGGATGCTATTGGCATTCCCATGTCCATGCTGGGCATGCAGCCCTGTTATGCACTGACCGTAGAAGGGGATTCCATGATCAAGGCCGGAATCATGGACGGCGATATCGTGATTATCGAGAAATGCGACCGCGCCAATGACGGCGATATCGTCGTAGCGCTGGTCGATGAAGAAGAAGTAACGCTCAAACGCTTGCGCCGGGAAATCGGTTCTGTTGTTCTGATGCCGGAAAACGACTCTTACCAGCCGATCCGCCTCCCTCCCGCACGTGTGCGTATTCAGGGGCGCCTCCGCAGCCTGTTCAGAAATTATTGAGGTTAGCCATATTTTTATAAATACGGAAAATACATCCCCTTTTGTTTTTAGTTACGTCAAATAGAGCGCTATTGATGGCGATATGTAATATAAAATAATATTTATTTTTCGTATACCGCAGGCACCTTTTCTTGTAAATTGTCTTATCCAGAACAAAGCCGGCGAGAATACATGCCCCCGTACAAAAAAAACAAAACGGAAAAGCCCTCCGCCCCTCACCCGACTCAAATTAAAGTCGTGATTGTGAAATCTGCGCCAACGGCGGCACTGATCGCCCTGCACAGATCCGGCGGCTGGTGGACGGAGGATCGGGAAAGCCGCGCCGTGGTGCCGACAATCGTCCGTAAAAGTTTTGCCTTCGCCATCGCCCAAACGCCGCGAGGGAAAATCGTCGGCATGGGCCGCGTCATTTCCGATGGATGCAGCGACGCCTATATACAGGATGTCGCCGTCTTGACCGACTGGCGCGGCAAAGGTATCGGACAGGCCATTATTGCCAAGCTGACATCGCATTGCGCCAGCAAAGGCATCTCCTGGATTGGACTGGTTGCCAAGCCGGGCACCGCCGGCTTTTACCGCAAAATCGGATTCGAGGCCCAGAAAGGTTTCCAGCTAATGCTCTTCAAGGGGAAAAATTTATCATGACAACATCCCCTCTCCGCCCCCTCTTCTTCAAAAAAATAACCTTGCAGGATAAAGATTTCCTTGAAGAAAAACTCCGCCGCTTCCCACAGGAAATCGTCGGCTATTCCTTTCCTATCCTTTACATGTGGAGCGCCATCTATAATTACGAATGGGCGCTATGCGCGGATGACACGGTCCTGATCTCCTGCCGTGCGCCGGCAGATGGCAACCGCCACTTTCTGCAACCCATAGGGCCCTTTGGCCCCTCCTGCCAGACGCAATTGCGCGAGATCATCAGCAGGACAGATTACCCCGTCCGTTTCTTTGGCGTCAGCGCAGAATTCCTCCGCCAGCATCCGGATTTTCTGACTGGATTTGAAATTGAAAACGACCCCGGTTCATCAAATTATCTCTATCGCACAACGGATCTGGCAGACCTTCCCGGAAAATTCTACGCAAAAAAAAGAAACCTGATCGCGCAGGCGAAGCGCCTTTACGAATGGTCTGTCCATCCCCTGACGACTGCGGATATCCCTGCCTGTCTGCAACTGCTAAAGCATATGGAAGAGCAAAACACGGATGGCCTGCATCCGGCCATGCAGGGCGACGAGGCCCCCGTGCTCATGAAAGCGCTCCTGCACTATGCCGAATTGGGCCTGCAAGGCGTTTTGCTCCGCATTGCCGGAGAGCCTGCGGCTTTTTCCATTTACGACATGACCACTCCAGAAATGGCCGCCATCCACTTTGAAAAAGCGGACCGGCACTATAAGGGCCTCTATCAAGTCATCAATCATGAGACAGCGCAAATCATCGCCGCGACCGGCGTTCCTTTCATCAATCGGGAAGAAGACCTCGGCCTTCCCGGCCTGCGGCAGGCGAAGACCTCTTATGGCCCGATCCGGAACATTTCTTCCTGTCTGCTGACAGCGCGCCTCGGGGCCGGCGCCGCTGAACAACCCACGCAGGAAACTGCAAAGTCCCGTCTTGAGCAGAAAGAAACAGCATGACCTCCCTCACCATCCCCAAAGTCATCGGCCACCGCGGCGCAAAAGCCTATGCGCCTGAAAATACGCTGGCCGCCCTGCATACAGCAGCGGATATGGGCGTGGGATGGGTCGAGGTCGATGTCAAACTGACTAAAGACGGCGTGGCCATCCTGTTTCATGACGATGAGTTGGAGCGCTGCACCAGCGGCTCCGGCCTCGTAAAGGACACAGACTGGTCTACCCTGCAGGAACTGGATGCCGGATCATGGTTCGGGGAAAGCTTCCTCGATGAAAAAATACCGTCGCTGGAGGAGGCTCTCAACGTCATCCTCTCGCGCGGCATGGGCGTCAATCTTGAAATCAAGCCCTGTGCCGGACGAGAGAGAGAGACCGCAGAAATTGCCCTTGATCTGGCAACACGCATCTGGCCCGACGATCTGCCGCCGCCGCTGATCTCCAGCTTCCAGCATGTCAGTCTGGAAACGGCGCTGGACATGATGCCGGAATGGCCGCGCGGCCTGCTGCTAGAGGAACATCTTCCCAACTGGCGCGATCTTGCCACCTATCTTTCCGTCGCGACAATCAATATTGACGGCAGAAAAGCGACGCCGGGGCAAATTGCGGAATATCTGGATTTCGGCAAGCCCGTTCTGGCCTATACGATCAACGACCCGCGCCATGCCCTGGATCTGTTCCAGCAGGGCATCGCGAGCGTTTTCTCGGATACGCCGGACATCATTCTTGAAGCGCTGGAGGAATTTTAATGCGCATCATTCCCTTCCCCGCCACCCCTTTAAATGACGCCGAATGGTCGGATATCGATCCCGACAAGGTCATTGCGGGCCAGCCGCGTTGCGCCTATAGCATCCTTTACACCAGCGCCTCGGGAGAATGCGTAAGCGGCATCTACGCCTGCACGCCGGGGAAGTGGCGTGTTTCCTATACCGAGGATGAATTCTGCACACTGACTGCGGGGACCGTGCGCCTGACCTCCGAAAACGGGGAAACACAGGAATTTTCCGCGCCACAAAGCTTCATGATTCCGAGCGGCTATGCCGGAACATGGGAAGCGCTCACCGCTGTGCAGAAATTCTTCGTGGTCTACGAAAAGTCCGGTACCGAAAAGTAGCCCTATCCCTTGCCGTTTTGCGATACGGGCGGCGCGACAGGGGCCAGTTGCCGCTGCCGCAAACGCACCTCTGCAAGAGCAGGCGCCCCAACCAGCGTTCCGGCATAAAGCTGTTTGCTGGCCTCGACAATATTCACGCCCCCGAAGGCATTAAAAAAACGCTGACCAACATTCTCCCAGACCTGCGCCGTCGCCAGCATAAAGCGCGAAGAATACGGTGGCACAAAAAGCGCCCGTTCAACCCGCTCCGGAATAAAATTATATTCCCGTAAAACATGACGGATTTGTCCGGCTGAATACGGCGTTCCGTGACCAAAGGGGGTGTGATCGAAACCCGCCCACAGGCCGGAGCGATTAGGGACGATGAGCAGAAGTTTTCCCTGCCCGACCAGAACACGCCACGCCTCCCGCAGTGTCTGGTCGAGGCTGTCAAAATCCTGTAGCCCATGGATAATAATCATCTTGTCGATAGAATTCGTTTCTATGGGAAGCTCGGCTTCGTTACAGAGTGTGACCAACCCCTTGCTCTCCTCCGGCCAGAACACCGCGCCTTGTCGGGACGGCATCAAGGAGATAACACGCTCCGCCTCCATCATCAGAGGGCGCAAAAACGGATTGGCATAGCCAAAACCCAAAATTCGCTGTCCTTTGACTTCCGGCCATAAATAACGAATATGCCGCCGGATGATCCGCTGCACGATGCGCCCGGAAAGTGTCTCGTAAAATTCTTTAATATCAATTGCCTTTGTATACATCTTAAAGCAGCTCCAGAAGATGCGGAATGAGCGGCATATCCGCTGGCGGCATCGGATATTTGTTAAGGTCCTTCGGATAAACCCATGAAAATCCCTGACTTTCCCTGCCCGTTACGAACCCCTTCCACATGCGGCAAACAAAAAGCGGCATGACAAGGTGAAACCCTTCATACCGGTGCGAGGCAAATGTTAAAGGCGCAAGGCAAGACTCTTGCGTATCTATATCAAGCTCTTCTTTAAGTTCGCGCACAAGCGCCGCTTCCGGCGTTTCTCCCGACTCTATTTTTCCGCCAGGAAATTCCCAAAGCCCCGCCATGGCTTTTCCCTCCGGCCGTTGCGCCAGAAGAACACGGCCATCCCGATCCACCAAAGCCACCGCAACGACATAGAGAACCTTTTCAGGAGCGAGACGGTTTTCATGATGAGGGGAAAAACAGCTCATAACCGCTATCAGGGCGCCGGCGGAGCTTTGCCGCCCTTGGAAAAGCTCGCCGCCTTTTTTTCAGAGAACTGAATGTAATCCCTGAAAATCTTCGGGTAAGCCTCTGAAAGCAAACGTGCATCAAAAAGGGCGCCCTGCAGCCGCCCCTCGCGCTCCTTACGATTAATGCTGTAGCGATCCAGCACTTTCTCCAACGCCGCATTCTTGTCACCAAACATGGATTCGACCCAGCCGCGGATATTGACGCATTGGTTTTCATGAAGAGCCGGAACATTCGCCTGCTCAAGTTCCCTATTCAGGAATACGATATCGGCCGCAAGGCCATCCTTGTTATGGCAGATAACGAGGACCGGGGAATCGCCGATAAAGCTGCGCAACTGCGCGGCGATTTGCGAAAAAAGCGGGCCATTTTTGACCTCGTCCCGCGTCACCCCTTGCGTCTTGATAACGTCCTGCGGAACATCCCGTTCGGGATTGATAACAACATGAAATTCGACCCCTGTCGCACGTCGGCCTTTAATTTCAATCGCCGCAATTTCGACAATACGGTGCCCGTCCTGAATCGACCCACCGGTGGTGACGATATCCAGAATAATTTCCCGTGGTCCCTGCGCCATCTTGCTATAAGTATTCATCAGGCTCATGAAAGCTTGGTAGCGCACCTCCCGACGGCTGTCAATCCGGCCGGAATGATTATGCTTACATTTAACGAATTATGAATATAAGGACGCTCAGCCGTTCCCGAAAGTTTCAATCCGCATTAAATGCGGGGGCTCGGCCACAGCCTTCAGCCTGCCGATTTCCGTCACCGCCTTGCGAATATTGGATTCCAGCGTTTCATGCGTTGTCAGCACGACGGGAACAGGCATCTCCGGATCACGCCCCCGCTGAAGCACAGATTCCAGAGAAACCTGACAATCCCGCAGAATCGCGGAAACATCCGCCACTACTCCAGGCTGATCCAGCACAATCAGACGGAGGTAATAAGAGCCGATGCGGTCGCCGATATTCGCAGGCTTCAATGCCGAAACTTTTTCCGACGGTATCCCCATCAACGGCAGCCTGCGCCCGCGGGCCACATCAAGAATATCGGAAACCACGGCAGAAGCTGTCGGATTCCCGCCAGCACCCCATCCCATCATCAATACCTTGCCGACGTAATCCCCATCGACATATACAGCATTGAGAGCTCCTTCCACCGCAGCAATCGGCGAATCCTCCGGCACAAGGCACGGCTCTACCGACTGTTCGATCCCTGCTGCCGTCCGCCGCGCAATGCCCAACAGTTTGATGCGATACCCCAGCTCCTTTGCGAAAGTAATATCGAGCGCCGCTATGCTGCGAATACCGCTGGTCTGCACCAGAGAAGCATCCGGAACACCGCCAAAGGCAATGCCGGAAAGAATAGCCAGTTTATGCGCAGCATCCACGCCGTCAATGTCAAAGCCCGGGTCCGCTTCGGCATAGCCCAGCCGCTGCGCTTCCGCCAGAACATCGGAAAAATTACGACCTGTCGTGCGCATTTCCGAAAGGATAAAGTTGCATGTCCCGTTCAGAATCCCGTATACGGCCCGAAAATCATTGGCCGCAAGGCCTTCGCGCAAGCCCTTGATAACCGGAATGCCGCCCGCAACCGCCGCCTCGAAAAAAATGGAGGAGGCTCCGTTCTCCAACAGCGCCAGCACTTCCACGCCACGCGTTGCCAGCAAAGCCTTGTTGGCCGTCACCACAGGCTTGCCCAGACGCACGGCGCTGCTGACCAGATCAAAGGCAGCACCGGAAGCGCCCCCCATCAATTCCACCACGACATCGACATCTGGATCGTCCGCCAGAGCCACAGGGTCATCATGCCACTTTACACCGGACAACGGAATGCCGCGCTCCTTGGCCCTGTTTCGCGCCGATACCGCCGTCACGCGAATTTCCCGCCCGGCGCGCTGTGCAAGCAGGGCTCCATGTTCCGCCAAAATCCGGCAAACGGCCGCCCCGACATTTCCCAAGCCTGCAATACCAACCTTGAGCGGGGCCATGATTCCGGTCTCTCTATGTTATTTATTGAGCGCCGAGATAAATTTCAACGCGGCGATCCGCGGCTTCCTGGGAACGCGCCCCGGGAGCGGCATTGGACTCTTCATCCCCTTTTGAGACAGCCTTCACCCATGCCGGACTGACGCCAGCGTCATGCAGTACGACTGTCACGGCATTGGCGCGTTTTTGCGCAATTTCAAAATTCACCATCTTTTTCCGGATCGGATCGGTGACGCCATCGACACGCTGGCTGGCATGGCCAACAACGGTAACCGCCACCGCGCCCGGCTGTTGATTGATGTCAGCCGCAACTTTGCCGATATCCTTACGCTCCCTTGCCGTCAAATGCGCAGACCCATGCAGGAAAAACGTCTGGTAAACCATCTCTCCGTAATACGTCGGCGCAACCGTCTGGACTTGCTGTTCCTCTGCAACAGGCGCAAAGGCGGCGTCTCCCTCCAGCGGGTAGACCGTGACGCTGTCTGTCACCTCGACCGGCGCGGCTTGCTGGAATGACGCCGCTTCAGCGGCTGAGCGCTCCGGCGCTGACAGTTCAATTTTACCCGGCTTCATCACAAGATTGTGCCGGTTCTGCCCTGCATAGCCCGTTGGCATGGCCTCCATGACTCGCTCAACGCGCTCGAGGGGACACGTCTTTCCCTTCAGATGACAGCCCTCCTCATGCCCTGCGCCGTGCCGCGGCGTGCCCGCACAGGCGGAAAGGAGCAACAGCGAGGAAACAATCGTCAGCGTTCTGAATAAATTCATGGAGAAAAGCCCTTAAAACGGAACAGGTTTACACAATTGTGCCAGCCGAACGGCTGTATCGGCAGTTTGCTATCAAAACGAAGAAAATTCAACCCCCTACAATGTCACGCCATGAAAAACAGCGCTTTTCCCTGCCCTTGACGCCCTAGCGATTTAAGATATCTTGTGGATTATCAACCTGTCATGGCTGGGGGCCGCTTTGCGCGCATTTAAGGAAATTATACGGAAAGAAGATGGCAACGCCCTTTTCCTTATCCTTATCGCCGTTGCGTTGTTCGCGGCGCTTTCCTATGCCGTCACCCAGTCCGGGCGCGGTTCGGGAGACACTAACAAAGAACAGGCCATGATCATGGCCGCGCAGATCACACAGGAAGCCGCCGTCTATCAAAGCGCCGTTACCCGGATGCTCCTGACAGGCACGAACAGAACGGAAATACGCTTTGAAAATGCAGGAACATCTTTTCTCTGCACGGCAGGGGCCGAATGTTTCTGGGCGCCGGAGGGCGGGGGAATGACCATACCGAACCCGCCGCCGGGGGCTTTCACAGCACCTCCCAATCCCGTCTTCGAAACGTTTAATGGCAGCGTCTGCCATGAACCCGATGCCGCTGTTTGTACAGGGTTTGGAATATCGCTGGCCGTTGCCGGACTTGGCACCAGCGCGAAAGACACCTTTATCAAATACAGCCCCTTAACGGAAAGCGTCTGCCGCGCCATTAACAAAGGCCTCGGGATATCTGGCATTCCCGGTCAAAATCTTTTTACCCCCACAATTGCCATCGGCAAGCCAGCTGCCTGTATCCAGATAAACGCCAACTATCATTATTACCACGTTCTTATTGAAAACTAATGAAGTGCCAGCATTTTTCGGAGCTCGTCGCGTAATCTCAATTCGTCCGTTTTTGTGTAATCCTTGCCAAACTCTGCAATGACAAAACCCCCGACATGCGGGCTGAGCGCCTTGCGCAAATTTCCCAGCATACGCGGCGGAGCGATCAGCACCAGTCTTTCGAAGGATCCATTCCCCGCCTCGTCCTCAAGCCATGTGGAGACCCTGCGCGCGAAAGAAAACATATCTTTCTGCGATCTGGTAAAACGGGGCTCATACTTGTGATGAATAGACGCCGTGCTGGAACTCGCCACACGCCCAACACTTTTGTTCGGTAACGCCACAGTTTCCCGCTCCGCAGGCATAATCTCGGCGACAAAAGAAATATCGCTTCCCTGCTTGCTGAAAATTCTGGCTACGTGGTCATCCGCCACCAGAACCCAGATGTGCGGAACCTTGCGTATTTCCACGGGAAACACAGGCTTCCTTGCCCGCTGACGATTTCCTGACATCCGCTTTTCTGCATAAGCCATCCTGTTTTCTCCCTTCTCTTGTCGTGATAGCCCTATTAGACCATGCCCGAAACCGGCCATGAGTTGATAAAAGTCACGAAAAGAAAAAAAGCCAGAGAGAAAGTCAGTCCGCCCGAACGGCCTTGCCGAATTCTTCAAACAGTCTTGCGTTCGGCGGGTTCACCCAAAAATCCCCCTCCGGATGCCATTGCGTCCCCATGACGAATTTTTTATCCGGCATGGAAACCGCCTCGACCAGACCATCCTCGGCAGTGGCCTCGACCCGCAACCCCGCGCCGAGCCTGTCGATCCCCTGCGTATGGAGTGAATTCACTTTGAATTCGTCCGGCAACCCCCATTTTTCGAACAGCCCCCCTTTTTCAAGACGCGCCTTATGCGGGTGACACAGATAATTTTCATCATAGGTCAGTTTTTCGTCATCACGATGATCCAGCTTGCCCGGTTGTTTATGCACATATTGATAGAGCGTCCCGCCGCAAGCCACATTCAATTCCTGAAAACCGCGGCAAATAGCGAAAAGAGGGATATCTTTTGCTATGGCGGCGCGGATCATAGGCAGCGTGACATCGTCACGATGCTGGTCCAGATGCTCATCCTCGAACTCCCGCTCTGCATTGTAATGCAAAGGAGACACATGCGATGGCGCCCCCGTCAGCAAAATGCCGTCAATGCTTTCCATGACGGATCCGAAATCAAATTCCTTGCCGATTGCGGGAATCAGGAGCGGCGTGCATTTAACGATTTCCAGCAAAGGCCGCATATATTGCTGTTTTACAATATAAGCAAAGGCATCATGGTAAGGAATGCGGTTACAGGGGATCAGGATAATCGGCGAGCGGGACATTCTTCCTCCGGTCTGGATTTCTCGTATATGACAGGGAATCTTCGCATATTTTTTCAGCCGCCCCAAGCCCCTACATCAAGCAACACACACGTTATGAGAAACCTCTGCTCCGACAGTCTCATCCCTTGGCCCGTGCAGAAACAAGAAACTTGTCAACCTCCGCCTGCACATCCCGCGCCCGTTCCCTGATTTCTTCGGTCGTTGACAACACATTCGTTGCTGCATCTTTCGTATCAACAGCCGCATTGCTGACGCTTTCGATATTTGCCGTCACATTTGTCGTGCCGGAAGCTGCCTCCTGAATATTGCGGGAGATCTCCTGCGTCGCGCTGCCCTGCTCTTCCACCGCCGCCGCGATGGTCGTCTGGATCGCATTGATGCGCTCGATCGTTCCGCTGATCCGCTGAATCGCGGAAACCGCAGCATTTGTCGAGGCCTGAATACCAGCAATCTGCTGGCCGATATCCTCTGTTGCCTTTGCCGTCTGATTGGCCAGACTTTTGACCTCGCTGGCAACCACGGAAAATCCTTTTCCCGCCTCGCCCGCCCGGGCTGCCTCGATCGTCGCATTCAGGGCCAGCAAATTTGTCTGTGCCGCAATATCGCTGATCAACTTGACGACATCGCCGATTTTCTTCGCGTTATCCGCCAGTTCACGGATCTGGATATCCGCCTGCCCCGCTTCACGCACCGCATCGCCCGCAATTTCAAAAGCGCTGGTCACTTGACGCGATATCTCCGAGATCGAGGAAGAAAGCTCCTCTGTCGCAACGGCGACGGTCGCCACGTTCTGCGAAGCCCGCATGGAGGTCTCCGTCGCGTCGGCGGACTGATCGCTGGTCAGTTGCGCTGTTTCCCGCATGGATTCCGCAGACTGCTTGAGGTCGTTTAATGCCCCCACGACGCTGGACACGGCGCCCCCGACGCTTGCCTCGAAAGCATCGGCCTGCTGCTGAAATCTTCCCAACCGCGCCTGAATGGAATCCGTGACCTTGTTGATGGCAACGGCGCTGCGGCGGAAAGCCCCCGGCATGCCGGTTTCAATGACCTTGCGGACATAGCGCCCCTGCTCAACCGCTTCCATCGAATGCTGGGCTTCGCGCACGAAGGAGTCCGTCAGGTCGATCAGCCTGTTGATGGCGTGCGACGTTGCGGCCAGAGCGCCCTTTTCAGTGATGTGCAAGACACGTGCCTCCATATCCCCCGCCACTACACGCGCGATGGCTTCCATGTCTTTTTTCAGGGATTTATGGACACGCCATTGATAAATGCCGCCCCAGAGAATTGTTCCGATCACCACTATATGAAAGAGCAGGTGCGGCAGCGGCATGAACCCGCCTTCGATATCCGCAAAGAAATCAAAGATTGTCAGAGATGAAATCACGGCATAAAAGAAAGATGCCTTAGATAGAGAAGACAAATTCTTCATAGCTGCCCCCTTTTTCCTTGAGCATGTTCGTCAGAAGCGCTGTGGAAGCGGCAAGCCCGTCTTTGGATGACACATGCTTGAGCTCTTCCGCCAGCAACACATCGTAAATCTTTTTAATTTTTTCAACTTGTTCCGGTCTGGGCTTGCGGCGAACGGAATGATACCCCACCAGCTTCCCGTCCAGATCATAAGAAGGCGTCACATAGGCAAAAACCCAATAATGGTCACCGTTTTGCGCCATATTGTTGACATAGGCAAAGATTTCATTCCCCGCCCCGATCGTATCCCACAGCAATTTAAACACGCAGCGCGGCATATCCGGATGACGGATGATGCTGTGCGGCGCTCCCAGCGCCGCCGCCTCCGGCAACATCGCCAGCCGGAGAAACACGTCATTGGCATAGGTGATATGCCCTTTGGTATCCGTCTTGCTGACAATCAGCTCATTGTCCGTCCAAGGCCTTTCGCGCCCCGTTGGCTTTAGCGGCTCATCCTTGACTTGTTTCTTCATGCCCACCCCCATTAGCCAACAAAATATCGAACAGTTTCAGTCCTGTATTTCCAGCCTAGTGCGAAATTATTAATAATTGTATAAGCGTATTAAAATAATATATCTCGTAATTATGTCTAAAAGATGACGATTTATTGGCAGCGCTCCCCCTAATATTTCCAATGACAAAACAAATTGAAGCGACAATCAAAAAGCCTATATGGTGACGGGAATCATATTTGTATGCTAAATTATTGAAAACAGTAGATAAAATACGATGTGAAGAACAAATATGCCCCTTTTTATGCCCCACCTTTTCTGAGCATAAACGGGATTCATATCGGCACAGCAATTATTTACCACTCACCTTCCAAACCTAAAGCGCCTCGAAGTATGCCTTAATCTTTTGCGCCATCAAGAATCGGCGTTGCGATATAAACTCCTCGTAAGGCGGGATTATAGTCCTTCTACCGCTTTGCTTAATGAACCAAAAAGATGCCCTCAGCTTTTTCTCTGTTTCCTCGCACCCTTCTTTTTTAAGAATCCTCTGGAACGAAGAAATCCAGTTGCACTCCCCCACTTCACGTTCTTTTGCCCGTGCTATTTCAAGCAAATAGTTCTTCTTTGTTTTCTTTACCTGTGCCTCAGACGTGCCGTCCTTTTTAAGTTGTGAAAGGGCTTTATTCATCTGCTCCGTTAATTCATCAGCGTATGTCTCATTCATGCCGCTTTCCTGATCTGACGCAGGGCATGATCCGCAACGACCTTATCCAGATAATCCGCCCATTCCTGCATCATCTTGGTACGCTTATCCAAGAACTGGGCGCGATCGTAGGCGCGGTCCACTTTACTTCCGGGGGTATGAGCAAGCTGGCGATCAACGATTTCGTGGGGGTATCCCAGCTTTTCCTTGATGGTCGTCATGGCCAAAGCCCTGCACCCATGACCTGTCATACGGCCTTTGTAGCCCAAGGCCTCGATAGCTGAGAGAATGGTATTATTGCTCATGTGCTGAATGGATCGAATTTGGCTTGGAAAAACCCATTTGCAATTTTTAAAGATGGATACTTCTTCTTTTTGTTCTTTCAGAAGGTCAATCGCTTGCTTAGACAGAGGTACAATATGTGGCTTTTTCATCTTCATACGCTCGGCTGGGATTTCCCAGACGCCGTTTTCAAGATCAAATTCATCCCATGTAGCTTTTATTAATTCGCTTGTACGAACGAAGGTCAACATCAGCAACTTCATGGCACGTCGCGTGCGCGAGAATAAACGGGCCTCGTTCTTATCCAATGCAACAAGAAAATCAGGCACTTCCTTAATGTCGAGAGCGGCGAAGTGCTGAACCTTTGTCGATTTCAAAGCGCCTTTCAGATCGTGAGCGGTATCACGTTCATTCCGGCCTGTAGACACACCGTAACGAAAAACCTGACCGCAAATTTCCTTGACGCGATTTGCAAGATACGGGGCGCGTTTTTCGATGATCCGAAGGGTTTCCAAAAGTTCTGGCGGGGTGATTTCAGCTATCGGGCGTTTGCCTAGTCGTGGAAAAATGTTGTTAGCCAACAGAGACAAGACATTTCTTGCGTGAACATCGCTCCAAGTTTCCTTGCGGTTCTCATGCCATTCCCGTGCTACAGCTTCAAAAGTATTGTCGGCGTTAAGGATTGCCAACCTCTTTTCTTCTTTCTTTGTTGCGGAAGGATCGGCTCCCATAGCCAGTAACTTTTTGGCCTTGTCACGGGCTATCCTTGCCTCTTGCAGGGTGGTCGTGGGGTATACACCCAAGGCAAGCCTCTTTTCCTTTCCAAGAAACTTATACTTCATGCGCCAGTATTTTGAGCCGTTAGGATGAACCTCTAAATACAGACCGCCCGTATTATCAGAGAGGCGGTAAACCTTCGTTTCCGGCTCGGCTGTCTTGCACTTCTTATCTGTCAAAATGGTAATAGCCATGGCGCGTTCCTCCTAAGGCGATTCTGGGCGGTAGCGACAGTGGTGGGGCATATCTTTAAAGGGCTGGGGCATATGCCCCGTTTTATGCCCCATTATGCCCCGACTTCTGGCGACCTTTCATAATCATAACTGAACGCGTATAAAAAGTAAATCCATGAATTATATAGATTTTATGAACGAGAATGAACGGTAGCGGAGGTCTATGGAGGGGGAAATGGAGCGGGTGACGGGAATCGAACCCGCACAGCCAGCTTGGAAGGCTGGAACTCTACCGTTGAGCTACACCCGCAGAATTACGGTCACAATACAGTTTTTGGCCCCTTCTGTCCAGTAAATGAAGGGCTTGACATTAATTATGGCAACAAATATTATTCCAGAATCCTGAAAAAACGCATATGAAGGTTTCTCCATGTCCGCGCCCGCATCCCAACAACCCACAGCTGCCGCCTCCCCTGCGCTGTCGCGCAAGAAATACTGGCAACATCTGGTGGATTACAAATTTCTGGCGGCGGCCGCGGCGGGCGGCGTATTGGGATTGGCGGGCATCAATGCAGCAGCAGCCCCTCTGCTCGCCGCCTTTCCCGGACTCTTCTTTCAAGGCCTTCCCTATCTGGCCGTTCCTTTTATTGGCCTGAATATTTTCAAAGCCTTCTCCTCGAAAGGGCTGATGCAGGAAGCCGGCACCTTCGCCCGTTTCGGCGCCATCATGCTGGTAGGTTTTGGAATCAGCATGGGCATGACGGCGGCACTGTCCGGCCTCCTGCCCTCGGCTGCCGTGCTGACTGGCGGCACTGCGGCTGTTTCCGCGGGCGCTGCCGGATTTACACAGTATATCCTGCATTCCATCGTCGGTTGCGCCGCATTTGCCGCGCTTTATAAAGCCGCCAAACATCGGCTGTCTCCGGAGCCCCAGACCGCGCCTGAAAAGAAACCGGGGCTGAAGGGAACCCTGTCACAGGCATGGAACAAAGCAGCCGCCGGTATCTTGAATAAATACACCGCGCCGCCCATCATTGCTGCCGGAAAAATCGCGCATCATGCTGCGCACGGCATGGACTACATCTTTCAAAAATACATGACATGGGTCGGCACCCCTGCCGTTTTCGCCGTCATGTCAAAAACCGTTGCCACAACAGGTCTGGCAGGCCTTGCCGCCTTTGGCGGATATTACGCCGTCGTTGCATCGGCTTTCGCCGCGGCTGCCGTCACGCTGACGACAGCAACCGCGCTCTACCAGATCCGCAAAAAAAATCCGGCGACCGAACAGCAAAAGAAAGCCTCCCGCCGCGCACGGCGCCACAAGTTGAAAAAGGCTTTCCAAGGCACGGCAAAGGTAACGGCCACGGCGCTTGGCACATCGTCGAGCCTTGCCACCATGCCCGTCACCAAACAGGGCCTGAAGGAAATGGGCGTATCGGAAAAAACGCGCAATTCCGTTGTACCCCTCGGCGCCAATTTTAACATGATGGGAACGTCGCTTTATCTTGGCACCACGGCCGGATGCGCCAATATCATTTTCGGCAACGAAATGTCGCTGACGCAGCATTTCAACATCATGGCGACCTCTGTCACGATGGCCTTCGGCGCTCCGGGCATGCCCGCCTCCAATATCACCCTTCTGGCCCCCGTCATGGCGCAAACGGGGCTCCCCCCTTCCAGTATCGAGAAAATGTATGCCATGGTCATCCCCGGCGACCGCCTTCTGGACATGGGGCAAACCGCGCTCAATGTCTGGGGCGACATGGTCGTGGCGCTCGGCAAGGATCACCGCCAGAAAAAAGCGCGCGCAAAAAACATTGCCGCCATCCGTCAAAAGCGGCTTGCAGCGCAGAATGGCATGGCACCGGCATGACAGAAACAAATAAAAATTCCCTCTCCTCGGCCTTCAATCCGGCGGACACGCTGGAAGCCGCCATCGCGCGTCAGGACTGGCTTGCTGCGGGTCGCTTGCTGGCCGCGGGTGCCAAGCCGCCACCTTGTGATGGCGACCCGAATAAACCTGCCGGTCAGGCAACCGAAGCCGAGACCGCCCTGACCTATGCGATAAAATTTACAAAGCAGTACCGCCCCATTTTTACCGCCCTTGCCAATGGCGCGAACGTCAATCTTCCCAATGAACAGGGCGAAACACCCCTTTGGCTTGCCATACGCGGCAACTGGCCTTTTGCGGCCGTCCAGCTCGTCAAACATGGAGCCTGGCTCGACCCCCTGAAACCGGATGCCAACGAAATCATTGATTACCTCACCGGTGCAACCCGCCTGCTTTCCGTCATTCTGGAAGGCGAAGATTTTGCCGCCGTAAAAGCCGTTCTGGACTGCGGGGCCAATCCGAACAAACCCGACCAATACGGACTCACCCCGCTCGCCCTCGCCCGGGCGATGAACTGGTCCGCCGTTGAAACCCTCCTGCTCGAATACGGCGCCAACCCGAATGTCGCCTTTCCCGATCCAAACCAGAAGATCGGACAGAACTCCCTTCTTTGCTATGCCGCCGGGAGGCAATATTGCCACAGCAACTATGTCCGCGCCTTGATACAAGCGGGCGCAAAAGTTGACTTTATCAACCTGGAAAAACTGTCTCCCGCGCATTATGCCGCGCTACATAACAAGCCTGACCACTTTCTGGCCCTGCAATCTTCCGGCGTGGATATATTTGCCCCGCATCTCTCCACCAGCCTGCCGCTGCTCCATTGTGCCTGTCTGCACAATGCATTTGAGACCGCTGCCCTGATCCTCGAGAAATGCCCGCCTGAATACATCAATTGGCCCTTCAAAGGAAATGGATTAACTCCGCTACATCTGGCCATAAACAAGGAAGGCGGCGGCGCGCTTATACAGCTTCTCCTGCGTCATGGCGCTCTTCCCAATCTGGAGGATATTAGTGGTGAGACCGCCCTGCAGAGCGCGGTCCACAGTTGCAATCCCGAAGCTGTAGAGGCCTTGATCAATGGCGGCGCCGACGTTGCCAAGGACAATAACAACAATAAATCAGACTCTCCGATTTTCTACCTCCTCTACACCATACACAGCGCCAATATCAAGATTGCACGGCTGTTGCTGGATGCGGGCGCGGATCCCGATGCCCGCGCAGTCAGGACCATCAGCGGCCACACGGCAGGGGACAGCCTTGTCTATACGGCCATCTATACCAGAAGTTACGAGATCGCCGCCGCACTTTTTGTAGCTGGCGCTGATCCGCACGGCACATCCCACAGCGGCGAAAGCGCCATGCATCATTGCCTGCAGCTGCGCGATATAAGAGGTGTCCAACTGCTGTTGAAAAACGGCTTTGACCCGCAGAGAAAATTTGAATACACCCGCCAATGGGCAGGTAGCAGCATCCAGTACAAGGAGCATTTCCACTGGTCAGCCCATGACTACGCCAAGGATCTTGTCGCACAATTCGGGTCGGAGACAGACTACGGCAAAATGCTGGAAATGATCGAAAATCATCTCGCCGAATCCGGAATGAACCCCAAACTCGCAAAGCCCTCCCTGCAGCAAAGCCCAAGATTATAAGGCCCTACTTCCCCTTTGGTGAAGGTTTCGGCGGCGATAACGGCGAAAACGGCCTGTCCGGCGCCGGATTGACCGCAGGAGCTTTTGTATCCGGCGGCTTTTGTCCGGCCTCCCGCAGCCCCCTGAACCGCTCCCTGTTCTTTTTTGTCGTGTTGCTCTCCGTCATCAACGACTTCACTTCAGGCGTGACCTGTCGAATGCGTTGTTTCAGCAGATTCCAGCCCTCCTTGGTGAAGCCCCAGGACCCCTCCGGATCTTCACGGTTGCGCACGGATGAATCGAGCGCCATAAAGCGTTTGCGCAGCACCTCCATCTCCTGCGGCGCGGCGGCATGAGCAAAGGCTTTATTGAACAGCATCTTGTTGAAACCAAGATGACTGAAGGCATGTTCGTTAACAGCCATCAGGGCTTCTTCCGTCAGCTCTCCGCCGCGGTATTCCTCGCTCAGCCAGATATTATGGTTGCCGTGTTTCGGGTCCGTGCGCAGATGCGCAACACCGATAATTTTTCCCGGCTGCGTTTTTGATTCAATCTTCCACAGCCATTCATCCTTCGGCTCGGGCTGGAAAATGACGCGCTTGAGAACTTCCCGGGCGACGCTCTCGCTTTCTTTTGCAAAGAAGGGGCGCGTCAGGTATTTGACGATTTCCCATTCAGGAATAAAGCTTTTAATCAGGTCGATATCCTCAAGCTCCAGCGGCTTGAGCCAGAGGTTCTCCGTTTCCAGTTCATTCGGACCGACGATTTCAATACGGTACCAGTTGCGCTTTCCCACCTTGAGCGTATCGTTGGTCTTGATGAAAACGATATCGTCCGGTGCCAGCAGTTTACCGCCGTTCAACTCGACCCCGCCCTGTTTGATCAACCTGCGCGTATCCGCCTTGCTCTTGTCCGGACGCGTCAGCTTGACCAGATCCAGCACACTGATCTCCGACCGATCGACCGGCAGGACCGGAATATCATCCGGCACGAGCCCCTTGGAAATCGTATTTTCAAACCACTCCCGCTCCCATACCGCAATTTCATGGCCATGATAGCGTCCGACAAGCGCATAGGCGAGCTTGATCTTGGCTTCACGCGGGCGCTTTTCTATTTCCCCGCTCATGCGTTCGATTTCGTCCAGCGGCACATCGGTGTAGATACGAAAGTACTCGGAAATCAGATGATCGGGGATGCTCATCACCCGCCCGAACTTGTCACGGGGGCTGTGACCAAGGCCGATAAAATTGCCCAGACTTTTCGACTGTTTCGCCTTTCCGTCAATACCGGGTGTAATTTTTGTGGTAATAATCGTCTGCGGTGCCTGCCCCGTTTTTTCCTGAAAAAAGCGCCCCATCATTTCGTTAAAGAGTTGGTCGGAACCAATGATTGTCAGATCGGATTTTACGGCGACGGAATCATACCCCTGCAGCACGGGATAAAGCATCTCGTGCATATAGATGTCCTTGTCCTCGTCGATCCGTTTCTGGAACATGTCGCGCGAAATCAGCCGCGCATGCGTGACCATCGACAGCAGGTTCATCAATTCCTGCGCCGTCATCTTGTCAAACCATTCCGAATTCCGGCGAACCTCGATCAGCGCCGGATCATCAAAACGGAGCACCATCCGCGCCTGCTGGATAAAGGCCTCCGCATTTTTCTCGATTTCATCACGGGGAATAACCGGTCGCTGATCGTTCCGGCCGGTCGGATCCCCGATCCGCGTTGTAAAGTCCCCGATCAGAAAGATAACCTTATGCCCCAGATTCTGCAGATAGCGCATCAGCCAGAGGTTAACGGCATGCCCCGTATGCAGTAATGGCGCGGTGACATCGACACCGTATTTAATGCGCATCTTTTTACCGCTCCGCAGTTTTTTGCGAAACTCTTCTTGCGAAAAAAAGCTTTCCGTCGTCCGTTCAAAATGCTTGATGATGGTTTCCGCGCTCATGATAAGATAATTCTATCATAAAGTAATAATATATCAATAATTTATGCATAATAACTTTGACAGAAACAAGAAATTTGCTACATTATGCGAAATCTAAGGGCGCAAGGTGAAACCATGGCTAAACTCTGGCAAAGAAGCCGCACAGCGGAGGGCGTCTCGCAGTTAAGCGAGATTGATCTTGCACGGCTGCGCATTACAGCGCCTGCCGTCATCTCCCTGACCGGCTTCTCCACATCGGATAACGAGCCCGGGCTTATCGCTGGTGCAATCAAGCGCATAGAGGAACTACTGGGAACACAGCAAAAAAAAGAGGTTCCAACAGAAATCTACGCCTGGTCACATAGCGGATTGAGAAACATCTTCAATCTGGCCGCCTATAATCTTCATCCACAGCACCATGCCTCCCAAGCAGGCTATAAACTGGCATCTGGCGTTATCATGCCGCTGGCGATGACGATCACCGGCGCCCCCCTGCCCGTAGAAGAGGCAAAACGGAACCTGCGTCACATTACCTTCTTCGGGTACAGTGCCGGAACAATTCTGGCACAGGAATGTTTTAATGCCGCATTCGAGATGATGCAGAAAACAGGCTATCAAAAGAAAGAGGCCCGTGAAATCCTGCATGAGGTCGTGCTGGTTTCTGCCGGCAATATTTCCCGTCCCAGTCAGGAGAAAAACCGCTTTACGACGCTCTATCTCGTGGCCAGCAATGATAAAATCATCCGCGCCAAAAACCGCATCTGGCGCCCTCTCCGGACGCTCTTTGCCCGCTATGCCCGCAACCTGACAATCAAGCCGCTGTCTGAAACCAGCCTGTTCATCTCGGCCACCGTCAAGAAAGACTCCTGGGAATGGCGAACCCATGAAGGAAAAACGTGGCGGCAAAAAATCATTCCCATGATTCCCTCATGGACCATGATCAAGAGCTATCATGAACTGCCGCACTACGTCACCCATGATGAAAACCTGAGCCAGTTCGCCAAAATTGCCAGCTATGCGATTACCAACGCCGCTACACGCACCGGGAGAATGACGCCATTAGAGCTGATCGCGCCACCGTCAACCGTTCCAGCACCGGAAGCAGATACCTATAAAGCCCGCATTCTCCGGGCAACCATCAAGGCCTGAATCCGCATTTTCAGGCAGCCAGCGCCGTCGCCACACGCTGCGTTATTTCTTCCAGTGAAAAAGGCTTGCTGATAACCTCATGCGCGAGGCAATCGAGATTATGCGCGCGCTGCCGTTGATTGGCGTAGCCGGACATCATCAGGATTTTCATGTCCGGATAATCCTTGGCTGCCTTCAATGCCAGCGCGATGCCATCAAGATCCGGCATGACGATATCGGTGAGCAATAAATCATATTTCTTTTTTGTCAGCGCTTCCAGCGCGGCAATCCCGCCCGGCACAGCCGTCACGGCATACCCGGCATAATTCAGAGCCCGCTCGACAAACTGGCGGACAGAATCCTCATCATCCGCCACCAGAACCCACCGCGTATCTTCCTGTGCCTCATCAGTTGCCGTCATGCCTGTATCTCTCCTTGTCTTCAGGGCCCTGTCACGCGCAAACGCGCTGTTTTTGCTTCCTTCGGAATATCCTCCAGCTCAAGCACAACGGGCAATGTCTCCCCGGGATTTACCTCCGCCTGCGGCGCATCGAAACGCCATGTCCTGATAATTTCTCCGGCATTCTCGACCGTTGCTTCCAGCTTCGGATAATGAAGAGCACGCTCCGAAACGTTTGTCAGGCTTGCCTGAATGGAGAAACTCTTTTTCTCGCCGGAAATGCTTTGAACCGCCTTCATTTCAGACAACCGCAGGCCTTCACCGGGAGCCTGCACAGGAACCCCTATCAAACCATAAAATGTCGCCATAGGCGGCCACAGGCGCACCAATGATGTTTTGGCAAGAAGCAAAGGCCCCAGAGTCAGGAACAGCAGCAATAAAAAGACAGAGCCGCCAAAAGCACCGGCGCTCATCCCGAGCGGACGATGCGTCATGACAACCGGCTGGAATCCTTGCGGTATCGGCTTGACAGCTTCGGGAATACCGGACGACTCTTCTTTCAACAGACTGGAAAAACTTTTCTCTGCCTTGTCTTCTTTACGCAGCTCCTGAAAATCGACATCCATCGCAGGATAGTCCGGAATAGTCAGCTCATCGCTTTCCCCCGGCGGCTGGTGCCAGATATTTCCGCAAGACGTGCAACGGACCCTGCGCCCCTGCTCTCCGAGCAGGGCGGGGTCCAGCCTGTATTGCGTCTGGCATTGCGGACAATTGAGCAGCATACGTGTGAAAAGCCTTTCTGTTCTGTAAAAGAAAGCCGCAAATAAATTGTGGCATCCTTACCCGAATAAGGATAGCATGTTGTCAATCAAATTTTGAGGATTTTTGTCAAAAGGAATGGGCAAGCGGTGACTTTGGTCAGGTTTTCCAATGTCGGACTACGTTATAGCACGGGCCCCGAAGTCCTGCATGACATAACATTTGACCTCGAGCCCGGCTCATTCCACTTTCTGACCGGTCATAGTGGCGCGGGAAAAACCTCCCTGCTCAAACTCCTCTATATCGGCCAAAAACAAACCCGCGGCATCATCACCATGTTCGGACGGGATCTTGCCACCATCCCCCGCAAGCATATGCCGGAAATCCGCCGGCAGATCGGCGTTGTTTTCCAGGACTTCCGCCTGCTCGACCATCTTCCCGCTTTCGACAATGTAGCCCTGCCGCTGCGTACGGCCGGCCACAACGAAAAAGACATCAAGAGGAACGTCACTGAATTGCTGGAATGGGTCGGCCTTGGCGAAAAGATGCATGCCCGGCCGCCCACGCTTTCCGGGGGAGAACAGCAGCGCATCGCCATTGCCCGCGCTGTCATCAACCGTCCGCGCCTTCTGGTTGCCGATGAACCTACCGGCAACATCGATGACGAGATCGGCACCAAAATCCTTTATCTGCTCGAAGAGCTCAACAGACATGGTACGACCGTCGTTGTTGCCACCCATGATGAAAGCATTGTTCGCAAGTTCAAGCATCCCCAATTGCGGCTTGAAAACGGAACCCTGACCCAGCTTCCCCACCATAATCCGGCCAAGGCAGCCTGACCGCCATGCACAAAAAAAAGCTTTTTCACAAACGCCAATATGATATCGCCGTCGATGAAGGGGCCGGCGCCTATCTCATTACCTGGGTCACGGGACTTATGGTTTTCTTTGCAACGCTGGCGCTTTCTGTCCATTTCGGCTTGTCCACAATGATGCAATCGTGGGTAACGGGGCTTTCCGGCAGCCTGACGGTGGAAATCAGCCCCGTCACCACGCCGGGCGCAAACGAAAAAGCACAGGAACAACAAGCTGTTTCCCTCGGGCAAAAAGCGGAACAAGTCCTGAAACTCGCCCGCCAGAACCCGGCGGTCAGCGAAGCCCGCCTGCTTGGACAAGATGAAATCCGCGAGTTGATCCGCCCCTGGCTCGGCGAAAAGTTTTCCGATGATATCCCCCTGCCCGCACTGGTGGATATCAAGCTTGTGCCGCAAGCCGATATCACCAAGCTGCAATCCGCGATTATAACCCTGCTCCCCGAAGCGACGATTGACACACACACAGACACCCTTGATGATGTGCAGACGCTGGTCAATACCATCCGGACCTTTGTTCTGCTGCTTACCGGCGTCATCGTAACGCTTGCCATCATCGCCATTTCCGGCATCGTGCGCTCCAAGTTTTCGATACACAAAAAAGAGGTCGAAACCCTCCACCTGATCGGCGCCAGTGACGAATACATCGCCAGCCAGTTTCGCCAGCACACGCTCGGCGGCACACTTAAAGGTGCCCTGATCGGCGTCAGCGCCACACTCCTGACACTGCTGGTGATCGGATATGTCACCCGTACCGTTGATACGGCGATTTTTCCGCAGTTGCGCCTGCTGCCCCTGCAATGGTCATTGTTGATTGTTATGCCGCTCCTGTCCGGCCTCTTCATTGCCCATCTCACGGCGCAGGCCGCCGTCATGAAAGAGCTGGAGAAACTCCCCTGAGGTCGCTGCCCTCCATACCGGCCGGACTTAAAACCAGAACGGCACTTATCTGGATTTCAGCCCTGCTCCTGCTTGCGCTGTGGCTGGGAGGATTGAGCTGGTTCACACGCAGCATTTCCGCGACCCGTCCCGACATTGCTACCCCCAAGGCGCAAGCCATTATTGTCCTGACCGGCGGCAGCAACCGCCTGCAAACGGGCTTTGACCTGTTCGAACGCGGCCTTGGACAAAAGATTTTTATCTCCGGCGTCTACCATGGCGTCGAGGTACGCGAACTCCTCAATCTCTGGAAGGAGGAAGATCATAAAGGCATCGACTGCTGCGTTATTCTGGGCTTCGAGGCAGACAGCACGATCGGCAACGCCCGTGAAAGTGCGGCTTGGCTGAAAAAAGAGGGCTATACAACTTTTTATCTGGTCACGGCAAACTATCATATCAACCGCGCCCTGCTTGAATTCAAAATCTTCGCTCCCGACACGACGATTATCCCCTACCCCGTGATTCCCGAGGAGCTTGATATGGACAACTGGTGGCGGATCAACCGCTTTCGAAACCTTGTCATCCGCGAATATACCAAGTATCTTGCTTCTCTTGTCCGTTATGCCTTCCTGCGCCGGAGCTATATATGAACGCCATCCGTTCCATCATCTTCAATATCTTCTACATCTTCGGATCGCTTGTTATCAGCCTCCTGATGGTCTGGACCTTTGTTTTCCCTCCGCGCAAGTGCACGGAATACGTCAGCCTTGTCTACGGCGGATATATCCGCCTGATAGAAAAATACATCATGGGGCTCGAGCTTGAAATCCGCGGCCTGGAGCACCTCCCTCAGGACAGACCCTATATCATCGCCGCCAAACACCAGTCCGCCTTCGAGACGCTGAAAATTCCTTTCATGAAGGAGTTCCGTTACCCCGTCATCGTCCTTAAAAAGGAACTGACCCGCCTGCCGCTCTGGGGGCTTTATCCACAGCGGATGGGGCAAATCGCCATTGACCGCTCGGCGGGCATGGAATCGATAAAAGCCATGATTGCCGGCTGCCGCAAGGCCTTGCAGGACGGGCGGAGCATCATCATCTTTCCGCAGGGAACCCGCGTCGCCCCCGATGCCCAAAAGCCCTACAAATCTGGGCTCGCCCGGATTTACAAAGATCTGAATGTGCCGATCGTCCCGATGGCGCTTAATTCCGGCGTCTATTGGGGACGCAATGCCTTTTTTAAGAAATCCGGAAAAGTTATCTTCGAATTCCTTCCTGCCATCCCGCCGGGGCTCCCGCCTCTGAAGGTCATGGGCGAAATGGAGACCCGGATCGAGGAGGCCAGCGCGCGTCTGGTCGCTGAGGCGCGGCGATCCCTGTCCTGAAATGGAAAAACCGGGAAATGCAATAAATTGCACCCCCGGTTCTCCACGCGCCGGTCCGCCGGATCAACGGCCCCTGCCGTTTTACGGGCAGGCTTCCGGCTGTTGCAGAGCTCCGGCTTCTTCGGCAGTTGGATAACCAGCATACCTTTTTAAAAGAAGCGAGAGCCCTGCCGGGATCGGCTTTCGCCGATAGGCAAGCGTCCTGTCGAAAGAGCACAAAGAAGTCCCCGCAAAGCGGCTTCCTCTCAAATCTCCATCTCCTCCCCTTACTTGCCCTGAATGGTTCAGGCAACCACCCGCCGCCAGCATCTTGACGTTTATCAATCTGCGCCAGACCTTCCGGTCCGGCATCAAGACCGCATCAATCCCGACGGCGTCCGCTGTGAAGACAAGGGGCATCTCCGATCCGTACAGCAAGGAAAAGTGTTTTACGCTTTTCTTCGCTATGTCCGGATAAAAACATGGAAATCACGCCCTGACTGTGACGATTGTCAAAAAATAAAGATTTTTACCGTCAACCCCCGGACAATAATCTCTTATTGCGTTAAAAGCTGAAGCTGCGCATCAATAACGCGCGTGGGATAATATTTAAAACTCTTCAGCCATTTGCTCAATGGAACCGAGGATACAAAAGTGAGCGTGTTGACCGTTGTTGGTGGATTCCATGTTGTATCCAGCGTCCCTAAAATCCCGGAATAAGATACATTTGTATTATTGGTAGCCTGTGCCGCTGCAAGCTCTATGGCTCCGGACGTTGCCACCCCTCCAACAGATTGTGAACCTTGACCGACCCCGCCTGTATAGCCATCAAACCCGATACGGCTGACGTTCTGGTTAAAAAAGAAATTCCATCTGTTCGTGGAGGTTCCATCATCAAATCTCATAAGCATGGGATACGCCGTGCCTGCCGCTGACTCCCAGATAAAATCGCCGTATATCGTTCCTTGGTTTGCATTATGCCACGCCCCCGTGGGAATCGTCAGCGAATCTCTTGGCCGGGTTACTGTTGCTCCCGCCGTCGCGATATAAGAAGTTGGAAAACTTCCCACTTCCAGCTGGGCACCCCAAATATATAATCCTGAAGCTCCGTCCCCGGAAAATACCTGTGTATTGCCGCTAGCCAGATATATTTGCTTTGCGCCCACGGAAGCCACGGTCGCTGTTGCTGCGGGTGAAGTAAGCACACACCTATACCAGCCATTTCCCACATGAGTTATACTTGAAGACGATCCGGCAGTAACATTCCCGACGGTCCCTGTCGAAATATTGAAAAAAGCCCCCGGGCTTGCGGCCCAGGCGCCGCCGGTATTGACAATTTGTAAATTAAGCTGCCGGCTGCCAGAGGCGTTTTTAGCATAAACGGAATAAGTGTAATTCTGTCCTGCCGTAATTCCGCTCCCCACATTTGTATAAATACCATGCGTCTGGGTTGCGGTAGAATCCTCGGTAAGCAGCTCTGCAGACAGGGTTCCATCCGGCGCCAACGCCGCGTTTGCCGTTATAGTGGCGCGGCCATTTGTGAGCCACGCCGCATTATCAAATGCAGCAGACCTCTGTAACAGATTTGTCCGCGCCTCCTCCAGCAAAAGTCCTTTTGCCGCGTGCGTGACAGGGTCGTAATCAAAGCGCGGCGTGTTGCTGCCGGCAGTCTGCATTATGCCAGTCACATCAAAATATGTCGCTGCCGATGCCCGGGTATAGGTTCCGCCCGCCGCCGTCAGAAAAGCCGGCAAACTGGCATAATGGGTGCCGGAAAGAACGTAATCGCTATTGATGAAATCCAGAGAAAGCGAGGGATAGTCCACCCTGACACTGGCCGTATTCGGCGGCACAAAAGTCAGCGTACTGACATCGTTGCCGGAAAGGTCTTTTATCGTGCCGCTATTGAGATCCACCGGAGACGAAACCGCCACCCCATCCAGATCAAGATCTCCGGCCTGCGGCGTATAGGTAAAAGTAAGCGCCGATGTGCCTGTACCGCCGCTATAACTCGCGTAGCGTGTCACCCCACCGACATTTACCGCGATACGCGGCGTGCCGCCGGTCGTATCGACATCCACCGCCTCGCTCATATTGACGGTAAAGTCCAAGGGCGCGGCCTGGACCGTGGCTGCCCACAACAACAAAGGGGGTAAAATCAGGAGTGATTTTAATCTGTCTCGTAAAGCTCTTTTACAGTTGATCATGGCTGATACGTTCCATTTGCAGGGGCCGTAACCGAAACGACATAGGGCGCTGCCGTATCTTTGGTCGCCGTATCAGTTACCGCCGCTCCGGCATTCGCGGAAGGGTCCGTCAGCGTTACGAATACTGTCAACGTACCGTCTGTCAGGCCGGACACATCAATGCCCGTGATGCTTTCCGTCGCACCAGAGATTGTGCCTGAGCCCGTAATCGGGGCGCCTCCACCCGATGAGGTGATGCTGTAGTTATAGGTAGAGCCGACTTCAGCTGTGGTGATATCGAAATCAACAGCAGTTTCATTGCCACTGAAAACGGGCGTCGTCGTAAACATGACCCCATATCCAGCTGGCGCCGTGACGTCTGCGACAGCGCCGGAAAAGGTCAACGTAGCGCCTGCAATCGTGGTGATGGCTTCCTTCCCGTTACCGGTAATGGCGGCGCCATTATTATCAAAACCCGTGACCGTCAAAGCGGTTTCGCCATTATCTCCGGCCTGCACCGTATACCCGAAAATAAGCTGGTCCGTTCCGCTTCCTGCGATCAGCGGCGCGGTTCGGTTATTTCCGCCAATGGTCAGAAGCAGCTGCGGCGTCCCTCCAGAAACGGTTACCGGATAATTGAATTTAAGCCCGATTTCCATGACCTGCCCCGGCGTCAGATTTTCCGAGGTAATCTGCGGCGCCTCGTAAGAATAAGGAGAAACTTTGGCTCCCGTCAAAGGCGTGGCTATGCGGTCAATTTCCGTACTGACCTGATCTGTATGGGCCGTGTAAGCTGGCGCCCCCAGCGCCACAGCGCTCACAACGCCCGCCGTAGAAACCCCCATATCCTCTGCTCCCAGCGTCACGACACCGGAAACCGAACCGGTATACGTCACCGAACCGTCCCTGACGCGCACGGAAGAGCTCCCGCCGCCCGACACAACATCAATGTCCGTTCCATGCAGAACGATAGTGCCACCCGGAACGGCGACATTCCGGACTATTGCTCCGGATACGTATTGAATGGTGCCGGAAATCAGCGTGATCAGATCCGGTTCGATCAGCACTTGCGTATTTTGCCCCGCTGTCAGGATGGCTCCGTCGGAAAACCGCAGGCGGGCAACGGCGCCGACCGTGTTTGCCACACTTACCGTCACAGGCATCAGCAATATTTTTCCAGCAGTGAGCGCGCTTGCCCCTGTTGCTTCAGTGGCGCTATTCACCCCCGCCGTCTCGACCACGGTCAATTTTGAGGAGGCCTTCCTTCTTTTCTCAACACGGATAATATTGTTGCGATGGACCTTTTCATAGACATAGTCGTCGACGGCGGCAAGTTCGGTCCGCGGGCGCCATTGCAGATCCTGCGGCTGATCAAAACGCCAGACAAAGCGAACACCGGATTCCAGAGAAGGCGCGGCCTGAGATTCATCGCGAAACCCCAGACGGAATATCAAGGCGGGAAACGGGGAATACTCCATCGCCGCGACAAGGCCATAAAGATTTTTTCCGTCGTCCTGCCCATCCCATTCATATCCCAGCGCTGAAAAAGTCCAGTCCGGGAACTCCGGCGTCTGGCCACGCAGCTCTAAATCCCATCCGGCGGCCGGGCGCTCTTCATAGTAGAGATTCAGCCCTTTGGGAGCAGAAAGCGGTATATAACGATTTGCGGAAGCCGCGAGCTGTGAGGTACGGGCATCCACGCCCAGACTTATCCGGTTATGGTTCTTTACCGGCGCATGATCAAGAAAGATATTGGCCCCGTACAAAGCCTTTTTATCCGGCGTAAGATAGCGATAAGCCAGCCCTGCATTCAAAGTATCCTGCTGGGTTCTGAACCCCTCGCTGTCTTTATCTGTCGGCGCTTTGTACCATGACACTTGCGTAAAAATATGCTGATTTTCCTGCGCATCCCGCCACAACGGCTGAATAGCCGTAACCGAACCGACCAGACTTCCCTGTGCGGCCCCCGTTTCAACCTCAAGCCGACCAAGAAAAGGCAGGCCACTTTGTCGCGCAAAATTTTCGCCATACTGCACAAGTCTGGGCGCCAGATCATTTCTGATTGTATCCTGAAGAAGCCCTGAAAGATCTATCTGCGGCAGCTGCTCACCACTTAATGCCGCGCATAAAAGCGTAAGCGTGTGCTGTTCAAGCTGCCCGCCCTTGCCACGAAGATAAGCATAGGCCCCCTGCAATTCCTGCCGCTCCGACGTTCCCGAAAAAATATCGGAAAATATGCCAGAAGAAGAAAAGGACTGCGCCCCCGTCTGACAGGCCATATCCAGCGCCGCACTCCCCGCCGCCGATCCTCCTCCTGCATTATAGGCATTACCTACAGCCCCGATACTGTCAAAAATCCTCTGGATTCTAAGCTCGGTTGCAACCGGGAGGGGCGTTTCAGAAAAAGCTGGCGCAGGCGCCTTCAACGCAATTCCGGCGTAGGCGGCTAGCACCAGAAGAGCGATCCGTAATGTCATAAGTAAAGGAGACATAAGCCCATCCAAACAAGTGCAGCCGCTTCACATTATATAGGCATAAAATACAAAAATGTACATACATTGGAAGCCCCAAAAGAATTTGCCCAGACTGTAATCTGGTGCAGGCGGGGGGACTTGAACCCCCACGGGCTTGCGCCCCACGGATTTTAAGTCCGTTGCGTATACCATTCCGCCACGCCTGCTATTATAAATAGCTATAAATGCTGGACGGGGCGACGCCAAGAGGAAAAAATATTACATAATTCAAAATTGATTTTTTAGGGCAAAATCATGCTATAAAAAGCCATGAATAAAGAACGAAAACAAGCGGGGTTTGAAATCATCAAGGCGTTTGTCCAGACGCTTCCGCTGCTGCCTGGCGTTTATCGCATGCTGAATGCGGCAGGCGATGTGCTCTATGTCGGCAAAGCCAAGAGCCTGAAAAAACGCGTCACAAATTATACGCAACCCGAGAAAAATCCTGTGCGTCTCCAGCGTATGATCGCCGAAACCGCCACCATGGAATTCACCACGACGCATACAGAGGCCGAGGCCTTGTTGCTCGAAGCCAATCTGATCAAGCAGCTCAAACCACGCTACAACATTCTGCTGCGCGACGATAAGTCATTCCCCTACATCCTGATTACCGCCGACCATGCGTATCCGCTGGTACAAAAACACCGCGGCGCCAAAGACCGCAAGGGTGAATATTTCGGCCCCTTCGCCTCGGGCCTTGCCGTCAATGAAACACTGGAAATCCTGCACAGGGCTTTCCTGCTGCGCAGCTGCCCGGATTCCGTCTTTGCCCTGCGCAGCCGCCCCTGCCTGCAATACCAGATCAAGCGCTGCACCGCGCCTTGCGTCGGCAAAGTCAACCCTGCACAATATGCCCGCCAGATCGACATGGCGCGGCAATTCCTCAACGGCAAAAGCCGCGGAATTCAGGAACAATTTGCCGCCGAAATGCAAAAGGCCAGTGCCAGACAGGATTTTGAAAGCGCCGCCGTTTACCGCGACCGTATCCGTGCCCTGACACAAATACAGTCCCACCAGAACATCTACATCGAAGAGCTGAGCAATACCGACGTCTTCGCCCTCTGGCAGAGCGGCGGACAATCCTGCATACAGGTTTTCTTCTTTCGTAACGGGCAAAATTTCGGCAACCGCGCCTATTTCCCCCGCCATGAAAAAGAAGAAACGCCGGCGGATATCCTGGCCGCCTTTATTCCACAGTTCTACACCAACCGCCCCGCTCCAAAAGAAATTATCGTGAGCGTGGCCGTCACCGATGCCGTCCTCATCGCGGAAGCCCTGAAAATAAAGAACAACCACACTGTAAAGATTGTAAAGCCTTCCCGCGGGCAGAAAGCGGAGATTGCTGCCATGGCTGTTAAAAATGCCAAGGAGGCACTGGCCCGCCGGCGGGCAACGGAAACAGCGCAGCGTGATATTTTCGAGCACCTCGCGACCGTCTTTGGACTTGATGAAGCGCCCAACCGTATCGAGGTCTACGACAACAGCCATATTTCCGGTACGCATGCGCTGGGCGCGATGATCGTTGCTGGACCGGAAGGCCTGCGCAAGAACGCTTACCGCCGCTTTAACATGCCGGATGACATCCCCCCCGGCGATGATTATGCGATGATGAAGCTCATGCTCTCCCGCCGGTTTCAATCCCTGTTGCGAAACGATGCGGAACAGGAGAGACCAGATCTCCTGCTCATTGATGGCGGGCAAGGACAACTCTCTGCCGCACAACAGGCGCTCGACGAGCTCGGGCTTTCCGATATTCCCGTCGCCGCCATTGCCAAGGGCCCAGATCGCAACGCCGGACGGGAGCGGTTCTTTCGCGCGGGAAAGCCCCCCTTCAGTCTGCCCCCGGACGACCCCGCCCTTTACTACCTCCAGCGAATCAGGGACGAGGCGCACCGATTCGCCATAACTGCACACAGGGCCAAACGCAGCCGTTCCTTGAGCGAAAATCCGCTGGACGAGGTTCCCGGTATCGGGGCCAAACGCCGGAAATCATTGCTTTTACACTTTGGCTCGGC
The DNA here is from genome assembly GCA_964458415.1 of uncultured Rhodospirillaceae bacterium. Lineage (GTDB taxonomy): Bacteria > Pseudomonadota > Alphaproteobacteria > Micavibrionales > UBA2020 > CAYWIT01. The sequence continues at coordinate 37,946 of CAYWIT010000013.1, forward strand.
GAAAGCTGTTGCCGAGGCGGGGGTACCTGATTTACAAAAGGTAGCCGGTATCAGCAAGGCTGCCGCGGAAAAGATATACCGGTTTTTCCACGATAACGACGAGGGATAAACACAGTCATGCCTAAGATGCTCTATAACATCCCCAATATGCTGTGCTATTTCCGTCTGGCCGTCATCCCCTTCATGATCGTCTTTTTCTATTTTGACAACAGTTTTACGGCTTGGGCGAATGTTGTGTTATTCGCGCTGGCTGGCGCCTCGGATTTCTTTGATGGCCGGATCGCGCGGGCAACAGGCCAGACAACCATCTTTGGCAAGTTTCTTGACTCCTCCACCGACAAAATGCTGGTCGGCGCTGCATTAATACTGCTCATCGCTTTTGACCGCCTGACGGGTCTCTGGATCCTGCCTGCCATTATCATCTATCTCCGCGAAATTCTGATCTCCGGCGTCCGCGAATTCATGGGCCTGCACAATGTCATTGTCCCCGTTTCCAAACTCGGAAAATGGAAGCTGACGATCCAGATGTTCTTCATCGGCTTCCTGATCGCGGGGGAATACGGCGAGATGCTGATCCCCCATGCTTATACTATCGGCAAGATCGGGTTTCTTTTCGCCACCGTTATTACCGTCATCTCGGGATGGGACTATATCCGTTCCGCCTGGGCCACTCTGTCCACCCTTGATCAGGACAAAGTGACGGAATAGGAAAAAGTTATACACCACCACCGGCATATATATCAGGCAAAGATATGATCAGAAAATTTTTTAACAAGTCCGCCAACCCCCCTATCCCGCAGAACCATCTGCGCCTCAAAGATGTCCTGTTCGTTCTTGGCTGCGCCGCACAAATCGGCGCAACGGAAACCAGTGAACTCGGGGATCCAAAAGGAGAAAATTACGCCGCCTACGCCTTCAGCAATCTGGTGAACGGCAAGACATTTTCACTGGAGGCCTTTATCCGGCATCAGGGGCAGGACTATAAAACGGAAGTCAGGGCTGAAATCGTCAGCCCTGGCGTTCTTGAAATTAAATCGATCATCTTCGATAACAAGCCCGAGAAGCTGGACAATGCCAAAGAGATTTACAGCGTATTGAACTATATCGGCAACTGCCATGTCCGCAGCGTCTTCTTTCGCGGCATGCCCAAACCTCATGATGAGAAAAAAGGCCCCTTCACCCGTCTGGGGAGGTTCATGACGCGCCACCTGCCAAAACCCTCAGGCGGCGATTTCCTTTAATTAACCGATCCTGCCCTTAGGCGCCGCTAAACCTGTTCGCACGGGGGAAGCCGTTCGGCGGCAGCATGCCGGACTGCGCCCGTTCACCGATCCAGGCCTTGATATTTGTCTCCGTGCGCTCGCGGCCCGCGCTATACCAGCTGAGCCCCTGCTTTTTATTAAAGGTCTTGGCGTCGGACAGGCCGCCATCCTTGTAGCGTTGCAAAATCACGCCAACGCCACGCGTCATTTCCGGTACCTGATCCAGCCTGAAGATCAGCAACTTGCGGTTCTGGCCGATCACGGCAATGTGATCATCCTTGGCATCCACGGGGACGCAAACCCGCGCTTCCACACCGTCTTTGACCAACAAGCACTGTTTACCATTTTTGGTTTGCGAAAGGATTTCCTTTTCCGGCACAAGAAAGCCTCGCCCATCGTCAGCGGCGACCAGCAACTTGCGCTCCGGATCATGCGTCATGAAAGAAACAATATCCGCATCATTTTGCAAATCGATCATCAAACGCACCGGCTCGCCAAAGCCGCGGCCCGCCGGCAATTTGTCCGTCAGCAGCGTATAAAACTTGCCATTGGTCGCAAAGGCAACCAGCTTGTCCGTTGTTTCGGCATGAAAGACAAACTTTGCCGCATCGCCTTCCTTGTAGGAAATGCTATCAATTTTATCCCGGTCCAGATGCCCCTTCATCGTGCGGATCCACCCCTTTTCGGAACAGATCACGGTAACGGGCTCTTTTTCGATCAGCGCTTCGACCGGCAGGGCAATATCTTCCGGCGCCTTGCCCAGCTGTGTCCGGCGCTTGCCCAGCGGCGTGGTTGGCCCAAAAAGATCATGAATATGCCTGACCTGCTTGCGAATAGCCGTCATTTGCCGCGCATGGCTGCCCAGCAGTTTTTCGAGCGCTTCTTTTTCCTCCAGCAGATCCTTATGCTCACGCCTGATCTCGATCTCCTCGAGCTTGCGCAAACTGCGCAGGCGCATGTTCAGGATCGCATCGACCTGAACTTCCGTCAGTTTGAAGCGCTTGACCATCTCGGCCTTCGGATCATCCTTTTCACGGATGATCCTAATCACCTCGTCAATATTCAGGTAGGCAATCAGCAGTCCGCCCAGAACTTCGAGACGATGCTCTATGTTTTCCAGCCTGTGTCTGGAGCGTCGGACCAGCACATCCTGCCGGTGGTTGATGAAGGCCTGCAGCACTTCTTTCAGGGTCATAACGCGCGGAACCAGCCCGCCATCAAGCACGTTCATATTCAGCGGAAAGCGGCTTTCCAGATCCGTCTGACGGAACATCTGCGCCATCAGCAATTCCGGCGCCATCGTCTTGTTTTTAGGCACCAGCACGATGCGCACATCCTCGGCGGATTCATCCGTCACGTCATCAAGAAACGGCAATTTCTTTGTCGTGATCAATTCGGCAATTTTCTCAATCAGTCGCGATTTCAAAATCTGGTAGGGAATCTGCGTCACCACGATTTGCCAGGCATCGCCCTTGAGCTTCTCGACATGCCAGACCGCGCGCATGCGGAATGACCCGCGCCCGGTTTCATAAGCATTACGGATCGCGGCCTTGTCCTCGGCCAGAACCCCGCCCGTCGGAAAATCCGGACCCTTGACGAATTTCAGCAGGTCCTTGACCTCGCAATTCGGGTTTTCGATCAGGTGGTCAAGCGCGTCGCAAAGCTCGGCCACGTTATGCGGCGGAACGGACGTGGCCATCCCCACGGCAATCCCGGATGAACCGTTGGCCAGTAGGTTGGGGAAATTCGCGGGCATGACAATCGGCTCGATGCCATCCCCGTCGTAAGTGGCGCGAAAATCCACCGCATCCTCTTCCAGACCTTCCATCAGCAATTGCGAAACGGCTGTCAGGCGTGCTTCGGTATAACGCATGGCCGCCGCATTGTCGCCGTCGATATTGCCGAAGTTGCCCTGCCCGTCCACCAGCGGATAGCGCACGGAAAAATCCTGCGCCAGACGTACCAGCGCATCATAAACCGACTGATCGCCATGCGGATGGAATTTACCGATAACATCGCCCACCACACGGGCGGATTTCTTGGGCGCTGTTTCCGGCTTGAGGTTCAGCTGCGCCATGGCGAACAGCACACGGCGATGCACCGGCTTGAGCCCGTCGCGCACATCCGGCAGGGAGCGGGAAACGATTGTTGACAGGGCATAGGCAAGATACTTCTCGGCAATAATATCGCCGAGCTTGCGATCCTGAATCTCCACAGCAACTATATTTTCTTTTGTCGGTTTCTTGGCCATGCGCCTTTTTTAGCGGATTCAGACCTGAAAAACCAGAGGTTTTGCTACTTAATCAGGATTTAAAAAACCGGCCCCGCACCCGAAGCTGTCCGCATGCTATATTGCGATACCAGTCTCTTTGGCACGTTTATCGCCCCGATCGTATTCTGTACCTTGTCAAAAAATTTTTCCATGCTCTTCGGATTCTCCGGATCAAACTTCATAATCCTGTTTGCCTCGAACATACAGACATACCATGCGTCCACGGCTGGCCTGATGCCGGAAAAGGTCAACTGATGGGTCATTTTTAACGTCGCATGGAATGAAGAATGCGTTTGGGGATCTTCAATACCAATCTGGATACTCTCTCCCTGTGCCTCTGCTGTAAACAGCAAGCCTTGTTGTTTTGAAAAATCGCTTAATTTCCCGATTGCCAATGCCAATTTTGTCATTTTATTTCCCTTCAAATACTATGCTCAAATACCCATTACGCAATTAACATAACATCAATTTTTGAAAGATGTCAAGTATTATGTGTAATAATATCGCCATCACCGGAGAATATTAATATACTTTTCTTCCAACCGCAGCCGCGGTTCCGGTAAATTGGCATGCGCCTGGGAAAAGACGCGATGCAGCAGGAAATGCCTGGTCAGCTTGAGCCCATCCAGAATATCCCCCGGCTCAAACCGCGCCTCGCCCCGCAGGAATGGCGGCAAAGAGAGTAATTTATCTTTATAAGGCTCTCCGGCAACGGCGGAAACGGCACACCCCGACTTGGGACTGACGTAAATCAGCCCCTCCGCCACACCGCTCGCAACACATTTCGAAAGATCGAGACCGAAGCCCAGCTCGCGCAGCAAGCCGATCTCCCAGAAAATATAACTTGGTGCCCAGAGATCGCCGGAAAAAGAATCCAGCAGCGCCGTCATGCCCTCGAACACACCCTGGTGCCTTTCATGCTCGGGCAACGTCTTGTCTGCCAGAGCACAGGCGGATTGCAGCGCGGTCAGCCGCAACGGATCATCCAGAACATCGGCGACATGACTTTTCTCCAGCTCCAGCGTAAAGGTTCCAAGCTGGTCATGCGCCCGGGCCTGCCAGTGCACGGAAACCACGTTGCCGATTTCCAGCACACCACGCTTGCGTGTGGATACCGCGCCATAAACATAGCCCACAGCGCGGCCATGCTCCCGCGTCAGGATCGCGGCAATCCCCCCTGTCTCGCCATGCGGACGAACGGACAGCAAAATGCCGGTGTCATTCCATTCAATCATGCAAAACCCGGTCGATGATTCCTTCTATATGCTTGGTATAGGCCGCGTAGTCGAAGAGGCTGACCAGCTTTTCTGCGCCCAGCGCTTTTTGCACTGTCACATCAGCTTGCAGCAAGGCCAGAAAATCTCCCTCTCCCGCCCAGACTTTCATGGCGCTGGATTGCACGATTTTATAGGCCTCCTCGCGCCGCAAGCCCGCGTCGGTCAGCGCCAGCAGCACGGCTTGTGAAAAGACCAAGCCCTTCAGGCTCTCCAGATTTTTCCGCATGCGGTCAGGAGAGACGACCAGATTCCTAATCACGCCAGTCAATCGATGCAACGCAAAATCCGTCAGAACCGTTGCATCAGACGCAATCACGCGCTCGACCGCCGAATGCGAAATATCGCGCTCGTGCCACAGCACCACATCCTCAAGCGCGGGCGTCATCGCCGCGCGGATCAACCGCGCCAGACCCGTCAAATTCTCCGACAGGATCGGATTACGCTTGTGCGGCATGGCCGAAGATCCCTTTTGCCCCGCCGCGAAATACTCCTCGACCTCGCGCACTTCCGTGCGCTGCAAATGCCGGATCTCCGTGGCCAGATTTTCAATGGAGGACGCCACCACGCCCAGCGTCACGAAAAACATCGCATGGCGGTCACGGGGGATGACCTGCGTCGAGACAGGCTCGACCGTCAACCCCAGCTTTTCCGCGACATATTTTTCCACAGCGGGATCAACCGTTGAAAACGTGCCCACGGCGCCGGAGATGGCACAGGTCGAAATCTCCGCCCGCGCCCGCTCCATGCGCTCCCGCGCCCGCATAAAGGCGGCGTAATGCCCTGCCAGCTTCAGTCCGAATGTCGTCGGTTCAGCATGGATGCCATGGCTGCGCCCGACACAAAGCGTCTCTTTATGCTCCAGAATACGTTCTTTTAGTGCCGACAGCAACGCGTCAATATCGGCAATAATCAGCGCCGCTGCCTGCCGCAGCTGCACGGCAAATCCTGTATCCAATATATCCGAAGACGTCATGCCGACGTGAATATAGCGCGACTCCTCGCCCACATTTTCGCCCACATTCGTCAGGAATGCGATAACGTCATGCCTGACTTCGGCTTCGATTTCATCCATCCGGGCCAGATCAAACGCTGCCTTGGCGCGAATTTTCCCGGGGGCCTCTCTTGGGATAACGCCAAGCTCCGCCTGCGCTTCCGCTGCCAGACATTCTATTTCAAGCCAGATACGGCACTTGTTTTCCGGCGTCCAGATATCTGCCATTTCCTGTCGTGAAAAGCGTGGGATCATGTTTTTGAACTCCCGAGAAAAAGTTGCTTCAGCGTCATGCCCTGCAACGCTTGTTGCACAGCCGTATCCGAAAGCCGCACGGCTTCATCCACCACCTCGAATGACGGCAGGGCTGTAAAAGAAACCGTTCCCTTTTCATTGATAGCCCGCAGGTCTTTGAGCATCCCGCCCACCGTCGCCTCATCAAAAGGCCGCCCCGGAACCAAAAACCGCCCGCTTCGTCCCGCCCGCATCAGCACACCGGAGGCGACCATATCCTCCGTCACGTCCTCCACGGCCATCAGCGGCACGCCCAGTCGCTTTGCCAATTCCGGCATGTCTATCGGCTGTGCCGGACGATAAAACAGCCTTCCGACCTCGGCGCAGATCAGCATCGCCAGCTTTTCCCTGACCCGCAGGCTCAGGTTGCGGGCCTGCCATATCACAGACTGATTGGACGGGTTTTGCAGGTAATAGGACAGCACGCCGCCGGCCAGCACCGTAAACCATCCGGCATAAAGCCAGAGCATGAAAATCACCAGTCCTGCAAAAGCGGAATAGATCGCGGCCGTGCTGGCCGAGCCTGCGATAAACGCTCCGAAAAGGTTGCCCAGCACCTTCCACAAAACCGCCGTTACCAGCCCTGCGGCCAGCGCCGGTAAGATCCGTACCCGCGTATTCGGCATGACGATATAAAGCATGGTAAAAGCCAGCGCGAACAGGATATAGGGCAGCAGGCGCACCAGTGAATCCGATGCAAAACCGGCCAGATCGACTCCGATCACGGATTGCAATAAAGCGACATGCTGCAAGGATGCCGTCATGGCCACGGATAAAAACAGGAACAGTGGGCCCACCAGCAATACGCCAAGGTAATCACGGACGCGATAAATAAAAGGGCGTCGGTGCCTGACCCGCCATATATCGTTAAAGGCAGACTCGATCTTGGTCATCAGCGCGATCACCCCATAGAGCAGAAACCCGATGCCGACCGCGCCCAGTACGCCGACCTTGATATTATCGACAAAACCGACAATCCGCGTAACAATGTCCTCGCCCTGCGCCCCCAGAGGCGCAAAAAACCCGCGCAGAAAAGGCTCCAGCATATTGTGGACGCCAAACCCTTTCAGAACGGAAAAGCAAACAGCCAGCAACGGCGCCAGCGACAACAATGTCGTATAAACAAGACTGGCGGCATAAAGCCCCAGCCGTCCATCACGCATCTCCCGCAGCACGGCCCTGATCAGCCCGAACAGGCGCAAGCCCCATCGGCCTGCCGCGTTATTTAAAAAAGCTGTCATTGCGCAGGAACGGGCTCGACAGACGGCGCGGGCTGCGGCGCCGGCGCGCCACCGAAAAGGCCGCCGCCCAGAAGGTTTTGCAAAGCGGCATCCGGATCGGCCTTCAGTTCCTTGCGGAACTCTTTAAGGTTTCCTTTCAGCTGCTTGCCCTGCTCTTTCACGTTTTTAAGCGTTTCCTTGGCGTTTTCGGGGTTCTCGATCACATCCCGAACGACGCTGGCATAATCAGGCTTGACCTTGATGTTATTGAACGGCCCCTTGATATCGACAGGAATGCCAATTCCCTTCGCTCCCTCCACCGCCGAGGAGGCGGTCAGGATCGGCGTCACGCGATAATCCAGCCGTTTTTTCGGCAGATCAATCGACCCTGCACCCGAAGCCTGCACCAGCGGCCCCTTCATGCGCAAATCCTGATTGGTGGCAACCCCGTTGACAACGACAAAGGTTCCGCCAAGCTCGACGAAATCCGTCTTGCCTTCGCCCACGCCGATATTACTGAGATGCTGTTGAACCATTTTGGCGATATTGACAAGATCAATGCCTTCCAGTGCACCGTTACGGAACATCACTTTGCCGTCACCGGTCAGACTGTTGACAATCGCCTTTTGACTGTTCCCTGTCGCCATCACTGCGACTTCAGCATCCATCGTTCCGCTCAGTTTTTTGAAATCGGCAAAGGTTTCCAGCACAGGTCTGGCCTGCACGCCGGACATGTTGAAACGGAAAGACAGCGGCGTTGCCGCAGACGCAGCATTGAGCGTAAACTCGGACATCACCTTACCTCCAAACAATGTCGCTTCGGTCGAGGTGAATTTCAGATTTCCGTCGCGCAACACGACTTTCAGGCCGCTCGGCCCGACATCCGCCCCTTTCAAGGAAAACCCTTTGGTCTGCAGGATCAAATCCGCATCCATGCTGCGCAGGCTGCTGAAATCCATCGGGGTTTCATCCCAGTCCTGCTGTGCCGCCGATTTTTTGCCAGCGCCGTCTTTTGCATTCTGCGCTGTTTTATCCGCGCCGCCAATAAAACGGTCAAGGTCAAGATGACTCACCCCCAGACGCGCCTCGATAAAAGGCCGCACGCCTTCCAGAGAAACGGAAGCCGTCCCGCCCGCCTCGATATCGTCAAGCTTCAAAACAGCGCCTTGCAGCGCAATCTGCTTCGAGGACAATGTCGTTTCGGCATCAAACGATATCTTTGTAAAAGGCAGATCCTTTTGAGCATTCCCCGTCGCCCAAACCAGAAGATCAGACAAGGATGCGATAGAAGCATTAGCTTTGCCGGTAAAAAAATCTCCCTTCAAAGACAGCGCGCCCTCCAGACTTGCCTCCATAACATCGGTCTTGATTTGGATATTGCCGGGGGAGACCTTCCCCTTGATGAAATCCATCGGCTTTTCAAGGTAAAGCACAAAATTCACGCGCTTGTCACGGAAAGTAACCGCGCCATCCATCTGGAATGCGCTTTGCAGATCCGGATAAACAATACTCACGTCAATATTATCGAGTGCATAATCGTCGCCTGTTGCCCCGTCCGCATAAAACAGCTTTCCATTGCTGACATCAAAAGATCCGAATTTAAAGCCGATATCCTGCGGCACAGCCATGGCGTCCGTTTCCTTGGTATCTGCGCCTTTTTCAGGTTCGGTTTTTTTCTGCGTGGCGAGATCCCAGTTGCCCTTGCCATCGGCATCCTTTTCAAGATTCACAACCGGCGCCTTTAGAATAAATTTTTTGACCTCGACCTGTTTGCGCAGCAACGGCTGCACGGCCAGCCGCAGCTCGACCTCCCCCAGTTCCAGCAACTGCGGCGCTTTTGCCCAAGAGGCGTTGCTGACCGTCACGTCATTCAGACGAAACCCGATATTGGGGAAAAACGAGAAACGCTCCGCCCCCCAAGCCAGATCACGCCCGGTTTTTTCATGAAAAACAGTTTTCGCCTGTGCCGTGAGTTTTTCTACAGAAACCAGCTGCGTGACGGCGAAAATGCCGCCCCCTATCAGCCCCCCCAGCACCAGAAGAACGATCAGAAATTTTTTCATGTCACATCATCCTCTTACTTTTCACCGATTGTCGTCTGGGCATGCGCAAACTGCGTTTCCGGCAGTGCCATAATGGTACAAGCGCCAGAGCATGCCGTTTTGCGCAACGCCCTTGTGCGCGGCAAAATCTTGCTGAAATAGAATGCCGCCGTTTTCAGCTTGGCATCATAAAATCCGCCACCTGCTTCGGGGTCCGCCTTTAGCCGCTGCTGCGCCGCCGCCGCCATCCGCACCCACATATGCCCGATCACGACCAGACTCAGCAAGTCCAGATAATCCCGCGCGCCTGCCGCAACATCGCGCATCGCCTTTCCCTGCTGTCCGGAAACTTTATTCAAAGCCCCCTTGATCTGCAGGCGCAATGTCGTCCAGCGCAGGCGGCAAACTGCAACAACAAGCGGCCAGAGCAGACAGAAGGAAACGCCCGCTTTACGTGCAGCCCTCACATCGGCAAAAAGCCGCTTCAGATAAGCCCCAAGAAGATTTTCCCGACCGAAAATCTTGCGTCCCATCAGATCAAGCGCCTGAATCCCGTTGGTTCCCTCATAAGTGCGGGTAATGCGGGCATCGCGCAAAAACTGCTCTATCCCGTGCTCGCGGATATAGCCATGACCGCCGAAGACCTGCATCGCCGCCGAAGCATGGGCCTCCGCATTATCAGTCAGATGCGCCTTGACAACAGGCGTGAGCAAATCGACGATTTTCTTCGCTGCCCTGCGCGTCACTTCATCATCGTGTTTCAATGAAATATCCAGCTGCAGCGCCACCCAATAGGCCAGCATGCGCGCGCCCTCGGTCTGGGCCCGCATCGTCATCAAATCGCGTCTAACGTCCGGATGGTGAATGATAGAAACTGCCGGTTTGGCCAGATTTGTGTCATTCACTTTCTGGTCGATCGGCTGGCCCTGCTTGCGGTCCATCGCATAGATCACCGCATTCTGATAGGCCGCCTCGCTCAGCCCGAGCCCCTGCAGCCCGACGCCAAGACGCGCCTCGTTCATCATCACGAACATCGCCTTCATGCCCTTATGCGCCTCGCCCACCAGCCAGCCCGTAGCGCCTTCAAAATTCATCTCGCAGGTGCTATTGGCATGAATGCCCATTTTTTCTTCGATCCGGCCGCAGAAAACGGCATTGCGCGCCATTGTCTCCGGCATGAATTTCGGCACCAGAAACAGGCTGATCCCCTTTATACCGGCAGGCGTCGCCGGATCCTCGATCCGCGCCAGCACCAGATGCACAATATTCGACGACAGGTCGTGTTCGCCCGCGGAAATGAAAATCTTGGTCCCGCTCACGGCATAGGATCCATCCGCCTGTTTTACCGCTTTGGTCTTGATCAGGCCAAGATCAGTGCCGCAGTGCGGCTCGGTCAAGCACATCGTGCCGGTCCATTCCCCCGTGACCAGCTTGGGCAGGAATTTATTTTTCAGTTCATCCGTGCCATATTCGTGCAGCGCATTGTAAGCGCCGTGGCTCAGCCCCGGATACATACCAAAAGCCATATTGGCCGAGCAAAACATTTCAGAAAGCGCCGTATTCAGCACCAAAGGCATGCCCATGCCGCCATATTGCGGATCACAGGAAATGGACGTAAAGCCGGATTCACAAAACTGCGCATAGGCTTCCTTGAACCCCTTCGGCGTCGTCACCGTTTTTGCGTCACGATCATAATGACAGCCTTCATGATCGCCACTGGCATTCAACGGCGTGAGCACCTCCTCGGTAATCTGCGCCCCCAGCATCAGGAATTGGCCGGCCGTTCCGGCATCCATCGATTCAAAATCCTTGATCCTAGCCAATTGCGCAATATCAAGAACTTCATTCAGAATGAAGCGCATATCATCAAGAGGGGCTTTGTACGTAGGCATGATTTCTCCGGCTGTGATTGTTTTCAGCACGGCCATTTTACAGGACTGGGGGAGACAAAACAGTAAAAAACGCGTATTTATTTATATGTATAAGGTTATGGCAAAAAGCGGAGGCTAATGAGCCCCCGCCTTTTTTTCCGTGCCTTCTCTCTTATTGTTGCTGCGGTTCCAGCGCCGCCGCCGTCTTGGCCAGCCGCACCAGATTGACAAACTCGGTCCGGTAGCCAAATTCATCCCTGCCACGGGCATTGTTCGCCATCTCGATCACCTGATCATAGGTCAGCGCACCAGCGAACTTGCTCCCTTTGAGTAATTGCCCGAAACCCGCCACCGCAGAAGCAAAGCGCACATCATCGGAAAGCGTATCAACCGCCTGCTCGTCTGCTTTGGTAATTGGCAGCGTCATTAATACGCTGGTATCGCTATCCGGTTTCTTATACCGAATTTTCAGGAAAGCCAGCTCATCCACATTCTTCGCCTGTTCCGCTCCGCTTGTTTTTTCACCGTAGCGCAGAGCATCCAGCAGCGGCGGGTTTCCAGCAGGGGTAATCTCGTATATCGCCGTCACCGCATGCCCCGCGCCGACTTCGCCTGCATCCACTTTATCATTATTAAAGTCTTCACGGTTCAGATGGCGGGTTTCATAGCCGATCAGGCGATATTCAGATACAGCGGCAGGGTTGAATTCGACCTGAATCTTGACATCCTTGGCGATGGTGAACAACGTTGAATTCGCCTCCTCCACCAACACCTTGCGCGCCTCGTTCAGATTGTCGATATAGGCCGCATTACCATTACCGTTTTGCGCCAGCGTCTGCATAATCTGGTCGTTGTAATTCCCCTGACCGAAGCCCAGCACCGAAAGGAAAATTCCCTTGTCGCGCTGCCGTTCGACGAAGTCCTGCAGCTCCTCTGGATTGGTGATGCCGACATTGAAATCCCCATCCGTCGCCAGCAAAATGCGGTTGTTGCCGCCCTTGATAAAGGACTGTTCCGCCAGATGATAGGCCTGCCGGATTCCCTCCGCCCCTGCCGTCGCACCGCCGGCATTCAGATTGTCCAGCGCCGCGATAATTTTCTGCTTGTCGCTGACCTTGGTCGGTTCCAGCACCGTTCCGGCTGATCCGGCATAAACAACGATCGCAACGGTATCCTCCGGTTGCAAGCTGTCGAGCATCATCTTGAACGAATTTTTCAGCAGCGGCAGTTTATCCGGACTATTCATCGAGCCCGACGTGTCCAGCAGGAAAACAAGGTTGGATTTCGGCTTCTCCTGAATCTCATAGCCCTTGATGCCGATATGAATGATCTTGTTGCCATCTTTCCATGGCGATTTGAACACCGCCACCGTCGGCTTGAAAGGATCGGCCCCCGCCTGCGGCACGGCATAGTTATAATCGAAATAATTGATCAGCTCTTCGATCCGCACAGCGTCTTTTTGCGGCAGGATCCCATTGTTCAGCTGACGGCGCATGAAACTGTAGGATGCCGTATCTACATCAATCGAGAAGGTTGAAACCGGCTCCGCCATCACAGATTTGACGCTGTTTTCTTCAAAGTCCTGAAACCTGTCACGCCCCACGTCTTTATAAAACGACTGCTGTATCTGATCCGAAATAACGGGCATTGAAGATGGCGCAACCATATTGATCGTGGCCATATCCATTTCCTGAGACATTCTGCTAGGCGCGCTAGCCACAGGAACTGCCATCTCCATGACTTTTCCCGCCTGCCGCTCATTTTTTTTGGCTTTCTGTTCGACTTCTGCCAACGTCCGTATTTCTTTCAATGCCTCTTCCTGCGGCGCGACAAGGCTCACCGCCGCATCCTGAACCGGCGTTGCCGTCCCAAGCGATTTTACGCCCGTCATCTGTTCCATCTGCTGCGCGATAAAGGGCATCCCCAGAACCCCGACCAGCGCGGCCAAGGCGACTCCTCCCATCAATCCCGATGCGACATAGCGTTTTTTCATGATAAATCTCCTGACATTGTTGATTGCGTTTCCAATGTCAGTCAGACGAAGCAGGGCATTGAGTCCTTGGGTCTTTTTTTGCGTTTTTTTATCAAAAGCCGCAACGGCGCGCTCAACCGCCTGATTTTCCATGACTTTATCATGTTCTGGCGCGTGCAAATGGCCCAGCATTTCCCGGATTTTCTGTTCATCCATGACACACCTCCGCAATGACAAGGAGAGCAAAGCTCCACAAAAGTGATTTCAGCTTCACGACGCCGCGTTCGACCCCGTCCAGAAAGGTGCTGATTTTCTTGCGCGCTTCATGAATACGCCATGATATTGTGCCTTCCGAACAGTCCAGTGCAACAGCGGCTTCCTTATGACTCAACCCCTGCCAGCAGACCAGCACAACCGTTTCCCGCAGCGCCGCTGGCAGCACGGCGAGCGCTCTGAGCATATCCTTTTGCTGCATCTGTTCTTCCGGTGTCGGCGCCGCCGAAGCCTGCACGACGTCCTCATATAACGGCATTTCTCGGCTATTCTGGCGACCGCTGGCGCGTTGGTGGTCGCGCGTCATGTTCAGCACAAGACGGTAAAGCCATGTTGTAAAAGCGGATTCAAAGCGGAAACGCCCGAGCGCTGCTGCCAGCCGGATAGCGGAATCCTGTGCGATATCCTCCGCCTGTTCACGATTGCCGCAAAGCTTCCACGCCACCTTGAACATGAACCCATAATGACGCCGGACCAGCGCCGCAAAAGCCGCGCGATCCCCGGCCTGCGCTTTATGAATCAGATCGTCATCTATTTCCTGTTTCATGCCGGACAGCCTCTCCTCTGAAAGTTGGACGCCCTGACGCCCCCTTTCCTTGGAAAAATTTAGCCTTCATGCACAAGAATGTTGCGGAACTGCCATGGATCATCCATGTCCACATCCTCGGGGAACAAGCTTGGACGGCCGGACAGCGGCGTCCAATCCGTATAATACCCCTTGACCGTGCCCAGATACGGCATTTGCAGTTCCAGACAGCGGCGGAAATCCATTTCATCCGCCTCGACAATGCCCCGCGCCGGATTTTCCAGCGCCCAGACCATCCCCGCCATAATCGCCGAAGTCACCTGCAACCCCGTGGCGTTCTGATAAGGAGCCAGCGCACGGGTTTCCTCGATTGTCAGCTGCGAACCGTACCAATAAGCATTTTTGCCATGGCCATAGATCAGCACGCCCAACTCGTCGCGCCCATCGATGATTTCATCCTCGCCAAGAATATGCCAGTTGGCCTGTGGTCTGCCCGCGTTACCGAACAGTTCATCCAAAGACAGGATAGCATCATTGCAAGGATGATAGGCATAGTGGCAGGTCGGGCGGTATTCCGGACAGTCTCCCTCGCCCACCGTATAATAATCCGCAATCGAAATCGCCTCGTTATGCGTAACCAACCGCGAGAATTGCGGCCCCGGCGTCGGACACCAACTGCGGATACGCGTATTGGCGCCGGGCTGCAGCATATAAATTGCCGCCTGACAGCCCTCCTTGTGACGCCGCCCGCGCTTGGGCATCCACTCCTCATGGCTCCCCCAGCCCAGTTCTGCAGGCTGCTGCCCTTCGCAGATAAACCCGTCTACCGACCAGGTATTGATAAAACAGTTCAGCTTTTTTGGCATTTTTGCCCTTTGTGTATCACGCTCGGCAATATGAATGCCTTTGGTGCCGGTCTTTTGCATCAAGCGCGCCCATTCCTTGCGCGTCGTCGGTTCGACGAATTTCAGGTTCATTTCCGTGGCAATATCCAGCAACGCCTTTTTGACAAACCAGGAGACCATACCGGGATTGGCCCCGCAGCAGGAAACTGCCGTAATTCCGGAAGGATTATTCCGGCGCTCGGCCAGAACAGATTCACGCAAGGCATAATTGGAGCGCTCGGAAGCCGAGGATTCCCCGTTAAAATAAAATCCGGCCCAAGGCTCGGTGACCGTATCAATATAGAAAACATTCTTTTCACGGCAAAGCTTCATGACATCCACGGAAGAAACGTCCACGGACACGTTCACGCAGAATCCCTGCCCTTCACCCGTTGTCAGCAACGGCGTCAGCAGTTCCTGATAATTGTCCCTATTGATCTCCGCTTTGATAAAGCGGATGCCGCGCTCGTCCAGCAGCTTGCGATTTCTGTCATCCGGATCAACCACGACAAGACGCTTGGGATCATATTCAAAATGCCTTTCCAGCAAAGGCAGAAAGCCTCTCCCGATAGAGCCAAAACCAATCATCACGATTGGACCAGTGATTTTTGCATGAACGGTGTGTTTTGCGTTTTCGTTTGTCATAATATTCTCCCATAGCTGAAGCGCTATTTTCTTCTTCTTAAGATGGATACTTTTATTTAATTAATGATTAAAAGGCAACCATTTTATGAAATATGTTCGGAGGGGGAAACCCAGCAAAATACCCACCCTGTCCGGACTACCCCGTAAATTCCATGATTCCGAGCGACTTGAAGCTGACATGCCCGCTCTCGGAAATGATAATATGGTCATGGACATAAATGCCCAGTGCCCCTGCCGCCCGGATAATATCCTCCGTCATCATCAGGTCTGAATCTGACGGCATCGGATCGCCGCTCGGATGGTTATGCACCAGAATGAGCGCCGTTGCCCCGATTTCCAGCGCGCGTTTGACGATCTCGCGGGGATAGACGGGCGTATGGTCCACCGTGCCGACTTGCTGCACCTCGTCCCCCATCAACTGGTTCTGCCGATTGAGAAACAGCACACGGAACTGCTCCCGCTTTTCATGCGCCATGGCCACCGTGCAGTAATCGATCAGTTTCTGCCACGAATTCAACAGCGGCTTTTTTCGGACATCGTCCATCAGCGCACGCTGCGTCAGGGCATGAATTGTTTTGATCAACACAGCCGAATTTTCACTCAGCCCTTTTATACTTTTCAGCTCCTCAAGCGGCGCTCCCAATACGCCAGCGACGCTGCCAAACCTTGCCAACAGCGTCTTGGCCAGCGGCTTGACATCACGGCGGGGAAGAGCCGTAAAAAGCATCAGCTCCAGCAATTCATAACTTTCAAAGGCCCCCGGCCCAGACTTGAGGAAACGCGCGCGTAAACGGTCACGGTGACCGGCATGATGCGGTTTTTCAATGACAGGTGTTTCTTGATCGTCATCAGACATAGGGCGGTTTCGTATACCCCTTGGGAGAAAGCGTGAAAATCTCGTAACCCGTTTCGGTGACGGCCAGCGTATGCTCGAACTGCGCCGAAAGGCCGCGATCCTTGGTCACCGCCGTCCAGCCATCGCTGAGAATTTTCGTCTGCCAGCCGCCCGTATTGATCATCGGCTCTATCGTAAAAAACATGCCAGTCCGTAATTCCGGCCCGACCCCTGCCCGGCCATAGTGCAGCACCGATGGCGGCGTATGAAACACCTTGCCGATACCATGGCCGCAGAAATCGCGCACGACAGAAAATCTTTTTCCCTCGGCATAAGTCTGGATGGCATGGCCGATATCCCCCAGCGTCACGCCCGGTTTGACGATTTCAATGCCGCGCATCATCGCTTCATAAGTCGCATCGACCAGCAGCTTCGCTTTGACGGGGACTTTCTCTCCCGCGAAATACATGCGGCTGGTATCCCCGTGCCAGCCATCAAGAATAACCGTCACATCAATATTGATGATGTCGCCGTCCGCCAGCTTCTTTTCATCCGGAATGCCATGACAGACGACATGGTTGACCGAGGTGCAAATCGACTTGGGAAATCCTTTGTAATTGAGCGGCGCCGGAATCGCCTTGTGATCGACGATGAAATCATGACACAGCCGATCCAGACTCTCCGTTGTCACGCCCGGCTGCACATGTGGCGTGATAAAATCCAGCACTTCGGCGGCCAGTCGTCCCGCCTTGCGCATGCCATCAAAGTCTTCCGGCTTGTGAATGACGAAATCGCTCTCGAACCCGAAATCGGATTCATCATATGACAAATTATACAGGTCGTTCATGACGGCTCCTTGATTGATTCATACATGGGGCCAAATGCCATAAAAAACAAGAAAAATCTGCAAGCATGCGTCCTTGGCATGAAGAAAAAGGCATGCTTCAATGCTGTCCAGAGAGGTGAAGCATGACGACACAGGAATTTACCGCCGGGCTGCTGGTCATCGGGAATGAAATTCTCTCGGGTCGGACGCAGGACGCCAATATCGCCTGGATCGGAATGCATCTGGCTGCGCGCGGCATTGCGCTTTACGAAGTCCGTGTCGTGCGCGACGAAGAAGACGCCATTGTCGAAGCCCTCAACGACATCCGTAAAAAATATCGCTATATCTTCACCACGGGTGGAATCGGCCCCACGCATGACGACATCACCGCTGCTTGCGTCGCCAAGGCTTTCGGCGCGGAACTGGAAATCAATGCCGAAGCGAAAGCACGGCTGGAGGATTTTTACAAAGGACGTGAAACGACGCTGAACGAAGCCCGCCTGCGCATGGCGCGCATCCCTGTCGGCGCAACGCTCATTAACAATCCGGACAGTGCCGCGCCGGGTTTCAAGATCGGCAACGTCTTCGTGCTGGCTGGCGTCCCAAAAATCATGCAAGCCATGTTCGCGCACGTTGACAGCTATCTGGAAGGCGGGCCGGAAATGCTGACCTGCGCCATCAGCGGGCATATGCGCGAGGGCGACTTCGCGCTGGAGCTGGAGGAGATTCAGAAAAACTTTGCGGACGTCGAAATCGGCAGTTATCCCCATGAGGGTGTCAAGGGCCCCTCCGTCAGCCTCGTCCTGCGCTCCATGCATGAGGATAAGTTGAAACAGGCGGCAGATGATGTCATGGCCATGCTCATCGGACTTGGCATCGATCCCCGCGGCCTTTCCATCCGGCATCCGCGATAAACTGTTTTCCCGCGCCTACAGCTTGAACCTGAAATCCTCGCGCGGCTTCCGGCTGGAAACTTCCGGTTTCTTTTCCGCGGGAGATTCCTGCGGCTTCTTGTCGAAAAGGCCAGAATTCCTGGCGCGATTGCCAAGACTGCGCAACGTTACCTCGCAGGCATTTTTTTCTTGCCGAACATCAAGAGAATAAACCTGAACATCACGCCCTGAACAAAAATCGTAATAGCCCTCGTCCCAAAGGACATCGGTTGTCATCGTTAATCTGTACGAATCAGAAAAAATGCCTTTGCGCTTCTCAATCGTGACAAGGGTCGTATCTTTTTTAACCAGCCGCTCATAGTCGGACGGGTGCCTCTGCCACGAGGGAAGATTCACTTCCACCTTGTAAAATTTTTCGCTGACGGTCTCGCCAACCACGCGAAAAGCCCCGCCGGACTGCTCCTCCATCGCTTTCAATCCTGCGATAAACCCGCTCTTCACGGCAAAATGAAAGGCCGCTTCACCGTTTGTCATGAAGGGCGCTTCCTCTGCCTCCACGGCCCTCAAAAGGGCCGATTTCGAAAAAACCTCTTTCAAACGATTTAACATGTTCATCTCCATCAACAAAAAAACCAGCATTTTCCGGATAATAGCCTATTTTTATCTTATGTCAACTCATTATTGCGCTGAAAACCCGTGGCTTTCCGCCCTGCCTGCCGATACGATATGCGGATATAAAGACAGGGGAGAATTGAAAATGACCAAAACCGGAAAACAAAAAATTACCGCCACCCCGCTGGTTGGCGTTTATCCCGGCACTTTCGACCCGATCACGCTCGGCCATCTTGATATTATCGAGCGGGCGCTCAAAGTCGTTGATCATCTGGTCATCGCCGTTGC
This sequence comes from uncultured Rhodospirillaceae bacterium, assembly GCA_964458415.1. Classification (GTDB taxonomy): domain Bacteria; phylum Pseudomonadota; class Alphaproteobacteria; order Micavibrionales; family UBA2020; genus CAYWIT01. Next base: position 56,929 of record CAYWIT010000013.1, read on the forward strand.
CGACAGCCCCGGCAAAGGCCCCCTCTTCTCGACGCAGGAGCGCGTTGCCATGGCGGAAACAGATCTGCGGAACAATAAAAAAATTCAGGGCGGCTCCTTTGAAGTCGTTTCCTTCGACAAGCTGCTCATGGATTTTGTGCAGGACATGAACGCCCGCGTGATCCTGCGCGGACTGCGAGCCGTATCCGATTTCGAATACGAATTCCAGATGGCAGGCATGAACAGCTATCTCAATGAAGATATCGAGACGGTCTTCCTGATGGCGCAGGACAAGCACCAGTTTATTTCTTCAAGGTTTGTCAAAGAGATAGCCCGCCTTGGCGGCGATATCCGCCACTTTGTCACCCCAAATGTGGCCAAAGCCCTCAAGAAGAAGTTTACAAAATAAATATTTTCAACTATATGTTGACCCCGCACACGGGAATCCCTTACATTCCCAGTCACTTCTTTGTGATTCCGTAGCTCAGCGGTAGAGCATCTGACTTTTAATCAGAGGGCCGTGGGTTCAAATCCCACCGGGATCACCATTTCTTTTCAAGGACTTATCAAAAAATAAACGATTCCAAAAATGTCTGTGGCTACAGCGTGGCTACAGAGAAAACAATCATTGCACCCCCCCTCCCGGGTACCCCTTTGATTCCAGCACAAACACGCGCCTACTGGCTTGAAAAAATATGCGATTTTTAGAATCATGGCTATTGCAAGTAAAGATTGTTCTGTAAGGATTTTCCTTATAAAATAAAACGCAAAAATTTGTAGGATTTGAGATGAGCACCGATTGGGAGGACATTAAAGAACCACCACACCCAGCGTCCGCCGTCACTGCGGCGCAGGTTGCAACTGGGCCAGTCATCCCGCCGCAGCAGCGCATTCTGACCTACTCTCCTGGCGAATGGGAGGGCTTCGTTGAGGAGTGGGCCCACTACTGCCTTAAGAAGAGCTATAAGCACGTGCAGCGCTTTACCGGTGCTGGCGATATGGGGATAGACGTTGCGGGCTTCGTGGATGACAAACGCCTGAAAGGCGTATGGGACAACTATCAGTGCAAGCATTACGACCACGCCATCGCCCCCAGCGATATTTGGGCCGAGTTCGGAAAGGTCATTTGGTACTCATTTAAGAACGAGTACACCGTGCCCCGTCGCTACTACTTCGTTTCGCCGTGGGGTACCGGAACCAAGTTGAGTCGCCTACTTTCAAATGCCCCAAAGCTGTGTGAGGAATTGATCGCAAACTGGGACAAATACGTGAAGACAGCTATCACTACGACGCAGGAAGTGCCACTTGATGCAGCACTCCGCGCCTACGTCGATAGCTTCGATTTCAGTATCTTCGATGCCAAGACTGCACTCCAGCTTGTTGATGACCACCGCACGACCCCCGTTCATGCTGCCCGCTTTGGCGGAGGGCTGCGTCAGCGTCCAGTGGCTGACAAGCCGCCTGCGACGATTGCGTCCAATGAAAGTCGCTACGTGACACAGTTGCTCGGCGCTTATGGTGAACACACGAGCACGATAGTGGCAGATCCATCGGCCATCCCGCAGCCAAAGCTCAAGGAACACTTCCGCCGCCAACGTGAGGCGTTCTATGAGGCGGAGTCACTCCGCGTTTTTGCGCGTGACAATGTTCCGACTGGGACATTCGAGTCCCTAAAAAATGACATCTATGATGGCGTGATCAATACTCACGACGGTAGTCATGCCGATGGCTACGAGAAGGTTTGTGCTGTCACTAAGGCCGCGCAGGAAATGCAAATCACAGCTAACGCTTTGATTGCTTGCACGAACCCGAAAGACAGGCACGGTATATGCCACCAGCTTGTGAATGACGAGCGCCTATGGTGGAAAGAATGACACAGCAAGAGCCAAAACCCAGCACCTTCAACGGTCCGCTCGAAGCGGGCATTCGCGCCGTGTCGATTCTAGCTGCCGCCTATCCGCAGACATACGACCTGCAAAGGCTTGTCGCTTTTGACTATTTGCTTGTTCACACCCACGACATAAATGGGCCGGAAAACCTTCATCCACCAGCACCCATGCACTCTGCCGAATTGCTGGTTCGTCGCAAACTGGTCGAGCAGTCACTTCTCTTGATGATGACCCGGCACCTTGTGGAGCGCGAAGTTACTCCTGAAGGTATCAAGTACATTGCGGGCGAGAACGCTGCTACGTTCATGGCATCAGTTTCGTCTAACTATCTTATTGCTCTTAAAGAACGTGCATCCTGGTTGATCGAAGCGCTTGGCGGTTTTACCGATGAACAATTCAGGGCTGTGATGCGCCGTTTCCCTGACAAGTGGGTCGAAGAGTTTCAGCACGTCGAACGGAGCTTGGGAGGCGAAGTATGACCGCAGTCACACAGCTCGGCTTTCGCTTACGCTTTCTCGGTTTCTTCGGGATACAGAAGGAGCCTGCCACTATCGCATTTGGCCCTGGCCTCAATGTCCTCTACGGAGCGTCAAACGCGGGCAAGTCGTTCATCGTCGAAGCCATTGACTTTATGCTCGGCGGCAGCCAACCTCTGAGGGATATTCCCGAGCGGCTTGGATACGACATCGTGCTCCTTGGCATAGAGACGTTGGGCGGTCAGAGCTTCACTATATGGCGTAGCGCAGAGGGGGGCGGCTTCAAGCTGTACGATGGCTTGCATGAAACGCCGCCCGCCGACGATATATCTCACAAGGTGCTTGGCCAGCAGCATAGCGACAAAAACGAATTAAATCTTTCTTGGTTTCTGCTTGGCCTTTGCGGGCTTGCGGGGAAGCGCGTCCGCAAGAATGCGCGTGGCGAAACAAATAGCCTCAGCTTCCGCAACATTGCCCGCTTGATGATAGTCAATGAGACAGAGATCACTCAGCAAACATCCCCACTCGTCGATGGCAATCCGACGGCGAACACGCCGAACCTTGCCACCTTCAGACTGCTGCTCACCGGAACTGATGACTCCGCACTTGTCGCCGATACGACGAAGGAGCCAGAGGAGCTATCGCGTGAAGCTCAGTTGCAGCTTCTCGATGAACTTATCGATGACCACCGCGAACGGCTCAAAGAGTTGACCAAGACCCCGAAGGAACTGGAAGAGCAGCTTGAGAAGCTGAACACCTCACTTCGTCAACATGCGACACAGGTCAATACCTCTGAGGCGGCGTTTCAAGAAGCAGCCTGGAAGCGGCGTGATCTGCGCAGGAAGTTGGAGGAAGGACGTGAGCGCCGGGCGGAGGTTGTTGGCTTACTTGAGCGGTTCAAGCTCCTTGACCGGCACTATGTCTCTGACATTGAGCGCCTGCACGCCATCGAAGAAGGCGGTACGTTATTCAACGTCTTGGGTTCAGGCACATGCCCGCTATGTGGTGCCGCGCCGGAACACGGGCGCTCGCAAGCGAATTGCGACGGCAATATCGATCACGTAGTTGAAGCCGCACGCAAGGAGATCAGCAAGATCGAACTTTTGCGCAACGAACTTGCCGCCACTGTCCGCGACCTCAGCCGCGAAGAAGAAGGTCTCGACAGGCGGCTTCCTGTCGTTACCAATGAATTGCAGACAATCTCCGATTCCGTCGATGAACTCATCGCGCCCAGACTATCATCTCTTCGCAAATCCTATTCGGAGTTTGCCGACAAGCGTGCAGAGGTGCGAGAAGCCTTGGCGCTCTATGCCACCGTCCAGGACATGGAACGTCGCCGCGCCGACCTTGCAGAAAGCACAGAGGCTGAGAAGGCGGGGGCACTGGCTAGCGCTGGCATCCCTACGACTGTCGCCGACAGCTTTGCGCAAACCGTCGAGTCGATCCTGACGGAATGGCACTTCCCCGAAGCTGGGCGCGTGTACTTCGAGGCGAAGGCCCGCGACCTTGTGATTTCTGGTAAAGCCCGTAGCGCCTTTGGCAAGGGCCTGCGCGCCATCACGCACGCTGCATTCACGCTTGGCTTGCTCGCCTTCTGCCGCTCACGACAAACCCCTCACACTGGGTTTGTCGTTCTCGATTCGCCACTGCTGGCATATCGCGAGCCCGACGGCCAAGAGGACGATTTGCGTGGCACAGACCTACAAGAAAAGTTCTATGACTATCTTCAGGCTCTTCCCAACGACAGACAGGTCATCGTTGTTGAGAACATAGATCCGCCAGCCGTCATCGTCGCCCGTGAGCAATCTCTACTGTTCACCAAGAACCCCCACCAAGGGCGATACGGTTTATTCCCCTACATCGCCGATGACGCGGCAGGAAGATGATCGAAAATGACACGGCAGAAAGTTTTATCCTTCTAGGTTAAATCGGCTTCATTTATTTAGTTGGATACATTGATACATTCCAGGCAGCGTAGATAAAGATGGATTACCATTATATTCCTGTGCAGCCATGAGACATGTTTGGCGATCATCAGCGTAGCCAAAGAAAATAGCCAGATAATCATTCCCATTTTTTACGAACGCATAATCAGGAGATGATCCCACGCGGTTTTTTGAGAAAAACTCCAATAGTTCCTTGTTCGTGATTTGCTTTGGCTCTGTTTCACATGATGTCAGAGGCATGATAAACACGCCTACAATAACGACGATAAAAATCACGGAATAAATATGTACTGCGTACTCTAAAAACTTTTTCATTTAAAAACTCGTACAGCTCATTATGTTGCCAACCCATTGGCATTGCGTATAGACAGATCTGGGGCTGTTCTGTTGCCTTTGCTGATAGTATTGCTGCTGCTGATTACTGTAGTCGTTAAAGCCTGCACCTATTGCCTGCAACATCGCGGCTTGGGCCTGCTTTTCTTGGAAGTCTTGTTGGTTTAACTGATTTACAATCATCTGTTGCTGATTGTCCGATTTAGCTTGTAGAGAATTGGAAATATTGTCAAAGCTAGTAGATGCCTGACCAACGGTGATTTTTCCTCCCAAGTATTTTTTATAAACTTCACTTCTAAGGTTTTTGTCTTCAGAAACAATGCTTGCAAAAGACCTGACATATGAATCGCTACTAGTTTGGACTTGATCTAAATAGCGTTCACGACATTTTTCTATCTCACTAATTACTTTTTCAAAATCTTTTTTGTTTGATCTTGATATATAGGATTTGTTCTTCTTCGCCTTGTCTGTATAACTACTCCCATTCCACTCAAATATTTTATTAAATGCCGGGCTAGAAACCGATGCTGCGTTAATACAAGTGATTTTAGCTGAGACATACTGATTTAACTCCCCGGTATAAGAATTATAAGTACGCTGCGCCGCTGTCGTCGTCGTACAAGCTGTCAGAGATACAGAGGCCAACAGCGCAAAAAGGAATCTCAAGATTGTCATGTTTTATTCTCCCGAAAAGAAAAGTCACCAGCAGGGCTCTGGCGACCGGGAGTTTGTAACCGTACTACAGCACGGCGCGATAGCCTTTAGCCCGAAGGCTTGGACATACGCCACCGCCTCCCGGGCATAAAAAGCCGAGAAGCGGTACCATTGCGGCTGATACCAACCGCTGTAGTGGGGTTACAAAGCCCCAGATCAGTGCCCTGACTGATCCGAACCCACTGTAGAACAATGTTATTTTATTGAAAAGGCCAGATTTTAAGGGCAGGCTGAATGGTGGACATTTTTATGGGTGCACTATGGCAAAATATAAGGTGCGATATTCTTGGAATGTGGCGAAACACCGGCGCGGGGATTTTTCTGGGATACGAAAATTATAGCAGCATGCGCTGATACGAGCCGGGTAGGCCTGGATAATGTGCACTCAGGCAACGCATGATTATCGCCCTGTCGGTTGACGACATATCGGCATAAGGCACGCTCCTGATAGCCTCAATTTTGTCGTGGTATGGTCTGCCGCTCCACCTGTATATGAATTCCTGTTGCCCGTTTTTTGAGGTTGTCAGGTGTCGGGGTTTGTAGGCCCGTTCAATATGGCCGCTTTTGACCAGCCGCAGCAGATATGAGGTCGGTTTAATCTTTCGGCCCAGTTCCGCTTGCAGGTGCACCGTGATGAGGCGTGAACTGAACCACTTTTTGCGATTGTCGATCAGTAACCGCATAATGGATGCCTTGACGGATATAAAATGTTTTGTATTGTGCTGCGCCATATTCGTTCCTCCTTATCTTGTCATCTTGTCTCTCCTTAAGGGGAGAGACAAGATGACAAGATCATTATGGCCGCTTGTCAAATTCACCCTGACAAGCTTTGGGCTGGTTTGACAAGATGCTCTTTAATCCATTGATCCAGCGTAAGGTTTGTCTTGTCGAGATATTTCCTGATCTTGTCAAAGCTTCTTGAAAAGTTTGAACTTTCATTGTCGTATTTGTACCTTGGCTTCTCGTCTGTCAGCTCTTTCAATGACAAGACTTTTTCAGGGTTCTTTTTGGTTAAATGCCAGTATTGGACCATGAGTTTTCGGATTTCAGGTGTCTTTTTTTTGTTGCACCATTCAAAAAAGTCGGACTCTTGAAATTTTTTAAAGGTCAAGAAAGCGGCCTTTTCAGCGCCATTTAATTCATCTTCCGGGCTGGAAAATGTGGATTCAAATTCAAGCTGACCTTCCAATACAACGGTACATGTCGTGATGGCGTCCCCGTCTTCATCAACCCCCAATTCGACGATATTCAAACTGAAGCGTTTTATATTGCCAATTTCACCATCTTTGTTTTTTGTAAGTTCAAAACTCCGACCACGCTTTTCGAATTTGACACGAATTTCGTTATCGATGTTTCCTTTCAGTGAACTATGACCTCTGGCCCCAGCGGTTTCATCCTTGCCTGTGTGATGGATGATGAGGACAGCGGTTTTCTTGCTGAACTTGATTTCGGACATATTATTGACGAATTTCGTCATGTCCTCGCTGTTTTCATTACCACCGCCGAATGCGGCAGAGAGCGTGTCAACCACGACGAGTCCGACCTTGTGACCGCTATCCCTCTCAACGTCATCCACCAATTTGGCGATGAGCTTCAGGTGATCCTTATTATTCAGCAGGTCAACGTAGGCCGCATAGTATGCGAATGGGAATTCAGCGGGGCTTGCGCCTCTTGCGATGCCGACCCTTGATCGTGCGGCCTCTGCTCTCTTGCCGAATGATGTACCACTCTCCGTACAGATATACAGCACAGCCATTTTCTCTTTACATTTAAAACCAGCCCAATCGCGGCCTGTGGCGAGATGCATAGCCATGTCGAGCGTCAAAAACGATTTACCGCTACCTGACGGGCCGAATAATACGTTCACCGTTTCGCGGTTCATAAAATGCTTGAACAAGGGAACGCCTGAATTCTGTCGTGTCGCATCGCCGCCCCAAATACAGGCTGAGTTTTCCAGCATTTTGATCACGGCTTCTTTCGCTTTTTGCAGCGGGTTGACCTGCTTTGCAATGCGGTCAATGGTTTCCTGGTCAACGCTATCTTTGAAGTCGTTGCCTGATCTCTCATAGCAGCGCACGATCTCGCGCCTTGTGAGATCTTTATTCTTACCATGCGGAAAAATCCACATGATCTGTGCGGTTTCCAGCAGGGTAAGACCCTCACTTTTGAGTTCCTTGGCAAGCGTGAAATCTCTTTCACTGCGCGATGGCTTCATGTCGATCTTATTGGTCCAGAGATTGTCGATCTTCTCGTTACGTTTACGCAATTTTTCAATGAGCTGATGGATGTCGGCAGGCACTTGTTTGACCTGTGCCATATCCAGCTTGCTGTAATCAATGTCACCCTTGTTCTCGTCGGCATAGGCAGGTGCGACAAAGTCAATGTTTTTATATCGTGTCACGCTGATTTTACTGGACCTTGCGAGGGCTTTCTCCCGGCCTTTTTTCTTTGCTGTGGGGATGTTCCATGTGTACGGAAGACGCATGATGCGGTCGATGTTCTGCACCTTGTCCGTTCCGTATTGCATGGCGAGGCCACGGGAGAGCGCCTCATAATGCCGTTTATTATCCTCCGTGGCGGGGATGGGACTGGCGAGGTGCCAAAACGCCTGGATACCGCCGCCTGAGTCGGTAATGACGGTCGGCGGGTTCTCCCCCTGGGCCAGCTCGTGCGCCAATCTGCCGAGCCTTTCACGTTCTTCCTTGAACGGTTTATCCCTATCAGGGTCAGCATCGAGCCAGACTGCATTGATCTCTTTGATGTGCTGCTTTTTCAGCTTGCCGTCTGGTGCGTCGTCGGTTGGCGTGTTGACGGAATAATAGAGGTTTGATTTTCCGTTGTGCCGCTCGATGAAATTGATGAGCTGGTCATCGATGATTCGCGTGATGCCGGTGACATGCTCATTCAGGTCGATAGCGACGATGTTGACGCGCTTGCTGCCATAGATGGCTTTCAGATAGGTAACAGCTTTTTTTGTGTTTTCCTGATTTTTAGGCGGCATTACTTTTCCCCGTATGCGCTTGTGGATTGCACCTTTCGGGCATTCATGTACGTATCGAGGTCAGCAATGTCGTATAAAACACGGGCACCGGCTTTGACAAATGGCATACCCGTACCATGTGCCCTCATTCGCTGGAGCGTTTTTACGGACAGGCCAATATATTCAGCGGTTTGTTTTTCAGACAGGTAGCGTTTTTGATCCTGTCCAGAAGAATTTTTGATAGGCATGACTGATTCCTTTCCTTGTTCATGGGCACTTATTGCGCCTCATGTCAGGTCAGGGTAGGTCGTCATGCTGTGCTAAAAAATGCGGTTCATTTGACACGATATGGGTCAAAATCTCCAAAACAGGAAATCTCGAAATAATGCTCGATAACCTTAGTCGGACTGCATTTACGTGACTTTAGCTCCGCTTTCAGAGCCTTTATTGCTTCGAGATACTGTTTTTGCGCTGACTTGCCCTTTCTCCCATTTCTACAGCCTTTTGCCCATTCTGCCAGTTGAGCTGTGCTTGATCGCTGATCGGAGTTGCTGCGATTTTGATCACTACTTGTATTTGCGCTTTGACTTCTTAGCTGTGGGAAATCGTATATTTTCATTATCTTCAGGATTGCCTTGGCTGCATCTTTGCTCGAAATACTGGTGCTATCCCGTAAAAAATCAAAGGAGGCTGCGGCCATAGTAAAAAGCATCTTATCACGATCAGAGAATTTTATTTTTTCAGGCTTCAGTAAGGTTGACTCCCTGCCAACCTCAAGTTCTTTAAGGGTATGTAAAACTTCAGTGATCGGTGAAAAAATATTTGGCGTTGCACCAAGAGAGCGAAGGTGTTTGCAAATTGCGCTAAGTTGCCTAATAGCGAGCTCCCTGTTTTTCACAGGATCATGATCATTGTAAGGGAGGCTCTTTCGTATTGATTTCAGCTCATCAATTATTTTAGCCATGAATTTTTACCACGTTGTCTTTCTTAGGCTTCGTATTCATAGCATCCAGAATCCGCTTGCTGATAGCTTCATTTGCTGTTTGCAGGGGGTCGTTTGCCAAGTGGGAATAGCGTTCTGTGGTCTTGGTATTTGAATGCCCCAAGAGAGAGCCGATTACCTTTAAGTGGTGTCCTGATGCAACGGCAGTTGAGGCGTAGTTATGCCGTAAATCATGAATACGGACATCTGTAAGCCCCGCTTTCTTTCGTATATCTCCCCAAGGGTCTTTAATGTTCACAAGGTGGCTTCCTTCTTTCTTGCCGCAGATCACATAGGGATTGTCCTCAATACGGGGAATTTCACTGAGAAGCTGGAGTGCCGATGCTGACAGGTAAATAGTTTTCTGGCCCGTCTTGCTTTCCTGCAATCGGATCAACTTGCGGCTAAAATCCACATCTGACCATTTCAAGGTCAGGATCTCATTGCATCTTGCACCTGTCAAAAGTAAAAGGCGAATTGCTGCCGTAATATACTTGGTGCTAATGTTCTCTTCTTTCTTTTTGCTCTTTTCTTTCTTATGGGGCTGTTCAGCAAGGTACTTGTTATCCTGCTCATACTGGCTTAAAGCCTTGCCTAAAGCGTAAATCTCAGCCTCGGATAAAAAGCGTTCGCGGGACTTTTCTTCAAACTTCTCCACATGACGGCAAGGGTTTACACCGTCTGTCCGGTGACCATTCTTGTCACACCATGAAAAGAAGCTGGAAAGCAAGGCAAGGACGCGATTGGCTTGATAGGGTGTCTTTTTTAAACCGTGGTGCATTTTGGCAATATCCGCACGGCTCACCACTTCCACACGATAATTCCCGATCTCAGGCTGGATAAACTTTTCAAAAGTGCGTTTATATTCTGTATATGTCCGGTCACTTCGCTTACCCTCGATCTCCTCCAGAAAGGACTCAAAGGCCGCTTTCACGAGGGGGATTTTCTTGGCAGCGTCTTTTAATGCGGCAACGTCAATACCCTTGCGTACCTGTCCCCGCAGGATTTCGGCCTCATGCCGGGCCTTCTCAGGGGTCAAATCACCTGCCCACATGCCAATGGTATAGAAACGCTGGCGACCATGCAGGGAGTATTTAAACATAAAGTACCGCCCCTCTATGCGGTGACGGCAACCAAAGCCCCTAAGTTCGGTATCCCAAATAACATCTCCAGGCTTCATAGCTTTAATTGCGGATATGGTCAGCTTCTTCTTTGCCATGTGTTTTTCTCCTGTGGCTACAGCTTGGCTACAGTCTGGGTTATAACCTGTGAGGACTCACGAGGGCAAGAAGTATATTAAGCTATTGTTATTAAAGACTACTGAGGAAATGAGAGGAGGCCTGTCCAAATACACCGACAAACTTTTAATCAGAGGGCCGTGGGTTCAAATCCCACCGGGATCACCATTTCTTTCCCTGAAAACCGTTCTTTACAGGACTTTGAACCCACAGATTCTTATTTTGCAGCGCAGCTGCATGTTCAAATCCCACCGGGATCACCATTTCTTTTCAAATTCCTGGAATTACTTTTAATCCACACCGTTACAAGTGACGCGCCTGTTTGAAAGTACAGGATGCTATCGCCCACACGGCACAGTTTTTCCCTCGCGCCTTTGTAACTTCCGGCTCTATTGTTGCGAATAGGAAGAAACAGTCTTGAAGGAGACATCCCATGTTTGACAGGATTTTAAAAAAACTCCTTAAGCCTGCCGGCGCCCTCACCGCCGCAGGGATCGGCGTCGGCATGTATTGCGCGCAAGCAGCCCCACCTGTCCGCATTCTGCCCGCCCCCGCCATAGATACCCCGCTTGCGGCTGCAGGCGAAGAAAAACAGACAATTATCCTTGCCGGCGGCTGTTTCTGGGGCATAGAAGCCGTCTTTCAGCATATCAAAGGCGTGGAAAACGCCGTTTCAGGCTATGCCGGCGGCACGGTTGAAACCGCACAATATGATGCTGTCAGCTCTGGCCGGACAGGCCATGCCGAAGCCGTCGCGGTGACTTACGATCCGGCACAAATGAGCCTTGGCAGGCTCCTTCAGGTCTTTTTCTCCGTTGCGCATGACCCGACCACGCTGAACCGTCAGGGCCCGGATAGCGGCACGCAATACCGCTCCGCCATCTTTTTCAGCACGCCAGAGCAGGAAAAGATTGCAAAAGCCTATATCAACCAGCTCGACAAAGCCGCCGTTTTTCCCACCGCAATCGTGACGACACTGGAACCCCTCGTCCGCTTCTTTCCTGCGGAACACTATCATCAGGATTATGCCGCTCGGAACCCCGACAACCCCTATATCGTTATCCATGACCAACCCAAGGTCGCCCGGCTCAGGGAGCTCTTCCCCGAAATCTACAGGGCACAGGAATAAATTTTATGGATATTGCCGATAAAAAATATAAACGCTTTATTTTCATTGCGTTACATCTTGTTTTTTCCGAGAATCAGGCGCAAATATAGAAACGTAGATAATAAAGACGTTTGATGCCTCTATCGGGATAAAAACGCTCCCCAAAGCTACGCCTAACAACACTTAAAAAAACATCTGGAGAATATCATGAAAAAGTACCTGACACTTGCAGCATTGCTTGGTGCAATTGCGTTTGCAAGCGTTTCCTTCCTCGCTCAAGCTGAAGAAAATGTAGCTCCTGCTGCAGAACAGGCTATGGAAGCAGCTGCCCCTGCAGTTGATGCCGCAGTTGCCCCTGCAGTATCCGTTGAAGAGGACTGCAAAGCCTCGGCTTCCGTTGCAAAAGCTGATGGCACGATGCCTTCCGCTGAAGAAGTCGATGCAGCTGTAAAAGCCTGCGTTGAAGCGCATGCCGCTCCGGTAGCAACAGACGTAACAGCAGCTCCTGCTGAAGAAGGCCACGCTGAAGAGTAATCTTCGCGACTTTTTTCTGCACGCGACTTGATCGCTGCAAAAATGATACAGCAAGACGGGTCTCAAGGTAACTTGAGGCCCGTTTTGTCAAGAAAGTTTTGACAAAGGTGAGAATCACGTTCTACAATAAAATTATGATTAGGAAAGCGAGACGAATTGTTCGCCGTTTTTCTAATTTGTGCAACCTCAAATAGGGAAGAAAACTATGGCAACGAAAAAACCAGCAGCTAAAAAACCGGCTGCAAAAAAACCAGCTGCTAAGAAACCTGCTGCGAAGAAAAAAGTAGCTGCTAAAAAGCCAGCTGCGAAGAAAAAAGTAGCTGCTAAAAAGCCAGCTGCTAAAAAAGCAGTTGCTAAGAAGCCGGCTGCGAAGAAAAAAGTAGCTGCTAAAAAGAAATAAGTCTTCTGACTTTTTCGAGACATGAAGAGCGCTTCGCAAGAGGCGCTCTTCTCTTTTCAATGCGTGCCGAAACCCTTTAATACCGCTATTTTCTTTACTTTATTCAAAACACCCATAAGATGTTTCATAGAATGTTTTTAACCGTATGAGCCTGCAAAAAAATGGAAACGCTTCTTCACCCTGAAATCTGGATCAGCCTTCTGACCCTGAGCGCGCTCGAAATCGTTCTCGGTATCGACAATATAATTTTTCTATCCATCATCTCCGCCCGCCTGCCAAAATCACAGCAACCGCGCGCCAGAAAAATCGGCCTCACCATGGCGCTGGCCGGACGGATTATTTTCCTCTCCAGCATCACCTGGGTCATCCAGCTGAAAGAGCCCGTCTTGTCCGTCGGCACCTTCGACGTCTCTTGGCGCGACATCATTCTGTTCTCGGGCGGGCTCTTCCTCCTCTATAAAGCCACGACAGAAATCCATGCCACCGTCGCCGGGATCGAGGAAAATGAAAAAAAAGTTAAAAACCTGTCCTTTACGACCGCCATCCTGCAAATTGCGGTCCTTGATGTCGTCTTCGCGCTCGACTCCATGATCACTGCTGTCGGCCTGTCCGATGTTTTGTGGGTCATGATCGCCGCGAATGTGATCGCTATGCTGATCATGGTCTTTGCTTCCGAAGCCGTCAGCGCCTTTATCGAGAAATACCAATCCCTCAAAATGCTCGCTCTCAGCTTTCTGATGATGGTGGGTGTTGCCTTGGTCGCCGACGGTTTGCATTTTCATATCCCGAGAAATTATATCTATTTCTCGATCGCTTTTTCCGCCGCAACTGAGTTTCTCAATATCACGGCCCACCGCAAAAAAGAAAAAAGGAATGTAAATAAAGGCTGATTTTTCATGCACTTAATAGCGATTCCTTTCCTTGCTCTGGGCTTTTTGTCTTGTGTGCCCCCCTCTTTCGCGACAGAGATCATCTGTCCGGACAAGACGGCTGCCGCACAAGGCTCCGTTGTTGATGAATACGCTTTGGGCAAAGCCTATGACGAGGGCTACTGCGGACTCGCCGTTGAAAAAACACAAGCCGTCCTCTGGTACAGAAAAGCAGCAGAACAGGCCCACACGCTGGCGCAATATGAACTGGCGGAAACCTATTTTACCGGCGACGGTGTACCCACCGACTATCCGGAATCCAAAAAATGGTATCTGAAGGCTGCGGAAAGCGGCCATGGCCTCTCCCAGCTGCGTCTGGGATTCCTCTATGCCGAAAATCACTTCAAAGGCCTGACGACGGATTATGTCGAAGCGGAAAAATGGTTTTTAAAGGCGGCCGAACAAAATGCAGGGGATGCGCAATTCCGCCTTGGCAATTTCTACAACAACTATAAAGAACCGCGTGATCCCGACAATGGATTCATCTGGCTTCAAAAAGCAGCCGCAGGCGGACATCGGGTCGCCATGTTCGATCTCGCGCGGGCGCTGTTTGACGGCAAAGGCGTTGCCCGTAATCCGGAACTTGGCCTGTTCTGGATGAAAAAGGCCGCGGATGAAGATCTGCTACAGGCGCAAGTGGCTCTGGCCGAGATGTATGCAGAAGGCAAGGAAGTTCACAAAGATATCCCGACAGCCCTGCGATGGACGTTGAAAATTGCTCTAAAGCCGACAGCCTCGGTCTTTCAGCTCAACCGTGCCGGAGATATCTTTTTTGAAGGCTGGGAAACTGTCCCCAAAAACTATCCCACCGCCCGCAAGTTCTACGAGCGCGCCGCCGCCAAGGGAGATGTGCACGCCCTTGAACGTCTTGCGGAAATATATGACAACGGTCTGGGCGTAGAAAAAGACGCGCTCAAAGCAAAAGAATATCGGGAACAATCCGCCCGATAGGGCGCTTTACCTCTTCCACACCACGATTTGTCCGTTTCTGGAATCGCGGTAGCCGCTATAGTCGTTCGGCGTGGCCATGGCGGTGTTTTTATCCGTCCCTTTTGCGAAAGCCTGCCGCAGGCTGTCGGCGGGGGTTTCACCGCCGGTTCCCACATGTAGCGCCGTGATATCGTGGCCCGTCTTGCGGCGGGTCAGTTCCTTCGCCATTCCCTTCATGATTTTTGTCCAATGTTCTGCGGAAAGATGTTCCCCCAGCGTCTCGAGACTGTCGAGGCACATCTCGCCCTTCTCTCCGCGCCAGGCCCAGGCTTGCCCGACAATCCGGCCCTTGGCGTTTTCAACCACATAAAAGCCGCCGTTTTCCGAGGTAAATCCATGTTTGGCGCAATCTTCCCCGGCGCTGCCGACCGACTGGCAGCAGTCCGTCGCTTCGCCCAGAAACAAGCCGCGAATATCGTTGGCAGGCAGGCGATAGAATTTTCCACCCGCCATCCCGAATTTATCGCCCTCAATCGTCATCTCGGGAATATTTTTTGTGGTCGAAGGGCCTTTTTTAACAAGTTTCAAGGCTTTATTAAAATCGGCCTCTTCCACATTATATTCGAAACAGAGCGCCGCCAGCTCCGGATGCTCGGCGGCCTTATTAAAGGCGAATTTCGCGACTTCGGCACGGGTATTGACCATCGACCAGGTTCTGCCGTCGGCGGACTTGAGCGGCGCAGGCAGCTTGTCCGCAAATTTTACCAGTCTGGCCATCGCAGGCCCGCATTTCAGCACAGCATCGCCCCAGTCCTTGAGGTTAGCGGTATTGCCCGCAGGTAATTTGATCATCTGGATCAGATCGTGCAGCGGCTGACCTCCCGCCGTGCCCCATTGTTCCAGATATTGCAGCACACGCTGTTCCGACTGGAACAGCCCCGCTGCGTGGAAAGCCATGATGCTGGCCTCCTTGCCGGAATAGCTCTCCCGCTTCAGGGCGGGCAGCAGCGCTTCATAGCAGGCTTTTTTGAAATGCGCCGGATTCTGGTCGTGCAGTCCTGCAGGCGGGTTCATGCGCACGGTTTTCTGCCAGTGCGCTACGCCTGCCTGCCAGGCTTTCAGGACTTGTTTTTGTTCTTTGCTCAGCTTGTTTTTATCCGCGCCGTGCTCGATCAGCAGTTGAACTACCTCAGCATGTCCGCTCTGTGCCGCCGAAACGAGCGCCTGATTATTCCGTACCGTGACATCCGCGCCGTGCTCGATCAGCAGTTGAACTACCTCAGCATGTCCTTGCCGTGCCGCCCA
>CAYWIT010000013.1:72771-74825 GCA_964458415.1 uncultured Rhodospirillaceae bacterium
TGCCGCCCAGACAATTGCTTCATTATTCTGCGCCGTGACATCCGCGCCGTGCTCGATCAGCAGTTGAACTACCTCAGCATATCCGTTATATGCCGCCGAAACAATCGCCTGATTATACCGCCCTGTGACATCCGCGCCGTGTTCGATCAGCAGCTTAACCATTTCCGTGTGCCCGCTTCCTGCCGCCCGAACAATCGCCCGATTCTCCTTTGCCCTGACATCCGCGCCATGATCAATCAGTAGTTGAACCGTCTCCGCATGCCCGTTTTGTGCCGCTAGGGCAATCGCCCAATTATCTAGAGCCCTGACATCTGCGCCATGGTCGATTAACAGTTGGACCACACCCAGATGCCCATTTTCCGACGCCAAGACAAGCGCCCAATTATTTTGTACTGTCACATCCACGCCACGACTGATCAGGGATTTTACTTTCGCCAGATCACCACATTGGCAAGAGATCATAAGCTGTGCTTTCAGCCTCTGTCCTACGTAAAAATTGACTTTGAGCTGCTTGTGAAATGCAGAAACAATACGGGTATAGGCGGTTAAAAAATCTTCTTTCTCCTTTTCATGCGGCATGGACACCGTCTCACTTTTCAGGAAGGCGGCGCCCTGTCTTGCCGCTGCCAGCAGATTTTCCACCGTCACCTCTGTCCCCGCCTTCGCCTGTTGCAGCGCGTAACCCGGCAGGATTTTTTCAACGGCGGCAGCCTGCACCGCATCTTCAAGACGCAAAGTCGCCACCGCCTGCAGCGCTTGCCGCACCGGTTCGGGAACTAACTTCTGATTTTGTCCATTTTTCGACATGGGAAAAGTGTACACAAAAATATGTTATATGTAAATATAGATGTTTTTTATTATATAATATCAATTACTTAATATATCATCTGCCGTGTAGCCTTGCATATACAGAAGCGAAACCAGATCCGTGCGCCGGATCTGGAAGGGTGTTGCTTCCTGCACCGCAGGTTTTCCAAAATATCCGACCCCGGTCCCCGCGGCCTGCAGCATCGGAATATCGTTAGCCCCGTCACCAATGGCCAGTACGGCGGCAGGGGCCAGATTCAAGACGTTGGCCATCTCGCGCAAAGTCTGCACCTTGGCGTGTTTGTCAAGAATGGGGGGCAGTACCGCCCCCGTCAAAGCGCCGTTGGAAACTTCAAGCCGATTGCCAAAATTCCTCCAGAATCCAAGCCGATCACCAACAGCCTGCGTGAATTGCTCGAACCCGCCGGAAACCAGAACGCATTTGACGCCAAACCGGTTCATGGTTTTCACCAGTGTTTCCGCGCCTTGTGAAAACCTGACTTTACTCACTGTTTCAAACAACGCGGAAAGCGGCAAGCCCTTCAAAAGCAGGACCCGCTGGCGAAGGGCTTCGGGGAAATCGATCTCGCCACGCATGGCCTGCGCCGTGATCGGGGCAATCTTGTCCTTGATCCCCAGATGCTCTGCCAGATCATCGAGCGACTCGCCCTGAATGATCGTGGCATCCATATCTGCCACCAGCAGCTTTTTCTTGCGGAAATTGTCTAACGGCTGCACAAAAATATCAAAACTGGCTAATTGTTGCAGGGTTTTACGCGCCGCATTTACCAAAGCATCAGAACGTCCCGAAAGAATAATATCCACCCCCCTTTCGAGGCAGAGCGTATCAACCGCAAGGATCTCCGCGCCAAGCCTGCGGAGCAGGGCAACCGCCCGATCCTCCGCAGATTTTGGCAGGCTTCCCCTGCTGTTTCCGACAATCGTAACGACCGTTCTTTCCATACCGTTTTCCACTTTCAAGAACAGCATAAGCATGTCTATAATGTTTGCAATTTCTTTTATTCAAGGAGCTTTTTCATGACCGCACAGCGCCCCGCCACCCGCCCCGCCAACCCCTGTTTTTCCTCCGGCCCCTGCGCCAAACGCCCGGGCTGGAGCCTTGACGCGCTCAGAAATACGTACCTTTCCCGTTCGCACCGCACCGCCGCCGGGGTCAGGCGTATATACGAGATTACCGAACGTTCAAAAAAAATTCTGGGCATGCCGGATGATTACAAACTGGCGCT
>CAYWIT010000014.1:0-71207 GCA_964458415.1 uncultured Rhodospirillaceae bacterium
GCAAGTTAATGGAAAATTCTACTTCTGAACACCTCTATTCTTAGGGGGTATTACAATTTAAATTTGATAGCTGTGGACAAGAGTGCTGCCGTATCAAGCTTGAAGACCGTACTATCAAGCTAGAGATAGTTGGCGGACAGGGTGAGATTCGAACTCACGGAGGGTTGCCCCTCGGTGCTTTTCAAGAGCACTGCCTTAAACCACTCGGCCACCTGTCCAATTTTTATCGGTATTATTTATAATCGTAAAAAGTCATTATTTCAAGCCACTTACTTATGATTTTTCCTTTTCTGGCTTCTTTTTTGATTTCCTGACGTTAATTGCTGAAGCATCCAGCGTATTTTTCAGGTGCGCGGCGTAAAACTGCTCGATCATTTCGACGGAAGTGCGGCAGTTTTTAGCGATTTGGTAAATATCCGCGCCCTCCATCAGCCGGAGGCAAATATAGGTATGGCGGAGGCTGTAGGCCGTTCGCACGTTGCCGTCCCGGTCATGTTTCAAATTCAGTTCCTCAAGGATTTCGTTCATCTGGTTGCGAGGGGTTCTGCCAAATATTTTGTCAGTCGGTTTCCCGTTATAACGTTTCTGCATCCGCTGGAAGGGCAGGATTGCCCCAGTCATGCTTTTGCAATAGCCTACGCCGCGTTTGCCGCGTACTTCTATTTCCAGTAGGCGTTCGCCTGTGCCTTTGTCTGTCACGATCGTGACATCCCTGTATTCAAGGCGTCCGGCCTCGTCAGGCCGGAGTCCCGTATTCGCCATGAATAAAACGTAATCGTGTAAGTCTTCCCAAACATGCTTGTATTGCGCTCTAGGAGGATTTTTTGCTTTATCCCGTGTGGCTTCATAAAGCATTTTGTATTCTTCGGGCGAAAACCATGCGCGGTGCTTCACCTTTCCTGAAGTTTTATAGGGCGGTGAAATATCCGGCACGGCAGAAATCCATTCGTATCGGTGCGCCGTTTTGAGAACGAGGCGCAGGGTTACAGTTTCATGATGCAGGGTGCTACGCGAAGGTTTGCGACCTTTATAGCCATTGGTTGCACGTTGAATCCGGTATTCTTGCACAAGCCCTGCGTTGATCTCGCTGACGGACTTGTCGCCAAAGAAGGGCATCAGGTGAACATTGACGCGCATAGCGTGTTGCGCTGTCCAGTCCTTGTTCCTTTGTCCTTCTGTAATAATGCCATACTCGGCAATGAACTTTTCAGCAGCTTCGCGGAAGGTGTGACCAGAAGAGGTGGCCTGTTCTTTTACGTGTGGGGGAGGGGCTACCGTGGTGACGGTCGTCTCTGGCTTCATACCGAATTTGTTCAGAAGGCGGTAAACGCGGCTGTGTTGCTGGCGGCGGCTAGCGTCCACGTAGGCCGCCATATACCATTCCCGTGCAAATTCTTTTGCCATAGTCAGACTTGTGGATTTTGTTGAAATTCGGTGGTTCTTGCCGTCAATAAAAGTAGAGCACTGCCAGTATTTGCTGTTCTCGCGTTTATAGACGTTTACCTTACCATCCATGAAGCTGTGTGTTTCTGTCGTCATTAGTTTTTTAAACTCCTGACATGTTCCTGTGTAAAAAATGTGTAAGTCGAACTCACCAGACAAAAAAACTGGTGCGTTAATACTGTGTAACGTATGTGTAAGTATATTATAGAAAAGTTAAAAAACTTATCTATTTGATATATTATGATAATTTGATTGTGCGTTATGGTATTAGTGGTTTTCAAGACTAGTGCCTTAAACCGCTCGGCCACTCTTCCATAGCGCAACGAAGCGAACCTTAGCAGTCTCCACGGTGCCTTTCAACAAGAAGTGCTATCAGAATCAAGCGCTTTCAGATAATCTTGTACAAGGAACATTGGGGGCGAGATTGTTCAAAAAATTACTCTTTGTGTCGGGCATCGTTGTCGTGGCCTTGTTCTCTTCTCGAGGACAGGCGGCGACGGGTGATTTTGGTAAATGGTTGAAAGAGTTAAGGGTAGAGGCGCGGCAAAAGGGGATCTCTCAGGAGGTTATTGCCGAGGCGCTGCCGGATAGCCTGAGGCCGATAGAAAAAATCATCCAGCTGGACAGAAAACAGCCAGAAAAAACAAAATCATTCGACGCTTACTTAAACCAGATTGTAAGCAAAGACAGGATACTCATGGGGAAGGCGAAGATCGATCGCTATCGCCCTGTTTTGTCTGATGTTTCGTCAAAATACAACGTGGATAAAGAGGCTATCGTTGCCCTTTGGGGGATCGAGACGAATTTTGGCCAGAATACCGGCAGTTATGACGTTATTAACGCGCTGGCGACCTTGGCCTATGATGGGCGGCGCAGTGCTTATTTTCGGGAAGAGCTGTTCAAGGCACTACGCATTCTTGACGAAAATCATATCCGCCATGCGGACATGAAGGGGTCGTGGGCGGGCGCAATGGGGCAGAGCCAGTTTATGCCTTCAAGTTTTTTGCGCTTTGCGGTCGATCATGATGCCGATGGGCGACGGGATATCTGGACAACAGAAGCGGATGTTTTTGCCTCTGCTGCCAATTATCTGGCGCAGAATGGCTGGAAAGCAGGAGCGCCTTGGGGCAGGAAAGTAAAGCTGACCAAGCCCATTGACGCTGGCTTGATGGGGGTTTCTATAAAAAAGCCGTTGCAATTCTGGCATGATGCGGGGGTTAGATTACAGAGTGG
The DNA here is from genome assembly GCA_964458415.1 of uncultured Rhodospirillaceae bacterium. Classification (GTDB taxonomy): domain Bacteria; phylum Pseudomonadota; class Alphaproteobacteria; order Micavibrionales; family UBA2020; genus CAYWIT01. Next base: position 2,677 of record CAYWIT010000014.1, read on the forward strand.
TGAGGCAGTGCCGTTTGAAGGGGCATATCAGGCTTCACTGGTTCAGCCCGGGGGTACGGGCATGGCTGCATATATAGTATATGACAACTATAGGACAATCATGGCATGGAATAAATCAATCTATTTTGCCACAGCTGTAGGAACCCTTGCGGATAGCCTGAAAGATCACGGCGGTTCCGGGCGTGCTGTTGTTCCCAATGGGTAAAAATCTGGCTTTTAGGAAGTAAAATCGGTATCCTGCAGGGGCTCATATCTTTGCTGGAATAGAAAGGATTTCTTATGGTTTTCGGGCATCGTATCGCGCCGCTGGCTTTCTTGCTTGTTGCCGTTTTTCTGCTTTCCGGTTGTGCCGAAACGCAGTTTGTTTCTCATTACGCTAAAAAACTTCCATGGCCGGGGACGCAGGAAAGCGCGGGGTCTTACAAGGTGGGCAATCCTTACAAGGTGGAGAACGTCTGGTATTACCCCGAGGAAAGTTATGATTTCACTGAAACGGGTATTGCATCGTGGTATGGTCCAAATTTTCACGGCAAGAGAACGGCCAATGGAGAAATCTACGATAAGAACGAGCTTACCGCCGCGCATAGAACGCTGCAAATGCCGTCTCTGGTGCGTGTGACCAATCTTGAAAATGGTCGTTCGGTCGTGCTACGGGTGAATGATCGGGGGCCTTTCAAGCGTGGACGGGTCATTGATGTGTCGCAACGTGCTGCGGATCTTCTTGATTTCAGGAATAAAGGAACGGCGCGTGTCCGTGTTCAGGTATTGTCCCAGGAAAGCCGTCAGATAGCCGAAGCGGCGCGGCGCGGATTGGATACATCGCGCATTACTTTGGCGGATTTGCGGCGTATGGAGACGACGACGGGAACGCCGCGTCAGACAACGCCTGCGGCCTATACCGGCAAGCCTGTGCGGGTGGCGGCACTGGAAACGGCAAATGATGCATTGCCTGAAAGTCTGCAAACACCCACAATCACGGTCGAAGAACTTTCGTCTGCGCCAAAGTCCTCGACGTGGGGGCGTTCAGGGAGCACGCAGTCTGCCCCGCGCGCGGAGAGTCCTGATATGACCGGGGGGCATCTTCATGCCGGACGCTTTATGCCAGAGCCCGTTGTCACGCAGGAACCTGTAACGCCAACGGGTATATTTGTTCAGGCGGGATCTTTTACGGTCTATCAGAATGCTGAAAACATCAAGCGGCAGTTTAGTAGTTTAGCCCCTGTTACGATCGAGCCGGTTACGGTCAAGGGACGCCAGTTTTATCGTGTAAAAATCGGGCCGATTGCGACGGTGGAGCGGGCGGACATGATTTTGGATGAAGTCGTCCGTGCCGGAAACGGTACCGCAAAAGTGATCAAACGCTGACAATAGATAACGGAGAATAAAATGAAGAAAGCCCTTTTTGCGGCGCTTGTTGCTTTGTGTGTGGCGTTTCCGGCTGTTGTGAGGGCGGAAAGCATCGAGACGATTGCTAAAAGCGTCATTCTGGTGGATGCAGAAACAGGAACGATTTTGCTCGATAAAGACGGGGGCAGCCGCATGCCGACATCGTCAATGAGCAAGACCATGACTATGTATCTTGTTTTTGATGCTCTCAAACAGGGGCGGTTTTCCCTTGATGATAAACTGACCATCAGCGAAAAGGCATGGCGCATGCAGGGGTCGAAAATGTTCATCAAGGTCGGCGATAGTGTACGTGTCGAAGACCTTATTCGCGGGGTTATCATTCAGTCTGGTAATGATGCCGCGGTGGCTCTGGCAGAAGGGCTAGGCGGAACAGAAGAGGCTTTTGCAGAGGCCATGAATGTGCGTGCAAAAGAGATTGGACTGACAAATAGCCATTTCATGAATGCAACGGGGTGGCCGGATCCGGATCATTATTCGACACCGCGGGATCTGGCCGTTCTCGCCTATCGCATCGTGACGGATTTCCCCGAGTATTACCATTATTTCTCGGAAAAGGAATTCACCTACAACAAGATACGTCAGCAGAACAGGGATCCGCTATTGGGGCGGTTGCCCGGCGCGGATGGCATGAAAACAGGCCATACCGAGATTGGCGGGTACGGCATGATCGGCACGGCGCTGCGCGAGGGTCGTCGGTTGATTCTTGTCGAAAACGGCCTTGCCAGTGAAAAGGATCGTGCGGATGAAGCTGCTCGTCTGCTGGAATGGGGCTTTCGTAATTTTGAAAATAAAAAACTGGTTTCAAAAGGGCTTGAAATTGACAGCGCGGATGTCTGGCTCGGTGAAAAGGCGCAGGTGCCGCTGGTGGCGGCGGATGATTTAAAGGTCGTTTTGCCTCGCACCAGAAAAGCGGAAATAAAAATGACCGTTAAATATTTAGCGCCGCTTAAAGCGCCAGTAAAAAAAGGTGATGTTGCGGGGAGCCTGAAAATTGAAATACCTGCTCAGCAGCCGATTGAAATGAACTTGCTGGCTGGCGAGGCCGTGGAGCGCAAAGGCCTGTTCGGTCGCGTCAAGGATCGTGTCGGTTATTTGCTGATGGGTACTTATTGATCATGAAGACGGGTGTTTTCATTACGCTGGAAGGTGGCGAAGGGACGGGTAAAAGCACGCAGATCAAGCTTTTGCATCAGGCGCTCGCTGCCTCTGGCGTCACGGCGCTCATGACACGGGAGCCGGGCGGCACTGATCAGGCCGAGCGTATTCGCGGATTGCTGACGCAGCGGGATTCGGGCGTGTTTGATCCTATGACGGAAGCCTTGTTACTGTTCGCGGCAAGGCGCGAGCATCTGGTTCATAAAATCTGGCCGGCGCTTGAAAGGGGGGAGTGGGTTATCTCGGACCGTTTTGCGGATTCGACCCGTGCCTTTCAGGGCTATGGCATGGGTCTTGACAGGGCGGTGATCGAGACGCTTTATAAAATTGTGGCCGGTGATTTTCAGCCTGATTTAACTTTTGTTCTTGATATAGATCCGGAGGCCGGACTGAACCGTTCCCTGAAGCAGTTGAGCACCACTGCCGATAAAACGGAGTCGACGGAAGACAGATATGAGCGCATGGGACTGGCTTTTCACCAGCGCCTCAGGAGCGGGTTCCTGGAAATTGCGAAAGCCTGTCCGGAACGCTGTATTGTTATCGATGCGGCGCAAGATATCCCGTCTATTCATCGCCAGATGGCACAGACGGTAACGCAACGTTTTGGCATCGTCGTGAAAGAGGCTGCGTAATGGCGGGATTGTTCGATGACGATATTCTGTCCGATGGTATCGAATTTGACGTCGATGCCTTATCGGGGGATGCGCCGGAAGTGACGGAGGCGGAGAACCTGACGCCACGCACCATGCCTGATCTTGTCGGACATGAAGGTGCGGAGAAAGCTTTGTTAAGCGACTTTAATGCCGGACGCATGCCGCATGCCGTTATTCTGGCCGGGGCGGCAGGTATTGGCAAGGCAACGCTGGCTTATCGTCTGGCCCGTTTTCTGTTGGCGCAGGGCGAAGAAGACGCCGGAGCGGGAATGTTCGGCGCGGCGCCCAAACCGGAGAGCCTTTATATCGCACCGGAACATCCTGTTTTCCGGCGTGTGGCTTCGGGGGGGCATGCTGACCTTCTGACAGTCGAGCGCGAAATGGACGAGAAAAAGGGGCGGCTGAAAACAGAAATTTCTGTAGAGGCGGTCAGGCGTATTAATCCCTTCCTGCGCAGGACGGCGGCGGAGGGGGGCTGGCGTGTTGTGATTGTGGATAGCGCTGAATACCTGAATCGCAGCAGCCAGAACGCCTTGTTGAAGATACTCGAAGAACCGCCGTCAAAAACCGTATTGATCCTGACAACCTCGCAGCCAGGCGGATTTTTACCTACAATTCGTTCGCGCTGCCGCATGGTGCATTTGGACGTATTGTCCGAGCCCTCTATTCTAACGCTGTTGGAGCGTTTTGCGCCGGGGCTGTCAAGCGTGGACAAGGCAGCTTTGGCGCGGTTGGCAGAAGGGAGCCTTGGCAAGGCGCTTCGTTTTCACGCGGAAAAAGGCCTCGTTCTTTATCGGGATTTGTTGGGGGTCGTGGACGCTTTGCCTGAAATGGATATTGTCAAGGTGCATGATCTTTCTGAAAAGCTGGGTAAGGCGGGGGCGGAGCTGGCCTATGAAACTGCCTGTGAAATCCTGTCAGCATGGTGCGTGCGGCAAACGCGGGCGCAGGCGCGCGGACATGTCTTGCAGGACATATTGCCGGGGGATACGCTGATTTTTCAAAAATGGGCAGAGATATACCCGCCTCGGCACTTTCTGGATACGGCGGAAAAGCTGACGCAGCTTTTCTTGCAGGGAGACCAGTACAATCTGGACAAGAGAAGAATTCTAATGAGCGCTTTCCTGATGCTGCAAAAACCGGACTATCAGGGATTGAGTGTATAACAAGGAAATGAAAACGATGACAAAACCGCACTTTTATATCACCACGCCGATTTACTACGTGAATGACAAGCCGCATATCGGACATGCCTATACGACGATTGCGTGTGACGTTCTGGCACGCTTTAAAAGGCTGGACGGGTTTGAAGTCATGTTTCTGACCGGAACGGACGAGCATGGGCTGAAAATTTTGCAGACGGCGCAGAAGCAGGGGATCAGCCCGCAGGAACTGACAGACAAAGTCTCGGTCAATTTCCGTGATATGGGTACGCTGCTGGATGTTACGAACGACCAGTTTATCCGCACGACGGATCCTGCACATAAAAAGGCCGTGCAGGCGATCTGGCAGAAAATGGCGGCAGCGGGAGATATTTACCTTGATAAATATGCGGGTTGGTATGCGACACGGGATGAGGCTTTCTATGGCGAGGACGAGCTGACGACGGATGCGGCAGGCAATAAATTCGGCCCGCACGGCGTACCGGTGGAATGGGTCGAGGAGGAGAGCTATTTTTTTCGTCTTTCAGGCTGGCAGGATCGCTTGCTGGATTTCTACGAGAAGCATCCGGACTTTATCCAGCCAGCGCATCGAAGAAACGAAGTGATCAGTTTTGTCAAGTCTGGCTTGCGGGATTTGTCTGTCAGCCGCACGACTTTTGACTGGGGTGTTAAAGTGCCGGATGATGAAAAGCACGTCATGTATGTGTGGGTCGATGCCTTGACGAATTATATCAGTGCGCTGGGCTTTCCGGATATGAATGCAGAGGCATTTAAAAAATTCTGGCCGGCGGATGTGCATATGGTAGGCAAGGATATTTTGCGTTTTCATGCCGTCTATTGGCCTGCATTTTTGATGTCGGCAGGGATTGCGCCGCCTAAAACGGTTTTTGCGCATGGCTGGTGGATGAATGAAGGACAGAAAATGTCCAAATCGCTGGGAAATGTGATTTCTCCGGTTGATCTCGTGCATACTTATGGTCTCGACCAGACTCGCTATTTCCTTATGCGTGAAGTGCCTTTTGGTAATGACGGAGACTTTTCACGTGCAGGCATGACGATGCGGATGAATGCCGAATTGGCCAATAATATCGGCAATCTTGTGCAGCGGACGCTTTCGCAGATCAACAAGAATTGTGAAGGCAAGGTGCCGCAACCGGGTGTTCTGGAGGATGCCGACAAAGCGCTGCTCCAAATCTGCGGACAGGAAATGCTGATTGCCATGCGGGCGGAAGCTGAAAAATTCCAGATACATAAAGTTATCGAGGAAATTGTGTGTGTTGCCAGTGCGGCGAATATCTATATTGATGAACAGGCGCCATGGACATTGAAAAAGACGGATCAGGCGCGCATGGCAACCGTGCTTTATGTCCTTGCGGAAGCAATCCGCAATATTGGCATTGCTTTGCAGCCCTTTTGCCCGACGGCAGCGGGGAAGATTCTGGATCAGGTCGCAGTGACAGTGGACAGCCGTGACTTTTCTCATATGGGTTCAGCACATGCGCTTGTTGCAGGAACTTCTCTTCCGGTGCCCTCCGGGGTCTTTCCGCGCTATGTGGAGGAAGCTGCCTGATGTATCTAGTCGACAGTCATTGTCATCTGGATTATCCGGACTTCGCGGAAGAAGGTGTTGATGCTGTTGTCGCGCGGGCGCGCTCGGCCGGTGTCGGGTATTTATTGACGATTTGTACGCAAATCTCCGCGTTCCCCCTTTATTTCCTGCACGGTCGGAACGCATCCGCATCATGTTGTAGAGGCGAAAGAGATAAATATTACTTGTGATGAGCTTGTCGCTTTAACAAAAAATCCAAAAGTCGTGGGTATTGGCGAGACGGGTCTGGATTATTATTACAACCATTCCCCCGCTGCCGCGCAGCAAAAGTGCTTTGCGACGCATATCGAGGCCGCTTGTAAAACGGATTTGCCGTTGGTAATTCATACGCGCGATGCTGATGATGATACCATTCGTATTATGCGTGAATCAGGACAAGGCAAAGCGCGTGGTGTCATGCATTGTTTTAGCGGGGGGCTCAAGCTGGCCGAGCAATCTCTGGATCTTGGCTTTTACATTTCCTTTTCCGGGATCGTGACTTTTAAAAAAGCGGAAGAGTTGCGCGAGGTTGTCAGATACGTTCCGCTCAATCGTCTTCTAGTGGAAACAGACAGCCCCTATCTGGCGCCAATCCCCCATCGGGGCAAACGGAATGAACCGGCATATGTTGCGCATACGGCGCAGATGATGGCGGAACTGAAGGGGGTATCCATTGAAACTCTGGCAGAGATGACAACGCAGAATTTCTTTACGCTTTTTAACAAGGCGCAACAACCGCAAGAGGCCGGGGCATGAAGGTGACAGTTCTCGGCAGCGGCGCTTCTTTGGGCACTCCCGCTGCGGGCGGGTTCTGGGGAAAATGCGATCCGGCAGAACCGCGCAATCAGCGAACCCGTGCTTCGATTTTTGTCGAAACAAAAATGACCAGTCTTTTGGTGGACGCGACATGTGATTTGAGAACGCATCTTAATCAAATCGGCGTCAAAAAACTTGATGGTGTTCTGATCAGTCATGCGCATTCGGATCATGTCAATGGTGTCGATGACTTGCGGGTGCTAGCCTATCATAACAACAACGCGATTGATCTTTACAGCAATCAGGAAACGCTGGATGAAATGGACAGGCGCTGGCCATACCTGTTCAAAAGTTCGGCAGAGGGTGTCTATGTCGAGTTTCTGCGTAAAAACCAGATTGAAAACTATCAAAAATTCCAGATCGGCGACATCGACGTGGAGAGCTTCGCGCAGGATCATACGACCTGCACTTCTCTGGGATTTCGCTTTGGAGATTTTGCCTACAGTGTTGACGTTGCAGCCCTCAACGAGAAGTCTGTAAATGCGCTTAAGGGGGTGGAGGTCTGGATTGTTGATGCCGCCAGTTATCATCGGGATACGGTGATGACGCATGCAAATTTAAAACGGGTGCAGGAGTGGGTGGATATTATCAAGCCGAAGATGACCTATTTGACTGTTCTGACGACGCATATGGATTATAAAACTCTCTGTGACGAGCTGCCGCTTCATATCCGTCCCGCCTGGGATGGGTTGGAGATTGATACAGAAAGCAATATGCGGTGAAACCGATGCCGGGTTTGCTATGCCGTTGTCACGGCTTGCAGGAAGCGCCGGATTTCCTCGGTTAGCGTTTTAAATTTTAGAGAAAGCTCCTCGGTATTTTTTTGCAGGGCGAGGGCTACCTCGCTTGTTTTCTCCGCTGCTGTGTTAACGATAAATATGTTTTTAGAGACATCATCCGTTTTGTGCGCGGTTCTTTGAATATTGTCATTTACGTTATTGGCGACAACGCTTTGTTCCTCAATCGTGCCCGCGATGGATGTAGCGACTTTTTTCATTGTGGTCATGCCATTGTCGATGGATTTTATCGCCTCGACAGTATTATTGGTAGCGTCTTGCATTTCCCTGATTTGCAGGGAAATATTTTCAGTTGCTTTTGTTGTCTGCTGGGCAAGATTTTTGACCTCTGAAGCGACAACGGCAAAGCCTTTTCCGGCCTCGCCGGCTCTGGCAGCTTCAATGGTTGCGTTGAGAGCCAGCAGGTTTGTCTGTTCGGCAACATCATTAATGAGCTTGATAATCTCACCAACATCAACGGCTTTTCTGGCCAATAGCTCAATCGCGCCATTGGTTCTGTCAACGTCCTGTGAAACAAGATTTGTTGTATCAACCGACTGTGTGACTTGCTTGTTGATGTCCTGAATCGAGCTGGAAAACTCGTTAATGGCGGAAGCGATAGTTTGTATGTTGTCGGCGGCTTCTTCGGCGGCCTGTCTTGCGTGGGTGCTTTTTTCCTTGCTGTTATCCGCGCTGTCAAGCAGGGAGACAGATAGTTTTTGCAGGTCATTGACGACATTTTCAACGGCCTCAATAACATTTGTCACTGTCGCGTTAAAATTTGCAGAGAGTGATTCTACCATCTGACGGCGTTTTTCTTTTTCTGCCTGTTCCGATTTCTGGGCTTCCGCCAGTGCGGCTGCCTGAATAAAGTTGTCACGAAAAACAGACATTGCGCGGATCATATCGCCAATTTCATCGCAAAGCGACGTTTCCGGGATTTGGGTCTCGTAATCGCCCTTGGAAAGGGTGCGCATGGCTTTTGTGACAATGTTAAGCGGTCCGACGATATTTCTCAGGATTTGGCGCAAAAGCAGCAGTGAAACGGTAATCAGGACAATCAGGGCAAGCAGGCAAGACCAGAGAACATTTCTGCTGAACTTATAGGTATCAGCCGCCGCTTTTGTGATTGTATCGGTTAATGAATCTTCCATTGTTTTCATGAGGTTTATTTTTTGACTGGCCAAGGCAAACCAGTCTTCGCTGGTGATTTCCGGCAAGGATTCTCCATCAGCTTCCAGTATTTGATTGCGGATGCCAGTAACTTTTTTAACAGCTTCGTTATTCTGAAGCTCTGTAGCCAGCATTTTTGCGGCATCATCGGCGTGCCCCATATACATATGCGCCAGAAGCTCCTGCTCTTTGCCGAGAATCTGCAGTTTATGGATTTCCTGTTCGAGAATATGTCCTCTTTCGAGGGCGGCAGCAATCAGGGCGCGCTCTTGCCCCACGCGCTCTTTTTCTTCAAGAAAATCAATGTAGGTAATAATTTTTGATACGGCTTCGCCGTGGTCGCTATGCGAAGAAATTTCCGCAATCGAATGTAAAAGCTGGGCATTGAGCTGTGTATAATAACGGATAATGTCTTGTGACTTTGCTTCAGAGCCGAATACAGCCTGTCTGATATCTGACATTTTGTTGATGGTTTTATCAATGTGCTCTCTTTCTTCGTCGGCATGATTGTTAATGGTACGAAGTTCTGCTTTGTTTTTTTCAATATAATTGTCGAATTCAGCATGTTTTTTATCTGTGTTTTGTCGCTGTTCAAGAAGCTTTGTTTTTTGTTCTGCCGAAGCATGGTCTGCCCCTGCGGCGCTCAGATACAAAGCAGTGAGGCCACGTTCTCTTTGGATTTCATGAACAAGACTGCTGGAAGCAATCGCATATCCGGACATCAACATGGTGTGCTGGGCGCTGATATATTCCTGATAGCGCAAAAACATGGTATATCCGGAAAGATAAATCATGGCGACAAGTGGCAGGCTGAAGACAAGTAATATTTTTTGGCCAACCCGGAGCTTGCAGAGCGTGTTTTTCATTTTCCTGAACCCTGAATAAGATAGTATTCACTTCGGCCATTCTAGGAAGGTCAGTATTTAAAAAAGCTTAAAATAGTTGTTACTTGCAAAAGAAATACAAGACAAAAGTGGTGCTGTTTAAAGTAAAGGCCTGCGGCAAGCAGGGTTATGGCTGGCGTTTATTTTTTTGCGGTATTTTTGAACTGTGCCACAGCCGAGGTTTTTGGCGGTGCCGTTCCCAGCGCCTTGCCGAGGATTTCGCGGAGGCCTGAATCGAGGTTCGGCGTTTCCATGATGCGCTGCATTTGTTCGATCATCAGGGCTTGCCGCTCATTGTCATAGCGCTTGAACTGGCCAAGACGTCCGGCAAGACCGGCAGCGACATGCGGGTTGATATCGTTCATCTCGATAATGACATTGGCCAGAAAGGCGTAACCAGAACCGTCCTTGCTGTGGAAGATAGTCGGATTTCCACCGAGAAATCCGCCGATCAGGGCGCGAACCTTGTTCGGATTGGTTTTATCGTAAGCCTCGTGTTCCATCATGGATTTGACACGCCCCAGAACGTCGCCGTGCGGGATGGCGGCTTGTAGCTGCAGCCATTTGTCAATCAGGGTGTTGTTGTCTTTATACTGAGTATAAAAATCTGCAAGGGCTTGCTCGGCCGACATTTTTGATTCGTCAGATGTCATACGCGAGAGAACTGACAATGCAGCAAGCTTTTCCGTCATGTTCCTGGAGGCGTGGTATTGCGCGAGCGTTATATCGATGTTGGCAGGTGTTTCGAGTTTGCCGAGAAAGCCAAGGCAGAGGTTATGCAGCTCACGCCTGCCGACCTGTTCGGGGACAACATTATAGGCCTCACCGGCTGGGGCAATGGTTTCTTTAAACAGGTGCTTGAAATCCTCGTGGAATTCTTCCGCCAGAGTCCTGCGCATGAAATGAAGCACGGCATTGACGGCATCGGGATCAACGACTTTTTGATCCTGTACGATCAGGCTATAGGCAGGAAGTTGCAGAATGCGGGCGCTGAAGGCCAGATCACCGTCCAGAGCCAAAGCCAGATTATCGGCATAGGCAAAAAGAAAGGACTGCCCCAGATGAAGGTCTTCGCCATTTTGATAGTCCTCGATCAGGCGATGAATGGTTTTGAGCATAAAACGTTCTGTCGCTTCATATTTATTGAAGGCATCGGAGTCGTGCTGCATGCGGAAGAGGAGCTCGTCATCTGTCGGTTGTGTCGTGATTTTGACCGGGGCGGAGAAACCGCGCAGGACAGAAGGCACGACAGGGCCGCTGACGTTTTCAAATATGAAGTCCTGCGTTGCCTGCGTCAGATGCAGGATTCTTGTTTTTTCCGGCAAGGCGTCATTTCCGCTCTCGCTGATCAGGCCGACGGCGACAGGGATGTGCAGGGGTTGCTTATCCTTCTGGTCCGCAGTGGGGGGCGTATTCTGCGTGAGCGTCAGCGTGTAGGTTTTTGCGGCATCATCGTATTTCCCGCTGTAGGAAATTTCAGGCGTGCCGGACTGGCTGTACCAGCGCCTGAACTGCGTGAGGTCAAGGCCGGAAACTTCTTCCATTACATTGACGAAATCGTCGCATGTGACGGCCTGTCCGTCGAAACGGTCAAAATAGGTATCCATGGACGCGCGCCAGGTGGTCTCGCCCATCATCGTATGCAGCATGCCCAGAACGTGTGAGCCTTTGGTATAAATCGTGCCGCTGTAGATGTTGTTGAATTCCTCGACACGGTCAGGGCGGATCGGGTGTGCCATCGGGCCGGAATCTTCCATGAATTGCCCGATGCGCAGCTCGTTCGCATCATCGATCGTCTGGATTTTTTCGGAGTGCATGTCTGAAGTAAACTGCCGGTCACGCAAGACGGTCAGCCCTTCCTTGAGCGTCAGCTCGAACCAGTCGCGCACAGTGACGCGGTCACCCGTCCAGTTGTGGAAATATTCATGGCCGATGACGGCTTCGATGGCGGTCAGTTCGGCATCGGTCGATGTTTCCGGGCTGCCGACAAGATAGGAGACGTTGAAAACATTGAGGCCCTTGTTTTCCATCGCGCCGGCATTGAATTTATCAACGGCGACGACATGAAAACAATCAAGATCGTATTCACGCCCATAGCGTTCTTCATCCCACTTCATCGAGCGTTTGATGGATTCCATGGCCCAAGTGATTTTGTCCTCGTATCCCGGCTGGACAAAAATACGCAAGGCAACATCGCGGCCGGACATGGTCGTGAATTTGTCCTCCAGCACCTTCATGTCGCCGGCAACAACTGCAAACAGATAGCTGGGTTTTGGCCATGGATCATTCCAGGTAATGCTGTGTGTACCGTTGTTGTGTTTATGTGTGGCGGCATAATCCCCATTGCCGTTGGAAAGCAGGATCGGGAATTTCTTCTCGTCAGCCGCAAGGCTGACCGTAAATTTTGTCAGGTTGTCGGGCCTGTCGAGGAAGTAGCTAATGCGGCGAAAGCCCTGTGCTTCGCATTGGGAGCAGAGAATATCTCCTGCCATATAGATGCCGGAAAGTTTTGTGTTTTCCGTGGGACAGATTTCGGTCACGATTTCCAAGGCAAAGGGATGGTCCGGGGGGCGTTTCAATATCAGGTGTTTGTCCGTAACGACATATTCCTGCGGGTCAAGATGGCGTAGTTTTCCGTTTTCGACGATCTGCAGGGATTTCAGGGCGATATCTTCGCCATCCAGCACCAGCGGTCCACCGACATCCGGCATATCCGGATTGCGCTTGACCCAGATGCGGCTATGCACGACTGTTTTCATTTCGTCCAGCGTAATGCGTACATTGGCTTCGGGGATTTTATATTCCGGCGCGCGATAATCGTCACGAAGCAGGGGATTGCGGTCAGGGTGGAATAGATAATCTTTTTTTGCGGCCATAATCACGCATCCTCATTTTTTTTCTGGAGGAGTAAGTTTAATTTAACAGAAAGCTGCTGTCAACGCATCTTATGCGTAATATTATTACAATGAATCACCAAATGTCATGCAATACAGATATTGGTACGGAAGAGGTCACGTCCGCCTAGTGTAATTTTTGCGCAATTTCCGCGATGGACTCGTCAACCAGTTTTGCGCCGCGCTTGCCCATGGCGTCCTGCAGGATTTTTTCTGCGCTGCGTGCGGCGATGTCCGCTGCTTGGTGCTGCAATTCCTGTACGGCGGAAGATTCTGCCCGTGAAATACGCTCCAGAAGCTGTGCTTCCTTGCGTTTCAGTGTCTCTTCCAGCTTGCGTTCCGCTTCTTTTCCCAGACGTTCGGCGATCTGACCGGCGTTATCGATGATCTGCTGCGCGGTCTGGATGGCGTCACGATGTTTTTTTTGTGTGTCAGAAAGGAGATCCTGTGCCTCAATACGCAGACGCTCGGCTTCTTCCAGATCAGCCTTGATGCGCGCCGTTCGTTTATCCAGCATGTCGAGCAGAGGGGTGCGGCCCTTTTTAAAGGCGACGATAACGAACAGTATTGTCGCGAGCAGAACCCAGAAATGCGTATCGCCAAATAAACCGGTATGTTCAGCAGCCATGATTATCCCTTCTGCATTTCTGTCAGGACGACTTTTTTAGCGTCAGCCTTGCTGATCTGTACATCGGCAATCCTGGCCACCATTTCCACGGCCACTTCGGCGGAAATATCGGCAAGTGAGTTGAGCGCCTCTTCGCGGGCCTTGGCGATGTTTTGCTCGGCGATGGAAATACGCTTGCGGGCGTTTTCCATGAAGCCTGCATTTTCAGCGGTGGCTTTATCATTCAAGGCCTGTTCCGATTTCGACAGGATCTCCTGCGCTTCGGTTTGCGCTTTGGCCAGAGAGGCCTCATAGGCTGTCTGGACTTTTTCCGCCTCTTCATTCAATTGCTGTGCGCGGTTCAGGTTTCCCGTACGTTGTGTCTGGCGCATATCCAGCACTTCATTAATACGGGGCAGGGCAATTTTCGACATGAGGGTGTAGAGGACGGCAAAAGAGACGAACAGCCAGAAAATCTGGCTGGGATAAGTGGTGGTATCAAGCTGTGGAAAGCCGAGTTTTTCTTCTGTGCCTTCATGAGCGGTTGCGGTTTCCGCAGACATGTCTTCAGGGGCTGGTATGGAATCTTCCGTTGCCAAAATGCCAGCCGGGATATCATCTTCCGCCCAGGCAGGAGAAGCCTGAAATGACGTCATCATCAGGATGGCGGCAATGGCTCCGGCAAGACTGAACAGGGCAATACCCGACTGGCTTTTCAACATGATTTATCCGTTTTCCGTCGTTGTTTAGAACATGAACAGAATAAGCAGGGCGATAACAAGCGCGAAGAGGGCAATTGCCTCGACCAGCGCAAAGTAGAACAGGCCAGTGCCTTTGACCTGATCGGCAACCGAGGGGTTGCGGCCAATGGCTGAAATAATGCTGGAGAACAGCATGCCGAGGCCGATGCCCACGCCGAGGAGTGGGATTACCGCGATGCCGGCGCCGATCAGTTTTGCAGCTTCTACTTCCATTTTGTATTTCCTTTTTTGGTTTGTGTTGAAGTTGTTTGAATCTTAGTGCAGCTCTATCGCATCCTTAAGATAGATGCAAGTCAGGATCGCGAAAACATAGGCCTGAATAAAGGCAATCATGAGTTCGAGGCCGATCAGGGCAACGTTCACCACCATGGGCAAAACGCCCAGTACGACGCCCATGGCGACGCTAAACCCAGCGAAGACCTTGAGCAGGGTATGTCCTGCCACCATATTGGCAAAAAGTCGGACGGACAGGCTGATGGGACGCGAGAGATAGGAAATCACCTCGATGGCCACAATCAGCGGTGCAAGAGCCCATGGCAGGCCTTTGGGCAGGAAAAGGGAGAAAAAGTGCAGGCCATGACGGAATATCCCGACAAAGGTGGCGAGAATAAAGACAGCGAGCGCCAGCGTTCCCGTTACGATGATATGACTGGTATAGGTAAAGGAATAGGGCACCATGCCGAGCAGATTTCCCATCAACACAATCATAAAGACGGAAAAGACGAATGGAAAATATTTGCGTCCCTCATGGCCAAGATTTTCATGAACCATGCCGGCGATGAATTCATAGAGCATCTCGGAAACATTCTGCCAGCGGTCCGGGACAACGGATTTTCTGCGCATGCTGAGCGTCATCAGCAACGTTGCGGCGATAACGGCAATACCCATCCAGAGGGCGGACTGCGTAAATGAAATATCATACCCGCCCAGTTCCAGCGGAACGAGGGGTTTAATCACAAATTGTTCAAGAGGATTTGCTGACACGCCGTTTATTCCTTTTTATCTTTGCTCTTGTCTTCCTTGGCCGGTTCCTTGAATCCGATTTTGTAGTCTTGTCCCGTCTGGGAGCGGTAGATATTCAGGAAGCCTGCGCCAAAGCCAAGAAAAAAGAAAATTATCATTCCCCAAGGTTTTGTATCAAGCCACTGGTCTATCCAATACCCCAGAAAACCGCCGACAAAAAGCGCCGCAACAAGGTCCGTTGAAGCACGGAGAGCTTTGCCTGTTGAGGAGCTTCCCTTATCGCCGGACGTAACGGTTTTTTCTGGAGGGGTGTCCAGACCTTGCCTTTTGCGGGCTTCGCTGATTTTCCGGCCCAGATCGTCTGGTGACTGGCTCATAATTAAGGGCCCTTTGAAAAACAGGTGAATACACGCTTCGAGGCGTCGCGAAAGTACGGTTATGATTCTGAAATGTCAAGGTGTTAAAGAATAACGGCCGTTAAAAATGAAGGGCTGTTTACATTCCCGGCATTATGAAATTAAAAGGCCAGGCCGATCCCTTTGCGGATCAGGGTATCCCACAAATACTGGTCTTCTTGCTGATTGACCTCTTGTGTGCCTTCAACGGCAGCGCGGAGCAGGCGGTTTTTTTCAAAAACAAGGACAAGCCTTAAGTCATAGCCTGTTTTGTTGACTTTCATTTTTCCAAAACCCAGCGATTTGTTGCTTTTGATTTCGCGATAGGGCAAGGCATAGCCTTCATAAGCCAGCATCCTGTTTTTGAATTGCTCGAGCTGTTCAGGCGTACCCTGCACCTGAGAATTCCCGTAGATGCACATCTGGACATCCTGCGCGCTCATACGCTCAAATTTTTCCGGGGCTACACCGATGGTTTCAAACGTCGCCTTTCTGCTCATACCGGGCTGCAACTCCGTAGCGCGGACTTTCAATTCTTCCTTGCTTTTGAAAAGGGTTGTATTTACATCCTGCTCACCGGAGGGAAGGCAGGCGCTTACCGCCAGCGCCAGCAGACAAATAAGCAAAAGTTTCGCATGGCGCAGAAATTTTTCCGGGAATATAAAAAACTGTGTGTTTACGATTTGTTCTTGCATTGCAACAACCCAATACTTAAAACCTATGTGTACCCTTATAATATGGCATATAAAGATTAATATAATATTAAGTAAAATATACCAGCAAAGACAATGAGATATTGCCATAAGGGAATCGGAGTGGTATTCGATACATCTAAAGCCAAACCGTTAGACTAACTCATCACTGTCTTCTTGGAGGGAACCCTTGAAACGTACCGCGATTATTTTTGCAGCGCTTTTTTTGTCCGCCTGTACAGGGACCATGCAGGGGCAGATACAAGGGGGCAAGCCCGTCATATTCGCATACAATGACAGTGGCTTTGACAGCGGAACCTTGGAGGTAATGTTGCCAGATGGCGAGCACTTCAGCGGAAAATACGTGAACAAGAACAGTGATGCGTCGATGAGCTTCTACGGTACAAGCGGCGGCCAGGCCACGAATGGTCATGGGACTGCGAATATCGCGGAAGGCAAGATTGTTGCCGTTCTCATGGGGAACCGTGGCAACACTATGCAATGCACGATGAGCCCATCAAATGCGTCAATGGGCATGATCAGCGACGGCGTGGGACAATGCCAGGTTTCCGACGGACGCAAGATCGACGTTATTTTCTAAACAGCAAAAACGGGAGAACAGGATCATGACCGACCAGCCCAAAAAGTATTACGTGCGTTTTTCGAATATAGATGATCATGACAAGATCATGGAGTTTTATCAGGATTATGCCCATAAAAATGTATTCCCACGCGATGAGAGCCTGATCCGGCAACTTGCTGATGACGGCGCAATCACGATTATCGAGGATGAACAGGGCAAGCTTGTCGCTTCGACTATCAGTTACCCCTATGTATCACAAGATGCTTCCGGTATGGGCGCGACAAAATGGACCGAGGTGGGGACAACCCGCATGGTTCTCAACGGCTATCCGGGCCTTTTTGATGTTATGATTACCATGCAGGTCCTTCGCGCATATTTGGTTGAACCGCCTGAGGCTCTTTTCATTGCCCAAATGGATACAACTCCGGTCCAGAACATGGCAAAAAAGCTGGGCTGGCGTTCTTGGGATGAACAGAAGGTCCCTCAGGAACTGTTGGATATGAAAGCCCATATGCTGGATCCATCAGGCAATAGAAAATCATATCCCCAAAACTGGTTTACAGCTGGACCCGAGGCTTTGCCCGTTATGGCGCAGCTGATGTGCGATGCAATCGACAAACCGTTCCTCGAAAATCAGAAAACGGGAGAAAAAATTTCGCTGGATTTCAGCAAGTCGAAATTCTTCGCTCTATTCGAAGACGAGTTCCGCAACCTCGCCGAAAGGGATCTGGGGAATCCGGATACGCCGGATGCCGATGCCAGTATCGCCAAGAACCGCCAGAAATGGATGCGCTGGTACTTCAAGTAATCAAAAGGTGAACAGTGTCAGTTCTCGCAAAACTCAAAGACCAGAATACGGAGTTCTCCAAATGGCGGCGGCATATCCATGCCCATCCGGAAACGGCATTCGAGGAAGTGAATACCTCCGGCTATGTGGCAAAGTTGCTGGAGTCGTGGGGTATCGCCGTGCATCGCGGTATGGCCAAAACGGCTGTGATCGGCGTGATCAAGGGCAAACTTGGCAATTCAAAAAAAACGGTTGGGTTGCGCGCAGATCTGGATGCGCTGAACATTCTCGAGGAAACCAACGTTGCGCATTGCTCGACCCATCGGGGAAAGATGCATGCCTGCGGTCATGATGGTCATACGGCAATGTTACTGGCTGCGGCGAAATATCTGGCGGAGGAACGCAACTTCGACGGCACCGTTCATGTTATTTTTCAACCTGCCGAGGAGCACGGCGGCGGTGGGAATGTCATGGTGCAGGAAGGCTTTTTCAAGGAATTCCCCTGTGACGCCATTTTCGGCATGCACAACTGGCCTTATCTGCCTGAAGGCGTCTTTGCCATTTGCGAAGGGGCGATGACGGCTTCGACCGATGAATTCAAGGTTAAAGTTACCGGTAAAGGCGGTCATGCGGCATTCCCGCACACAACGATTGATCCAGTGCTTTGCGGCGCGCAGATTGTGACGGCCTTGCAGCATATTGTCTCGCGCACGGTGGATCCGGCGCAAACGGCTGTGGTTAGTATCACGAAATTTGAAGCCGGAACAGAAAGCCTGAATGTGATCCCGGAAACAGCGGTCATCGGCGGTACAATTCGCACAACCTATCCGGATCTGCGCAAAAAGCTGGAAAATAGATTGCGCCATACCGCAAAATCTGTGGCCGAAGCTTTTGGCGCTACCGTCGAGATTGAGTGGTGGGCCGGGTATCCTTCTGTCGTTAATACCGCGAAGGAAACAGAATTCGCGCGCAGTGTGGCAGCGGATGTCGTCGGCAGGGACAAAGTCCTGCCATTTGTGCCGACGATGGGCGGCGAGGACTTTGCCTACTTCCTGCAATCCTGTCCTGGCGCCTATATTGCTCTCGGGCAGGGGGTTGATGAAAATGCGCCCGGGCTGCACAACCCGCATTATGATTTCAATGACAATGTGTTGCCCATCGGCGCGGCATACTGGGTGCGGCTGGCGGAAACGTGGCTGAAATCCTGAATCTTTCTGCCACGGCGCTGCTGGACGCTTTCCGCAAAAAAAAACTGTCTCCTGTCGAGGTGGCGCAGGCCTGTCTCGCGCGTGTCCATGAGCGCAATCCCGGGCTTAACGCCTTTGCGCTGATTTGCGAGGAAGAAAACCTGTTGCAGCAGGCGCGCATGTCCGAGGACTGCTGGCGGAAAGGGGCGCCGCGCGGCCCGCTGGAAGGCGTGCCTGTGACCATCAAGGACGGTGCGCATGTCGCGGGCTGGCCGACGCGTGAAGGGTCTCTGACGACAGAGGATGCGCCGCAAAAAGAGGATTCTCCCGTTGTGGCGCGTCTGCGTGGATCTGGCGCGGTCTTCCTTGGTAAAACGACTCTACCTGAATACGGACACAAAGGCGTAACGGATAGCCCGTTGACGGGAATCACGCGCAATCCGTGGAATTTGGATAAAACCAGCGGGGGATCCTCGGGCGGTGCGGCTGTTGCGGCGGCGGCGGGGATGGGTTTCTTGCATCATGGTACGGACGGTGGCGGGTCCATTCGTATTCCGGCGAATTTCTGCGGTGTGTTCGGGCATAAGCCTTCGGGCGGACTTGTTCCCGCATGGCCACCCACGCTCTTTTCGACGCTTTCTGCGGCGGGGCCGATCACGCGAACGGTTGAGGACGCCGCGTTGATGCTGGATGTGATGTCATTGCCAGATGTACGGGACTGGCATTCTGTTCCTTATCAAAGGCATGATTTTGCTGCGACTGTAAAAAATATACCGGAGAAACTGCGCATTGCCTATGCGCCAACCATTAATAATGTTCCGGTCGATTCTGAAGTGGCGCGTATTGTTGCCGCAGCGGCAAAGAAAATGGATGGCGTGGTGGGAAAAGTAGAAGAAATTACACTGGACATCCCCGGACTGGTTGATGTGTTTAACAAACACTGGATGGCTGTTGCCGCGTGGCTGGTCGCGCATACGCCGGAAAATAAAAGAAAGCTTATGGATCCGAATCTGCGCGATTGGGCAGCGCAGGGCTCTAAAATGGCGCTCGGGGATTATCTTGATGCCGAACATGCCCGTATGTTGATTGGCCACAGGATGAAAATGTTTTTCGAGAAATATGACCTGCTTGTTTTGCCGGTGACGCCGATGGCGGCCTTTGACGCTGGACGGGTTTGCCCGGATGGTGAAGATGGCCAGCCATGGCAGGATTGGACGCCTTTGACCTTTCCAGCCAATCTGGCCAGATTGCCCGCAGCTTCTGTTCCTTGTGGCTTGACGCAGGCGGGGCTTCCTGTGGGATTGCAACTTATGGCCGGATATCTGAAGGATGCTTTGGTGTTACGTGCGGCTTATGCTGCATATCAATCGTAACTCGATCCGCCAAGGAAGTAATATTTTCTGCAACAAAATGTGGAACGAACCTATGGTGTCGGAGTCGAATTTGCCTTTGATATTTTTGGCTGTGTTGGCGCGTTTGTTAGATCATGTATATTTTTTCTTACTTCGGCATTGAACGCCTTTACAGTGGGACGATCATCACTCTCCTGAAAATGCCTAATTGATTTTATTACCGCATTGACTTCCTGATCTGGCTTGCCGAGTTCCTTCATATTTTTCCAGACTTCAGTGACAAGATCATCCGTCGTCGGCTGAACCCCGCGTTCTTTAAATGAACGGCAGGCGGTAATGATGGCCTCAGACCTTTCGATATTATTCTTTTCTTCAAGGTGACCGATGTATTCTGTGATAACATTTTGAGCGAAAAAAGCGTGATCGCCACTCAGGCTATCCTCATGCAAGACGCGCTTTAATTCTTCTTTATAGGTGTTTTCAATAGGCAGAGAGCTTTGTTGTGTCTTGTAATTGTCCAGCCTTTGCTCAAGCGCAGTGGTTTCACGATCATGGCTTTCCTGAATAAGCTGTCTGTTATTCTTTGCCTGCTCATCATAGAATTTACTTCTATTACGGGTATTAACAGGAAAAACGAACGCCATTCTTGTCTCCGTGTTTTACAATCCAATTAATGCGAGCCAATATTATTATTCATATTATGCGCTGCAATCTATTTATTTTCTATTAAAAAAGTATTTTATGAGAGGCGTATGCTAAAATAGCATTATAAAACAATCTATTAGATTTTATAACATGCGAGAATAGTATCTATAATTGCTCTGCAAGCCATGCCAATATTCTTGGGCGGACGCTTGGTTGCGGGAGGTTTTTGAGCATTGTCCATCGTTCGACCGCGTCTTTACTCAGTCCAAAAGTGTCTCTGAAGTCGTCCTCTTCAATGCCAAAACGGCTTGTTGCTGTATAAATCGCATCGGCAAAAGCGGCATCACCGACCTCTTTTTCAACGGCCAGCCCAGATATTTTTTTTCGGAAAATCTCTTTTTCGATATTCCTGACGTTGTTCTGCATTAAAATTATCAACCTTTTGCCTGTTAGAAACGAAGCCGTTTCCTGATACTATAATTTCCGGTGGTGTTAAATAAAGGGTTGTTTCTAGATTTTGTAAGTTTTGGGGGCAATCGATAATGGTCAAAAAATTATTCGTACGGTTTTCGTCCACTTCCGATGAAGCGGCGATTTTTGATTTCTATGAACAGCATCAGCATGAATTTGTTGCTAAGCGTGACCCCGATGTATGGAAGGAGCGCATCGCTTCCGGTGCCGTGACCATCATTCACGATGAAGATGGCAATATCGTGGCGTCTTCAATTTCCTATCCTGTGACGCGCCAAAATGCCGCAGGCGAGGAAGTCCATGCTTGGACGGAGATTGGATCTACCCGTGTTGCGTTGGAGGGGCTGGGACTTTTTAAAACGTTGCTCAGTGCACAGGTACTGCGTGCCTATCTGCTGGAGCCCCCGGAAGACCGTTTTGCGCTGGAGATTATCCAGGGTAACGAACATTCCAAGCATGTTTTTCTCAAAATCGGGGCGGCTCCATTTGATATTCCTCAGGAGATGCGGGACAAAGTCCTGTCTACCCTTTCTCCGGAAGATCAGGGGATTGTTGTCGATTGGTTCCATCTGGGCGTGGAGGTGATGCCGCACTTTGCCAAAGCTTTGCTGGAATGCGAAAGTAATGCAAGGATTGTCAATAAAAAGACAGGTGAAGAATTCGAGCTGGACTTCAGCCAGTGCGTTCTGATCACGATGTTCCGTGACCATGTCGAAACCTTGTCTGGACATGATTTTGGAGACAAGGAAAAGCCGAATCTGAAGCATGGCATCAAGTCATTCCGCGACAAGTTTCACCCTTAGAGGGCGGTCTTTCTATGGGGAAAAACCAGATTCAGGGACTTTTGATGATTTTATTCGCGGCGGTATTATTCGCTGCACCGTATTTTTTTAACCGTCCTGAGATGGCGCATCACAAAATTCTTGTGGCAACGGAGAAAATCACAAAGGGGCCTTTTAAAAATTCGGTCGTTCTTGTCGTGCATCACAGCACAGTGAAAGCGCGTGGATATATTGTGAATGGTCCACGCTCCGGCGCGGCAGGGACCGGCGGACCCGTGCAGCAGGATTTTCCGACGGTTCTGCACTCCATGGAGATCAAAGTCCCCGGCAGCATTGCCATGTCCGATCTGTCCGTGATGCTGACAGACGGCGACGGCGCAGATTACTTGCAACAAGTCGCGCCGCCTCCTGACAAGATATTGGCGGTTAAAGGCTATGCGGGATGGGGGCTGGGACAGCTTGACCGCGAGATTGCGCAGGGGGATTGGAGAGTGATCGATTTTGACCGTTCTCTGGTTTTTGATACGCCGCCTGAGTTGATGTGGCCGGCAGCAATGCGTCTTGCATACACGCCCGTGGCGCCTGCGCCATGAGAGAAGGGGTCAGGATTTGTTTTTTTTGCGTTCTGCGCGCTTGCGATCCGCTTCAAGGGCGTAATCGCCTGTGCCGTAGGTCAGAATATCGTCACCGGCGGCGATGACACCGGGTTCATATTCCGCTTTTCCTTTCAGTGCTTCATAGATGGACGTGAAGTCTGCATGCGTTTCATCAAATAATTGCTGGAAGCTGTCGATGACAAAGTAATTGTCCTGAAAATCATCGATCTGGTAATGGGTCTGCAAAATCCGCTTCAGATTAAAGCGGATGCGGTGAGGGGAATTGCTTTCGAGAGAAAAAATTGACTCTGTCGGCGAAGACAAAATGCCGGCGCCAAAAATACGCAGCCCTTGCGGTTCGCGGATCAGTCCGAATTCCACTGTATACCAATAGAGCCGTGCCAGTTTCCCGACGGTGCCGAGCTTGGCGGCTTTCAGGCCACCTTTGCCGTATTCTTCCATATATTGCGCAAAGACAGGGTCGGCCAGAATAGGAACATGACCGAAGAGGTCGTGAAACACGTCGGGCTCCTGGATATAGTCAATTTGTTGACGGGTGCGCATGAAATTGCCGACGGGGAAGCGGCGGTTAGCCAGCATTTCAAAAAATGGTTCGTCCGGAATAAGCCCGGGGACGGGAACAACCTGCCAGCCGCTGCGTTTCATCAGGATTTCATTGATGGCTGAAAATTCCGGAACTTTGTTCTGACTGATACCGAGTGTCGAAAGGGAATCGAGAAACAGGCTGATCGCCCGTCCCGGCAAGACTTCGAGCTGGCGGGTATAAAGCGTGCGCCAGATTTCGTGTTCTTCAGATGTGAAGTTGCGCTGAGGGACTGTGAAAAAATCAAGATTGCCGGGGGTCCATCCGTCTGGCGGCGTGTAGTGCTCGGCTGCGTCAAGTCCCTTGTCCATGGGGTTACGATTTCCCTTTTGCGATGTCTGGGCGCTGGTCATCCGGCGTATCCGGCTGGTTTTCCGGCGCGGCCTCCTGAAAACATTTCAGCTCAAGGCAATTCTTTTCTATGGCGGTGATGATGGGATAATCGTCCAGAGCCATTTCATATCTGCGTGCATTGTAAATTTGCGGGATCAGGCTCATGTCTGCCATTGTCACTGAACCACCGCAGACGAATTTTCCTGTATGAAAGGGGCTTTTCTGCAGAAGTTTTTCGAGAGCGTCAAATCCTTGCCGTATCCATTTATGATACCATTCCGTTTTTTGCGTCTGGGACACGCCCAATTCACTTGTCAGATGATTAAGGATTTTCAGGTTGTTGATCGGATGAATATCCGCCACGGGGATCAGCGAGATTTGCCGCACAAATGCGCGTTGCTCGGGGTCCTTCGGCATATAAGAGGGGTCCGGATATTTCTCTTCAAGGTATTCCATGATCGCCATGGATTGAGTCAGTACAAATTCACCGTCAACCAGTGTGGGAACCAGTTCTTGCGGATTTAGGGCGCGGTATTCTGGACTGTGTTGTTCGCCGCCATTCCGGAGGAGGTGGACGGCATGATATTCATATGGCAGTCCCTTAAAAGCGAGCGCAATCCGGGCACGGTAAGAGGAAGAGGAGCGGTAATAGCTATAGAGGTGCATCATTTTTTTAACCATTTTTTGATCGCTATATTCTAACAGCCTGAATGTGAAAATGAAGATTAATTTTTACCTATTGCGTTGATTTATATTGATTTAATTATTGCCTATTGACATCATTATATATTATGTATATTTTTTACGAAAATTATGCAGGTGCTACATGGGTTTGTCTGATTATAAGCAGAAGCGGCTGAACAAAAGGCTCGGACGCGCCATAGATAAAGGAAACCTCGCTGAGGTGGCTGAGTTAATAGTTCTGGGCGCCGATGTAAACGCAAGATATGCAAGCTGGGGCAGCGGAGATTCTCCCAGACCGATGCTCTACCATGCCTTATATCGCGAGCAAAAGGAGATAGCACTTTATCTTCTGAATTATCCGATTGAACAGCAGGTTGATTTGACGCAGCAGCACCGTAATCAGAACACGGCTTTGCTATACGCTATCGGTACATATCCTGATGTAGAAGTTATAACAACCCTTATAGAAAGAGGCAGCGATCTTCAGGCAAAAAACTGGCAAGAAGAAACAGCAGTTCACTTGGCTGCGGAGAAGGGGAGGCTTGCCGTACTGACTCTATTGCTTGATGCAGGAGCCGACATTAATGCATTAGATAAGTATGGCAGGACACCACTGCATCGTGCGACCAGTGGCGGGCATTATCCTGTTGTGGAAGCGCTTTTATTGCGTGAGGCAAAAACAGATATTGTGGATAATAGCGGTAATCAGGCCATTGATATTATACATGGTTCATATCCGGGAATCTCTAGACTGTTCAAGCCCGAGAATAAGGCAGAGGAGCTTGCAAATAAATCCGTCACGGAAGCGGGCTGGAAATTAACAGCGCCAGACGAGATTGCATATCAGGATAATCGTGAGGTTATCGGCTATCGGCTGACAAGGATTTTCAATTTCAATGTGCGGACTTATACGCAGATAACGCAGAACACGCAAACCAATGCCGAGAGCCAGATCATGCGTTTTTTTGACGAGTTTACGGATGCAAAGCCGATTGAGGAAGCCTACGCCGCTTTGCTACGTGAAGGCGGGCAGGCCGATGAAAGCGCCATAAGCGGTCTGCGGATCATCAAGAAGTCTATCCGGCAGCCTTGATTTTTACGGCATTCTGTCCGTATACGTAAGGATCGACCTTTTGCTCAATCGCGCCGAAGACTGATTTTCCGGCCGTATCGAACATCTCAATTTTCACCGTATCGCCGAACTTCATGAATGGCGTTTTGCTTTCACCCTGTTCAAGCTTTTCAATCATGCGTTTTTCGACAATGCAGGAATGCCCTTTGCTACGATCCTTGTTGGAGACAGTACCGGAGCCGATGATTGTTCCTGCACAGAGCGGACGTGTCCTCGCAGCATGGGCGATGAGGTCGGCAAAGCTGAAGACCATGTCTGTCCCGGCATCGGGATGACCGAATTCCTTGCCGTTCCATTGCGTGACCAGAGGAAGGTGAACTTTGCAATCTTTCCAGGCATCGCCGAGTTCTTCCGGGGTAATCGCTATGGGGGAGAAAGCGGAGGATGGCTTCGATTGAAAGAATCCAAATCCTTTTGCCAGTTCGGGTGCGGCAATCATGCGGAGTGTCACGTCGTTCACCAGCATCAGCAGACGAATATGCCTCCCTGCATCGGCGGCCACCGTTCCCATCGGCACGTCACCGGTGACAACAGCGACCTCGCCTTCAAAATCAATACCCCATTCCTCTTTTTCAAATGTGATGTTTTCCGTCGGAGCAAGAAACGCATCTGATCCGCCTTGATACATCAATGGGTCAGTCCAGAAGCTTGGCGGCATATCCGCGCCCCGTGCCTTGCGCACCAGTTCGACGTGGTTGACATAGGCGCTGCCGTCTGCCCACTGGTAGGCGCGGGGCAAGGGGCTGGCGCAGTCATGTGGGTTGAAGGGAAAGGATGATACATTTCCGGACTCAAGGTCATTGGAAAGTTTTTGCAATTGTGGCTGGCAAATGTCCCAGTTATCCAGCGCCTCTTGCAATGTACGCGCAACCGTTTCCGCCGATGCCGCTTTGGCAAGGTCTTTGCTGACAACAATCAGTTTGCCATCGCGGCCATGTTTAAGGGAGGCGAGTTTCATATCAGGATGCTGCCTTTTCTTCTTTCAGGACGCCGCGGCGAATCTGGTCTTCTTCCAGAGATTCGAACAGCGCCTGGAAGTTGCCTTCGCCAAAGCCCTCGTTGCCCTTACGCTGGATAATTTCATAGAAAATCGGACCGATGGCGTCTTTGGTGAAAATCTGGAGCAAAAGCCCTTGTCCTTTGGTGGGGGCGCCATCGACAAGGATGTTCAGTTTTTGCAGCAGTTCAAGTTTTTCGCCGTGGCCGGGGACGCGGGCGTCTACTTTTTTGTAATAGGTATCCAGCGTGGTCTGGAAATCGACACCGTTTTTCTGCATGTCGGTAACCGTTTTATAAATGTCGTCGGTGCCGAGGGCGATATGCTGAATGCCTTCGCCATTATAGCGTTTCAGGAATTCCTCAATTTGTGATTTGTCATCGGAGGATTCATTGATCGGAATGCGGATTTTTCCGCAGGGGCTGGTCATGGCCTTGCTTTTAAGTCCGGTCAGCTTTCCTTCGATGTCAAAGTAACGGATCTCGCGGAAATTGAAGATATTGGTATAGTAGTCCGCCCATTTGGCCATGTTTCCGCGGTTGACGTTATGCGTCAGGTGGTCGATGTAGGTCAGACCGCAACCGGGATTGGGCGCGCGATCAATAAAGTTGAAATCCGTTTCATAGATAGAGCCCTTGTCGCCGTATTTATCGACCAGAAACAGAATAGAGCCGCCAATTCCCTCAATCGCCGGAATTTGCATTTCTCCCGGGCCGATTGGGCTGACGAAGGGCTTGGCGCCTTTTTCAATGGCGCGGGCATGGGCTTCTTGCGCATCCCCGACGCGGAAGGCCATGGCATAGGCGCCGCCGCACTGACGGGCGGCAGCGAATTTCATCGCCGATGGTTCTGCATTCAAAATAAAATTGATGTCGCCTTGCTGATAGAGCGCGACATTTTTCGATTTATGTTGTGCCGTTTTTTTAAAGCCCAAGCTTTTGAATAGGGCATCGAGCGCCGCGGGATCGGTATGGCAATATTCTACAAATTCAAAGCCGTCTGTCCCCATGGGGTTTTCAAATAAATCAGCCATTGCTGCCTCCGTCAATCGTCAATGATGCGTGAACTGAGGGCAGTATCAAATTTTTTGGACGCGATTGCAAGATGGGGCGTTGCCACCTGTCATAATGTTGCGGCGGCCCCTGACGGGGCGCGGAGCGTCGGGGAGTTATTGTGCCGTGCATCAATTTTTTCAATTTCCTGCAGCAGCGCATGCTCCTCGGTTTCCCTCAAGGGCTGCCATTTTGTCATCCATTCGCACCAGAT
This sequence comes from uncultured Rhodospirillaceae bacterium, assembly GCA_964458415.1. Lineage (GTDB taxonomy): Bacteria > Pseudomonadota > Alphaproteobacteria > Micavibrionales > UBA2020 > CAYWIT01. Next base: position 30,023 of record CAYWIT010000014.1, read on the forward strand.
CAGGTGGTCAGGGGAAACTTTTCCTTTTTTGAAGGCGTCGATCAGGTGGCCGGAACTGACGGGTCCTTGCGTGGTGCCATCGTCTGTGTTGAAGACATGATAGCTTCCTGCCAGCAGTTCCTCCTGCAACTCGCGTCTTCGCACAGGCTGTGCTTCGTTTTCCATCCGCTGTGTGAAATCGCGCAGGCCTTTTTCAAAAAAGGCAAGGGCTTTCGGGTCGGCAGATTCTGCATGGCGTTTCCCGACGAATTCTGCAAGATGTCCGCGCGCTTCCAGAAGCAGGCTGTAAAGACTTTTGTCGATGCCGCTGTCTATTCTTTCGATGCGCTCTCCGCCAAGGTATCTGGCGAGCAGGGCATGGGCATAGGGCAGGGCGCGTTCCCATTCTCCTGCGGGGGCGTGCATATGGCGGGAAAAGCTGATTTCGTGCCCTTGTCCGTATCTGCCGGAAATGCCGGCGCTGTCTTTCTGTGCGATGAAGCCGTAGCCAGACCACGTGTCGAACCCGATGCGGCGGAGCGGCGCGCCTATGCTGTCCATGTATTCCGAAACGGCGGCATCCCTGTTTTTTCTTGTTTCATCTGCCGTGCTGCCGCGCGGATAGGTCAGCATCCGGCTGTCGAACCCTTCAGGCGCCGACGTGCCTTCGGGCGCGATTACTACCGCGCTGGGCAAGGACATTTTTCCATTTTCGTCGGAGTGAAAATAGGTGTCGGCAGGCATGAAACCCGAAGGAATGTTTTTCCCCCTGTTGCACGCCTCGGAAAACGAGGCGATAATGACGCACTCGGCGCCGTCGAATTGCGTGCCGTAAGCATGATTTTCAACAACGGCGTTCAGGGCGAAGTGGAACGTGTTCCGGTATGACTGGCTTTTGTATACGGAGCGGTCGAGGATCAGGCCGTCCCTGTCCGCGGATACGCCGGACAGCTGGTCCTGCACGCGTATCAGCACAAGGTCGTCATGACGTGTACCCAGATAACTATCTTGCGTCATGCTTCCTCCATCCGCAGGGTAAGGACATCAGGTTATAATTTAACATAATATTAACTTTTTTGCAAGGGAGTAAGCTTCATGCTTGTTGGCACTGTAGTGTCGCTTGTAAAGTTGGATTGGAGAACTGAAACGTGACCGAGAATCGGGAAAATTTATTTAACAAGGATGCTTTACAACAGTTCTATGGGGAAATTTCATCGGAAGATGGAATCGCCATTGAGGATTTTCAAAAAAAACTTGGCGATCTTTTTAATCGTGCACGACAGGATGATGACGTAAAAGAATATCGCATTGGAAGAGGGGAATGGAAAAAACTTCGTGACGAGGTTTTGCCTGTATCCTGTTACTTTTTTTATCGCAAGATTTCTACCGGAAAGGTTCGATTTTTGTTAAGCAATGAGCCTCCCGATTGTATGTATTGGGGAGAAGGTGACAAAAAAAACGAAAAATCAGTCGAGGTTACCATTGCCCAAGGTAGAGAGAGGTTTTTTCTTGGTAAGAGGTTAAATGAGGAGAAAATGGCAGGTGGCTTCCTTGGCCTTGGCGACGAGAAAAATAACGATGATTTTGAGAAGGCGATTGCTAGTGATCGTGTCATGTACTCGACCGAACAGGCTCTGGATGCAATAAAGTCTGGAGTGCTGAGGTGCCTTGAAAGAAAGAAAAATCATAACCCCATGGATGTCTTGCTTATTGCAGCCAATTTAATAGTGCTTCCATTTGAGCGCTGGGAAAAAATAATACCTGAATTAGCGCGCGCCTCTGAGGGGATGCCTTTCATGGAAGTGCATGTCATCGCCGACGGCGATTTAAAGGGGATGGGCTTCACCATTAAATCCCCCCATTCTTGAATGGAAACATTCCTACCCTGCCGTGGGAGGCTTGGGCGCGGGTGGTGCTTGCGGTTTTTGCTTCATCGGGGGCAGTTCGGGCCGCGTGGCGCGGGCGGCCTTGTAATTCGACAGATAGAGGCCGATGGCGGCCGGAACTTCGGGCCGTACTGCTTGTACGATCATGTTTTCAAGCATTCTTTGGCCCTGTTCGGAGCCGTCAATTTTTTTGAACGCGGTGATAGCGTGGGTCACATGCTCTTTGAACTGGGCTTCGTTTTGTTCAAAATCTCCTTTGCCATTTGACATCAGGTCATAAAGGCCCTGTGCATGCAGGATATGGCAGGTGATCCGGCATTGCAGGACAAAGGATTCAAGTTCCTTGATGTCCAGACCATAGGCCTTGAGTTGTTTCATCGTGCTTTCTGCGCTGGCCAGCGCGCTGTCTGCTTCAGCCATAAGCTGGCCATAGCCAAGCATGTGGTAGTTTTCACAGTAGCCGGTCATTTTTTCATGCGCCGTTTCGATGAAGCGGGTGAAAGTATCCATGATATCCATGACGCGCAGTTGGTTCAGGCTTTCTTCAAGGCTGTTTTTGTGGGTGGCGCGTGTGAAATTGTCAAACAGAAAATGCGTTTGTGGAATCTTGCTGGCCGGCCCGTTGTTATTAAATTCATTTTCAGGACGCTGCAGGTTTTTGTCGGCGGTTTCAATATCTCGCAGATCGAAAATAGCCAAGGGGGGGAGAACATCCTGAAGAGGGCGGGCATGGGGGCATCCCTGATAGTCAAAAATATAGCCCTCCCTTTCGGCGAATGCCCGAAAATGGCTGAAACCCATTTGTGAAGGCGCTGGCGGCAAGGGCGTAACCTGATTGCTGTTTTTGCGCCAGTCTTGTTCAATGGCGGCAATATCATTTAAAGCCTCAAGAAATGTCCGGGCGCTTTTTATAACAGAGGTATATACGCGCTCATTTTCTGGCGCGTCCGCAGCAAGGTTATTGTGGACAATTTTGGAGAGTGTCCATGTTTTTTTGATCGGGTCATCCAGCCAGATTTCAAAGTAAACAAAGTGTGTTGCAGGGATCTGGTCATTGGGGGCGAAGCTTTGTGTCCTGCAAGATGCTCCGAAAATGGGCTCCAGACATTTTTTTGGCCAGAAAGTTCCGTTGGCGGGCGTATTTTCCGCTGTATTACTATTTTCTTTGCCGCGCATCGCAGAGTCTCCGGTTAAGATATGGATAATAACGGCTCCTGACCTTGACGTAAAGCGTTAATGCTCCATCTTAGATACATGACTTGTTTCAATAAATTATTTTACTGGAAAAACTAGATCGTAATATTAATTCTTTATGCATAGTTTCTGGATTAAAATGAAAGTAGATCAATAGGTTATAGAGATTCAGGACGCGCCGTGGCGGCATGTTTGCGCCCGCATTTTTGGCCTGTAAAGCAATGTCAGACAAAGAAAACACATCTCTGGAAACCCTGACTTCTCCCATTGAGGAGAAGGCCTCCGTTATTACTGTCAATTTCAAGGATGGTAAAATCGTCAGCAAAGTACAATTCGATGACGAGGGCGGCGGCATTCCCAAGTTTTTGCGTGATATGGCCAAATTTTCCAAGCAAAACAAGGTAAAATCCGTTGTGGTGCTGACCATCAACGAGGACAATTATGTCGATTGGGTGCATGTCGCGGATTCCGAGCATCATCTGGCGTTAGCGGCACTCTGCCTTGACGATATCAAAGAGGATCTGAAATCAGCTATTTTTAAGGAGTCTGACGACCCCTGAAGTAATATTCATCGAGGAGAAAAGTGGTGCCCAGAGGCGGATTTGAACCACCGACACGCGGATTTTCAGTCCGCTGCTCTACCAACTGAGCTACCTGGGCCTGCGCTTGATGCGGCAGGGCTCGTTTATAGGCAAAAAAAACTGCACTGTCCAGCACAATTTAAAGCCTTGAAAATAAATGATTTAATTTAGTATTTAGGGCGGCTTGCAGCAGGGCTTTTCTTGACGTTTTCTTCACATATCGTTTAGTATCTGAGTCGGCTTGATCCTTTTGGACGGGCACAGAGAGCTTTACACGATAACAAGACTGGACTTGATCCATGCGACAAGTACCGCAATACCTGATCATCGGAAATGGCCGCGTGGCGCGCCATTTCTGTCATTATTTTTCCCTGCTGGCGTTGACGTTCCGGCAATGGGATCGGCGGCAGCCCGTTTCAGCCCTGACAGAAAGCATATTTGAGTCAACGCATATCCTTGTGCTGATCAGGGATTCGGCGATTGAGGAATTTATTCGCGGGAATCTGGCGGAGGCTTCGGCAATGCGCCTCCATTTTTCCGGAGCGCTGGTAACGCCGCTGGCTTTTGGGGCGCATCCCTTGATGACATTTGGTCCCGATCTTTACAGTCTTGAAAAATACAAGAGCATCCCCTTTGTCGTGGAAGAAGGGACAGCGGAATTCTCGCAGCTTCTGCCCGGGCTGCCGAACCGTCATGTTCTGCTGAAGCCGGAGCAAAAGGCCCTTTATCACGCGCTTTGCGTGATGGGGGGGAATTTTACCTGTCTTCTCTGGCAGAAAGTTTTTGACCGGTTCGCGCAGGATTTTGGCTTTGCGCCGGACGTCGCTTTCCCCTATATGCAGCAACAGATGGAAAACCTGATGCTGGATTATAAATCCGCGCTGACGGGGCCGCTGGCGCGCGGAGATCAGGCGACGATCGAAAAAAATCTGGCCGCGCTGGCCGGAGATCCATTCGAGGATGTTTACCGCGCTTTTGTGAGCGCTTACGAGAGGGAAAAGAAGGCATGATGAAGATTGACGACTTTCGCAAGAAAAAGGAAGCGGGTGAAAAAATCGTCGTGATTACCTGCTATGATTATACCAGTGCCGTTCTTGTTGCGCAAACGCAGGCGGATTGCATATTGGTGGGGGATAGCCTGGCCATGACGATGCACGGATTTTCCAGCACGGTGATGGCAACGATAGAGATGATGGCGTTGCACACGGCTGCCGTCAATCGCGGCGCGCCGGAAAAATTTATCATCGGAGACCTGCCGTTTCTTTCCAATCGCAAGTCACTCAGCGACAACATGAACGCAGTTGAAAAACTGATGCAGGCGGGGGCCCATGCTGTCAAGCTGGAGGGCGCGGCGGGCAATACCGATTTTGTGAGGCATCTGGTTGCCTCCGGTGTTCCTGTCATGGGGCATATCGGGTTGACGCCGCAGTTTATTCACCAACTTGGCGGATATCGCGTGCAGGGCAAAACGGAAGAGGAGGCAAAACGGTTGAAAGAAGAAGCGCTGGCCTTGCAGGAAGCAGGCTGCTTTTCGATCGTACTGGAATGCGTGCCGGCAAATGTAGCGGAGGAGATTTCAAAATCTTTGGCTGTGCCGACAATCGGGATCGGTGCCGGGGCGGGAACGGATGGACAGGTTTTGGTGTTTCAGGACCTGCTGGGACTCAATACCGGTTTCCGTCCAAAGTTTGTCAAAACCTATCTAGACGGCGCCGGCCTTGTTCGCGGTGCCATAGACGCTTATGCGGATGATGTTAAAAAGGGGATCTTTCCTGATGCCGAACATCGTTACTGATCTGGGGGAGTGGCGCCAGCGGCGCGGCACATTGCGGGGAACGGTCGGTTTTGTACCGACAATGGGGGACCTGCATGAAGGTCATATCAGTCTGGTTGAACGGGCGCGGCGCGAGAATGATAATGTCGTTGTCAGTGTTTTTGTCAATCCAACTCAGTTCAATCAAGCCGCTGATTTCGAGAAATACCGGCGTGTGCCGGAAAATGATACGGCTCTGCTCGCAGATGCGGGGGTGGATTGCGTTTTGATGCCATCGCCGGAAGATATGTATCCGGACGGGTATACGGTGCAGCTCATAGAGACAGAGGATAGCAAAATTCTGGAGGGGGCGTTTCGTCCCGGACATTTTACGGGTATGCTGACCGTCGTCATGAAGCTGCTGAATATCGTACAGGCAGACCACGCCTATTTTGGCGAGAAGGATTTTCAGCAGCTTGTTCTTGTCCGTAAAATGTCCGGAGCGTTTTTTTTGCCTGTGCAAATCATTCCTTGTGGAACAAAGCGTGCTGCGGACGGGCTTGCGCTCAGTTCGCGCAATGCAAGGCTGACGCCGGAGGAGCGGGTCAAGGCGCCGTTATTGGTACGGTTGTTGCGGAGTTCCGGAAGCGATGAAGAGGTGATGCGGCAATTGGCAGGGGAAGGATTCCGTCCCGAGTATGTGGCAACGAAATGGGGGCGGCGGCTGGCGGCGGCTTGGTTGGGCGAAACGCGGTTGATTGATAATATTGATATTTCTGAAGTGGAGAAGTAACGATGCTGATCTGTCTTGATGCTGGGAACACGCATATTCTGGGCGGTGTTTATGAGGGTGAAAAGCTTTTGCAGCGGTTTCGCTATGCGACAAACCAGATCGGAACAGCGGACCAGTTTGGCCTTTTCATCCATAGCTTTCTTCAACAGCACAGAATTCCTGGCGAGGGGATTACAGGCGTTGCGCTCTGCTCGGTTGTTCCCGGTCATAACTATACAATCCGTCATGCGGTCATGAATTATTTTCCGCAGGCGGAGTATTTTATTTTGCAGTCGGGGGCGAAGACGGGCGTTAATATCCGTTATAAAAACCCGGCCGAGGTCGGGGCGGATTTGATTGCTGGGAGCATTGGAGGCGTAAATCTCTTCCCCAAGAAAAATCTTGTGATTGCGGATCTCGGGACGGCGACAACGCTTTGCGCCGTAACAAAAAATGCGGATTATCTGGGCGGCATTATCATGCCCGGGATGCGACTGGCCATGGAAAGCCTTAAGATCAGCACGGCAAAGCTGATGGAGGTTGATATTGAAACGCCTGCGACATATTTGGGGCAGAGCACGCGGGAGTGTATCCAGCGGGGCTTGTTCTTTGGGCATCTTGGCGCTATGCGGGAAATTATCGCTGGCTACCGGCAGGAATTATTCGTCAATGAAGAAGTCATTGTTATAGGGACGGGGGGATTCTCCCACCTTTTCAGGGAACATGGTGTTTTCGATGTAATTCTGCCGGATCTCGTTTTGGACGGAATCCGTATTTCCTACGATTTGAATAAGACCGCAGCTTGAGCTTTCTGGGTTATTTATCCAGATAAACCTTCATTTTTTCCGCATAGGTTGCGGTCCGGCGCTTGCGGGTGATTTCGACGATGCCAAGGCGCGTGAAGCCGTGTACTTGCGCGATGGATCTATCATCCCGAAAAATTTTCTCTACGCTGTCGATCAGTCTTAGCCGTTCTGCTTTGACATGCATATTGATAAAGTCAACAAGAATGGCGCCGCTTAAATTGCGGAGCCTTGTCTGGCGGGCGACTTCCTGAGCGGCCTGCGTGTTGGCTTCTGTGACTGTGTCGGCAGAGCCCTGATTAACGTCAATGACGATTACGGCATGGGTCGGCTCGATGATTATGGTGCCGCCGCAGTTCAGGTAGACATGGTCATGTGCGAGGACCTCGAGCTCCGAGTAAATGTCATAGATATCAAAGAGCTTCTGTTTGGGATGTTCAGGACGGAACAGGCGGAGGCGCTTTGACCCTGACAGGGCAGGATAGAATTTTTCCGCCCAGTCCGTCACTATGGCCAGCAGTGGTTTTGTCGCGACATGGATATGATCGAAACCGATGGCGCCATAGTCTGTGAAGGCGCGGTGAACGGCATTGGGGCCGCTTTTCAGCAGGCGGGGGCGATCATCGCTGCCGGAGGCTCGTTGCGCCTGAATAACCTGCCAGGTTTGCATCAGCGTCCGGGCTTCCATTTCTATTTCTTCTTCCGTCGCGTTATTGGCAGCAGGCTGCACGATCCACCCGCCTTTTCCCTGCAAACGCAATGTAAAATCGATGATTTTTTCGTTCTCGATTTCCCGGGAAACGGTGACTTGTTTCGAGACTGGGCTATAGAGCAGGAACTGACCCATTGTATAAAGTTTTGTCGTCAGGCGTGGCAGTTTGTGCTGTTCGTGTTCTGACCCGCGCTTTGCTTCGGACTTAATCTGCACCATAAGCGTTTGACCGGGGGTCAGCAGATCGGTAATTCCGCTTTTCTTTTCAGAGGGGTCTCCGTGAGACAACCGGACATGTTTGGCAGGCAGAATTCCTGTCAGGCCGTTGCCAAGATCAATGATGGCTGCATCCAGCCGGGTATCGAGTTTTACGACTTTGCCAAGATAGAGGGAAGCCCATGCCGCCGTCATTGTGAGCGGATCGGTATACAGATCCCAAAGCTGGCCATTTTTTAATACAGCAGCGTGCAAACGGCCATCAATTTCATCAATAAATAGCTCAAACCCGCTCATAGCCAGCCTCTCTCAACGCCTTGACGGTTTCAAAAAGTGGCAGGCCGACGATGGCAGAGTATGAACCGCTGATAAACGGGATCAAGGTTGCGGCTTGCCCCTGAATAGCATAGCCGCCCGCCTTTCCCTGCCATTCCATACTGGCAATATAAGCTTCCATTTCCTGTTTGGTCAGGCGTTTAAAGCGGACAGCAGATGTTACGATGTTTGACTTGCGAAGACCCGCAGGAGAAATAACGGTGATGGCGGTAATAACCCTGTGGCGCCTGCCTGATAACAGGGACAGGCAATCTCTGGCCTGCTCCGCCGTTTCTGCCTTGGGCAATATGCGGCGGCCACAGGCAACTACGGTATCCGCTGCAAGTACAAAAGATGCGGGACGGCAGAGCGCTATCTTTTCGGCTTTTCCAGCCGCAATGCGCCGCGCATAGATAGCGGGCAGTTCATGCTTGTCCGGCGTTTCATCCAGCGCGGCAGGGATGACATCTTCAGGAATAATGCCAACCTGCCGGAGCAGCTCCAGCCGTCTGGGCGAAGCGGAAGCGAGGATCAGGGAAGGGGCAGATCCGGACACGGGGGGTTATTTGTGGCGGAATGTAATCCGTCCTTTGGTCAGGTCGTAGGGCGTCATTTCAACAGTGACGCGGTCGCCTTCCAAAATACGGATTTTATTTTTTCTCATCTTTCCCGAGCTGTGGGCAAGAATGATATGCTCGTTATCCAGCTTGACGCGGAACATGGCGTTGGGCAAAAGCTCCGTTACGTAGCCTTCGAAGCTCATTAAATCTTCTTTTTCTGACATAGGTCCTTCATCTTAAATAGTTGAACTCTTGCGCATGTGTAACACATAAAGAAGACTAAATAAACGGCGCGCTGTCATTTTATCAAGAATGACTTTTTTTTCGAGATTTTCGGCCAAAAGTGAGGCGGCTTCGTCATGAATGCCCCTCCGGCCTGCGTCCAGCGCTTCTAAACGATGAATTTGACCCGCGCGAGCTGTCTTATAGAAATTATCACATAGTATTACATAATCATCAATATGCTTTTTATAGGGGGAGAGCAGCAAGCGGATATCCTCCAGATGTCCTGTTCTGGTGCAGGCGATCTGAAAGACCAGTCGGTCATCTTCCAATCCGATAAGCAGTCGATAGGGGCCTTGGGCGGTTTCCGGTGTAATCAGGCGGAAATTGTTGTCGTGTAAAAGATCGGCAATGGCTTTGTGGCGCTCTATCTCGATGTCGGCCGCACAGGTGGTCAGACTCGCGTTATCCAGCGTAACTTCGATAATTTTATAAGGGAGAAGGGCGACCGTCTGTAACTGCATGTCAGATGGATTCCTCTTTGAGCCGTTGCAGACGCGCGCCAACCAGAGAGAGTTTCTCCACGAGGCCCTCATAGCCGCGATCAAGGTGGTAAATACGGCTGACTGTCGTCACCCCCTCTGCCACAAGACCGGCAAGAATAAGGGATACGGAGGCGCGAAGATCTGTTGCCATGACGGGCGCGCCTTTCAGTTTTGGTACGCCGCGGATGAGGGCAGAAGCGTTGTGAATCGTGATGTTTGCTCCCATGCGGAGCAATTCCGGAACGTGCATGAATCTGTTTTCAAAAATCGTTTCGGTGACCATGCCCGCGCCTTCGGCTATGGTCAGCATCGACATCATCTGGGCTTGCAGGTCCGTCGGAAAGCCGGGATAGGGTTCTGTCATGATATCCACGCCGCGCAGACGGTCGCGGGTGCGGCAGACAGACACAGTATTACCGTTATCCTCCTGTTCCAGATCGACACCGGCTTTATAAAGCGGGTCGATAAGGGCGTCGATATGGGTAAAATTCGTATTTTTGAGGAATACCTTTCCGCCTGTCATCGCGGCGGCGATAGCGAAAGTTCCGGCCTCTATTCTGTCCGGGATCACTGTATGTTCTGTTCCGTGCAGATAGCTTTTACCGTGGATGACGATGGTATCCGTGCCGAGCCCTTCAATTTCCGCGCCCATGCTGACAAGACAGCGTCCGAGATCTGCAATTTCGGGTTCACGGGCCGCGTTGACAAGCTTCGTTGTTCCTTTGGCGAGTGTCGCCGCCATCATCAGGTTTTCTGTGGCGCCGACGGAAACCTTGGGGAAATGAATAAGCGCCCCTGTCAGGCCTTTTGGTGCTTTGGCAAAGATATAACCTTCGCGGAGGTCAATTTCAGCCCCCATTTCCCGCAGGCCATCAATATGCAGGTCAACCGGACGGGTGCCAATCGCACAGCCGCCGGGAAGGGAGACCTGCGCTTCGCCATGACGCGCGACAAGGGGACCCAGCACCAGAATGCTGGCGCGCATTTTACGTACAAGTTCATAAGGGGCGATGCTGCTGTCAATCCTGGCGCCATCCAGTGTCAGCAATTTATCCGTTGCGGCATAATGGCTTGTTACTCCAATATGTCCAAGGACTTCACGCAAGGAACTCACATCTTTGAGATCCGGAACATGTTTTAGGATGACGGGCTGATCAGTCAGAATGGACGCTGCCATAAGCGGCAGGGCGGCATTTTTGGCACCGCTGATATCAATGTTGCCGTTCAGCGGGTTCCCGCCCTGTATACGAATTATATCCATGTGAATTGCTCGCTTTATTTGCCTTTACTATATGTCAGGCAATCTTACGTCTTGCAACAAAATTATCATCGCTAATATCGACTAACTAATTAGAATTAAAGGGATAACAGCGGGCAGTAAATCTGTAAAATTAACCTTACCGAGATTGTTGACTTCATGCCCCTTTTAACATATCAAGTATAAATCATTAAAAGGTCAGGTTTTAAATTGTTTGGATTAACGCGAAGGGAACGTGACAGCGAGGTCTTGAAATCCATCGTCCTGATGGATATTGAAAGGCTGCGCAAAGCCTTGGCACGGGGAGGAAGTCCCAATCTCTCACAGCACGGTGAGGCGGAGGACTGCCCCTTGTTTTTGGCAGCGAAGGCCTATGATGGCGCTGTCTGCGCCGTCATGACGCAGATGCTTGTAGAGGCCAATGCGAACCTGCATATCAAGCTAAAAAACAATGAAACCATTATGCATATACTGGCGCAGCGCGGCAATCTGGATGCGGCAAAAATTCTTGCGCAGGCCGGATCTGATCTGCATGCGGTTGACGCCAATGGAGATACGCCTCTTGTCTGGGCCTTGAGGCATAGCTCATGGGAATTTGCCGAGTATTTGCTACAGGATGCAAAATGCCCGGTCGCTTCTAATAAATCCAAGGAAACGCCGCTTGTAACGGCATTGCGGCGGAAAGATGTGCCGGTTCGTATTATTCGGCTTCTCCTTGAAAGAGGCGTCGATAAAAACATGGCAACACGGCAGGAACAGGAAACGGCGCTGCACTTCTCCGCTGTTCAGGGCAATGTGACGGTCTTGGCGCTGTTGCTTGAGAAGCCGGGTACTGTCGATGTCAACGCCATGAATAGTGCCTTGCGGACGCCTTTGTGGCTGGCGATCAAGAATCATAATCATGATTGTGTGGACGCCCTCATCTTGCACGGCGCGAATATTCACACGGCGGATCGTGACGGCATAAAGCCGCTTTATCTTGCAGCGGAAGGCGGCTCTATCCGTATGCTGAGAACATTGTTCAAGGCCGTAAAAATGAAGAATACTGCCTTCCTGCAAGGGGATCTGGACAAGTCATTACTGTATGCGGCGGATCGAGGATTTGACCGTATGGCCGAGCTTCTGATTGCAGAAGGGGCTGATGTTCAGGCGCGCGATTCAAATGGCCGGACCCCGCTTATGAAGGCGGTTATCAATGGAAACGTCGATTTCTTGAATATGCTGGTGCGGGCCGGGGCGGCTACTGATGCTGTCGATAACCACGGGTTGGCCGCCTATGATCATGCAGTGAGTAAGAAAAATGATAAGGCCAGAGATTTTCTGGCGCGGTATAAGTCCGCTGTGCAAAAACCTGCCGATAATAATGCAGAATCTGCGGCGCTCTCCCGTTTCATGAAGCTGGGGGATCACAGTATCGAGACACGGGAGCCCGGGGGACTGACGATGGTATTCAATTTCTGGACGCAACAGGTTCTCTATCGCGACACGGATAGCCAGCGTATTTTCGACATTCGGAACTTTGCCGATGTACAGCGGCAGGAATCTATTGAAGAAGCCTGGCAAAGTCTTGTCGCTCTGAAAGGCAATCCGCCTGAATTAAAAGACGGCCCGATCCGCAAAGGTTCGAATCCTCTGGCGCCGAAGTAACGCTTTACATCCGCGGCAGGGTAACGCCTTGCTGACCCATGTATTTTCCGGCGCGGTCAGCATAGGAGACTTCACAGACGCTATCTCCCTTGAAAAATAAAAATTGGGCAATGCCTTCATTGGCGTAAACCTTGGCGGGCAGAGGTGTCGTGTTCGAAATTTCGAGCGTGACCTGACCTTCCCATTCCGGCTCCAGCGGTGTGACGTTGACGATCAGGCCGCAACGCGCATAGGTGCTCTTGCCAAGGCAGATAACCAGCACATTGCGCGGCACCTTGAAGGTTTCAACCGTACGGGCCAGAACAAAGCTGTTAGGCGGAATAACGCAGACATCCGTTTTGCGCGTGACGAAGCTGTTCGTGCTGAAACTTTTGGGGTCAACGATGGCATTGTCGACGTTTGTAAAGATCATGAATTCATCGGAGAGGCGGCAGTCATAGCCATAGGAAGACAGGCCGTAGGAAATGACGCCTTCGCGGGTCTGCTTTTCCTCGAAAGGGGTGATCATTCCGTTTTCCAGCGATTGGGCGCGGATCCAGCTATCGGGCATGATGGCCATTATTCTTTTTCCTTCTGTTGACGGGCACGATCCTGCTGTTTGCGTTTCATGAGATTTTCACGCAGGGCATTTTCACGTTTTTTCTGTTTGCGCACCTGCAAGGGGCTTGCGGGAGTGGTCGGGGGCTGATTTTTACTGTCCATGGTCTTTAAATTACAGGGAAATTTGCTTTATTGACAAGGGGGAATGGATATTCTATCAATATTTTGCGTTATGCGTAAGGGGATACCTGAGCATAAGGGCAGGTTTAATAAAATATGCTGTTGTAGCTCAGTGGTAGAGCACTCCCTTGGTAAGGGAGAGGTCGGCGGTTCAATCCCACTCAACAGCACCATTTTCCTTCACGCTCTTTGTTATTCCTTAATCGTGGCCTGCGCCGCCGCCAGTCTTGCGATCGGCACGCGCCAAGGCGAGCAGGATACGTAATCCAGTCCGACGCTTTCAAAGAAATGCACGGACTGCGGGTCGCCGCCATGTTCGCCGCAAATGCCAAGTTTGATGTCGGGACGGGTCTTGCGGCTGCGCGCGGCAGCGGTTTTCACCAACTCGCCTACGCCGTCGATATCAATGGAGGCGAAGGGGTCGGCGGTCAAAATTCCCTGCTGTTGATATTCCGGCAGGAATGATCCGGCGTCGTCACGGCTGATGCCGAAGGTCGTCTGGGTCAGGTCATTGGTGCCGAAACTGAAGAACTCGGCTGTTTCTGCGATGCGGCCTGCTTGCAGGGCGGCGCGGGGCAATTCGATCATCGTGCCGACCAGATAATCCGCATTTGTAAAACCGGCAGAGGCGGCAATTTTGTCAATCATCGCTTTCAGGATATCCATTTCCGCTTTCGTGGCGATGAGCGGGACCATGATTTCAGGAATGACCGTGGCGCCATCGTCTTTTTTAACCGCCAGTGCGGCTTCAAAAATGGCGCGGACCTGCGTTTCATAAATTTCCGGGTAGAGAATGCCCAGACGGGAGCCGCGCAGCCCCAGCATGGGATTGGTCTCGTGCAGGCGGGAAATGCGCTGACGGATTTTATCGGCGGGGATATTCAGGCTTCGGGCCAATTCTGCGATTTCTCCCTCTCCCTGCGGCAGGAATTCGTGCAGGGGGGGGTCGAGCAAACGCACCGTTACAGGCAATCCCTTCATAACGCGGAAGATGGCTATAAAGTCCTGCTTTTGAAAGGGCGCGATTTTTTCAAGCGCGCTACGGCGTTCTTCGCCTGTTTCCGAGAGTATCATCTGGCGCACATGCAGGATGCGGGTGGGGTCAAAAAACATATGTTCCGTCCGGCAAAGGCCAATGCCTTCGGCGCCGAACTTGTGTGCGGTTTCGGCATCGAGAACCGTTTCGGCATTGGCGCGGACTTTCATCCGGCGCAGGCCGTCCGCCCAGCCCATGAGTGTTGAGAAATATCCGGTCAGCTCCGGCTGGAGCATCTTGACCTCGCCCAGCAAAACCTCTCCCGTTGCGCCATCAAGCGTGATTTTGTCACCGGCCTTCAGAACGTGGCCTTTGACGGTCATGGTTTTTGCTTTGTAATCCATGGCCGTTTCTCCGGCGCCGGCAACGCAGGGTTTCCCCATGCCGCGCGCGACGACGGCGGCGTGGCTGGTCATTCCGCCGCGGGATGTCAGAATGCCCTGTGCCGCATGCATGCCGTGAATATCCTCTGGACTTGTTTCGGTGCGGCAGAGAATAACTTTGTGTCCATCTTTGGCCAGAGATTCTGCCAGATCGGAATCAAAAACGATTTCACCGACGGCCGCGCCGGGGGAAGCCGGGAGGCCGCGGGTCAGTACAGTCTTTTCCGATTCCGGATCAATCGTCGGATGCAGCAGTTGATCAAGGGAGGCGGGGACGATGCGCTTGATCGCCTGTTCCCGCGTAATCAGTTTTTCTTCGACCATTTCAACGGCGATGCGGAGAGCTGCCGCCGTGGTGCGCTTACCCGTGCGGGTCTGCAGCATATAGAGTTTGCGGTTCTGGATCGTGAATTCGATGTCCTGCATTTCGCGGTAATGCTGTTCCAGCTTGTGGCGAATGGCGTCCAGCTCGGCATAAACCTCCGGCATATCCTGCTTCATGTGATCCAGCGGGTTTGGCGTGCGGATGCCGGCGACCACGTCCTCGCCCTGTGCATTGACAAGATACTCGCCATAAAAGGCGTTTTCACCGGTGGAGGGGTTGCGGGTAAAGGCTACGCCCGTCGCGCAATCGTCCCCCATATTGCCGAAAACGACGGCCTGCACGTTGACGGCCGTACCCCAATCGGAAGGGATGGAATTGATTTTACGATAGGTGACGGCGCGCGGCGTCATCCAGGAATGGAATACCGCGCTGATAGCGCCCCAGAGCTGTTCATGCGGGTCTTGCGGGAAAGGTTTGCCGGTTTCTTTTTGAACGATGGCCTTGAAGTCCTCGACGATATGCTTCCATCCTTCGATGTCGATATCGGTATCAAGCCTGAAACCATTGCGCCGTTTGTAGGTATCAATGATATCTTCAAAGCGGTCATGGCCGACATCTAGAACGACGTCGCTGTACATCTGGATCAGCCGGCGGTAGCAATCCCATGAAAAACGATTGTCGCCCATGCCCTGAACCGTTGCGTCATTGAGACCGATATTGAGGATGGTATCCATCATGCCGGGCATGGAAACCCTTGCGCCAGAACGTACCGACAGCAACAGCGGTTTTTGTGAATCTCCGAAAATCTGTCCCGTTTCTTTTTCAATCTGGCGCAGACCGGCCTGCACTTGTTCTTCAATACCGTCAGGGTATTTGTTTCCATTTTGATAAAACCAGGTGCAAACCTCGGTGGAAAGGATAAAACCAGGGGGGACGGGAAGACCGATACGGCTCATTTCCGCCAGATTGGCCCCTTTGCCCCCGAGCAGGTTTTTCTGGCCGACGTCTCCCTCGCAAAGCGTGCGCCCGAAGCTATAGGCCCATTTCTTTTGTTCTGGCTGCGTTTTTGCGGCGGGAATGGCGGAGGAGGTCATGGGGGGCTTCCTTGCGTGCTTCTATATTGTGAAAAACTTTGTCTATGCTATAAATCCTGACGGACTTAGGCAAGCAAATGATGGGAAAAGTTATGACCAACGCGCAGACGGCAGAAAAAATTGATTCCGGTGAAACGGCAAAATTCGGCATGGACGAACTTGTCGCGCTGTGCAAGCGGCGCGGTTTTATTTTTCCGGCCTCGGATATTTATGGCGGCATTAATGGATTCTGGGATTTCGGCCCGCTAGGCAGTTTGCTGAAGAATAATCTACGCGACCGGTGGTGGCGCGATATGGTGATTGCACCGCCCATGGGGCCGGATGGCGCGCCGTTGCAAATCGTCGGGCTTGATTCCTCCATCATTCAGAATCCGAAAACTTGGGAGGCTTCGGGCCATGTCGCGGGATTCAGCGATCCGATGGTGGATTGCAAGCAAACTAAGCTGCGCTATCGTCAGGATCATCTTGTCGCGGTGATTGATGACCGCAATAACCAGATTTTTGCTTTTTATGAAGGAGCGCTCGAGGATAAGGCTGTTTTAAAGAAATTGAAGAAGCAAGCCGGTACGGACGAACTCGAAAAACTAAAAATGGTTCCATTCACGGCTATTGCGCCTGCTGATTATGCGCGAGTCATTGGTCCGGATACCGACCAGAAGGGGACGCTGACGGAGCCGCGCGCCTTTAACCTGATGTTTAAAACCTACGTTGGCGCGACGGCAACGGAAGACGACAAGGCCTATTTGCGCCCAGAAACGGCGCAGGGCATCTTTTTGAATTACAAGAGCGTGCTCGACAGCATGCGCGTGCGTATGCCCTTCGGCATCGCGCAGGTGGGTAAGGCTTTCCGCAACGAAGTGACGCCGCGCAACTTTATCTATCGCAGCCGTGAATTCGAGCAGATGGAAATGGAATGGTTCTGCCATCCGGATGACGCAAAAATGTGGCGCGATTTCTGGGTCTCGGCACGGAAAGACTGGTGGGAATCTGTTGGTGTCTCGGGTGCGAATTTGCAGATCCGCGAGCATGACAAGGATGAACTGTCGCATTACGCCAAAGCGGGCGTCGGTACAGCGGATATCGAATACCGTTTTCCTTTCACGGCGCCGGGTTTTGGCGAACTGGAAGGCATCGCGCATCGTTGTGATTTCGATCTGACCCAGCATCAGGCGCATTCCGGCGTAAAACTGGAGTATTTTGATGATAGCGTGCAGCCGCCGCGCCGTTTTATGCCTCATGTGATTGAACCAGCGGCAGGGCTGACACGCGGTGTGCTGGCCGTATTGGCGGAGGCTTATACACCTGATGCCTCGCGCCCCAGCCAGATGTACCTGAAATTCAAACCGGCCATGGCGCCCGTCAAAGCGGCTATTCTTCCGTTGGTCAACAAAGATGGACTGCCGGAAATTGCACAGAGGATTTATCTTTCTTTGCGTGGTAAATTCATGACCGAGATGGACGTAAAGCAGAATATTGGCAAACGCTATGCGCGGCAGGATGAAATCGGGACGCCGTTCTGTGTGACGATTGATACGGATACGCTGAACGACCAAGCGGCAACGATCCGCTTCCGCGATACGATGAAACAGGAGCGTGTCGCTCTCGATAAAGTGGAAAGTTTCATTACAAAAGAGCTGGCCGAGTAATTTGCGGTACTGGTTGTTTTGAAGCAAGGGGATTTGTTTTGATGATTCCCCCTGATTCTGCTTTTTTGCTGGAAATAGCCCTGTTCGCTGAAAAAATTGTTTTTAAACGCCTGAAAATTATGGTTTCAAGCCGGTGAATGGCTTGAATTTATCAATCAAATCAGTACCTTTATTAAAATTTTAGGCTTAACGTTAAATTAATAATTTTCCCATAAGATGACATTGTGTTAGAATAAAAGGAGATAAAAATAATGATTTCGGAAAGTGTTATTATTTTTGGCGTAACAGGGAATGTGGTCATGGTGATTAACGGTGAGCTGCCCAAAAATTCGCCCATCATGTTCAAGGTGGGGGCCAGCAAGATTGACCTGATGATGGATGATAGCGTCCTTTATAGCGAGAAGGGGCTTAGTCCGTATATCTGCCAGCGGTTGAAGCAGAAAAACGAAATAGGACTTTTGGAAGTGAAAGATGCAGGCAATCCGCCCAAGCATTTGACGAATATCGCATATCAGTGTGCAGGAGCATGAAATACACAAATAGACAGGGATATAACCTAAAAAATACGGGCGCAGAAATAAGGGGAGATTTAAAATGAGCATGGATGGTGGAATGAGTATTGGACAGCCGGTATCGGCAGCCGTCGGTGGTAGCGCAGAGGTTGTTGGGCGCACAGGCAGCACATTGGTTGAAGCCGTGGGCAGAATGACGATGCTGACGACGCTGATCAATTTGGCGGATACACGGCCAACGGCTCCGGCCATGGTTGTCGGGATGCCGCTGACAGATGCAACCGGGCAGCGCGTTGAAGTTGTAGGCCGTCCCGGCAGTCCGCTCATGGGAATGGTGGAAACCGTGGCGCTGGCAGGGCTCGCTGTCGCTGCGATTGGCAGCATGGTGCAAAGCAATACTGCGCCAGAGCCGACGCAGGAGGAAATGCGGGCACAGGCTGCAGCACAGGATCAGCAACGCTTGACTTCGCTTTCAGAGGAAGATCAGCGCAAGGCGCAGGCTCTCGCCGATGAGGAGCGTCGCAAGGCTTTCTTCAATAGACCCAAGCTGTAAACGGAACAGAGCTTACAAACCTGGATCGATAGCACAAGCGGCGCTCAGAATTTTCTGGGCGCCGTTTGTGTAGGTGCCGTCCTTCTCATGGATGACGAGCCCTGATTTTAGTATAACAGGGTCATAACGTTCCTTGCGGGCGCGAATGATAATACGTTTTGCGTCTTCTCCGGCATGCGAATGCAGGGGATAGACGACAAGGCTGCCGAACCACCGGCGTTTCGTCAGGTGCAGGATGATGTCATCAAGGCGGTCTGCGCGGTGAATCAGGGCCAGATGCCCGCCGTTTTTTAATTTGCGGTGGGCGTATTTTATCCAGTCTTCCAGCGTAGCGCCGGAGGCTTCTTCTCCGTGCGAGATGGCCTTGATGGCTTTTGGGGAGGGCGTATGCGTCCCGCTCGCCTGATAGGGGGGGTTCATCATCACAACGTGAAACCCGTTATCGGGCGTATGCTTTTCTGTCAGGATATTTCCCTGAAAAAACTGACACTGTTTGTTCCAGTTATTTAGAGCTGCGTTTTGACAGGCCAGATCAATCAGATTTTGCTGGATATCTATTCCGGTCAGGGAAAGATCGGGATTGCGGGCCAGAACGCAAAAACCGGAGGATCCGACGCCGCAGCCGACATCCAGAATATGTTTTCTATCCTTGGCGGGAACCGCTGCCGCCAGAAATACCGTATCCAGCGAGGCATGAAAGCCTGTTCTGGGCTGTAACAGGCGGACGGCGCCGCGGAGCAGGGTTGTTTCAATGACTTCGTCGAGCGCCATATTGTCATATTCCAGATTAAAGAATTTCTTTCATCTTATCGGAAAAATTTTGCTATACAAGGAGCACATTTAACCGGAAACGGCAGATATGACACAGACAAAACAAAGGCCGCGTGAAACGATCGAGACGGATGAAAACCCGCTTGAAAGCCTGTCCTCCTGTCTGAAAGATGATCTGGAGAATGTTAACAGGATTATTATCAGTCGGATGCAGTCGGATATTCCGCTGATCCCGCAATTGGCCGGGCATTTGATTGCCTCCGGGGGAAAACGTATCCGCCCTTTGCTGACTTTGGCGTCGGCTGCGTTGTTCGGCTATGAGGGGAAGCGGCAACATAAGCTTGCTGCCTGCGTGGAGTTCATTCACACGGCGACCCTGTTGCATGATGATGTTGTTGATGAAAGTGACCAGCGGCGCGGCAAGGCTTCAGCCAATGCTGTTTTCGGCAACGAGGCGGCTGTGTTGGTGGGGGACTTTCTTTTTAGCCGTTCGTTTCAGCTCATGGTTGAGGATGGTTCGCTGGATGTCTTGCGCATATTGTCCAACGCTTCTGCTGTTATTGCCGAAGGGGAGGTTCTTCAGCTTTCGACGGCAAACAACATAGAGGCCACCGAAGCGCAGTATTTGCAGGTGATCCGTTCGAAAACGGCCGAGCTTTTTGCGGCGGCCTGTGAAGTCGGGGCTATCGTTGCCGGAAGATCACAAGATGAAATCAGGGCCATGCGCGATTACGGGATGTATTTAGGAACAGCCTTCCAGATTTCCGATGACGTGCTTGATTACAACGCTTCGGAACAGCGCTTGGGGAAATCTATCGGTGATGACTTCAAAGAAGGCAAGATGACCCTGCCGGTTATTCTGTCGCTTGCCGGGGCTTCCGGCGCAGAGCGGGCGTTTTGGGAAAGATCCATGACGGATTTTGCGAACCAAAGCCCTGACGATTTTGGCGAGGCCGTCACAATCCTGAAGAAACATGATGCGTTGAACAGGTCGCTTGAGCAGGCACGCGGTTTTGCCAAAATGGGCCATGAATGTTTACAGGGCCTGCCGGATCATCCTGTCCGGCATGACCTTGAGCGCCTGATTTCCTTTGCGGTTGAGCGCGATTATTAAATTCTGTTGAAATGGGAGCTGGAATTGTGTAAAAACACACCTGCTTTCCTTTGTCCCGCGTCGGAGTGTAGCTCAGCCTGGTAGAGTGCTTGCTTCGGGAGCAAGAGGCCCGGGGTTCGAATCCCCGCACTCCGACCATTATTTTTATTTCATTCCAAGGCTATAAGTGATTTTAAAAAGACAATTGACAATTTTCAGATTCGCCACCATCATGAGAATGACTTTCAATTGCAGGCTTGGTGCGTCATGACGTATGTTCAAACAGAAAATTCTTCTTGTTGTGTAAGTGAGGGCTTTCCTGCCGTTGCTGAAGTCCTTATGGGGCAACAGTTGCGGCAGGAGAGTACTTGTCCGGTGCGTATTCAAAAACTTGCTGAGCAGGTATGTGAGTTTCATCACAAGGCGGCCTGCGCGATTGAGCAAAAAGAAATCTTTGATGATTTGTTTGCGGATTTGAAGGCGACTGCTGAAATGTTGCAGGAGAATTATACGCCGGAAGAATTGTCGGCCTTGTTTGACAGGCCGGAAATCAGTGCCATTAGCGCATCTCTGCCAAAGCTTGTCGCAAAACTCGAAACCGAGCTGGAAAAAGTGGAAGGGCTCAAGCAGCTGCACCGGCTTGAGCAGCAGGGGCCCGATGGGCTGGAAAATTTTATTTTGTACGATAAATATACAAACCTGGTGCGTAAGGAATGGCTTTTGTATCAAAGCCTGTACAGCGATGAATCCCTGCGTGAAATGAAGTTTTTATTTGCAGGCTGTGGCGGGATGCCCATGACGGCGATTGGCATGGCCAAAACAATGGGTGTTCAGGTCGATTGCTATGATATTGATTTTGAAGCCTGCCAATTGGCGCATAGTCTGGTTCAAAAGCTGGACATGCAGAATAAAATGTCTGTTTTTCATGGCGATGCGCTGGATATCGATTATTCGCATTATGATATTGTTGTTGTGGCCAATCTGGCGCAGCCCCAGATGAAAATTCTGTCCAGAATTGCCGCGCATGATAATATCAAGGCTCTTATCGTCCGGCGAGTTAACGGCCCTGTTTCGTTGATGTATTCAAGCTTTGATCCTGATTCTTTAAGCGAGATCGGGTTGGATCTGGTAACCACGGCAGACCCGAATGATAAAAAATCGGTCCACCAGTCCGTTTTGTTGCGACGTGCTTAGCATGCTTCTATAATTATGTTAATTATTGGGCTATTTTTAGTTTGACAAAACTCTGGAAACACCTATATTTCCTGCATTCTCGGGAAAGTGGGCATGGACATGTGTTCCTTGTTCCCGTCACCTGTTTTTCAGGATGAACTACCGGGACAAAAAACAGAGGAAAACAAAACAATGGCTAAACGTCCACAAGCAAAACATAAGATTGACCGCCGCCTTGGCGTCAACCTGTGGGGCCGCGCAAAGTCGCCCTTCAATAAACGTGAATATGGCCCGGGCCAGCATGGTCAGGCGCGTAAGAAACCTACCGATTACGCGATTCAGCTGCATGCCAAGCAAAAGCTGAAAGGCTATTACGCGAACGTCGGCGAGCGTCAGTTCCGCCGCTATTATCAGGAAGCCTGCCGTCGTAAAGGTGATTCCGGTCATAACCTGATTGAATTGCTGGAGCGTCGTCTGGATGCGGTTATTTACCGCATGAAATTTGTGCCGACTATTTTTGCGGCACGCCAGTTCGTCAGCCATGGCCATGTTAAATTGAACGGTAAGCGCGTCACCATTCCGTCAATTTCCGTTAAAGATGGCGATATCATCGAATTGAAAGACAAATCCCGTCAGATGACATTGGTTCTGACCGCGACGGAAGCGCAGGATCGTGATATTCCGGCTTACCTTGAAGTTGATCACAAAGCGGGCACGGGCAAGTTTGTTCGTAAGCCGACCTTTGAGGAAGTGCCCTATCCGGTCCGGATGGAACCGAACCTGATTATCGAATTCTACAGCCGTTAATCGGCCTGAAATTCAAAAAAAGCCGCTCGTGCAAACGGGCGGTTTTTTTTATTTTCGCTTCAGGCGTTTTTCAAAGATCAGCACATCTTCATCCTGTCCGTCATGCCATTTCTCTGGCTGGCGGCGGAGGAGGTGGAACCCGTGCCGCAGGATCGAGGCTTCGGAGGCGGTGTTGTCTGCACGGACGCCGACCAGCAGGCGCTCGATTTCCGGATGGCTGTCCGCCCAGTCCAGCCGGGCCTCGAAAAGCAGCTTTGAAAAGCCTTTGCCACGCCATTCCGGTTCGATCCATGATCCCCATAAAACAGCGGTATGCTCGGGGGATTCATTTGACCAGTCACCTTTTTCAATGCCGGTAATGCCGATCAGGTGGTTGCCATGGTACAGTCCAAAGATTGCCTGTTTTGGCTTTGTAATCCAGCGCCGCCAGTCTTCTTCTGTCTTTTTGCTTTCTGATTCAAAAGTGGCGTAAAAAACGCCGGGGGCAAGCTTGAGGGCGCGCAATCGCATGCGGGAGAGGGGTTCCCAGTCCTCTGCCCTGATTTGGCGGATCGTAACATTGTCGTGGAGCTTCTGTGTCATGTATCGCTCCTGTTTTCAGTCAGGCTGGAAATAATGCCATGCAGGGTGCGAATTTCCTGTTCTGTCGGCTGTGACCGGAAGAAAAAATTGCGGATATTGCGGAGCGTCGTCGGTTTTTGTTCTGGACTGCGAAAAAAACGATGCGCGGAAAGCTCTTCTTCCAGGTGGCGTAGCAGATTTTCGATGTCGCCTTTTGTCGCTGGGGTGTTTTCTCCGATAGCCGGAACGATTTCCCTCGCTGTAAAGGGGTTTTGACATGATAGCCATGTATGGGAAACAAGCAGGACGGCCTGCGCAAGGTTGAGCGAGGAAAAGCCCGGATTGAGGGGGATATTCAGGATGGCGTTGGCGAGAGCGATATCGTCGTTTTCAAGACCGGTCCGTTCGCGTCCGAAAAGGATGCCGCATTTCTGGATGTGAGCGGCATTTTTCTCATGAATAATTTTTGCAGCGGCGTCTGCTGTGTATATATCCTTGACCATGTCGCGTCCGCGCGCGGTGGTGGCAAAGATGTATTCAAGATCCGCAATGGCCTCTTGCGTGGTAGAAAAAACTCTAGCGTTCTCAAGGACGCTAACGGCGCCGGAGGCGGCGGAGACAGCCGCAGGGTTGGGCCAGCCATCCCGTGGCGAGACAATGCGGAGCTCGGTGACGGCGCAGTTCAGCATGGCTCGTGCGCACATGCCTATATTTTCTCCCAGTTGCGGTTCGACCAGAATGATTACCGGTGCGAGGGGAAGGTCTTTCTGAAGTTTTCCTTGGGTCTGGTTTGTGCCTGCCATGTTATCTCTTTGATAAGGTTAATTTTAATAACGGATAGCATATTCGCACCTAAAACCCAAGCGGGAGAATTTAAAATAATGTTAACAATCAGCATGTTACAATTAAATTAGGGAGAAACCTTTTTCACGTGCGGAAAGCCGGAGAATGACGGAGAGCCTTTCAGCAACAGCAAATGCCTTTCTTAAGGACTTTGCCTTTGATTTCAAGCTTAAGTACGCGACCAAAATCGCGGGCCGTGCTGATGCCATCTATAGCTCGCTTTACCATGCGCTGGGAGAGAATAACAGCCGACTTAGTTCCCTCAAAAGCAAACGGGCGCAAACGCTTGCAAACATTGACAGGATTACAGCGGAGCAGCCTGAGGGGGATGCGCGCACAAAGACGTTGTCGCAAATCAGGGTCAACTTCGTAAAGGATGCGGTTGCGGCTCTGAAATACGGCAACGGAACAGGAAAGGCGACGCTGGTGGCGGGAGCCCTTTCCGAGCTGTCGAATGAACTGTCCGATGCTGTCAGCGATTATGTCGCGACACTGGGAGGCACGAAAACTGCAGACGATGACAGTTTTATTTCCACGGCGACGCGGGCGATGAATGATTTAAGAAGTCTGGTCACAAAGCAGTCTAGCCTGCTGCGCACGGAAAAAGTTTTGTTCAGCGCGAGCATTCAAAGCGCCAAGAAAGCACTTGCCACAGCGCAGACAGCCCTTGAAAGTCTGTCGGTTGCGGCAGCGGCTCCGGCAGATGCGTCCGCTCCCCTTGATATTATCGTGTGACTTTACGCTGCCTCACCTTGAGGGGGGAGCGTGATGGCTTTTGGCGACTTTTTGCTGACGTCGGGATGGTCGATGACAACATTGTTTTCAACCGTATAATCAAGGCTGCGAAAGATATTTTCGATCGTGGCGATATCCTTGTCGGTGATATCTGCGACTGTTTGCGTGGAAAGGTTGATAAAGTGGGCGGGTTTCAGTCCGAAGAAACCCGAAAGGAAGTCATGAAAGTCAAACGTAAACGGGGATTCGGTGCGGAGGCGTTCGGTGCGGATAATAGCAGCGCTCAGCTCTGCGCGAACGATGACGGGATAAAATTCATCAAGGGGGTGTTCCTGAATAGAAGAGGAAAAAACTTTCTTGAAGTGTTGCGGACTGATGCATTCATTGAGCTTCAAATAGAGCTGGCGGGCTTTAAGGATGTCGTCGTGCGCTTCTATTTGGGTCATACGGTTTGCTCCTTGTCCTTGAAGGGGTGCTTTTTCCGGTAGTGCGCCTGCAATTCATCAGCGATCAGGAACGCCAGTTCCAGCGCCTGTGAAGCGTTGAGGCGCGGGTCGCAGTGCGTATGATAGCGTTCGGACAACGTGTCATCGGTTATTTTATAGCCGCCGCCAACGCATTCAGTCACGTCTTGTCCCGTCAGTTCGAAGTGCACGCCGCCGGCATAAGTGCCCTCGGCTTCATGCACGGCAAAAAAACTTTTGACTTCGGTCAGGATATTTTCGAATTCACGCGTTTTATAGCCGGAAGAGGAGGTGCGGGTATTGCCATGCATCGGGTCGCAGGACCAGGTGACGATGCGGCCTTCTTTTTGCACGGCGCGGATAAACGCAGGAAGGTGCTTTTCAACCCTATCATGCCCGGTGCGGCAAATCAGGGTCAGGCGACCGGATTCATTCTCCGGATTAAGAATGTCGATCAGACGCAGCAATTCATCCGAGGAAAGGCTGGGGCCGCATTTCAGGCCGATCGGATTTTTGACGCCGCGCAGAAATTCCACATGGGCGCCATCGGGCTGGCGGGTACGGTCGCCAATCCAGAGAAAATGTGCAGAAACATCATACCAGTCGCCGGTTGTGCTATCTACGCGGGTCAGGGCTTGTTCATACGGCAGGAGCAGCGCTTCATGCGATGTAAAAAAGTCAACCTCGCGGAGCTGTTGCGTGTTTTCGCCCGTGATGCCGGAGGCGGACATAAAAGCCAGAGTCTGGTCCAGCCGCTGGGCAAGATCCTGATACCGTTCGGATAAGGGGTGCCCCTTGACGAAATCAAGCGTCCACTTATTAACCCGGTGCAGGTCGGCATACCCGCCATGAGCAAAGGCGCGGACAAGATTAAGCGTCGCCGCCGACTGGTTATAGGCCTGAATGATGCGTTGCGGATTTATACGACGGCTTTCCGCGGTGAATTCAGCGCCATTGATAATATCCCCTTTATAACTTGGCAGTGTGATGCCGTTGCGGGTTTCGTCCGGCTCGCTACGGGGTTTGGCAAATTGTCCTGCGATGCGGCCAACCTTGACGACGGGCAGCCCTGCAGCAAAGGTCATGACAATGGCCATCTGCAAAAGAACCCGGAAGGTGTCGCGGATATTTTTAGGATTAAATTCAGCAAAGCTTTCGGCGCAGTCGCCGCCTTGCAGCAGGAAGGCTTCTCCGGCCGCGACTTTGGCCAGAGATTGTTTCAGGCGGCGGGCTTCTCCGGCGAAAACCAATGGGGGATAGTTTTTCAGCGTTTCTTCAACGGCATGCAGCTCCTGCGGGTTGTCATAGACAGGAAGCTGTTTGGCCGGATATTGCTTCCAGCTGTCAGGCGTCCATGCTGACGTTGTTTCGTATTTCTTTTCTGGTTGCTTCACCGTGAGCTCCGGAAGAATTTAAGCGTGTGATCAAGTATACAGGTTTTTAAGGCGAGCGGTCAAATGACGCCTTCAAAACGAGCTTTTTAACATAAACCTAGGGTGAGCGGCGTGGCGCCAGCGCAGCAAAGAGGGTTTTTTCCAGATGCGAAATTTTTTCCGGATGGATAATTTTCAATCCGAACCCGTCCCGGACGTAGAAAACGTCCAAGGCACGATTGCCAAAGGTCGTGACCTTGGCAGAGAATATTTGCAATCCTTCTGCACTGAGCGCCGAGGTGATATCATAGAGAAGGCCGGGACGGTCTTTGCCGTTAATTTCTATGACGGTGTGGCTGTTGCTGGCATCATTATCAATGAATATGCGCGGCGCCACGGCAAAGGGGCGGTCTTTTTTTGAAAGCGTTTTTTGACAGGCCAGAATTTCTGCATCGAGATCAATTTTTCCGTTCAATGCCGCCTTGATCATTTTTTTCATGAAGGGCGTGTTATCGTATGCTTTCCCGTTTAATCCCTGCACACGGAAGACATCAAGCGCCATACAGTCTGCCAGCGTATAAATACGGGCGTCAACGATAGAGGCGCCACTGGCTGCGATGGATCCGGAAAGCAGGGCGAACAATCCCTTGCGGTCCGGTGTATATATTTTGACTTCAGTAGAATCTTGGCGGGTATCGGGCGTCATGACAATGACGGCTGGTTCCTTTTCCAGACGGGTCTTGTCAATGCCGCGCATCATTTCCGTTGTGGTCTCCGGAGGCGGGAGCGCTGCCCCGGAGAGGAGCTGTGTTGTCCGTTCATAGAGGTCTGCCAGCAAGACTGCTTTCCAGTTGTTCCAGCGGTCCGGTCCAACAGCCATGATGTCGGAAACAGTCAGGATATACAGGAGTTTCAGACGTTCCGGCGACTGTACTTCTGCTGCAAAATCTGATATCGTTTTGGGGTCGTTCAGGTCATGTTTCAGGGCTGTCATGGTCATGAGCAGGTGCTGTCTGACAAGCCATGCGACGGTTTCCGTTTCAGTCGGGGAGAGGCCGAGTTTCGGACACAGGCGCTTTGCGATGGAGCTGCCCTTGGTAGAATGCTGGCCGCCTGTACCCTTGGCAATATCGTGGAGGAACATGGCGGCATAGAGCGCGCGGCGCGATTGAATTTTTTTAAAAATTTCTGATACTAGCGGCGCCTGTTCGGTCAGTCCGCCGTTTTCCAGTTTATGCATCATGCCCACGGCGCGGATGGTGTGCTCGTCTGCTGTAAAAACATGGTACATATCATATTGCATATGCGCATGGATATTCGCGAAGTCGGGAATAAGGATTGAGAGGACGCCTGCTTCATTCAGGCGGCGAAGTGTTTTTTCCGATCCCTTCTTGTCAAGGAGGATGTCAAGAAAGAGATGACAGGCTGCGTTGTAATGAGGCAGGAAGCTGTCAGCTTTTAAAGTGCTCCGTATGGCGCGCAAGGCATCGGAATGGATATCAAGCCCGGATGTTTGCGCTACGCGAAAAATACGGATTATTTCCAGCGGCGTTTTTTTAAAAATGGCTGGATTTTCAATGGTCAGCCGGTTATTGCGAACGGGAAAGCCGTCAATGGTTTCTTCCAGCGCAAGCTTGCGAGTGCCAGCCGTTGTTCCGGTTGCGAAGGCCCGCGATTCCAGATCGGTACAGAGAATGCGCGTCAGATATCCCGTTTCGTTGGCCATATGGAAGTAGTCATGCATAAATTTTTCGGCGCGGATGTTGGGCTTGGTATCCTTGTAACCCATGCGGGCGGCGATCCGGGGCTGGATATCAAAAGCGAGGCGGTCATCAGGGCGCCCCGCAATCAGGTGCAGATGGCAGCGTACGGTCCAGAAAAAGTGCAAGGCCCGTCGCAGGCTCTCCGATTCGGCAGAGGTCAGTATGCCCTGTGTTTTGAGATCCTCCGGTGACTTGATTCCATATATAAAATCAGATAGCCAGAACAGCGTTTGGAGGTCGCGAAGCCCGCCCTTGCTCTCCTTGATGTTTGGCTCGAGATAAAAACGGGTATCGCCGAATTTTTTATGCCGCGCCTCTTGTTCTTCCAGCTTGGCGGCAATGAATTGTCCGGGAGGAGAGAGTTTTATGTCTTGCTGAATAGCGGTGCGAAGTTGACGAAACAGGCCGGACGATCCTGCAATGAGCCGCATGTCGAGCAGGCTGGTCAGAAAATGCAGATCCTGAGGCAGCGTGTTCAGGCACTCCTCAATGGTGCGAACAGAAGCCGAGAGTTTTAATCCTGTTTCCCAAAAGGCTGCGGTCAGAGATTCGACCAGTTTGTGTATTTTTTTGTTTGCCGGGCTCTCAAGCAGAAAAAGGATATCAACGTCAGACCAAGGTGCCAGTTCATTCCGTCCATATCCGCCCGTGGCAATCAGGCAAAAGGACTCCTCGCCTTCTGCCGATGATTTTTGGAAGAGTGCTTTTAATAGTTTTGATATAAAATCATCAACCAAAACAGTATGGTTGGTTTGATAATATAATCCAAATTCAGAGATCTTTTTTGGATTGTCGGCAGATGCGGCAATTTGTTCTTTTTTTGACTTAAAATTATCAACTATCAATTTGAAATTATTATTAAACTCATCACTTTTGCAGGGTGAAGCAGGGATGGTTTTTCTGGGTGTGGGGGCTTTTTTCATCATAAAAATATTTTGCAATTATATTTCCTTAAAGTGCATTTTCTAATGCGTTTCATTCCAAAAAATGATATTCAATATTTTACCAATAAGAAACATAAATCAGAATTGTGAGCGAAGCCGTGTTCGTATTTTACGATACAGAGACTACGGGTCTTGAGAAAGACTTCAGCCAAATTCTTCAGATCGCATTGGTTTTTACCGATGACGATCTTAATATTCTGTCGAGCAAGAAGATAGAGTGCCGTCGCCTGTCGTGGGTTGTGCCCTCTCCGGGGGCCTTGCTGACGACAGGTTTTGTCCCAGATGATCTGAAAAAGGGAAAATATTCCCATTATGAAATGATGGCAGAAGTCGATCAGTGGCTTCGGGCGCAGCACTGGCCGATTATTTTTGCGGGATACAATACGCTGGGGTTTGACGAGCCGGTATTGGCGCAAAACCTTTACCAAAACCTATTTGACCCTGTTTTGACAACGGCGAAGAACGGGCACAATGACCAGTCCAATGGTCGGCTGGATGTCATGGTTCTGGTCAAGGCGGTTTCTCTATATATGCCGGATGCTTTGAAACTCGATGCTGTGAACGAATACGGCAAGCCAAGTCTGTCGTTGGTGAATGTCGCACGTCAGAACGG
This sequence comes from uncultured Rhodospirillaceae bacterium, assembly GCA_964458415.1. Lineage (GTDB taxonomy): Bacteria > Pseudomonadota > Alphaproteobacteria > Micavibrionales > UBA2020 > CAYWIT01. The sequence continues at coordinate 59,875 of CAYWIT010000014.1, forward strand.
TGTTGTCCTTTCTGACGAAGATGCGCACGATGCCATGAATGACATTAAGGCCACCATCGGTGTTGCGCAGGTTATACGCAAGGCTGCGCCGGAGCTTTGGGCGCAGATGCAGGAACTGGCGACTGCAGAAGGGGTCAGCAGATTTTTGGACACTCACGGGATCTTTACTTTTGGCCATATCGCCTATGGCAAGACGCGCACTGCGGTTGCCACGCGTGCCGTAGAACGGGAGGGCGATGCAGCCCAGATTCTTTTTGATCTTTCCCGTGATCCGGCACCATATTTGTCCATGACGCCGGAACAGCTTGCCGAGGTCATGAAGCAGAAAAAAGACAGCCCTTTTATGGTGGTGCATCGCAATAGCCAGCCGATTTTAATGCCGATGGAGGCGTCTGATGCCGTCATTCCGGCGGATTTTGATGACAATGTGGCAACGGCGCGGGCGAGGGTCATTCATGGCGATGCGGGCTTTCAGGACAGGTTGAAACAGGCGGCGGTATTGCTGCAGCAAAGCGAAGCTCCGGGCCCCGTCAACCGGCTGCCGGAACAAATGCCAGATCTCCCTGCGACGGAAGCGGTGCGTCGGAAACTGACGGACTGGATGCGGGATTTCCATGCGACGGAAAGCTGGAAAGACGCAGCCGCCGTGTTGGGCGATTTCTATGCCCGGTTTGAGGACGAGTTGAAGGAAGATCCGTCATTGCGGCGCTTTGTGAAACTGGCCGGACGTCTGGTCTATGAACATGCTCCGGAAGAACTAGATGAATCGCGGCGGGAGCAGATGAAAAAGCATATTGCTTCCCGTTTGCTCAATCCTGATCCGAAAACACCTTATATGACGATATCAAAAGCGCGGCAGGAACTTGAGCAGATCGAGCGCGAGCGTGCGGCGGGCAAAGAGCGCTGGCAGCATGTGAGCGATACCCAGATACGATCCATCAAGCTTTACTATACGGCACTGGAAAAGGAATATGCGCCCTATATTTCCGGCTATCAGCAAGGGGGGGGAGATATTGCGCCACCTGCAAGTAAAGGGCCTGATACGCCGCCGCGACTATCATAGGCTTATTATAAACAGAGGACTCATCATGTCGGGACATGTGCCGGAATTTATTTTTAAAAATGCTGTCATTCTGGTAGATGGCAAGCGCGAGGTGGTAAAGAGCTATAATTTTACCGGCCATTCACATTACGTCGATATTCTGATGCTGACGCTGGCGGGCGGAAAGTCCATCGCGTATGACAGTGAGCGTGTCAAGCAGCCGCAAGGGGTATTGCCGGAACCTATGAAAGATTTTAATACAAGCGGGGCCAGGGTTATTCACGATGATGGCGCCGCATGGGAAGTTTCCCATTGGTGGTTCAGTCAATCCGCCAGACAAAAAGAGCCGGATTTGTATTTGCGTCTCGTTGACGGCAAAAGCGGGTTTGAGGAAATTGTCTACAATCCGCAGACGGTCAAGTTTCTGAACGAGGCAGAAGGACAGCCTGCCGCGCAAGCCCGGAGGCAAGGGGTCAAGCCGTTGCGTCCTCTCCAGTATATTCGCAAGCCGGAATAATCATGCGCTTTTATGTTTTGATTGTTGCTTTGATTTTGGTGCTGCTGACGAATAGCGGCGTGACTTCCGCTGCGGCTGAAAGAGATCCTGAACGTGTTTCCGTCGGAGCCTATATCAACGATATCCAGCAAGTGGATATTTCTTCGCATAGCTATCGTCTGGATGCTTATGTCTGGTTCCGTTGGCAGGATCCGGATATCAACCCTGCAGAAACGATGGAGTTTATGAATACGGTGGATCCTGCCGATCATGTGCGGACGGCGCTTTTCAACACGCCGCAGAAAATGCCTGACGGGTCTCTTTACATGATTATCCGCGAGCAAGGAAAATTCAGCGCAAAGTTTCCGTTGCAGAAATACCCTTTTGACCGTCAGGAGCTTCTGATGACGATGGAGGATAGCGTACATGCGGCGGGCGATCTTGAGTATGTGCCGGATGAAACGGCAGGCGCGTCTCCGGTTTCCCTCAGCCCCCATATACAGTTGCCCGGATTCAATATAGGCCAGCCCAAAATGGATGTTGCGGGGCTGGCCTACCCCACTGCTTTTGGCGACTTGCGGGAAACGACGAATCCGGCCTATTCCCGCGCTGTTTTCTCCATTCCTGTGCAGCGGCCATGGCTGGCGACAGGGGTCAAGATTTTCCTGCCGATTTTACTGGTCATCTTTTGTACGGCACTGGTGTTCTTTGTTCATCCGTCCTATGTCGAGGGGCGCCTTGGTGTCGTCATCACGGCGTTGCTGACGCTGGTCGCTCTCCAGCTGACAACAGCCAGCGGACTGCCGGAGGTGGATTATCTGTTGATGACGGATAAAGTTTATCTTTTATCCTATTTGTTTATCATTGCAACGATGCTGCAGGTCGTGCGGACATCAAGTCTTGTTTATGCACAGAACCATGAGCTTGTCCGTGTCAGGGATTACATTTCCTTACGGATATTCGGGGCGTTTTATATCGCCGGGGTATTCCTTGTCGTTATAATGACGTTGTAACGGCCTAACTCTTGTTATTTCCCAGAGATTCCTTCAGTGCATAGAGTGCTTCAAGCGCTTCGCGTGGAGAAAGCGTGTCAGGATTGACGGCGGCCAGCATTTCTTCAGTGATGGAAGGTTTTTTTTCTGCGGAAGTGGCGGCGACCGGAAGAGAGAAAAGCGGCAGATCGCCACAAGCAGACGGTCTGGCCTTGCCTTTGCCGGCATCTGGCGTTTCCAGCGTTTTAAGGACCTGCTCCGCCCGTTGAATAACGGCAGGCGGAAGACCTGCGATTTTAGCCACATGAATACCATAGGAGCGATCAGCCGTGCCTGTGCCGACTTCATGCAGAAAGATAATATTGTCTTTCCACTCGCGGACTTTCATGGTGTGGCAGGAGAGGCTGGGCAAGCGGTCAGTCAGGGCGGTCAGTTCATGATAATGCGTGGCGAACAAAGCGCGGCATTTGTTTTTTTCATGCAGATATTCCAGACAGGCCCAGGCGATGGAAAGGCCATCAAATGTTGCTGTGCCGCGGCCAATTTCATCAAGAATGACAAGAGAGCGTTCTGTCGCCTGATTGAGGATAACAGCGGTTTCAACCATTTCAACCATGAATGTTGAACGGCCCCGCGCCAGATCATCGGCGGCACCGACGCGGCTGAACAGGCGGTCCACCACGCCGATTTGCGCTGCAGCAGCTGGAACAAAAGAGCCTGTTTGCGCCAGCAATGCGATGAGGGCGTTTTGCCGCAGAAAAGTCGATTTGCCTGCCATATTGGGACCTGTCAATAGCCAGAGACGGGAGTCTTCGCCCAAAGCGCAGTCGTTGGCAATGAAGGCCTGCGCGCTCTGGCGATGCAGGGCCTTTTCCACCACGGGGTGGCGCCCCCCCTGAATATTGAAGGCAAGGCTGTCCTCAAGACGGGGACGGGTATAGAGGCCTTTCACGGCCAGTTCAGCCAGAGCCGCCGCCACATCAAGCGCGGCTAGAGCTTGCGCTGTTTTTGATATCTGAGCGCTTTGCGACAGGACCTCCTGTGTCATCTGGGCGAAAAGTTCAAGTTCGAGAGCAAGGGCCTTGCCAGCGGCTTCCGCTGTTTTGCGTTCCAGTTCGGATAGTTCAACCGTCGTAAACCGTGCCGCATTGGCCATGGTCTGGCGGTGAATAAATTTTTCTGTATTACCGAATAGTTTGTCGGCATTGTTCGACGTCACTTCGATAAAAAAGCCGATGACGTTGTTATGCTTGATTTTCAGGGTCGTGATGCCTGAAATCCGGGCATATTCGGTTTGCAACTGCGCGATATTCTGACGGCTGTTATCGCGCAGGGCTATTAATTTGTCCAGACTGGGAGAATAGCCAGGGCTGATAAATCCGCCCTCGCGCGTCAGTGCTGGCAGATCGGGTAGAAGGGCGCGCTGCAGTTGGTCAACCAGCGGATGATGCGCACCCCAGAGTTTTAGCGCATCAAGCGCGGCTGTAATGCCGGAGGGGATGTTTTTACCGCCGGATGTGACAATACGGCTGAGCTGGACGGTCTGCGCCAGCGTATCGCGGATTGCCGCCAGATCACGCGGTCCGCCGCGTTCCAGCCCCAGACGCGCCAGTGCGCGCTCGATATCGGCGCAGTGATGCAATGTTTTGCGGACGTCTTCCCGCAAGTCCGTATGGGTCACAAAAAATTCCACCATATCGAGGCGGGCATTGATGGCATCAACATTCGTGAGAGGCATGGACAGATGCCGCGCCAGCAAGCGCGCGCCAGCCCCGGTTACCGTTTGATCGATGGTATGAAGCAGGCTGCCGTGCCGTTCTCCTTGCAGGGTATGTGTCAGCTCAAGGTTGCGGCGTGTGGCTGCATCGATATCCATGACGGAGCCGAGTGGCAATTGCCTAGGGATGGAGAGATGCGGAATTTTGCCTTTTTGCGTCAGTTCTACGTAATCAAGCAGGGCGCCTGCGGCGGTGATTTCCGCGCGGCTGAACCCGCCAAAGCTTTCAAGCGTAGCAACGCCGAACATCTGTTCAATCCGCTTGCGGGCATTCTCGCTGTCAAAGCGGCTATTGGGCTGGATGGTGAGTTTTTTCCTGTGGTCGGCAAAGGTTTCAAACAGGGTTTCATTTTGCACCAGCCGTTCCGGCACCAGAATTTCGCCAGGGTTGACGCGTTCCAGAGCCGCGCCCAGCGTACCGGACTGCACCGGCTGTAGCATAAAATCGCCCGTGGAAAGATCCAGCCAGGCCATGCCGATAGCACCACCGGTTTCGGCCAGTGCCGCCAGATAATTATGAGCGCTTTTTTCCAGCAGGGTATCTTCGGTCAGCGTGCCTGCTGTGACGACGCGGATGATATCCCGCTGGACCAGCGCTTTATAGCCGCCGCGCTGCTTTGCCTGTTCCGGTGTTTCGACCTGTTCACAGATGGCGACTTTATGGCCGTGGCGGATCAGGCGGGCAAGGTAACTTTCGTGACTATGCCATGGCACGCCGCACATCGGGATTTCATCGCCTTTGTGCTGGCCGCGTTTGGTGAGCGTGATGTCAAGGATTGCCGAGGCTTTGACGGCATCGTCAAAAAATAGTTCGTAAAAATCGCCCATGCGATAGAACAGGAGGCAGTCGGGATATTGTTCCTTGACGGCAAGATATTGCACCATCATTGGCGTCGCCTCGGGTTTTGGCGCGGATGCTTCCGTGTCGGGCTGTTCTGTCGCTGTTGTCTGCATAAGTCTTTTTAGGCAATTTACAGCGTCATGACAAGGTGCTTTGTTATGGTATTGGAGGTCAGGAACCGCCTTTTGGCTGGGGGGCAGGCCTTACAGGGGCAGGGCGCTGTTTTTCCTGTGGTGCAGGATGTGTGGCCATTTTCTCTGCAATGAGCTGTACTTTTCTTTCAACGATTTCATCAACGAGAGGATAATCCATGCGGGTAAAGGCCTGATAAACCGAGAGAAAACCAGATGCGTAGATGTGTGCATTTTCTATGGTTGCGCCGGATTCAGTTTCGCGGGCGATATTGTAAGCGTCCTCCACAAATGTGTAGATTGCGAGTTGGGTCATCAGCCGCTCATCAGGTGACATGGTTTCAGAGGCTGCTTTAAATTTTTTAGTATCCAGCGAGACTGCATCGAGTCCAAGCATCAGAGCGTTTTGCAGCTTTCTGACTTCACAGTTTGTTGCATGCGTAAATGCGGAATGTCCGTTCAGGAGGGTTTTAACAAAACATTCTTCTTTTTCCGCTGTCAGGCCTAGCTGGCAAATAATTTGTGCGGGCAGAATGCTAATGTGGTTGTAACTCTTCTGCGCCTCTTCCACAGATGAAGAAGACGCTTCAGCGATCAGAGCCTTCAAGCCTCTTTCAAAAGCTTTCCTGTAGGCCGGATTATTGGGTAAACCTGTATCTTCAAAGCTGTAGGTCATTGTATGATCCTCAAATATTTTATGTATTCATAATATCACGATTTTTGCTTGTCAATCATGCAATTTTGCTGGAATTCTTATGTTTTGTTGAGTTTCAAAGGCTTATTTGTAATTTTGAGCGGCTTTTTCAGCGGCATGCCGGCCTTGAGCCAGTCTTCGCGGTTTTTCTTTGCTTGTGTGAGTTGGCTTTCAAGGCGAAGTCTTTCTACCTCAATAGTGTCTTTCATGCTGTTGCAGGCTTGAATGAGCGCATCAACATTAATTCTGTCAACGCTTGTCTTTTTCTCTTCACGCAGCATCTTGTGTAGCCACGTCTGGCCGCTGTCATCCGATGGGTCCGGCTGTGCGCCGGCCTGCAGAAAAATTTCACTCAGTGTCGGTTTTTTATCCACGCCCATTCGAGCCCTCATGTTCCTGACATGTTATATAATACACAAAATTATGGATTATGTCAAATATTGGCACAGAGGAGGGGTTACCCGGCCTTGGCCTGGGTACCGGTGGAGCCAAAACCACCGCTGCCGCGTTCCGTTTCATCAAGCTTATCAACGGCTTGCCATGTGACGCGGGTATAAGCGGCCACGACCATTTGGGCAATGCGCATGCCGCGTTCGATAGTGAAGGGGGCAGATCCAAGATTGGCGAGGATGATCTTCACTTCACCGCGATAATCCGCATCAATCGTACCGGGGGAATTCAGGACCGTAACACCGTTTTTTAGGGCAAGGCCGGAGCGCGGGCGGATTTGCGCCTCAAAACCTTCAGGCAGGGCAATGGAGAGTCCCGTCGGGATCAGTTGCCGTTCCCCGGGGTTGAGGGTAAGAGGCGCGTCCACCGCCGCTTCCAGATCGACGCCAGCCGCATGTTCTGTCGCATAGGCGGGTAAATTCAGGCCTTCGGCATGGGGAAGACGCGTAATCGAAACGGTGACAGGTTTTGTTGACATTGATGCGGCCTCTTTCTTTTGATTGATGTGCTTTATTACACGATTACCCGCGCCCCGTAACGATAAATTATTTTTTCATAACCGCAACAATCGTGATGGATTTTAGAGGCAAAATACTCTAATAAGTATTATTCAGAAAATTGAAGGGGGAGGCCTCATGCAGGCGGCTGTGAAAATGACCGAAACAAGCATTAACCGGAAACTCTCGATGGATCGCAACCTCGCACTGGAACTGGTGCGCGTGACCGAGGCGGCGGCCTTGTCGGCCTCCCTGCTGATGGGGCGCGGCGATGAAGATGCGGCGGATCAGGCGGCGGTGGACGCCATGCGTAACGCTCTCAACAGTCTGAACATCGATGGCATGGTCGTCATTGGTGAAGGCGAGCGCGACGAAGCTCCGATGCTCTATATCGGCGAAAAAGTTGGCACAGGGCAAGGGCCGCAGCTTGACATTGCACTGGACCCGCTGGAAGGCACCACGATTACTGCGACGGGCGGTCCCAATGCGCTTGCCGTTGTTGCCATGGCGGAAAAAGGTGGATTTCTGCATGCGCCCGATGTTTACATGAACAAAATTGCAATCGGTCTAGGCGATGGCATTGTCGATATTGACGAAACGCCGCAAAAAAATCTCTCAGAGCTTGCCAAAGCAAAGGGCGTCGCGGTTTCCGATCTTGTGGCCTGTATTCTCAACCGTCCGCGCCACGAAGAATTGATTGCCAAGGTCCGTGAATCCGGCGCGCGTATCATGCTGATTTCTGATGGCGACGTCAGCGGCGTCATTGCGACAGCCGAGCCGGAGAGCGGCGTGGATATATACATGGGTTATGGCGGTGCACCGGAAGGCGTATTGGCAGCGGCGGCATTGCGCTGTGTCGGCGGCTTTATGCAGGGTCGGTTGCTGTTTCGCAACGAAGCCGAAAAGGCCCGTGCCTCTAAATGGGGTGTTACCGATCTGAACAAAAAATATGGCCTGACGGATCTGGCGCAGGGGGATGTGATGTTCGCCGCCACGGGGGTTACCGATGGCGCCATGTTGAAAGGCGTGCGTCGTTTTGCCGGTGGGGCGCATACGCATTCCATCATCATGCGCTCCAAAACCGGCACCATCCGCCGGATTGAAGCTACGCATAACTTCACGCGTAAAAGCGGGTATAAATGAGCCTTAAACACGATACAGCTGTGCAGACATCCTCTCCAAGGGCGGGAGAAGCTCTTGTTCGGGAAGCGGGCGTCCTTGATGTTGCCAGGTCTGCCCTGGGAAAGAAATGGGTCTTTACGTCTGCTGACGAGCGGCTGGCGCAAGGAATCAGCCAGGCCTATGGATTGCCGGATATCGTCAGTCGTCTGCTGGTTTCCCGCGGCATTCATTTTGACTCCGTCGGCGAATTTCTCAATCCGGCGCTAAAAACGCAATTACCCGATCCGTCATTGCTGCGGGACATGGACAAAGCGGCGGAACGGTTGGCCGATGTCGTTATGCAGGGGCAGAAAATTGCGGTCTTCGGCGACTATGATGTGGACGGTGCGACCTCGACGGCTTTGCTCCGGAGGTATTTCAGGGCGCTTGGATCTGATCTTGTCGTCTATATTCCCGATCGTATCAAGGAAGGTTATGGCCCGAACACGCAAGCTCTTTTAAAGCTGCGGCAAGAGGGCGCAGAGGTTGTCATTACTGTGGATTGCGGCGCCACGGCTTATGATCCGCTGGCAGAAGGGACGGCGGCGGGGCTGGATATCATTGTTCTTGATCATCACCGCACAGAAGCGCGCTTGCCCGAAGCCTTTGCAGTTGTGAATCCCAATCGTCTTGATGATGACAGCCAGCAAGGGCATCTGGCCGCCGTTGGCGTGTCCTTTTTAGCGATGGTCGCGATTAATCGCGTGTTGCGCGGGCGCGGCTGGTTTACGCCGGAGCGGCCCGAGCCGCGTATTTTGCAATGGCTGGATATTGTCGCGCTGGGCACGGTTTGCGATGTAGTGCCGTTGATCGGCGTTAACCGTGCATTCGTCGCGCAGGGCCTGCGTGTGATGGCCTTGCGCCAAAACCCGGGCATTGTGGCGCTTTCCGAAGTTGCGGATCTGTCAGAGGCACCCTCGACGTTTCATGCTGGTTTTGTTTTTGGTCCACGGGTAAATGCGGGCGGCAGAGTAGGGGAACCCGGCCTTGGGTCGCAGTTGCTTTCGACAGATGATCCGCTTGAGGCGAAATCAATCGCGCTTAAGCTCCATCAATATAATGCCGAGCGCAAAGCTATCGAGACAGCGGTGCTGGAAGACGCTCTTGCACAAGTGGAAAACAACCTTGATGACCTTGTTCTGACTGTCAGCGGAGAGGGGTGGCATCCCGGCGTCATAGGCATCGTCGCGGCGCGTCTCAAGGAGAAATTTTCACGGCCCGTCTGTGTCGTCGCTTTTGACGAGCAGGGCATGGGCAAGGCTTCGGGGCGGTCCGTTTCGAATATTGATCTGGGCGCGGCTGTGCTGGAGGCGCGGGAAGCAGGGCTTCTGGTCAACGGCGGCGGCCATAAAATGGCGGCAGGCTTTACCGTGACGCGGGAATTGTTGGATGATCTTCGCGCCATGCTCAATCGTCATGCAGCCGATCAGCTCAAGGGTCAGCCTTATAGCCCAGAGCTGAGGTTGGACAATGTTTTGTCGCTTCATGCCCTGACGCTTGATCTCGTCGAGAAACTCGAAATGCTGGCGCCCTATGGGGCGGGTCATGCCGAACCGCGTTTTGCGCTGCATGGCATCAAGATTATTCGTCCCACCGTGGTTGGAGAAAATCATGTTAGCTGTTTTCTGCAGGATACTTCCGGCGGGGCGAGCGTGAAGGGCATTGCCTTCCGTGCGATGGATTCTGCCTTGGGGGGCCTGTTGCTCAAGGCCGGATCCGCCCCGTTGCATCTGGCGGGCCATGTCACCGTGAACAACTGGCAGGGTAGAAAAAGCGTCAATTTTCAGATTGTTGACGCGGCAAAAATCTGGGATTGATTCAGAGCTTGGGGCCTTGATTCCTTCTGATTGTGCCTATCTCTATGATCTGGTGCCCTGCCTCTGGAAAAGACTTGGATATCAATGCAACATTGACAGTGTCCTCGTTACGGCCATTGTTCCAAAAACTGCCGGCTGGTATGTCTTTGGCATTTTTCCCCATGGCATCATCCAGTAATTTGTTGAAATCATCTCCGTGGTATTCTTTCTGGGTCAGTTGCGGGTACATTGCGCGTGCAAGATCATTCGGGATGAAGGTGAACTTGCTCGCCGACATCTGCGCATCCGCATACATTTTTTCGCGCAGAGCTTCTATTTCCCTCTCGTTATAGGCAACAGTGCCTATTTTCTTGTTGTCCCGATAGCTTATGGCTTCCAGCAACGCTCCCTGATCATTGAAGGACTGAAAAGCGGGCTCGCCATTAGGTCCGTCATTTTGTTTGTCATTGCTGTACCGCAAGGCCTGAATTACAACCCCATTGTCATTAAAGTGCTGAAATTGAGCCTCTCCATTAGACCCATCGTTGCGTAAACCGTTCTTGTATCGCTCAACAGATAATATATTTCCTTTGTTCGATTTAATGATTTCCGCAGCCAGCTGCTCGCCGTTTAATCCCTCCGCATTGGGCGAGGCTTGGTAAGCCTCGATATTTTTTATATTGATATGGATTGTACGATTTTCATCATCTTTGACTGTAATCATTGTAGGCATAAAATAATCTCCTGAAAATGGCTGCGTACTGCCATTATTGCGTAAAAAGCTTTATGAGTAGTTAAGGCGACATGTAGAGAGGCGTTTTTTTCATATAGCGAATTGATTTAAATTATAAATTTTCCGATTGCAATTTATGGTTAATTATCCGTCTGGTTGAATAAATCATTAATTTTCAAAGGCTTGTATTTGGAATGGTCAGAGATGGATGCTTAGAAATCATGGATAAAAAAAGACTTGCTTTTATTTTTTGACAAGGCTAAAAATCGTGCACCTCGAATAGACATGCGTCCCCATCGTCTAGAGGCCTAGGACACGTCCCTTTCACGGATGTAACAGGGGTTCGAATCCCCTTGGGGACGCCAATCTTTTTAAAGATATCGCCCGCCGCAAGGCGGGTTTTTTGTTTTGTGCTGCGGTTCCCTTTTCGATTTATGCCGTCTTTAAACTAAATCGGCTTAACGCGCACGGCTTTCGGAAAACGGAGAAAAATTTCCTTTAAGGGGCGCTGCAAAAATGTAATAATGAAGCTCGAGTGGTTGTTCTACCGGTCGTTTTCAGGATTTAAAAAATGCAACATGCCTTTGCTGTTTCAAGGGAAAATATGATTGAAGGGCAGCTTCGCCCCAACCGTGTCCTGGATGAGGCCGTGTTGGGAGCCATGCGGACTGTGCCGCGTGAGCGCTTTGTGCCGCGTCATCTGGAAAGCATTTCTTATGTTGA
>CAYWIT010000015.1:0-69286 GCA_964458415.1 uncultured Rhodospirillaceae bacterium
AAGGCCGCCAACGAGGCCAGAACGACCAATGAGCGTATTCAGGGGCTGGCGCAGGCGGCGGACAGGATCGGAGAAGTGCTGAAATTGATTTCCGACATTGCCGAGCAGACAAATCTGCTGGCGCTGAATGCGACAATTGAAGCCGCGCGGGCGGGCGATGCCGGCAAGGGCTTCGCGGTTGTGGCGGCCGAGGTTAAAAATCTGGCCAACCAGACAGCCAAGGCAACGGAGGAAATCGGCGCCAAGATTTTCGAAATGCAGTCGGCGACGGCCGAATCTGTTTCGGCGATCAGGAGCATTAATGGCACGATTGGCGAAATCAATGAAATCGCCGGAGCGATCGCCGCCGCGGTGGAAGAACAGGGGGCTGCGACGTCTGAAATATCCCGCAACGTCCGCGAAGCCGCGACCGGTACGAGCGAGGTTTCCAGCAATGTGGTCGAGGTATCGCAGGCCGCCGGAGAAACGGGCTCTGCCGCGGTGCAGGTGCAGGGCGCGGCAGGCGAGCTTTCCCAGCTGGCCGAAAGAATGCGCAGACAGGTCAATGACTTTGTGACAACGCTGAATGCCGCCTGACGGAGGATAAAACAAGGTAAGAAGGCCCTGTCCGCAGACGGGGCCTTCTTATTTCAGGCACGGCGACGGGCGCGGGCGGACATTTGCGTCAGCGTCAGGACGGCGCGGCCGAGGACAAGATCCGGATCGGCCCCGCTTTGCTTGCAGCGGGCCTCGGCACTGACCAGCAGGGACAGGGCCTGTTCGAGCTGGCTTGCGGTGCGGTTGGCCACCATGGCCTCAAAGGCGGGCTTGTAGCGGAAAAAAACCTCGGGCCGCAGTTTTTTCATGGCGCTGTCGAGACTCTCGCCTTTTTCCGTGCGGGCGCGGGTTATATAAAGCCGGGCATAATAGTTTTGCAGGTTGCGCAGCAAGGCGACGCCGGAAACGCCTTCGGAAAGGAGAAAGCGCAAGGTGCGGTCGGCGGCCGCGAAATCGCCGATGACGATATTCTGGCTGAGATTGTCGGTGGAAAGCATGGCGCCATTGCCGATGGCGGCGGCAGCGTCATCCAGCGTAATGTTTTTGTTTTGCCCACCCATATAGAGGACAAGTTTTTCAACCTCGGCGCGGGCGGCGCCGCGGTCACCAACAATGTTTTCGGCAATAAAATCCAGCGCTTCCGGCGCAATGCGGTATTCCTGCTCCCGCAGGCTGTCGGCGATAACGCGGCGGAGATCGCGGGTGTCGTCCACATAGCAGGGAATGGCAGCGGCCTTGTCCGACTTTTCGAAAAAATCCCGCAATTTCGAGGCTTTGCCGAGATTTCCGGCGGTGACCAGCACCAGACTATCCCCGGGTTTCAGGGCTTCGACGGTCTCGCGGATATATTTTTCCGCGGAATCCTGCGCATCGCGCAGGCGCACGACGCGCCGCCCCCCCATCATGGAAATCGACTGTGCCTCGTCTTGCAACTGTGCCGGATTTTCGCTCAGGCTGTCGGCGGCGATTTCGCAGACGTTAAAAGGGTCATTGATATCGGGCACGACAGTTTTTGTTAAAAGATTGAGGCGTTCGCGCACCAGACCTTCATCCGGACCATAGATCAGGATGGCCAGCGTCTCCGGCGCGGGTTTTTTGACAAAGGCGTCGATATTGCGCGGCAGGATTTTCATGATCCGGTGGCCGGGGTACGATTGTAGTAGAGCGCCAGCTCGGTCATGATGATTTCCGCGATATCCTCGAGGACGCGGTCCGTGCTGTAACGTTCCGATACAACTGTCGCATATTGGTTGTTCAGGCGGTTATAATCGCCGCTCGCCCGGATGGTGCGCTTGAGCAGGATTTTATCGGAGGCACGGTCAACCAGCGTGACTGTCGTCTGGATTTCCGTTTCGCCGCGCGTCGCGGTGGCGTCCTTGCGGATGCCAAGACCGCTTCTGACGATTTCCAGTTTTCCGATCTTCAGGAGGAGGGGAGCGTTGACCGGCCGGCCATTTTTATAGAGCCGGTCGATCAGGGCATTGCGGAGCTCCTGCCCCTCGCGGTCAGGGATATTGGCAATCTCGATATCCCGATAGCGGCTGTCAAGGGAGACCCCGTCGGCACGGGTGGCGTAGAGCGGCTGGAAGCCGCAGGCACCAAGCAAAAAAACCGCCAGCACCGCGGCCGCAATTTTTTGCCTATACCACGACATTGATGATCCGGTTCGGCACGATGATGATTTTCTTCGGGGTCTTGCCTTTGATGGCCTTCTGCACGCTGGATTCTTCCAGCGCGGCCGTCTCTGCCGCCTTCTGGTCCAGATCACGGGGCAGCGTAATGGTGGCGCGCAGCTTGCCGTTGACCTGAATGGCAATGGTCACGCTTTCCGAGGCCAGGTATTTTTCATCGGCGACGGGCCAGGGCATTTCGGCCACAAGCGTCTGATGGCCCAGCGCCTGCCAGAGCTCTTCCGCCAGATGCGGCAGCATCGGCGACATCAGACGGATCAATGTTTCCAGTCCTTCCTTGCGGATCTTTCCGTCGCCTTTGAAATCCTCAAGGGCGTTGGAAAATTCACGTAGCCGTGCGACGGCTTTGTTAAAGTGGAATTTTTCCAGATCTTGCGTCAGGTCGTGGATGCTGCGGTGCATTTTCTGGCGCAGGGCTTGCGTATCCCCTCCCGTGCCGTCGAAAGTTGCATTGGCGACAAGCCGCCAGAGGCGGTTGATATATTTCCAGGCGCCCTCGATTCCAGCTTCCGTCCATTCCAGATCGCGGTCCGGCGGGCTGTCGGAAAGGATGAACAGGCGGGCGGCGTCAGCGCCATAGGTGTCGAGGATTTCGACCGGATCCACCGTGTTTTTTTTCGATTTGGACATTTTTTCGATGCGGCCGACCGTCACGGGCGTGCCATCACTCTTCCGGACCATGCCGCCGTTGTGGCCCTGCGCGATTTCCGCCGGATGCAGCCATTTTCCCTGTTCGTCACGATAGGTTTCATGCGTGACCATGCCTTGGGTGAAAAGCGCTTTGAACGGTTCGTCAAAGTCGAGATAGCCGCATTTTTTCAAAGCACGGGTGAAAAACCGCGCATAGAGCAGGTGCATGACGGCATGCTCGACGCCGCCGATGTACTGGTCCACGGGAGCCCAGTATTCCGCCTTGGCGCGGTCAAAGCCTTTTTCGCTGTTTTGCGGATCGCAATAGCGGAATTGATACCATGAGCTTTCGAAGAAAGTGTCAAAGGTGTCGGTTTCGCGTTCCGCCGCCCCGCCGCATTGCGGGCAGGCACAGTTTTTCCACGTGGGATGATTGGCAATCGGGTTTCCGGGTTTGGAGAAATCGACGTCTTCCGGCAGGCGCACCGGCAGGTCTTTTTCCGGCACGGGAACGATGCCGCAGCGGGGGCAATGGATGATCGGAATCGGGCAGCCCCAGTAGCGCTGGCGGCTGACGCCCCAGTCGCGCAGGCGATAAAGCGTGGTGCCCTGGCCTTTGCCGGCTTTTTCCATCCGGCAGATCACTTCGGCTTTGGCCTCCTCGACGGGCAGGCCGTTGAGAAAATCGGAATTATAAAGGCGGCCGGGGCCGGTATAGGCCTCCATATCGACGGCGAAGCTTTTCGGATCGGCGCCTTCGGGAATGACGACAGGCAGGACTTCCAGCGCATATTTGCGGGCAAAGTCCAGATCGCGCTGGTCATGGGCGGGGCAGCCGAAAATGGCGCCGGTGCCGTAATCCATCAGCACGAAGTTGGCGATAAAGATGCGCAGGGTCTTGTGCGCGATAAAGGGATGCTGCACGGCAAGGCCGGTATCGAATCCGGTTTTCTCGCCGGCTTCCAGCACCGCTTCGGAAGTGCCGGTCCGGCGGCATTCGGCGATAAAGTCGGCAAGACCGGGGTTTTGCGCGGCAAGGGCCGCCGCCAGCGGATGATCGGGGGAAATAGCGACAAAAGCGGCGCCGAACAGGGTATCGGGACGGGTGGTGAAAATCTCCAGCTCCGGCACGGGACCGTCAATAACCGTGAATTTGAACTGCAAGCCCTGACTTTTGCCGATCCAGTTGTCCTGCATGATGCGGACCTTTTCCGGCCAGCCGTCCAGCTGGTTCAGCCCGTCAAGCAGATCGTCGGCAAAAGCGGTGATCTTCAGAAACCATTGCTTGAGTTTGCGGCGCTCGACCGGCGCGCCCGAGCGCCAGCCGCAGCCGTCAACGACCTGTTCGTTGGCCAGCACGGTATTTTCGACCGGATCCCAGTTGACGAAGCTTTCCTTTTGGTAGGCGAGTCCGGCCTTGAGAAAGTCAAGAAAGAATTTCTGTTCATGCTTATAGTATTCCGGCGCGCAGGTGGCGATTTCGCGGTCCCAGTCGATGGCCAGACCCATGCGTTTCATCTGGCTTTTCATCACCGCGATATTCTCATAGGTCCATTTGGCGGGATGGACGCCCTTTTCCAGCGCGGCGTTTTCAGCGGGCAGGCCGAAAGCATCCCAGCCCATCGGGTTCAGGACGTTGAAACCCTGCGCGCGCTTGTGACGGGCGACGACGTCGCTGAGCGTGTAATTGCGGACATGGCCCATATGCAGGCGGCCGGAAGGATAGGGAAACATCGCCAGCGTGTAGAATTTCTTCCTGTCCGCGGATTCCCGAACCGTAAAGCAACGGCGCTCTTCCCAGACTTTTTGCCATTTTGCTTCGGATTCACGGGCGTTATAACGGTCCTGCATGCGTTTTTGATCCTTCAGTTTTTATCACGGCCAAGCTGGGCGACGCGCAGTTCGCGCGCGCGGCTGAGAATGGTGTTCTCGATATCCGTTGCCATCTGCGCCGGAATGGCGGTATCGCGCCAGCCGTTTTTCTCCTTGGTCTGTTTGAAAACGGCGACGCGCACGCCATCGGCACGCAACTGCTTGTCGAGGATATAGACATTGACCTTGAACCGCTCTCCGGGGGTTTCGGTATTTTCATACCAGTCGGTCAGGATGACGCCGCCAAACGGATCGGCCGTGGCAATCGGCATGAAAGAAATGGTGTCCAGCGTTGCGCGCCAGAGAAAGCTGTTGACGCCGATGCCCGAGGAACCCGCGCTGCTGTCGTCTTCTTTGCCGAACAGGCGGCTGCCGAAAGTTTCCCCCGCGCCCCAGATGGTGTCGCGTTTCTCGTCGCTATAGACAATCTTGTCGGTTCCTTCGGGACGCGTGGGATAGCTGGCTTCCTTCTGGATTTTTCCGGCGCAGGCCCCCAGCGGCAGTGCGAAAAATGCCAGAACCAGAGCAGCTGTTAAAGAACGAGATATCCGTGACATATATATAACCCTCTTGATGTGTGTCATGCCGTATTTCATACCATGTTTATCGCGGTATTCTCAATTTCTATTCGGATCAGGGGCTTGATATTGCAGCAGACGGCGTACCACAAGAATATGAAAAGAGGCCTTAAAAAATGATGGCAGGGTCAATATTTTTTTAATATCAAGGGGATATAAGGTGATATTCCAGAACGTCGCAGGACGGGCTGTTGCGCCGATGCAACACCGGCGTGGCAACGCATCGTCAGGATCGTTCCATCGGTTGACCGGAGGACGGGAACGGGGGTATTTCTTTGATGTAACGGCGACGAGGGATGTTCCTAGCAGTCCTCGTTGCAAGTATCAAAAAACGCACTCAAAAATCTTTTTGGGGCAATTTGGAGGAAACACAATGAAAAAAGTACTTCTCGCAGGTACCGCACTTATTAGCGCAGCGGTGATCTCGACTCCCGCTTCTGCTGAAATCAATCTTGACCTCGGTGGTTTTTTCCGTGGTTACGGCGTTTACTCTGACGATGATTCTGCTGCTGGCAATCTTCGTGAGTTTGACTTCCGCAAGCACACTGAAATCCACTTCTCCGGCGAAACCACGACAGACGCTGGTCTGACGGTTGGCGCGCACTATGAAATCGTTCTTGGTGTAGAAGATGCCCTTGGTCTTGACAATGACACAACCGACGAAGCTTACCTTTATGGTTCTGGCGGCTGGGGCCGTGTCAACTTCGGTACAGAAGATGGCGCTGCTTACCTGCTGCAGGTTGCTGCTCCTTCTGCTGACAGCAATGTTGACGGTCTGCGCACTTACATTCAGGGCATCGAAAACACAGCACCTTTCGCTTTTGGTGTGCTGGAATACGACCATGCAGATTTCCAAAACACTGATCGTCTGACCTATCTGTCGCCGAAATTCAGCGGCTTCCAGGCTGGTGTTTCTTATGCTCCAGAAGCTGGCGAAAATGAGATCGGCAACAACCTTCAAGCTATGAACATAGATGACAATGCTGGCGATTACGAAGACCTGTGGGAAGCCGCTGCCCGTTGGGATGGCGAATTCGAAGGCTTCGGCATCAGCCTCGGTGCTGGCTACTCGAATGCTTCGGATGAAGCAGAAGTTGCCGGTGTAACGGATGACATGGAAACATGGAACGTTGGTGCAAACGTTGCATTCCAGGGCTTCAGCCTTGGTGCTGCATACAAAGACACCAACAACGGTCTCGCCAACAATGGCGACACCACGACTTGGGTTGTCGGCGCTGGTTGGGACAATGGTCCATACCATGTTGGCGCAAGCTGGCTGCAGGCAGACATGGAAGATGGCTTCCATGGCGGTGTACTCGCTCAGGACTTCGAAGTTGAGCGTTTCACGGTTGGCGGCGGCTACACCTACGGCCCCGGCATGACTTTCCGCGGCGCAGTCGCCTTCGGCGATACGGATGATTGGGGTGTTGCTGGCGATGGCCAGGACTTCACGCAAGTCACCGTCGGTACCGACGTACAGTTCTAATTCTCTTACCTGAGAATAGAATAAAGAGGGGCGGCCCCATAAAGGCCGCCCTTTCTTTTTGCGCCTTTTACACGCGACGGCCCTCAAGATAAAACTTTATATATTTCAAGGATTTACAATTTATTTTCCAAAAGTAATATATCGTAAAGCATTTTAAAACTATAATGGAAGGCAGAAAAGGGAAGGGCTCCTATGGTGCGGCTGGCCATGATTGAAAATCTGAACGATCTGCGGGGTCATTTGACCGCCGGTTTTGCCGCGACGGCCTTGCAGGGGCGGTTCCTGACGGAGCTTGCGCCGGAGCAGCGCGCGCATGGGACGGGCCTGCTGCGGAATTTCGCAAGGGCCGGCGCCGTGGTGCTGGAACATGAATCAGCCTTCAGCCGCGCGGCGCGGGATGATAACGGCCTGCTGCGGTATTTGCGCAGCAGCGAACATTTTGCGGCGCTGAAGAATTTCCGCGCTATCGGGGACGAACTGATCGGCTTGTCCTCTCTTACGGGCGGAGCCCTTGTGGATCAGGCCAGACAGAATGTCTCAAGGGTTATAGACCGGCCGGTCGCTGCCGGTCACGCGCCCCGTGCCGAAGGTGCCGGAAGACCAGCGGTTCAGAAGTTCTGAGAATCCTTCTATTTCCGCGCCGTTTTCGTCTCTGGCGAAAAGCGGCGGCGGCACGGTGATGGATAGGGCGGGCTCCATATAATCATGCCAGAGACGGGCGGGATATTTTCCGCCGGAAACACGGTCTGTCGGACTGTCGTCGTCATTGCCCATCCAGATTCCCGTGACCAGCTGACCTGTATAGCCGATAAACCAGGCATCGCGGTAGTTCTGGGATGTTCCGGTCTTGCCCGCGACATGCCCGCGGGAAAGCTGGGCGGCCTGTCCGGTGCCGCGGGCGATGACCTGTACCAGCATCTGGTCGAGATCGCGGATGGCGGCGGCGCTGAAAAGACGCGGCGGCGGTGGCGCCTGCCGGCTGTAGAGAATGCGTCCTTCGCTATCTTCAATGGACAGCACGGCATAGGGCCAGACGGTATGGCCGCCATTGGCAATGGTGGTATAGGCGCCGGTCATGTCCAGCACGGTCGTTTCTCCGGCGCCCAGACCGGTGGAAAGCTCCGGCTTGAATTTCGTGGAAAATCCCAGCCGTTGTGTCACGTCGAGCAGGCGGGAAATCCCGATCTGGTCGAGCAAGCGCACGGTGGCGGAATTGAGCGAGAGGGCAAGTGCCGTCGTTAATGAAACCGGGCCGTAATATTTGCCGTCATAATTTTTGGGGCTGTATTTCCCCTTTGAAAACGGGGCGTCCTCGATCATGTCGCTTTTATCATAGCCCGCTTCCAGCGCCGCCAGATAGACAAAGGGCTTGAAGGCAGAACCGGGCTGGCGTTGGGCCTGGGTTGCGCGGTTGAACTGGCTTTGGGCGTAATCACGGCCGCCGATCATGGCAAGAACGGCACCGTCATAAGCCAGCGTGACAAGGCCCATTTGCGTGATACGGTCACTGTCCTGAATGGTGGCAAAAAGATTTTCTTCCGTCGTTTGCGCCAGAGCCTGCAGGCGTGGATCGAAAGTCGTGCGTACGACAAGACCGGTTTCGTTACCGGTAACAAAGCTGTCGATCTGGTCGATGACCCAGTCGGTGAAATAACGGTCGAGATTGCCGCTGCGGGATTCCGTCATGGACAGCTTGCTGCTTTGAAGGGTCTTTTTCGCGGCTTTTTCGGTCAGGTATCCGGCGTCGATCATGGCGCCGATGACCGTCTTGGCGCGGTTTTGCGCCTGTTTTGGATTGGCGGTCGGGGAATAGCGCGAGGGCGCTTTCAGAACGCCGGCCAGAATGGCGCTTTCCCACAAGGTGACATGCCGCGCGGGCTTGCCGAAATAGGTCTGGGCCGCGGCATCAATACCATAGGCGCCGGCGCCGAAATAGACACGATTGAGATAGGCCGCCAGAATTTCATCCTTGGAGAATTTCCGTTCGATCCAGAGCGCCATCAGAGCCTCCTGCACCTTGCGGCGGATGGTCTTGTCCGGCGTCAGAAAAAGATTTTTGGCAAGCTGCTGGGTAATGGTTGACCCGCCCTGCACCCAGCGGCCGGCGCGGATATTGACAGACATCGCGCGGGCCAGCCCGAAGGGATCGATGCCGATATGGCTGTAAAACCGCCGGTCTTCCGTTGCCAGCACGGCTTCGATCAGATGTTTCGGCAGCTCCGCGATGACGACGGTTTCGCCCTGCAATCCGCCGTAACGCGTGATCAGCGATCCGTCGCGGGCAAGGATGCTGATGCTGGTCTGGGTCTGGAGCGGCTTGACCTTGTTGACATCGGGCAAATCCCAGGTAAACCAGGTCAGCAACAAGACGCCCGCGGCCAGACCCCACAGGAAAAGGGGCCAGAAAAACCGGCGCAGCGATTTTACCGTCTTTCTGTGGCGGGGATTCTTCTTATTCTGGACAGGGGCTTTTTTTCGCGCGGGCAAGGGGGATCAGGCTGCCCTTTCCAGCGCCACAGCGACGGCTTCGCCGCCGCCGATGCAAAGGGAGGCCACGCCTTTTTTCAGGCCGCGTTTTTCCAGCGCGGACAGCAGCGTGATCAGGATACGCGCGCCGGATGCGCCGATCGGGTGACCGAGCGCGCAGGCGCCGCCATTGACGTTGACCTTGTCATGCGGCAGGCCGAGTTCTTTCATGGCAGCCAGTGTGACCACGGCAAAGGCTTCGTTGATCTCGTACAGATCGACGTCTTTTGCGGCCCAGCCGGCTTTTTCCAATACTTTGCGGGTGGCGCTGATCGGGGCGATGGTGAATTCCGCCGGTTTTTGCGCATGGCTGGCATGGGCGCGGATTTCCGCCAGAACCTTCAGGCCGCGTTTCTCGGCTTCGGATTTACGCATCAAAATCAGCGCGGCGGCGCCGTCGGAGATGGAGCTGGCATTGGCGGCCGTGACGGTGCCGTCGGGCGTGAAGGCGGGCTTGAGCTGGGGGATTTTTTCCGGCTTGGCTTTTTTCGGGCTCTCGTCTTCACTCACCACCGTCTCGCCGCCGCGGGACTTGATCTTTACGGGGATGATTTCCGCGGAAAAATCGCCATTCTTCGTCGCGTTTTGCGCGCGGGTCAGGGAGGCCAGGGCAAAATTATCTTGTTCCTCGCGGGTGATCTGGCATTTGCGGGCTGTATCGTCGGCGAAAACGCCCATCAGGGTGCCCTTGTCATAGGCGTCTTCAAGGCCGTCAAGAAACATATGATCCTGTATCGTGCCATGTCCCATGCGATAGCCGCCGCGGGCCTTGTCGAGCAGATAGGGCGCATTGGTCATGCTTTCCATGCCCCCTGCGACCATGACCGCCGCTGTTCCGGCCAGAATGTTGTCATGCGCGAACATCACGGCTTTCATGCCGGAACCGCACATCTTGTTGACGGTGGTTGCCGGGCAGCCTTCCGGCAATCCGGCCTTGATCGCGGCCTGCCGTGCCGGAGCTTGTCCCTGTCCGGCGGGGAGGACGCAGCCCATGATCACTTCTTCCACATCATTGGCGGCGACACCGGCGCGCTGGAGGGCAGCCTCGATGGCGGCTTTGCCAAGATCGGTGGCGGTCAGGGCGCTGAGCTCGCCCTGAAATGCCCCCATAGGGGTACGGGCCATGCCTACGATAACGACGGGGTCAGTATTCTGCATAAAAATCACTCCTGATGCTGCTTTGCACAAATATATACTGATTTAACCATGACCGCTTTTGAAAGCAACTGAAAACGGAATCTTGCCACTTTAAAGCGGGGTCGGGGGGGTGATGAGCCCGTCACGGAAGGGATTTGTCAGAGCCAGTCTTCCGGTATTATGATCATTCTGCGCCGGAATGACCCATTGTGCGCGGTTAAAACAGCCGCAGCGGTGACAAAGCGGTGCCCAGTCCAAGGCGGTATAGCCGCAGTCATCGCAGACCCATTTCGGATCTGCCGGACTTTCCGCTGCAATTTCCAGCCATTCACGGGCTTTAGCTTCACTGCCGGTTTCAATCTGTTCAAGCTTTGCCAATTGCCGGTAATCCTGTGCCTGCAGCAGGTAATCACGGGCTTCGCGCCAAAGCCGTGCTTCCAGCGCCGCCGTTCCCAGCGCGCGCAAGCTGTCATGATGCTGGGGGTGGAGGTCATAGAGCTGTTTGATCCAGAGATAGCCGTCACGGCCGATATCATAGGGGGACGTGGCTTTGCGGGGTTGCGGTTTCAGTCTCGTCCAGAATTCTGCCAGATCAGGATGGGGATTGGCTTGCCAGGCTTTCAGGATTGTCTTGAGGGCCTTGTGCCGCTTGTTGGCCTGCAGATAGGTGCGGCAAAGCCGCAAAGCGGCGGGCGTATAGGCCGGATCCAATGCAAAGGCCTGTTGTGCCAGTTTCTGTGCGGCGGGCAGGTTTCCGGTGGAAAAGGCTTCGTCGGCGCTTGCCAGCAACAAGGCCTGCTTGTGATGGAGGGCTTCTTTTGCCGGGAAGACGTCCAGCTTTGCAGCACGGGCCAGTATTTTCTCGGCTTGTTTCCAGTTGCGGTTGCGCGTTTCCAGATCAAAGAGCGTGCGGAGAACCCAGAGGCGCTTGGGCTGCATTTTATCCGCCTTGCGGGCCAGTTGCAGGGCTTCCGCAAAGTTTCCTTCCCGCAGCGTATCGGCAAGAAGGCCGCGCAAGCCGAAAAAGGCCGCGGTCTCATCTTCCAGCAGTGCGGCAAAGGCCCGCCGCGCGCCGGCAGGGTCACCATTGATCTGGCGCGACTGGGCTTCCAGCAATTGCGTGAGCGGCGCTTCCGGGATCAGGGATTTTGCCCGGCCGGAAAATTTTGCTGCATTGCGGGCATCGCCGGCGGCGATGGCGACCAGCCCGCGTGTGACGGCAAGATAGCCTTTTTCACGATTGGCGGTGTGACGATAGCGCCGGTAAACAGCGGGGACATTGACAATGGTGTGCCAGAAACGATAAGCAAGCGTCCAGAGAACCAGACCGGCAAGGAGAACGGCAAGGCTGAATCCGACCGAGGTTTCAATGGCATACCCCTGCCACAGGATTTCAACCGTGCCCGGCTGTTCCGCCAGCCAGACAGTAAGACCGACCAGAAGGGCTGTTTTCAGTAAAAACCAGATTGCCCGCAGCATTCAATCTTCCTTCTTAATTTTTAAGGCATGACGTAGGTCGGCGTTTGACCGTCCCGCATCGCGGGGGACATATACGGGACATTGCCGCCGGAACTACTCAGTGTATCCGTTATTGTACTGATCAGGCCCTCAAGGGAAAAGCCGGAAGTGGAGGACATCTGCTCTAGCACGGTCTGGCTGAGGATTTCCGCGGTCTGGCCGGCGGCCATGCTGCCGGTGGCCTGTGCCATCCAAGGCGCGGCGGTTTCGGCGGGCGCCCCCTGCAGGGTTTGCAGCTCCTGCATGGCGGCAGTGACATCCCCCTGATCCAGCCGGAGCTGGGCGCGGGCGACGACGGCATCCACACTTTGTCCGTCGATGTCGTCAATGCGGCGGACCTTGACGAGCCGGTCCAGCCGTTTGAGCATTTCTTCCTGAACGGACAGGTCCTTGCCCTGCAGTTTGGCCATGACGATATCCGCTGCAATATTCTTGAATTCTTTTTGCAGCGTGCTGCGGCTCAGCACGCCGTTTTTAGCATAGGGCGTCAGGCGATCCAGCGCCTTTTGCAAAGCGGCGTTTTTTCCGGCCAGTTTGCGCATCAAAACCAGATCGTTCTGGAAGGGGCGCTCGCCGTTGACATTTTCCCTGAATTCGTTGAGTGCCAGCAACATGGCGGCGGCGCCGAGATCCTCGGGGGCGATATGGCCCATGATGGTGGACAGCGCGGGATCCTGCTTGCGGGCGACGGCCACAGCGGCATTCATGTCATCGGCATTTCCGGAGCTCCCGGCGAGAATATCCTTCAGGCGGGCAACGGCATTCGTCAGGGCGCTGCGGCCTTCCGCTGTGCGTGAAAGGGTGTTGATATTCGTCAGCAATTGCAAAAAGGGCAGGGATTTATCGGCGACGCTGCCGACAGCCGAAATCTGGCTGCTGGCTGTATCGACCAGCGCGCCCGCTGTTTCCTTTACGGCTTCCGTGACATGGGAGAATTTCCCGATCTGGCTGCTGATTTTTCCGCTCAGCGAGGCCTGTTTTTCCTGAGCCTGCTGCATTTGCAAGATGCGTTCATTCATCTGCTTCATCTGTTCTTCCATTTGCTGCAACTGGGCATTGCGGCTTTCCAGCTCGAAATATTCCGGCGCCATTAAAAAAACACCGGCCAGAACGACGGGGATAAACAGGAAAGCGGCGGTCAGGACCGAGCGGTTGAAAAAGCGCCATTTTTCCGCGCGGATACGCTGTTGCTGGCGCTCTTCATAGGCGCGGCGGTCAAGGCCGGTGCGGCGGTCAGGACCGGCATAGGCGCTTGTGCGGACATGGCCTTTTTCATCCAGTGTCGTATGCTTCTGGCGGCGGTCATTGCTGCGGCGCCGTTCCTGAAACTCGCTTTTCCTTTGTTCCTGCGTTTTTTCGCTGTCATTCATTTTTTTATGTTCCAGTTTTTGAATTTTATCCAGATCGATGTTGTCTTCTGCCGCTGCCGTCAAAATGGCCCGTACCCGCGTTTCCGGGATCAGGCCGCGGTTTTTCCAGCCTTGCACGGTGGAAGCCGTGATGCCGAGGCGGTTGGCCAGTGGCCGGATGCCGCCAAAGGCGTCAATGACCGGGTCTGCAGGAAGGGCGGCTGCGGTAACGGTTCCGATGGCGGGGGAACGGAGAATTTCAAGCATGGCTTCGAGATGCGGATTTTTTGCAATGCGAATTCCGGCCCAAGGCAGGGATTTCAGCTCTGCGGCGACGCGTTCGCTGATGCAGAGCGCTTCAAGCCCGCCGCTGACTCCTTTCAGATCCGGCCGTTGCAGCAGGCGCACGAAATTTGCGGCAGTGCGGGCGGAAAACAGGGTGACGACATCAATATCGCCTTCAATCAGGGTGCGGTCCGTTTCAGGAGGCATGACATCAAGATATTGCGCTTTGTAAACGGAAAGGCGTGTGACTTCTATTTCATCCGGGAGAAGGGCGGTGCCGATATCTTGCACCGTATCGGCGCCGCAGACGTGAAGAAGTTTTTTAAGATGGTACTCTTCCTTTTTGGACCGGATCAGGGTGATAACGTCATCGCTATCGCCCTCGGCTGAAAAAACGGTAGAGAAGCCGAGCCGTCCGGCAGCGAGAGCGGTTGTGTCGCCAACGGCGAAGACGATGAAATTACGTTCCCCCGTCCGCCGCGAAAAGAAATTTACCGCCTGCGCGCTGGTGAAAACAAGACCCTGAAAGGAATTAAGGGCGCTGTAGTCGGCGTGTATTTCCACATATTCCGTCATTGGCGCAATGAAGGTCTTGAAGCCTTCGCGGCGCAGCTTGTCGGCCAGTTCGTCAGCAAAAGGCTGCGGACGTGTGATAAGTACAGAGCGCATGATTCCCCACGGCGTTTCCCTTTTCTATCATGGGCTGCAGGCCGGCCGGGGTCAATGCCGCGGTGCGCTTTTCGCCTTATAATATTCCGGAAAAAGGGCGGTCAGAGGGGGGGGATTCTAAAGGTGATATTCTCTTTCGTCGTCATGACGGTTTGCAGTGTGACATCAAACAGTTTTCCGGCGCGGGAAATAACGTCCTGAACCAGCGCTTCCGGCGCCGAAGCACCGGCTGTAATCCCCAGAGTTCGGATGTCCCGGAAGCTTTCCCAGGGAATATCCTCCGCGCTGTCCGCGAGGAGGGCTCTTTTCGCGCCATAAGCGCGGGCGACTTCCACCAGACGGTTGGAATTGGAGGAATTGGCAGAGCCGATGACGATCAAAACATCCGATCTTTGTGCAATATCCTTGACGGCCAGCTGTCGATTGGTCGTGGCATAGCAAATGTCTTCCTTGCGGGAGGTGGTGATATCGGGAAACCGTTTTTTTAATGCCGCGACAATTTCCGCCGTATCATCAAGGGACAGGGTCGTTTGTGTGATATAGGCGGGTTTGTCCATGGGGGAGAGGGCAAGATTTTCTACCTCAGCCGCCGTTTCGACAAGGATGACGGCGCCTTCCGGCAGCTGACCCATGGTGCCGACGACTTCAGGATGGCCCTTGTGCCCGATGAGCAGGATTCTGTGGCCCTGATGATAAAGATTTTCCGCTTCGCGGTGGACCTTGCTGACCAGCGGACAGGTGGCATCAATCTGGACAAGGCCCTGTTTTGCTGCCGTTTCCGGGATAATTTTGGCGACGCCATGCGCCGAAAACACAACGGGGGCGCCGGCCGGAACTGCGTCGAGTTCCTTGACAAAAACGGCGCCCTTGGCCTGGAGCATCGCCAGAACATAACGGTTGTGAACGATTTCATGCCGGACATAAACAGGCGCGCCATATTTTTGCAGCGCCTGCTCGACGATGCCGATGGCGCGTTCGACGCCGGCGCAAAAACCGCGGGGACTGGCGAGAAGGATGGTCAGGGGTTGTTTGTTCATGCGGAAAATATAAAGCGGAAGAGGGCTTGAGTCGAGCGGGCTTTCGGCAGTATGGTGTATGACCGGTAAATAATGGGAAGAAATGACATGAAAAAGGCAGTTTTTTCATTGATGGTCGCGTTGCTGCTGGGGGGTTGTGCCGTTACGGCTGAAGAAGGCGGTACGATGTGCCCTGCCGTGGGTTTATTGCGCGATGCCGATAAAATCGTCTTTTTCAAGGATGCAACGGGGAAAGAGCTTGCGCTGACGGTAGCGCTGGCAAATTTCTATGGCGGATGTTCCTTGTCACGGAACAATCAGATGGTTTATAGCCTGAGCCTTGATTTTGCTGCCCTGCGGGCGGAGGGCGGTACAGAAAAACGCGTGGAAATACCCTATTTTATTGCCATATTGTCGCCGACAGAAGAGGTCTTGCAAAGGGCGCGGTTTTCCACGATTATCGAAATCGACAACGCTGGAAAAGGCGTCAGTACGGAAGAACATGAATTGAAAATACCCATGCCGGATCCTGCGACTGCCGCCCGCTATGAAATTACCGCCGGGTTTATACTGACCCCGGATCAGCTTGAAGCCAACAGGAGCAAAAAGTGACCTCAGCCCCCCTTGATCTGAACCAGTTCTGGATTTCCGAATTCGACGAACATGCCGCTGTCATGGAATCGACACGGGAAAATTTGCCGGAGGTTTTTGCACGTCTGCTGCAGACGGCGGAAGATACCATCCGTGCCGGCGGAAAAATTATTTTCTTTGGCAATGGCGGCAGTGCGGCGGACGCGCAGCATCTGGCGACGGAACTGACCGTGCGCTATCGCAAGGACCGGGCGCCGATTGCGGCGCTGGCGCTGACAACCGATACATCGGCGCTGACGGCGATCGGCAATGATTTTGGTTTCGATCATCTTTTCGCCCGGCAGCTGGCAGCGGTTGGCCGGCGGGGGGATCTGGTGATCGCGATTTCAACGTCCGGCAATAGTCCGAATGTTTTGCTGGCGCTGGAAGAAGCGCAGCGTCTTGGGATTACAACGGTAGGCTTCACCGGTAAAACGGGGGGAAAAATGGCGGGACGTTGCGATATTTTGCTTAATGTTCCGTCAACGACCACGGCCCGCATACAGGAAATGCACATCACTTTGGGCCAGATGCTTTGCGGGGCGCTGGAAATCAGGCTTGGCCTTGTTTCCGAAGAGGGTAATGATGCGGCAACAGCCAAGGCGGCAGTCGCCTGAGACGGAGATAAACTATGGCAAAAGAAAATAGCGCGCTGGAGAATTTAAGTTTTGAAGAGGCGCTGGCGGAGCTGGAAAAAATTGTCCGGCAGCTGGAAAGCGGGGCAGCGGATCTTAAGGCTTCGATTGAATCCTATGAGCGCGGCATGGCGCTGAAATCATTTTGCGAGTCACGCCTGAAAGAAGCGCAAAGCCGGATCGAGAAAATCACGGCTGTCACCGAGGGCCGCGCTGTAACGGAACCCTTCAGTCTTTCTGAATAATGCTTAAAAACCTTCCCCTTTTGGGCGCGGATCGGGTATAACTGAACACAGAAAATTAGCGATCAGCTTTTCGATAAATTTTTTGATGCAAGGGGATACCGAATGCCATCACCACGCGAGGCCTCGCCGAAACTCCAGCAGGCGATGGAGGATTGTAGGGAAAATGTCAACCGCACCATGGTTAGTCTTCTCCCGGAGACGGATCTTGCCGAAGCGCCCCTGTTCGAGGCCATGCGCTATGCCGTGCTTTCGGGCGGAAAAAGATTGCGGCCTTTTATGGTGATGGAAGGCGCGCGCGTTTTCGGCGTGGATAACGGTCGCGCGCGGCGCGTGGCGGCGGCGGTTGAATTCGTGCATGCCTATTCTCTGGTGCACGACGACCTGCCCGCAATGGATAATGCGGAAACAAGGCGCGGCAAACCTTCCCTGCACAAGGCCTATGACGAGGCAACGGCCATTCTGGCGGGGGACGCGCTGATGACTCTGGCCTTCGAGGTTCTTTCCAATCCGGAAACGCATGAGGACCCGCGCGTGCGGATCGAGCTTGTTTCCAATCTGTCCAGCGCCTCTGGGATGCACGGCATGGTCGGCGGGCAGATGCTCGACATGATCGGGGAAAAACAGGAATTTGACGTCGGCACGATCAGCCGCCTGCAGCGGCTTAAAACCGGTAAACTCATTGCGTTCTGCTGCGAAGCGGGGGCGATTCTCGGTCGGGCCAATCCGGCCCATCGTCAGGCGCTGCGGAATTACGCGCACGATCTCGGGCTGGCCTTTCAGGTGACGGACGATTTACTGGATGCCGAAGGCAATCCGGCGATGATGGGCAAACCGACCAATCAGGACAGCAAAAAGGCAACCTTTGTCACGGCGATGGGCCGCGAACAGGCCCGCATGCGCGCGGAAATGCTGGTGGAACAGGCGATTCGCCATCTGCACATCTTCGATGACGGGCGCGTGGATTTGCTCAAGGATCTTGCCCATTACGTGCTGGAGCGGCGGGTATAGGCCGCCAGCGCTTGCAAGACAAAAGGCGCAGAATTTTCCGCAGTGATTTTGTGGGGAGGTAGCCAGAGGCAGCCGGCGCTATCGTCGGTGCCGTTTGATATTTCTCTGGGGGTTCCGGCGATGGTCGTTAGATAAATGCAACCGATATGGCGCAAAACTATCATTTCTTCTTTTCTGCAGTGGGGATAGAGCGTAC
The DNA here is from genome assembly GCA_964458415.1 of uncultured Rhodospirillaceae bacterium. Taxonomy (GTDB): domain Bacteria; phylum Pseudomonadota; class Alphaproteobacteria; order Micavibrionales; family UBA2020; genus CAYWIT01. The sequence goes on from CAYWIT010000015.1 coordinate 18,009, forward strand.
TAAAAGTCCCCAGTTGCTGCATATTCAGGACGGTACAGTCCGTTTCTTCAAGGACTTCGCGGCACAGGGTTTGTTCTAAAAGCTCGTGCGCCTCCATACTGCCGCCGGGGAGGTCGTATAGGCCTGTATAACAACCGAGCGCTTTTTTAATTAAAAGAATACAGCCATCAAGTGGGTGGACAATCAGGGCATAAACACCGAAATGTGACTCATAGGACATTGGCTGGCGACATTAATGATTTCTATCGAGACGGAGCGGTTTGAAAGCCTTGATCGGGCGGAAAATTTCTGCCTGAAAGGCGCGGCTGATTTCTTCATCGCGGCACCGCTTCCTGAGGGCGGCTTTTTCTTCGTGCATCTCCTCGATGGTTTTTGCGAAATTTTTGTAATGGTGAAGGCTGGCGATATCAAGAACGCTCTTGCCATCACGGTTCAGGGCTTCGGGTCTGGCGCCTTTTTCCAGCAGGTGGTCAATGACCGGGAGCTGGCCGTAACGCGCCGCCCACATCAGGCCTGTCCAGCCGTTGCCGTAGCTGAGGGTGGCATCGGCAGCATCCGGATAACGTTGGAGAAAGCCTTGGATATAGTCAAGATTGCCGCACATCGCGGCAATGGCGAAATAGCGCGTTTCATCGTTGGAGGGGCGCTTGTCGGCGGCCTTGTCGAATTCCGGCTGTAAATCGGTATCGTGAAAGGTCATGACGAGTCTCTACATAAATAAAAACATGCATTATGTTACCACAATGCTAGCATAATTGAAAGAAAAATATGGCCTTATCTTCCCTTTAAAATTTTCCAAAATAAGTATATAACAACGGGAAAAGGATGAAAACGTGCCGCAAACTCCATTTCTGGATCAGGTTGACCTTCCTGCCGACATTAGAAAACTGGACAGAAAAGATCTGCCCGGACTGGCGGATGATGTGCGCCGTGAAATGGTCGAGGCGGTTTCGATCACCGGCGGACATCTTGGTGCCGGGCTGGGTGTGGTCGAGCTGACCGTTGCGCTGCATTATATCTTTAATACGCCGCAGGACCGGCTGATCTGGGATGTGGGTCATCAGGCCTACCCGCATAAAATCTTAACCGGGCGGCGCGATCGTATTCGGACGCTGCGCCAACCGGAAGGCTTGAGCGGATTTACGAACAAAAGTGAAAGTATCTATGATCCCTTTGGAGCGGGCCACAGCTCGACGTCGATTTCTGCCGGATTGGGGATGGCGGTTGCGGCGGGATTGGCGGCGCAGGAAAATAAAGTTATCTGTGTGATTGGCGATGGCGCGATGAGCGCCGGCATGGCCTATGAGGCGATGAATAATGCCGGCCATTTGAAAAGCCGGCTGATTGTGATTCTGAATGACAATGACATGTCGATTGCGCCGCCGGTCGGCGCGATGAGTGCTTATCTTTCGCGCCTGATTTCCTCCAAGCCGTTTTTGGGGATGCGCGAGTTGGGCAAGAAAGTGACCGGAAAATTGCCGCCGCCGCTGCAAAAGGCGGCCCAACGGGCGGAAGAATACGCGCGGGGCATGGTGACGGGCGGCACCTTATTCGAGGAACTGGGATTTTATTATGTGGGTCCGATCGACGGGCATAATCTTGATCATCTTTTGCCCGTGCTTGAAAATGTGCGGGACAGCAATCATGATGGCCCGATTCTCGTTCATGTCGTGACAAAAAAAGGCCATGGCTATTCTCCGGCCGAGAAGGCGCCGGATAAAATGCATGGCGTTACGAAATTTGATGTCGTGACGGGGGCGCAAAGCAAGCCAAAAACAAATGTCCCCAGCTATACGGGCATTTTTTCCGAGAGCCTGTTGCAGGAAGCGCGGCTTGATGACAGGATTGTCGCCATTACCGCGGCGATGCCGGCGGGCACAGGGCTGGATGCTTTTGCCAAAGAATTTCCTGATCGCTTTTTTGATGTCGGCATTGCCGAACAGCATGCGGTGACTTTTGCGGCGGGATTGGCCAGCGAAGGGTTTAAGCCGTTTTGTGCGATTTATTCAACGTTTTTGCAGCGCGCCTATGACCAGATCGTGCATGATGTCGCGTTGCAGCGCTTGCCGGTGCGTTTCGCGCTGGATCGGGCCGGACTTGTCGGGGCTGACGGCGCCACCCATGCGGGGGCTTTTGATATTGCCTATCTGGGCTGTGTGCCGAATATGGTGTTGATGGCAGCCGCAGACGAAGCCGAATTGAAACATATGGTGGCGACGCAGGTTGCTTATGAGGCGGGGCCATCTGCGCTGCGTTATCCGCGCGGCGAGGGAACCGGTGTGACACTGCCGGAAAAAGGCCTGCCGCTTGAAATTGGCAAAGGCCGGATTGTGCGTGAGGGAACAAAAATTGCCTTGCTGAGCTATGGCACGCGGCTGGCAGAATGTCTGCTGGCAGCGGATCAGCTTCAGACCATGGGGCTGTCAACAACGGTGGCGGATGCGCGTTTTGCCAAGCCGCTGGATCAGGATCTCGTCGCGCGGCTGGCGCGGGAACATGACGTTCTGTTGACGGTGGAGGAAGGGGCGATGGGGGGATTTGGCGCTTTTGTGCTGCATTATCTGGCACAGGCGGGCAGGCTGGATAGCGGGCTGAAGATCAGGACTTTGACTTTGCCGGATATCTTTATCGAGCAGGGTCTCCCGCAGAAACAATACGAGCAGGCGGGTTTGAACGCCGTGCAGATTGTTATGACGGCTTTGGCGGCGCTGGGTCGCGGAGAACAGGTTTGTTCTGGTGAGAAGGCCTTTTAAGCCGTTTTTTTTCAGCAATACAACATTGATTTCATTATAGATTTTCGCTTGACGGCGGCTTTAAAAATATGCTATAATTATGAAAATTAAGGTGCATATGTTTACTAAACTAAAAAATACCTTCAGCCAGATCATCAACGGTTCGCATAAAGCGTGCCGCGTGGAGATCATGCGCAATCTTTCCGTGCTGCCGGAGGGCAAAGCGCTGATTGATCTTGCCGCGCAAAACGGCATCGCCATTCATGTGGTCGGGGAGCTGGGGGGATTGCACGGCCTGTTTGAGAAAGATGCGGTCTATGTGCTAAATACCGGCAATCCCGCCAAAATGACTTTGACGCTGGCGCACGAGTTGCACCATGCGCGACAATTCGCGGAAATGGGAATAGCCGATCCCTGCGCGCCCTTGTCTTCTGAAGAAATCCGATCCTTGCATATTCAGCGGCTGATGATCGAGGCGGATGCCTTTACGACGGAAGCCATGCTGGCGCTCCGGTTTCTGAAAGCGGGCCAGCTTGCCTATCTTAAATGCATTCTCGAATCAAACGCGCCGCCCTATACCGTCATGCAGGATTTTTTTGCAGCAAGGCCTTATGGCGCGGATACGGACGAAGCCTCTTACCGGCGCGCTTTGTTTACCGAGGTGATGTTGCGGGGGCTTCCCCATTATAAGAGCGGTTATTTTTCTTCCCTTGCGGGAGCGGTAAAAAAATCTGATTTACAGGGCCTGCGGGAAGAACGGGGAAAAGCGTCTCAACGCGTTTCCGGTTTTCCGCTTCCTGCCGGAATTGCCGTTTCATATGGATTTGCAGCGGCGGGAGAAACGTCTGTGCGGGCACTTTCCACGGCGTTTTTGCAAACGCTGCCGGTCTGGGAACGAAAAACGTTGCGCTTGATAGAACAGGTGGTGACACGGGCGGAGAGGGTAACGGAAATGGAATTCCGGGTTCTGCGTGACGAAATTGTCCGGCGGTGTGAAGAGCATAGTATGGAAGAGGACCCAAATTATTCATTTTCACCGTCACGACGGCGCACACAGGCGCAACACAAAATCCGGCAACGGACAACTCTATAATAAATCAGGTTCCGGCGACGGTCATGCCGTCAATGCGCAGCGTCGGGGCGTCGATGCCATAGCGGTGTGATAGATCATTGGCTGGCGCCAGATTCATCCACATCTCCAGAATATTTCCGGCAATGGTCATTTCGCTGACAGGATATGCGATCTTGCCGTTTTCGATCCAGAAACCGCGGGCCCCGCGGCTGTAATCACCGGTAACAATATTGGCGCCCGACCCCATCATTTCCGTCACGAAAAACCCCTCTTCAATCTCGGCGACAAGTTCTTCCGGTGATTTTGGCCCAGGGAGCATGTAAAAGTTTGCAGGACGCGGTGACGGGGGCGCGCTGGTGCCACGGCTGGCGTTTCCGGTGGAGCGCAGGCCGAGCTGCCGGGCCGAGGCAAGATCCAGCAGCCATCCGGTCAGAACGCCGTTCTCAATAATGGTGCGCTTGCAAGGCGCAAGGCCTTCCGCGTCAAAAGGATGAGAGCGGGCCCCGCGTCGTAGAAAGGGATCGTCGATAATGCTGACATTATCCGGCATTATTTTCGCGCCCATTTTGTCCTTGAGCAGGGTCGTGCCGCGGGCGACGGCGCCGCCGGAAATGGCGCTGGCAAGCGAGCCGATCACACCGCCGGAAACACGGTTTTCGAAAATAACGGGCAGTTGGCGGGTTTTGCCTTTGCGGGGGTTCAGGGCGCGGACCGCACGAGTCCCCGCCGCGTGGCCGATTTCTGCGGCGGAGCGCAGGTCCTTGAAAAAGGTGGTTGAATCAAAATCATAATCGGTTTCCATGGCAGTGCCGGTGCCCGCAATGATCGAGACGGAGAGGTTGAAGCCCGATGACGAAAAACCGCCTTTAAAGCCGTTGGTGGCCAGATAAAAAACGGCTTCCTGACCTTGGCTGGCTTCTGCGCCATCCGAATTTGTCACGCCACTGACAGCGCGCGCCGCATTTTCTGCTTCATCGGCCAGCGCATTCATTTTTTCAATGGAGAGTTCGGTTGAATCATAGAGGTCCAGATCAGGGAGGCTGGTGGCCAGCTCGTTTTCCGCGGCAATGCCGGCAAAGGGATCCTCCGGAACGGCCCGGGCCATGGTGACAGCGCGTTCGGCCATGAAAAACAAGGCGTCTGGCGCAATATCCGCCGAGGACACGATGGCCTGCCGCTGTCCGACGAGCACGCGTAATCCCACTTCCGATTCTTCGGATCTGGTCAGCGATTCCTGTTTTCCCAGACGGCGCGTCACGGCCAGGGAAGTGGATTCGCAAAGGACAATGTCGGCAGCATCGGCGCCAAGCGTTTTTGATTTTTTAAGGATGTCTTCGAGTAGCTGAAACCGTGTTTCCATCAGGAATTGTCCTCTATGGCCGCCAGCGGCACATGGCGCTCCGCATGTTTGGCGCCCTGCGGTATTTCAACGAGGGTGAGCTGCAAACAGGGCGCTGATTTTTTATTCTCGAACGTCCGGTAAAATTTATCGAGAACCTCGGAGAAGCGGTTAATGGCGTCCAGCGGTTCTGTTTCGTATTGGGGGCGCTGGAGAAGAATCGCGAATTCATGGCGCCCCAGTCGGCCGATAACGTCAGATTGGCGGCGCATGAAGGTCATTTTTTCAGTGAGTTTCTGGACGATGTCCGTAAAGGCGTCTTCACCGGCCTCCGCGACAATTTCCTGATGGTTGACCAGAGCGATAAAGACAATCAGGCTGCGCTCGCCATAGCGAAAGGCGCGGTCAAGGGCGGAAAGAAAGAGCTGGTTGAAAGCGGCCTTGCCGATCATGCCGCCTTCGGAATGGACATTATCGACGCGTGCCAGCTGACGATTGATTTCAAGCAGGCGTTCGGCGTTGCCGATTTTGAGCTCAAGGTCCTGCGAGGAAAGCGGCTTGTTGAGGACTTCGTTGGTTCCCGCCAGAATGGCATCTTCGGTCGAGGCGGTTTTTGAAAGCAGCAGCAGGTAGGGCTTGATTTCGGAAGAAATATTTTTCGTGACGGCAAAGACGACTGGCTTGGCTTCGCTCAAAGGGGCGGGGTCTATCATGATGCAATCGAAACCGCCGTTTTGCAGTTTTTCAAAGGCCGCCTGCTTGTTGGGTTCGGCAACGGCCTCATGCCCCTTTGCGTTCAGCTTCGAAATCAGAAGCTGATTGGTTAAGGCCTCGCGGTCAATGACAAGCACCTTCATAAGGTTATCCCCTTTATCCCCCTGATACTTTAGAAAAAACGCGGCCCGAGGCCAATGAAAAAGCGATATTTCTATTCATAATTGATAGATTGACAAATACGATGGATTGCCTTAAGAATCCTGCATCCATGATCTGGCAGGGAATTACCGCCCCGCCGGAGCAAGGGCCCAAGTGGCGGAATTGGTAGACGCGCAGGTTTCAGGTACCTGTGGGGCAACCCGTGTAAGTTCGAGTCTTATCTTGGGCACCATTGGATAGGTATTTAACAGTCTGGTTTCGGAATTTGAATTTCTATGGCAGTAACCCTGCATACAGGCGATCTTCCTTCCGGGCTTGATCTTGGAAAATGCGTAGCAATTGATACGGAAACCATGGGATTGAACCCCGTGCGGGACCGCCTTTGCCTTGTCCAGCTTTCTTCCGGCGACGGAAATGCGCATCTGGTCAAATTTGACGGCAAGAGTTATGACGCACCTCATCTGAAGAAATTGCTGTCAGATGTGACGGTGACAAAGCTTTTTCACTTTGCACGCTTTGACGTGGGGATCATGCAGCAATACCTGAATGTACGGACGACACCGATTTACTGTACAAAAATTGCTTCAAAACTGACCCGTACCTTCACCGATCACCATAGCCTGAAGACGCTGTGCAAGGATCTGCTGGGGGTCGAGCTGGACAAGCAGCAGCAGTCTACGGACTGGGGCGGCGCAACATTGACGCCGGCGCAGATGGATTATGCGGCCTCGGACGTACTTTATCTGCACCGGCTCAAAGCGGCGCTGGATGCCATTTTGGCACGGGAAGGACGGGAAGGGTTGGCGCAGGCTTGTTTTAATTTCCTGCCGTATCGGGCGCAGCTGGATCTGGCGGGCTGGGGCGAAGAGGATATTTTCGCGCATTAGATTTTGAGCCGAATGCTCAGACCGGCTTGTCTTAACAAGCATAACTTCAATCGCATAAGTCATGGAGAAAATAGCGCTATGTAAAAGTATGGCGCGGCAAGAAATCCCGTATTTTATTGGGCTTTATTAGACTACATACATTTTTGTTGCAGGCTTAACACTTTATTCATGATCTTGTGGTCTATAATGGGATTATCTACCAGATATAGTTGTCAAGTTACTCACCCCGAAGGAGGTCACTATGGCGGCACCAATGATAGAAACGGATCTCATCGCCTATAACTTCAATCTGGAAACAAAAGATTTCATGGCTCAAATTGCGGACCTGCCACGCTCTCCGCTGGTGGGGCAAAGCTTCTTGCATGAGCTTGCGCGTGAAGGGGATATTCTCAGTGCGGAGATTATTTTCGAGGCGGGAGCCAGCATAGATTTACCGGATGACGAGGGGCGGCGCCCTTTGCATGAGGCGGCGGGGGCCGGTCAGCTGGAGATGGTGGCTTTTTTGCTGAAAGGCGGGGCTATCCTTGATGCGCCGATACATCCTTTTGGGCATACAGCCCTGTGGCTGTCGGTCAGGCAGGGGCATTATACTGTGGCCCGCTATTTAATCGAACAGGGCGCACGGCTTAATGTCGCCGATCGTCTGTCCGGACAGGGCTTGCTGCATCTTGCGGCGACGGCGGGGGATATTAAAATGGCGGGAATCTTGATTGCGGCGGGGATCGACGTTTTTCATGAAGACGGGCGCGGGCAGACAGCGCGGGATTACGCGGCGCGCGGGGGGCACAAGCCGTTGGAAAAAATTCTGCTCAAGGTGATGTATCATCAGGCTTGTTATGGCGCATAAAAATAACCCGGGCATATTTCAAGCCAGAGCGCATTGTTGATATCTGCGGCGTGGCGCGTTTTCTCGGTATCCGCCGAAGAAGTGTAAACAGGCCGATAGAGGCTGCAAAAGTCACCGCGTGAATCTTTGGCGCACCCGTTTTGCATAGTCAGCGTCATGCTGCAAACGATCATGAACAGCCAGCGCTTTTTTGACAGCAGCATTGATTTCTTCCTCCTTGCCGGCGCGCTCTGCGGTTTTTCCTCCCCTGAAAGAAATCAGGACAAGAAAGCCCGTCAGGAACAAAAAAAACAGCATTCCGATAAAAATGAAACCTGTCATTTAACGGCATCCTTGCTGAAGGCGGCGATCAGTCCGGCGAGGGCCATGCCGAGGGCGATAACGGATTCCGTCTGCTCCGGCGAAAGCGTCAGGCCCAGCGCCACAAAAAGCGACGTCAGGCCCAGCCACGTCGAGCGTTCCTTGGCGCGGGAGGTTAGGTAGGCAATGAAAATCCTGAAAGTAAACATGCAGGGCTCCTGTTGAAATCAGATCATGGGAAGGTCCTTAAAAGGAACGAATGGCTGCGGCGTAAAGTTCGTCGGGATACCATGCGGCAGGGTATCCTGCGGGCGGCGCGCCGTTTTCCTGTCGGATAATGGCGCGACAGAGCAAGGTCATTATCGTCGGGTTTGATAAATCGAGTTTGTCGCGCCGTCGGACACCGAGAGCGCGACAGACGGTGTGGATATAATGATCCGTCGCATTTTCATGCGGCGGCGCATAGCGGTTGATAATGGTCTCGATTGTATCAAGGCCGTATTTGGCATGATAGGTCATCAGCGTTTTCATCAGGGCGCGTAGCCCGAAAATCGCCTCGGAAAATTCAACAAAGGCGGGATCCGTCTGAACAGGCTTTTGACCGAGCCAGCGAGTTTTTGTCAGGCGCAGGTTACCCGGATTGTGATTGCGGATCCCGCGTGGCAGGAAGAGAGCAGCCATGATCATGTCCTCAATTGTGTTTTTGGCGCAGGAGTTGTTCAATTCGCAAAATGCCGTCATTTAAATGCTCCAGATGTTGTTCCAGCGCTGCCAGTCTTTCGGCAGTGTGTTCGTTATGACTGATCCATTTCTCGATATGTTCGACGCGCTTTGTGATGGACGCGGCCCACCATACGGTCGTGACAAGGTGGATGCTAAGCGTAATGGAAAGGGTGATAAGTCCGATAATGTCGCCGGGCATGATTAAAGTTCCGCGTCGAAGTCAACGTAGTTTGCGGCACCGGTCGCCAGGGAGAGCGCATAGCTGTGGTTCGCGGTAAACCCTGTTTTTCCAGTGGCAATCGTCACGCCATTGGCATCAGCTTGCCCGGCGGTAATGTCGCCTGTTGTCAGGGAAATGCTGGCGCCGTTTCCTATGGCGGAAAGACCGGCGGCGGTGACCACGGGATTGGCGCGCATTTTAACCGGGGCGGGCACGATAAATCGTGCAGCGGCGGTTGCCGTGGCGAGACCGCCGCCGATAACCGGCGCTGTTCCCGAAAGGCGCTGGTGGCGCAAAAAATAGCGTTTGCAAAGAATCTCCGTGACGGCGGCCGGCAGGTATTCGTATTCAGTCGCGTTTGCGCCAAGCTGGAGCTGTACATCGGAGATATAAACGCTGTCATTCACCGTTCCGTCCCCGTTGTCGATCCAGATCAGAACGGCGATATTGCGGGTATTTGCCGTATCCAGATAGATGTTCTCGATTTTAAAAGTCTGGTAGCTGTTGGTGAGGGCAAGATTTTCCGGTGTGTTCTCATAGGTTGCCCCGGCAATCAGGATCGGATTGGTGCCTTCTGCGCCCCAGACGCTGATCATATCGCTGGTGACAAGGTCGTCGCTGCCGGCGGACCAGGCAATGACGGCGGCCCGTAAGGTATCGACAGTGGCGTTGGCGGAGCCTTTGCGGGCCTTGAATGACAGGGAAACCGCCCCGCCGATAATGGCTTCGGCCTGCCGGGTTTCAACTATTTGCAACAGACCGCATTTTTTATTCGCCGTTTTGACATCCAGACGCAAGGCGGCAGAGCTTCCGGGAGGTATGGTGCTTAAATCCTGTGCAAGATCGGTAATGTTGTTTCCGTCCGAAAGCAGCACCCATCTGTCGAAGGTATAGGTATCGTCGTTATTGGGCGGAACAGTCGTGCTGGTAAAAGCAGTGCCGCGCTGGCCGATGCGAAAATCGCCGTTAACAATGATGTTGCGGCAAAAAAACCCTTCGCTGGCCAGCAGATCGAAACTCGGCAGATTTGGACCTGATGTTCCTACTGTCTTAATCGCCGCATCGCCAAGCGCGCTGCCGTCCCGATAGGGGATAAACTGGTTTGTCGCGGCATTGACGGAGCCGCAGATCATCCAGTCCGCGCCGTCGTGGATTTTTAAAAGCCAGGGCGTGGCGGCGTCGTCAAGCCAGACTGTTCCGGACTCGGCATAGGCGGGCGCCGTGGCGCCCTTGTGGTGGTTGAGTAGGGCCTGCTTGCCGTCATTGTCTTCCTGACGGTAGACCAGACCGCTTTTGTTGGCTCCGATAACGGGGTTTGCCTGTGTCATTTCATCCTCCTATGCTGTGAAATATATCGGTTAGACGGCTTCGCCGTAGCCTTGGGCGAGGTAGTCAAAGGTGCGGGAAATTCCCGTGCCGGAACTATTGAAGAACTGGATGCTGAATCCGGCGGCCGTCTGGGCGGTAATGGCGTAGTAATCGCCGCTTTGCATGTTTTGCGCGGTGATGGACAGGGCGGGAACGGCACGGAAGGGGCGGTCAAAAGCAACGGCACTACCGGTTATCGCCGCTGTGATGTTTCCAGCTCCGGCAGTCCGGTCCGGCATATCAATATTGATGCGCAGTCGTGACAGGGCGGGTGTGACGTTGGCGGCATAACTTTGGATGATAACGCGGAACTCATAGGCGCGGGCGGTATAGTCGCCCACCACAAAAGGCATCCAGGGTGTCCAGTCTGGTCCGGCGCCGGGATTGTCCTTTGTTGTGCGGAGCTGCAACCCAACGGACCAGAGGGAAGGATCAGCGGCTTCGTCAAAGCTTTCCAGCGCGTCGATATTGTCGCGATTGTCGATCGTTCCGTTCAGATCAAGGCCTTCAACAAGAAGGTCCGCCGTCAGGCGGGAGGTATAGACGGCTCCCAGATCCGCCGTATTGGCAAAATTATAAATGCCCGACGATAACAGGCCGGCATCACCGATATCCACGTTGACGGTATTGTCAATATTTTCCCAGTTATCAAGGCTGTCTATGCCATTCAGCTGCAGCAGAGGGCCGCTTCGTTCCAGCCCGTCGCGTGTTCCGGCAAAGGCGCTGTCCTCGCTGACGGTCAGGATTGCGTTAAATCCGCTCAGGGCGGCAATAGTGGAAGTGACCTGCGCGGCGGTTGCGCTCATGCGGCCGCCGGTATCGACGGCCTTAAGAAAATAGGTGCCGACCGCCGCAGGAATGCCGAGTGAACTGGAATCCATGGCAATGCGTGAAACGATATCCACGGCGCTGCTCCAGTTTGCGCCGGTGATAGCGGGTGAAAACCGCAGCACATAATGGCTGAGATCAGGATCGGTGACGGGCATCCAGGAGAGATAAGCCGTTTGCCCGAGAATATTGAGGGTTACATTTTCGATGTCCGAGGGCAGTGCCGTTGTTCCGGTGACGCGATGGCCGGAGATTGCAAGCGGGGATGAATGCGCCCCTGCTGACGTTATATAACGGATCTGCAGGTCATAGCTTTCTCCTTCCGTAACGTCCGTCACGGAAATCCTGTTTTGTGTCCGGCCCAGAATTTCGGCGGGGCGAAAAGACGTTTCATCGGCGGCCCGGATCAGAACCTCGGTATCAAGAAAGGATGAAAATGCCGGAGGCTGCAGGGTGACAAGAATGCGGCTTGTCAGTGATCCGTCGGTCTGGCGAATCAGAACCTCCTCGCCGGACTGGATTTGCGACAAAACCGGCGTGGGCGGCCGCTGCATGTCGGACGGCATGGTGATCTGGCTGGAGAAAGCGGGGATGGCGCCGTTTCCGGCGTCATGGACTGCCGGGGCGGCATCAACGCAAACAATCCGCGCGCTCAGGTTTGATTGCGGTTCGATGGATTTGACGATCAGTTCGACGCTCTCGCTGCCGCTCTCGCCGAAAATGACCAGATCGCCGGCATGTGGCGCTTCCGTAAGAGGAATCGGCGTCGCGAGGGATAAAGTGGAAGACCGTCCTTCTTCTGTTGTAACGGAAAGGAGGAGGGAGGTGCCATCAGTTTGACGGATGCGCAGGGCATAATTTTTTCCGGCCGCCATTGTCATTTCCGCGTCCAGAACAAGGCCGGTAGCCAGCGCCGGTGCCTCGCCATTGTCGATGACGGTTTTGACGCGGGCGCCGGCGAGTCCGAACAAGGGGACATCGTGGCTGAAACGGATCAGGTCGCCGCGTGTGCAAACGATATGCTCGATGTCCGTATAAAATATATAATTTTCTGGCCGCAATTTTGCCGTGGCGATGTGATAGCGCCCGTCCTGCCAGGCCTGCTCTGCGGAGGTAACGCCTGTCAGGGAAAGAGAGTCATAGCGAAGCGCGGTTGTTTCATCATAGCCGTCGTCAAAAACCAGCCGTTCGTCCTGCAGCCAGCCTTTCTCGCGATTGATAAAGCGGACGCGCAGGGCATGCGGGATGTCGTCAAAGGATTTTTGTCCCTGAAAGCGAAAAGTATTTCTCGGGGTAAAGTGCTGTACTGGAATGGTTTGCAGCCTGTCTTCAACCACCGTCCATTTTCCGTCCTGCAGGGCCGGGCTGGCCCGGCCAGCGGCAGCAACGTCCTGAAGAACTTCCTGTACGGAGATATCGTAGTCGATGATGGCGTTAAATTCGCGTTCCGTCGCCGCGCAGGCCTCATGCCAAATCCTGATTTTTTCAAGGTCAAGACGGCTGTCGGCAAGAGGGCGCGCATTGGCCTTTCCCTGCAGGACATGGCGGAAAAGTGCCGCCGGATTGGCTGTAACCTGTTCCACCCAGGCGGTGCCGTTCCAGTCCGGAAGAATGGAATGGACCACGCCATTAAACCGGTCAATCAGGCCGTTCAGCTGATCCGTGGCGCGGATGCGCAGGGCCGTCATCGCAATTCCGGTCATTTTGACGGGGGTGGCGCTGCGAATGGTGCGGAGCGCTGTCCAGACCGTTTCATCGAAAGTATTGTCGTCTGTAGCGTCCTTTGTCAGGCGGCGAATTCTGACATCGTATTGTCCCTTGGCAACGCGGAAGCTCACGGATTTCCGCAGCGCGGAGGATTGCTTGGCGGAAACCAGCAGCCCGGTAAATTGCAATCCGCCCGCGGCGATGTCGATTTTATCTGCGGTTGTTGCCGGCGTCGCCAGAAAATCCCCTGCCGTTTGAAAGCTTGCGCCAAAAAGACTGCTTTTGCGTTCATCGGTGATTTTTGAAGCAGGGATGACGGCTGCGTCGCCGGATTGACGCTCTACCCGCGCAATGGCCAGAAAGCCTTTTGGCACTGCGGGCGGCGAGGCTTCTTTCTTATCCAGCCCGACACGGAAAGGGACGCCCTGAAGAATTTTACAAGCGCCGCTGGCAGGGTCGAGTACGATACGATCGATACGGCGGACGGGGTAGCTACGATTTGCGCGGATATAGGGGGACGGTCGCGGAAAATTTCCCTGAACGGTCGCTGCAATGGCTTTATATCCGGTGGCGGGTGCGCTCCAGTCGTTTGTTCCGGTCGGGGCGCACTGGATTTCCAGCTGTATGGTGGCGGTGGTTTTGGCATTAGCGGCATTGAATTTGAACAATCCGCGCGGCAGCGTGATATCCAGCGAGATTTCCTCGGCATCGGCTTCGGTCGTGCGCGTGATAAAGCCGTCAGCCTTGCGCAGGCCGACCTGCAAATCGTTTTGCAAAACGCTGTTCGTATAAAGGGTCAGTGGCGTGTCGTTCTCATAGCCAAAACGTGTTTCGATTTCAATATCGTCAAAATCGGCAAGCGGCGTCTCGCCGATCTTGAGATCGTTGATATGAAGCGGGCCGTATCCCCAGATGAACAGCATGCGCAGATATTGATCTTTGCCGACGGTTTCCGTGTAGGGCAGGGCCCCTAGGGGGGGAACCATTCTGTGCTGGCCCAGAACGTGCGGCACCCGGCCAAAGGGAACCGCCTGATTTCGGGCGCCCTGAATAAACAGGGAGGGACTTTCCTTGCCAAGGGCGGAGAATCTGGGACGGGCAGGCGGGGCCAGCGCGTTCAGGGCCAACCGGCCTAGAAGATTGACGCCGGTTGTAATCAGCCGGCCTGCACCGATGCCAAGGAAGGTTGTGCCGGCAGAAACGCCCAGCGCGCCGGAAATACCGGCAGCCAGCGCGGGGCTGGCGGCCAGAATAGCAAGAGAAAGAACGGTGCGGAGCGGGTTTTTTCCGCCACCCCCGCCGCCCATGGGCACCATGCGCAGGCTCAGGGTTGTGCCGGCCTTGGGGTAAATGCGCGCGAGATGGTTATTGGGCAGGGCATGGCCGTCAAGAAAGGCGTGAACATGGCGGCGGAGCAGGGGGTCCGGCTGAAACAGGCGAATCATCTCCGCAACGGATTTACCGGTTGCGATCTGACGGTGAATGCGTTCCACGGCGAAAGGATGCGTGGCTGCCGTCACGGCAAAAAAATTATTCGTCGGGTTGTTCATTTTTTTTGTCGTTAGAAAGATTCAACGCAAGGGGCTGTAGCGATAGAAACCGCTGATCCGCCGGCTCCAGCGGTTTTCACGGTAACGTTCAATGACGCTGTTGATATTCCATTCGATATGCAGCATCTGGCCATCGCCAAGGACAAGACCGACATGCATGGGCTGGCCATTCAGTCGCAGGAGAATCAGGTCGCCAAGAATTTCCGTGTCGGCAGGAATGGCTTGCCAGAGAAGGGCTTCCCTTGTGATCAGTGCGCCAATACGGGCGGTTTCCGTTGTGCGGTCATATTCATGGACATAAGAGGGCAGGGCTATGCCGAATTGCTCTGCCAAAACCAGTCGTGTCAGACCCCAGCAATCAAGCCCGCTGCGGTCCCGGCCATGATCCTTGAAGGGCAGTCCGATATAATGTCCTGCCCAGAATGGAATGGGCATGGAGGCTGTGCTTTCTGGAATTGAAAAACCCGCCGGATTGCTCCAGACGGGTTTTCAGAAGAATAAAGGTAAAGAGTTGTGTCAGCTCATCATGCCGGTTGTTGGTTTGACGGTGCGGGATTGTGCCGGTTTCATTTCAGTGGCCGTGGAAGACAATTTGGCAACATAAGACTGGAATTTTTCCGGATTTGTTTTATCTGGATTAGCGGCGACATAGTCATTCATGCCCTTGATGGTGGCTTGCGCGTTTTGCGAGAGGCCGCCGCGGGTATCTTCTCCAATCAGGGAAAGGGATCCCAGCAGGTATTTCCCCGCCTCTGTATTGGTTGCACCGCTAACGAATTGCGATTTGATACCACCGTTCATATTTCAAGCCCTCCAGCCCGTCGTTTGCTTACGGGACAGTTTCAAACTGTTTGATTAACCGCCCGATTATTAGCTTATTTTTACTACTTTATCCCAGTTTTTTAAATTTTACCATAAGAAAAATAAACAAAATATGAATACTATGAAAAAAGTGTGTTACCTCAAGATGTTAGAATAACCCCGGGAACAGGCTGGGAGAGAAGCTTGCCGCTGGAAAAGGCTCTGTTGTGAAGTCTTCAAGCGTCAGATTCCCGGCAACAACTTGCGAATCGTAGGTGACGTCGGTCAGGCGAAAATCGGTAAATGCGGCTTCGACGGTTTCCGGTTCCGCGGCACGGACAATCTCGATCAGAACGGAAGGCGAGGACGTCAGGCTGCGGACCGCCGCCACAATCTGGCGATCAATATTGTCAATGACCAGATGGGCGCGTGGAGTCCTGTTATCGTCATCATCCGGCAGGCTCAGCTCAAAAGGAAAGGGAACAAAGCTGTTGCCGCGGCTGAGGGTGATGACGGCATCGCTCGTGACGCGGAGGGGCTCCGTCAGGGCTTCATGGGAAAGCGTGAGCAAAATCAGAAAGGCTTCGCTGGTCTCGGGCGCATAGAGCGCCTGCCGGGTGGAGAGAGTAATATTGCGGCTCATGGCAAAATCTCCAGAGAGAGAAGAACGCGGTAATAGGAACCGTTGACGGCAGCATATTCCGGCGGATTGATGAACCTGCAGGACAGCGTGTCCCCCGTTCGCGGATGGCTAAAGTCAAAGGCCAGCGCTCCACCCGAGAGCGTCGTGGTATAAAAATTGTCAAGAATGCCTGCCTGCGCGCTGTTCAGAAGGTATCCGAAAGAAATTTTGCGGATGGCCGCCGTTGTCCGTTGCCGGACTTTTGCTGGCCCTTGCTCCATCTCGGTACGCAGAACGGTGGCAGGGAGGGTTTCATGAAAATTGTCGAGCAGCGGTGAAACGGGCAGCGTAGCAGGCCATTGTGGCATAGACTATTCTCCTTATCGGCCGGTCAGATCTGGGGCCAGCCCAAAAAGGGAGCGCAAGACGCCGGAAGTCTGACGGCCGCGCAAAAGACTGTTGGCCACCATTTGGTCAATTGTAATCTCCAGATATTTTCTGTCATCCGAGGTAGAAAGTTCACGTGCCGTTACGCTTGTCTGGGTATTGTTATTGATGACCACAGTGATCCCGCCATCGGCACCTCCGGCAGTCCGGCCGTTTTGCGGCAGCGGAAGACCAAGGATAGCGCTGATCACATGAGGAAGTTCGTGCCGTGCAACGCCGTCCAGGGTGCCGGCGATAATATCCCGTTCGGGTTTTCGCGGGGCCGTTGATTGTGCGGCGGACAGGGATTGCGTCAGCGCTTTGAAAAGCGGATGAAGTCCGTTTTCGGCCAGACCGCGCAGCGATTCCTGCAGGGCGCCGGTTTTATCCTTCATGTCGTCGAGGGCCCGGGAAAGGCTATTCGTTTCTTCAGACAGCGGCATTATATATTTCCTTTATGTTCCGGATTGTCAGGAAAGCGGTGCATCAGCGCTTGCAGCGTGGACAGCGGTGGCGGGCGGCCGCCGGATTCATTTTGCGTGTGGTAGCGGCGGAATCCGGCCAGCGCATCGCGGATATCCTCTAGGCTCGCGTCCTGCATGACGGTTTTTGGTGGCCAGCCCAGAACACCCATCATAAATCCGCGGAGGCCCCTCAAATCGCTCTGGCGGCCCGGGCTGCTCAGCGCTCCCCCGGCGGGGAGACCCCTATTTCCTGCAAAGGGGAAATCAGCTGGACAAGGATTTGTGCCAAAAGAACGGGAGCGGTTACAGGCGGACGCCCCAAAAAAAATTCTGCCAGCGCCGTCTTTTCAATTTTTGCACCGGTCAGGAGATAGACGTCATGCAGGATATCGATAATTTCCGTCAGGGGCAGGGCCTGTTTGGCCAGCTGCTCTGCCAATAGAAAAACATTGCCGTTGTCCTGTTCCAGACGGGAGACAAGCGCCAATGTTGTGTGCAGCATGATCTGTCCGTCCGGCAGGGGAAGCTTCAGAGCGTTCATGGTCAGGCTCCCGGTGTAAAGCTGCCGTTGCCGCTGCGCAGCAGCGTCAGGCTAAATGCTTCGAGACCCTCGGCGCTGCCGCTGCGGGCATAGGCGTCGATGACAAAGGCGGCTTGATAATTGTCCCCGTTGGGGAAGAAAAGAGCGTAGTTTTTGACGCTGCGGTCAAAAGCTGCGGCGCGCAGCAGCTCTTCGGCCGCGCTGTCCTTGAAAAGTCCGTCAAGGGCAATTCTCAGGCTTTGTACGCCGGCATCGGCAATGAAGTGCTGGATGCCGCCGCTGTCCATTGTTGTTCCGTCCGCAGGCGCGTTGTTCAGGCTGATCGAAGCCGTGCGGGCGGCGCCGATCGTCGTGAATATTTCCGGGGAACCGCCATCGCCGATTTTGAGCAGAAGGTCGCGGCCTTTTTGTAGGGACATGGATATACTCCTTTAAAGCGGGTCGAGGATGATGCGGAAACGCAGGATTCCGTGGCGGGTCGCGCCGTCACTTTCCAGCAAGGTTGCGGCCTCAAGGGATTGGCAAAGAACCAATTGATAAGCGTCTACGGGAAAATCCGCGTTTTCCAGAGCCGCCGCAATGGCGGCCATTATATTCTGAATTTCGGCAAAACCATAATAACGGCTATAGCTATGGATATTAAGATGAATATCATGACTGGTTCCGTTCTGGGTCCTGAGCGCGGTTTGCGTCATTTCTCCCAAAGCGACATAAGGAAATTCCGTACCGGCAGGCACATGGTCAAGAATGCTGGCGGTGCCGGCGGCAAGAAGCGCCGTCAGCGGGGCGTTTGTAATCAGGCGGTCATAAACGGCGCTCTGAAGATTGGAAAGCGGGGCTGTCATGATATCTGGCCTTTGAAAGTTTGGTAAAAACGCTTATTTTTAAACAAGGTTGTTTTATTGTCCGGAGGGCTTCATGGCAAAGCGCTACTTTTTTCAGGGTCTGCTTGTGGCGGCAGCCCTTTCGTTTTTTTCAGTCAATAGCGCCTGGGCCAGTTTTGAACAGGGCAAGGAGGCCTATGAACGCAAGAACTGGCAGCAGGCTATTTATTATCTTCGCCCGCTTGCCGAATCCGGCGATGCGCGCGCCATGATTGTTTTGGGCAACATGTATAGTCAGGGCCTTGGCGTCGCGCAGGATGACAAAGAGGCCTTTTCGCTTTACCTCAAAGCTGCAAGATTGAATCATCCGGATGCCATGGCTGCTGTTGGCGCGATGTACCAGCAGGGGCGTGGAACAGCCAAAAATCTGAAATACGCTCTGGGGTGGTATGGCCGCGCTGCACAAGCCGGGCAAAATGCCGCGGCCACTCTTTACGCCATGCTTCTTTACAGGGGAAACAGAAGCGATGACAAGGCGCAGGAATTAATCCCCGATCATGTTGAATCCTATAAGTGGTTTACGATTGCCGCCCGTCAGACGCAGAATAAAAAAACGCAGGCTACATTGCGGCAGATGGCAAGCAAGGTGGCGGAGAACCTCGCCCATGCGGATATTGCCAAAGCGGATAGTGCGGCGACGGTATGGAAGCCTGTTGCCACGGAAGCCCTCGGCCCTTTTCCAGAGGAGGCTGATTCTGCCGCAGAGGATTCTAAGGCGCCCTTACCTCCGCAATAATAACCAGATATTCCAGACGGCTGTCGCGCGGAAGAAGCGAGATAATATTATAAATCCGTGTCCCGTCGGTCAGCCGCATGTCGGTCGTGATATCAACGCGGTGACGGATGATAATGCGATGTGTGGCGCGCGTGGCAATCTGCCGGAAGCGAAGTTCCTCCCGAAAAGTCAACGGTGCAATTTCAGCAAAGACTTCCGGATCAGCGGGAATGTCCTGCCAGCTCACGGCGAAGCCGCCGCTGCTGTCGGGCGTCCTGATTTCGCGCTGGACGGTCAGGCGTTCGCGGAGCCGGCCGATCATGACAGCCCCATTCTTTTAAAGGGTTGAAACATGTTCTGTGCGCCGGAAGTGGCGAGGGCCGTTGCTGCTTCATCGCCGCGGTGCGTGTAAAGATGGGCCGCCAGCTGGCGGATTCCTTGACGCAGGGCAGCCGGAATTTTTTCCGGTGTCGCGCCATATCCGGCCCTGAACTGGATCTCGATGCCGCTGGCATTTCTGCCCGGCGTGGGCGGGCTTATGCCGGATTTCAAGACAATCCGCCCCGGGATTCCGGCATTGTCGGCAAAATAGGATGCGGCGGGATATTCCGTTGCGGTATTGTCTTCCGCGTAAATATTGATGCGGATCACGGAGACAAGTGGCGGGTGAGGCAGCACAAGAACCGAGGGGGCTGAAAGCCGCGCGCCTTCGCGCAGCCCGTCCCACCAAGATTCGCAGGCTTTGCCGGGCCAGCAGTCTAGATAAAGGCTATAGCTGCGGGTAATCAGCGCGCAGCCCGTAAATTGCTCGCAACTCTGCCGCGCGGCAGCGATCAAACCGGCCAGCAGGTCGTTATCGGTATCATGGTTCAGGCGCAGGTGATTTTTTAAATCGTCCAGCGTCACCGGCTCGGCGCCGGGAGCAAGGGTTTCCACAAGGCGGCAGGGGGCGGTCATGATACTTCTCTTGAAACAGGTTTAAAAAAAGAGGGTGAGAGCGGGCATGTACTGGCCCCCACCCTCAGGCGCAGGTGGAGGTCGTCAAATCAGGCATTGTCAACGGGGGTTTCATGAGCCATGCCTTTGAGCGCCAGCATCGCAATCGGGCCGCCCGTTGCAAGGGAAATGGGGGTTGCGGTCACCTTGACAAAACGCTTGCCGCCACGATATCCGATAACATGACGCTTGTTTTCCTTGCCTGAGGCATCAATGCTGGCAAACACACCGGAAGACAGGCCTGTAAAGTTCAACACGTCTTCATCGCTGCAAGCGGCATAGGCGCCAGGAGCGCCGGAGCCGTCATCGTCGGCCTGTTCGATTTTGAGATCGATACGTACTGATGCGCTCAGGGTATCGGCAATATTGCCGACGGCGACGACGATGGCCAGATCCTCGAATCCCTGCAGGTCAATATCGCCGGAGTTCAGGGCGGCGGCCTGAATCGTCTGGGGGTTGAGCGGCTGGGCAATCACGACATTATTCACGATGTTATGCATGAAAAATCCTTTCATTTATGCGTTAAAAAGGCTGCGGGGGGATACCTTTTCGCGGTTTTTTAAACCGGAGGCGGGAGGGGCGCCCGCATGGAAAAAGCATCCCCCGCAGCGGCGCGCCCGGTTTGGGGAGACGGCGCGCCAATCAGTTTAGGTTCAGGCAACGGCGAATTTCATCAGCTTGATAGCTTCAAAATTCACGACGTCGCCGCCGACGCGTTTTGTCGTGTAGAACTTGACATACGGCTTGGCGGTGAAACTGTCGCGCAGGATGCGGGTTCCCTGACGATCAACGATCTGATATCCGGCATTGAAATCGCCGAAAGCGATCGAAAGGCTGTTGGCTGCAATCGCCGGCATGTCCTCCGCTTCCATGACGTTGAACCCGAGCAGCGTGCCGCCCTGTTTCATCTGGAAGTCCGGCTGCCAGAGATAGTTTCCGGCCGTATCTTTCAGCTTGCGGACTTCGGCGAGGGTGGTGCGCTTCATCATAAAGACGGCATTTTCGCGATAGGCGGATTTAAGGCCGAAGACAAGGTTGATCAGGGCATCACCCGGGTCTGTTGCGGCAAAGGCGCCGGCGGCACCGGAGGGGAGCTGCTCGATCACGGAAAATCCTGCAGCGCTGGGTGTTCCCGCGGCATAAGTCAGGAAACCGCGGGGCTTGCGTACGCCGTTTCCGCTGACAAAGGCCTCGTTCTCCATGCGGGTGAATTTTTCCGCGATTTTTCCGGCCAGCCATTCTTCGACGTTAAACAGGGCATCGTCGAGAAGTTTTTGTGTGGCGCGGGGCTCGGCATATTGTTCGTGAACGGGAATGCGGTATTCGCCGATTTTCGGTGCGGCGGTTTCCGTCCGGGTTTCCGTTTCCCCGACCCATCCGGAGGAGGCTTCATTGAGATCGTTAAAGCCCTCCAGAGCGTCCGTGCCAATAGTCAGGACATTGGCGACCTGCCGCAGCGGGGATGTTTCGCGCACCAGCGCGGCGATACGTCCGGACATGTCCGGCGTGACGGCATAACCGCCATCGGGGTCCGAGCCGACGGCAAGAGCCTTGACCTCGTCGATAGCCGAACCTGCATTGTTCTTGCGCAGGTAATTGCTGAAAGAGGATTTATACTGGCGATAGGCATCAATGCCGAGCTCGCTCTGGCTATGGCCCTTGCGTTCCAGCAGGAAGGCCTCGGCTTCTTTCCATTCATCGCCGCCCATGCCGCGCGGCGAACGGCCCAGAGCGGTTTCAATCTGGTCAACACGGCGTTTGGCGGTGTCAGCGGCGTCAATCGCGCGGCTGATTTCGCTGTTCAGGCGGTTCACCTTCATTTCCGTCAGGGGATCGGCGGCGCCGCGGCGCTCGATTTCGCGCAAACGCTGGTCGTTGGCGTCCTTGAATGATTCAAAAGCGCGGCCAAGGTCATAAACCGTGGAACGTACGTCCGGATTACGGGTGTCATTTGTCATGATGTGTCCTTTTGTAAGGGGGTGATTTAATTTCCGGCCAGTCGCCGGAGCGTCTCCGTCAGCGCCGTAATGGCGTGAAGGTCGTCATCGTCTCCGCTTGCAGCCGCTTCCCGCGGCAGGAGGGATTTGTAGCCAAAGGAGAGAAGCCCTTTGGCTTGTTTGCGGCTCAGGCCTGCTTCCCGCAGGAAGGCCTCAAATTCACGTTCGGTGGGAACCCCTCCGGCGGCAAATGCCGATTTGACGCGCAGGATTCGTGCCGCGTCATTGGCCGGAAAGGTGACCATGGAAACCTCCAGCAGCGCGATATCCGTCAGGATACGCACACCGGATTTTTCGTCGAAATGGGATTCTCTTGTCCTGTAACCGATCGAGAGGCCGGTGACGACATTTTCGCGCAAAAGCTTCCAGGCCTCTTTTGCCCGCGGGATATCATTGATAAAAAGCTCCCCCTTGACAAAAAGGCCGTGATTGTCCTCATGCATGTCCCGCCATGCTCCCAGCGGCTCCCGTATGTCATGCTGCCAGAGCAGCGGGGGCAATCTGTGCTCCGTCCTGAATTCCTGCAGGCTCTTGCTGAAAGCGCCTGGCGCAATCCTGTCGTGGACGGCATCGGTCATGTCAAAGACCGAGGCATATCCTTCAAAGACACCGGTTTCGGCAATGAATTTCAGTTCAAGCGGACTGTCAAAATGCGGATAAGAAAACAGGGATGTCATACAAGGCGCCTTTTCAGTGGAGTCTCAGGAAATAACCGGATCAATTTGAATCGGCCCTTCGGCAACGATCAGTCCGTCGCCGTTTTTCGTGATTTTAAGCTGGGCGAAAAAAACGCCGCGCAGAGGGCTGCCTTCCGCGGCAAGCTCCGCTGTATTGAAAGTGACAGAGGCGATATTGCCGGAAAGCGTTATGCCTGCGGTCTGCGTTTTTGTCACAAGTGCGGGTTCATCGGCATGGCGGGCAATTTTGTAAGTCGCTTCCGCGCCGTCAACGGGAACGGCGAGGCCGTTTTGATCGGTAATGGTAAAGACAATATTGACCGGCTCCCCGCTTTTGGCGGAAATCAGGTTGTGTTTGATGCTGTGCATAAAGCCTCTCAGAACGAAATGGTAACGGGAATATTCTCGTCTTTGGAATAAAGCGCCTTTGCCGTTGTTGTGGCGGCAAAACACGCGGTATTGGCAGCGGTCTTGTCGAAAACTGCTTTGAGCGCAAAAACGCGATGGTGCAGGTAAAACGGCAGATCTGCCAGAGGGGAGATAGCAGTTCCTTCACTGCCGCCGACCGGCATGGTGCCAATGGCAAATCCTGGCATGGTTGATCCTTTAGGCCTGATGTTTTATGCGATCCAGGTATATGAACTGCCGGTTGTTCCGCCGCCACCGCCTGTGGGAAAGTCTATGGCGGAGATCAGGAGCCCGACCGCGGCGATCCTTGTTGTGTCGTCAGTCCAGTCGCCTGTTCCCGTGGGGTCCTTGGCGCTGGTATAAAAACCGCGCACCCCATGCGTGTCTTGCGCCCGTATTGCGGCGCTGGCGTATTCACGGTAATAAAACGACAGGTTTGTAGCGGATGAAGGCTCGACGGCGATTCGATAATCGGTATTCGCCGAAAGCGCGACTTCTGCCGTAAAAAGCCGGTAGTTGAGCGTTCCTGTCGCGGTAACTGGCGTGTTGTCATCGTTTGTTACCGCAGCCAGCACCGTTACCCCGTCGGAATCGTACAGCTTTATGACGGCAGGTCCGTCAAAGTCAGCAACGACCCATATTCCACTGGCTTTTGCGGCGTAGGGAATGTTGATAACGTTTCCGATAACGTCTGGCGTCGAGGTGTTGTTATAGGTTGCAAGGTAATTTGTGCTTCCTACGCCATGAATTCCCTCCATCGGGTAATATCCGTTGGTGGAAAAGTAGAGCGCGGCGACAATGCCGGCAGCTGTGAAAGAGGCCCAGGACGTTGTATATGCGGACAATGTGGGAAAGCCGAGCTTGTCAAATTCGGAACCGGTGGAATAATGTATTTGTCCGGCAAAAGTTCCGCTGCCTCTGGTGATGACGACCGCAAATATATCTCCAGCCGTCAATGCCGCACCAGCGGTCAGCGTTACTTCAAACCATGTATTATCGTCGGTGGCGTTGATTGTTTGCGTTACATTGGTATTGGTTCCCCAAAGCGTGCCTGTCGGAAATCCGCTGCTGTCAACGGTCTCGATTCTGATATCAAGATCGCCGCTTGTCGTCACTGTTTTGGTAAAAAAGCCGACTTTGGTCAGGGTGTCTGTAACGGGGGCATTAAATATGAAAGCTGTCTTTTCACCATCGGCGTCAATTGTGGTATTTCCCAGTGACGGAATGCCCCCCATGGCTTTGGGAATTTCCAACCCGTAAATGGTCTGATACGTCATGCTGTTGCCTCGATTTCAAATTTGAAGGGCCGGTCATTGCCGCCAACGGCTATAAAATTCCGGCGGCGCATTCTGCCGAAAATTTCAGGAGGGTATAGATCATGTTCGCGTTCCTTTCACAATGACTGAAACTTTCGTCACGGTTGTCGCGCTATCGACGTTAAAGGCGATGACATCACCGGCAGAGACGGCTGTCGTCCATGTGGAAAGGGCATTATCCTGATTTTTCTGCGCGGAGGAAAGCGTCGGCTTTTCTGTGCCGGCAATCGTGTCGGCCGCCGTCGGCGGAAAGTTGGCGTAGCTATCTTTCCAGACATCGATAATAATTGAGCCGGGTTGATCGGCGAGGATATCCCATCCCGTGACAGTCATCGCGTAGGGAACTGTAATATAGCCTTTCACGCCTGTCGTAATCGCGGTGCCGCCGCCATCGATCGTGATGCCGAACGCCGCAGCCAGAACATTGCCTGAAGCCGAAATTGTCGGGTTTCCCGAGACGCCATCTCCGTCCGAAACTGCAATCCCCGCGCCAGCAGTAATTGTGCGGCCGGTAAAGGTATCGGTGGCGATCTGTGTCAGCAATCCGCTTGCACTATGGGCGGCCAGCGCAGTCAGGGTAGCGTCGGCGGGCTGGTACACGCCGTTGTGGTTATGCGCCGCAGCGGCATAGCGGGCATCGGCATCCGCCCGCGTCGGGATATCGCTTGCGTTCGCAACGCCCATCAGGCGTTTGGCGAAGATATCCGCCGCTGTTTGCTCTATCAGGCCAGCTGTTGCGTCAAGCCCTGCCAGAGAGGTCAGGGTTGTATCCGCGGCCTGCTTGGCGGCAAGCAGGGTATCTGTTTGCGGGGCGGTGTAGTAATTGACGGCATTTTGTGCCGCCATGGTGCCGGCATCGCTGATCTGAGCCAAAAGATGCGTGTGGCCCAGAGAGGCTTTGCCATCAAGGGCGGCCTGCAGTCCGGAGACGCTGGGAATACTGAGGGGCAAAATAGCCTGATATTGCGTAGGGATATCGTTTATCGCCTCTTTTTCACCGGCAGAAAAATTGACAGCGGTGCCGCTGTTGCTCGAGGCTATGATAGTATCACGGGCAAGGGTCGTCGCATCCTGCAAGTGCCCGGTTCCGATCTCCCATTCAGACGCCGTTGTATGGCTGATGAAATAGAAGAACATATCGCTGCCGCCGGTACCAAAGGCCTGATAAAAGGATTGCCGGCCTGCCAGCGCGGATAGGGTGATATTCCCCGCTCCTTCCGAGGTTGTGCGTTGATGCACAAGGTTTGATATCAGTGCCATAGCGGGGTCCTTGTTTTTCCAGCGGGTGTTTTGCTTGGGCTCTTGGCCTAGCCGAGGTTGTCGCCGCCCTTCAGGGGGGGCAGGCCGAATTTTTCTCTTTTTTCGTTAACCGTCATAAATCCGGCGCTTGATATTTTTTCCCAGTAACGATCCCGCCGCGGCGCCAGCGCCTCGATTGCGTCCAGATCAAAATCAAGAACAAGATTTTCACCGAATTTTGGCGCCAGCCAGCCGTTGAATTCGTCACGGATATGGCCCAGCAGGGGCAGCACGGCATCATCGAAGAGCGCCAGACGGGCTTGTTCAAAGTTGGCAAAGGTCAGCGAGCCGTCAATGCCGATAAGTTGGGGCGGAATGTGAAAGGCCAGCGCGATTTCGCGTGCCGAGCCGTCCTTGCCGGCGAGCCAGTCCATTTCCTTTGGCGAGAGGGACATTTCCCGCCAGTCCAGCCCGCCTTCAAGAACAAGCGGGCGGCCGGCATTGGCGGAGCCTGAAAAATACTGTTCGAGTTCCGCCTTCAGGGTTTGCCGTTGTGCTTCTGTCAGGCTATCCGGAGAATCCGGATGGGCGGGGTTAAAGACCAGTGCGCCGGAGGGGCGTCCGCTCATCTGCAAAAGCGCGGCGTTCCATTTCGCGGCATCATTATGCTGGTCGATACTAATGGCCGCGGCCTCCAGCGGGCTCATCCCGTACCAGTCGTCCAGCGGATGGAAAGCTTTTAAATGCAGGATTTCAGCCTGTCCGGTCAGCGGGCTGGCCGGAAATTCAACGGTTCTTCCGCCAGCCTGATAACGGTAGGAAGCTGGCAAACCGTGATTGCCGGGCACAATACGCATCCGGTCCGGGCGCAAGGCCCAGAGTTCAAGCGGCGGGCCGCCGCCGGGGCTGACAGCTTCGATATAGCTGTTTCCGGAGATCAGGTAAAATCCAGCCAGCGCTTCAAAGAACTCGGCCCGTGCTTGCAGTGGATTGGGCCGTGCCAGCAAGGAAAGCAGGGGGTGGTCTGTTAGTCTTGTTTTTGTTTCTCCGCCGGTTTCAAAAAGCCGCCAGGGAACAGAGGCCAGATTCTGGCTGATCAGCTTGATACAGCGATAGGCGATGACGTTTTTCTGGAAGCCTTCCTCGGCAAGCCGGTCGTACTGGCGCGGCGTGAAGCGGGCCTGCCGCGTACCCAGTTGTACCAGTAAAGGGCCGGTCCGGCTGGCTTTGGCTTCGCGCCGTAAGAAACGGTCAAAAGGATTGAAGGCGCGCGTCATGAATGTCTCCTTTGGAAAATCAGCCTCCCCAGACGCGGGGGCCGTTGTGGGGTCGTTGCGACAGCAGCAGATCCGTTATCGCCCAGACCCGTGCATCGACGCGGTCCGGGCTTTTGCCGTTGATAGCCGGATTAAAGCGGCACAGCTGGTCTTCCAGCTGCGGGAAATGCCCTGCATGGTGAATACGTCCATCGGCGTCGAGGGCGGCCACCGGTTCCGCGCGTATAATTTTCCCGCGGCTGGCATGAACGGCTTTGTAGGAAACAGCGGCGTCAAAGCTGCGCAAGGTATGCGCGACAAGATCGCCGCCCTGATTGACTTCCGCGACAACGCGGTCCGCCTGATAAATGTGGTAGGCCTCAATGATGCGGCGCGCCCATTCCGCCGGGGCATAGGTGCCGCTCAGATCGGCCAGAATATAGGCATGGTCGTCCGTGCCGAGACCTGCCACGATAATTCCCGTTTCGTCGCTTTTCTCATGGCTGGTGACAGCGGGATCCACCGCGACAATGATGCGGCGGAATTCCGGCAGGGCGTGGGAAGGGCGGCGGTTGCGGTCAAGCATGTCACGGGTCCAGAGCGCGCCGGGGGCAGCGGAATCGAAAGCTTCTTCCACCGTTGCGGGGTATTCGCGGCGAAAGGTCCAGATATTGCCAAGTTCGGATATTTTAATCTGCCGCCAGAACATCTGGGCCGGATCAAGACCGAATGTTTCCGCATAGCTGCGCTCTTCCGGGGTCAGCTGGAAATCCGCGGGGGGCATCCTGCGGTATTCGTCCTGCCAGAACCAGGGCACGAAGATAAAGCGAAAGCTGGAAGCGTTATGCAGCGCGTCCTGCGCCAGCGTGTAGAAAAATCCCGCGTCCCCCGCAGAGGTGCTCTCCAGAATGATCTCAGTGTCCGGCAGATCCGGCACGGCTTGCAGAATGCCGGAAATATGTTCCTCGGCGTGGGGCCAGAAGGCGACTTCCGAGCCGTGAAAATACTGCAAGGTGGCGGATCTGCCGATGCCCTGCGCGCGGGCGGTGCCGACGGAATAGCCACTGTCTAGCCGGTCAAAAACAAGCTCCCGGCTGTTGGCAAGAGAGGTATGCGGCCGCACGGGAACGGGGCAGTGGTCATGGAACCGTCGTGCGATCTGGTAGATATTGCGCGAAGCTTCCTCCAGATGCGTGAGGATAAAAGCCCGCACGCCCTTGCGGTGGCTGACTTTCCAGTAAAAGCGGGCCTCGACATAGGTCGAGCAGCCCTGCTGCCGTCCTTTCAGGATAATGGCACGGATGCGGCCCTCCTTCTGCAGCTGTTCCTCAAGGGCCCGGTGAATGAATTGCTGGGCCGTATTGAGGGCAAGCGGCAGGATCTGGCCATTTTTACTGCGGATCTTCAGGCATTTTTCGGCGTAGTGGACAAAGTCGTTTTTTAGCCGCTGGCGGAGCCGGCGTTCCCGGAGGTTCATGGGTGAAATCCTGTTATTCCAGCAGGCCCAGCGCTTCTTCATGCGGCGCGCCATCGATTTCGGGCGCGGTGCGGCGGGCGGCTTCCGAAATATCCGGCAGTGTTTTTTTGAGCAGGGCCAGCGCCGCGCTGACCTGTGTCGAGGTCATCTCTTTCTTGCCGAGAACATGTTGTTCCAGCGCTTCGATCAGGGCATGCACATTGATTTTGTCACGCAGGTTTTTTTCGGGGGTCTTTTTTTTCGGGGATTTTTTCAGGCGTCGCGTCGCCGGACGCCTTGTTTTGGAGTCTTTTTTTGCGGGCATGGGAAATGGGGAATGAGGGTATAAAAAACGCGGCATCCGAAGGAAATCCGCGTGGTGTCTACATTTGCTCATTTACAATTCTTGAGCATGAATAAATCATGCCAGAAATGATCCCGGCCGTCAAGAAGAAAAATCGATTTCAATTTTTATTTTCCGGACGCTTGCGCTACTGCGCCTGTTTCAGGGCCTCTTCCATTTTTTCTGCTGCTGGTTCTTTTGTCGCGGCGTTCTCCGGCGCGGTGCCTTCTGCCGTGCCTTCTGCCGTGTCATGGGCCGTGCCGGCAGGGGCAGGGGCAGCTGCGGGAGTTTTCGCTTCTTGTTTGGCGGCCCTCTTCCCCTTGGCGTCCTTCATCCGTTGGATTTTTATCAGGCGGTCATGACACAGGGTATAAGCATCATAGGCATACATGTAACTGGCACAGGGGTCTGTGATTTTCTGCGTGCTGTCATTCGTTGCGGGCAATGGGGCGGCTGCAGCGGGGGCGGTTACAGCGGGGGCGGCTGCAGGCGGATTTTCGACTGGGTTTTGCGGTGTAGGGGTTTTTTCTCCGCCGCTATATCCGGAATAACCGGCGGCGCTTTGGGATTGACCCGGGCCACCGTAATTCTGGGCGGGGGCCGCCGCAGACAGTGAAATTGCCAGCAGGCAGCAAAGAACCGGAAAAATAACGCGCACGTCCATTAAGGCCTCCATATTTCTTTTTATTCTCGCATAATGTTATTAAGAAGTCCCCAATTCCGGCGCTTAATGATTGTAAGCGGATGAATTCAAAGCGGGTTTCCTCCCTGAAGGGGGAGCTGGCGCAGGGGCGGGCGGTGCCGCGGCGGCTGTTTCTTTATCCGGTACGGCAGCTTTTTCACCCTGCGGCTTTTGCGGGGAGAATCCGGTTTCCCGGGTTTTATTCTGGACGCGTAAAAAATTGCGGGGACCTTCCGCGACGGGCGCGCCTTGCCCGTCCGTCTGTCCGTTTTCGCCGGTTTTTGCGCTGCGCTGCTTTTGTTCCTGCTGCCGCAGGCGTTGCTGACATTCCTGATAAGGCTTGTCAAAGTGGAGCCGGATTTCTTCCGCTGAATCGGGGGGGAGTTTTTTCAGGCAACCCTCGACCGAGGTGACAACCAGACTGCCGCTGCCGGTAGCTTCTTCGGCGGGCAACGGGATTATCTGGGCGTTTTCCGTTTCGGTACCGACAGCGCTTCCCGTCTGAAAAATCAGAATGATCGCTATAAGAGCCGGCAGATATCGTGTTTTATCGCGGTGCATGTTATCCCATGCGCGGGGGTTTGAGGTTTTTACGCGCGGCCGGGCTGGTCCCTTGTCCGCCCAGCTTTTGCAGGGCCTCGATCATGATGGCGGCGCTGTCCTGCTGGTTGTTTTTCATCGCGGCATGCAGGGGCGTTTCGCCGGCTTTATTGGTTATAGACAGGGGGGCCGCCTTTTTGTTGACAAGATAATCAACGACCATTTTGCGGCCGTTTTGCGCCGCGATGTGTAACGGGGTATCGCCATTGTTGTCTTTTGCATTGATGTCGGCCCCTGCCGCGATCAACAGGGAGAGGATATGCGGGTCCTCGCGCGTGGCGGCATAGTGCAGGAGAGTCCAGTTGTTGTGGTCGCGGAATTGATCCGGATGCATCTTTTGATGTTTCATATGGTTGATCAGGGTATGGGCAAGCCCGCCATGATCATAAAGGATGGCAAGGTGGATGGGAAAAAGGCCGTGTTTTCCGGGCAGCGCCGGATTGGCGCCCAGCTCGAGCAGCTTTTCCACCGGCATCTGCAGGCCCTTGCGGGCGGCGATATGCAGGGGGGTTTCCCCCTCGTTTTGCGACAGGGCGTTCCAGTCGATCTGGGCGGGGGAAAGCTTTTCTGCAAAAACGTCCAGCAGGCGGGTGCTGGCGGCATCGGCGATGTGATGCACGGCCGCCCAGCCGTCTTCGTCATGAACCCAGGGGTCGGCGCCGCGTTGCAGCAGGAGGGCGGCGGCGTCCGGTTTCTCGCGGCGGCAGGCGTTGATCAGCGCCGTCCGGCCTTTGTTATCCTGCGCGTCAATATCGAAGGGGGCCAGCGCCAGAAGGTCCCCGATCAGATTTTCCGAACCGTTGCGTGCCGCGTGATGCAGGGCGTTCCGGCCATAGCGGTCCTTTTTCAGGATATCGGCGCCGGCCTTGTGGAGAAGGGTGACAGCGGCGCGTTCGCCGGCGGTGGCGGCGGCCAGCAGGGGCGTAAGCCCTGCGGGGGTTCTGTCCGGCTCGTCAATTCTGGCGTTATACCGGATCAGCAGCAGCATGGCGTCCTTGTAGCCGCGGAAAGCCGCCAGATGCAGTGGGGCGTATTTTGTTTCCAGCGCGGGAGAGATATCGGGACTGGCGCCGCGCAGCAGCATATGGGCGATCAGTTCCGGTTTGTCGTCATAGCTATAGCTGTAATGATCCATGGTGATGTCAAGGGGACGCTGGCCGAATTCGTTGAGCGCGTTCGGATTGGCGCCGACATCAAGGAGAGATTTCGCCTTGCCTGTTTCATTGCGGCCGCAGGCCTCGTGCAGGGCGGTCTGTCCGCTGCCGTCAACGGCGTTCAGGTCCATGCCGGCGGCATAGAGCGTGAGCAGGACTTCATCGTAGTTTTTATTATTGATGATATGCGCCAGCGGCACCTTGTTGTCGGTGCTTTGCGGGCTTTTTTCAATGTCGATGCCCAGCTTGATCAGGCGGCGGATCATGCCGAGCGTGCCGTTTTCCGCCGCAATAAAAAGACCGTGCCGGTTTTTATTGTCGCGGCTGTTGATGTCGCTACCGGCCTGAACCAGCATTTCGGCAATGTCCGGATGGTTGAAATTGATGGCGGAGAGGAGCGGTGTAAATCCCTCGTGATAGGTTTTGTGAATGTTCAGGCTGGTTTTTACTTCCGGTATTTCCAGCAGGATCTCGACGCCTTTGGTAAATCCCGCTTCGGCAGCAATGTGCAGCGGTGTTCTCAGCTCGTCGGTCCGCAGCAGCGGTTGCGCTCCCCTTGCCAGCAACAGGATCAGGGCATCTTCGTTTTTCAGCTGGGCGGCGAGGTGCAGCGCCGTTTTTCCATTCCAGTCCGCCTGATCGATATCAACGCCGAGATTGACAAGATAGGGGATCAGGTCATTGCGGCTTTTTTCGATGGCGACATGAAGCGCTGTGCGCTTGTTGTCGGGGTGCGATTCCGGCCTTGCGCCGAGACTTTGCAGATAGTCGAGAAACCCGATATCCGCCCCTTCCTGCAGCGCCCATTCAAAAGGCGAGAGCCCGTCGCCGTCTCTGGTTCGGAAGGTCGCGTTTTTTTCCAGCAGGGTTTCGATGGCACGGGTATCGCGGGCGCTGATGGCCGTATACAACGGTGTCTGGCCGTTATAGTCGGGCTGGTTCGGGTTGGCGCCGATTCGCAGCAGTTTCTGGAGGCCGTCAAAATCGCCTTTCAGCAGGGCGAGATGCAAAGCGGTATGTCCGTTTTGATCGAGCGGAGCATTGATCCCCTTGCCGGTGTTGCGGCGGGGCTTGGGGTCAAAGTCAAAATCATCGTAAGACATGTGCTGCCTTTTCAAAAAATATCGCGGATTTTTTGCCAGAGGCAAAAGTTTACCGGCTGTATTTTTAATGCGCTGTAATCAGAAGGTTATTTTAGGGATGTCGGCTGGGAACGTCTATAGTCTTCTTCCCGGCTATTTTGAGCTGTTGCAACGCAGCAAGCTCCGCCAGCTGCAGCCGGGCGGTTATGGAATTTTGCGGGCCGTGAATTTTGCCGGAGAGCTGGTAGGCGGTTTCACCGGCTTTTGATTGCAAAAGGGGATCGGCCTTGAAACGCAACAGCAGATCGACAACATCAAGCTGGCCATGAGTGACGGCCATGTGCAGCGGCGTGGAAGATTGTCCCGGCTGGTTTGGATCGGCGCCGTGTTCCAGCAGATAAGCAATGGCCTTCAGTGGGAGCCGTTCGATAAGGGCACAGTGCAGCGGAAACCAGTGATAGCTGTTTGGCAGATTGATAATGTCCGGCCTCCGCGCCAGCAGCAGGTCTGTTAAAGCATACTCCTCCAGCCGGAGCGCTGCCAGCAAAGGTGTTTTTCCGGGGTTGCCCGGGCTGAAGGCGGGATCGGCGTGATATTCGAGCAGCAACGCGGTAGAGGCGGTGTTCCGTCCTTCAATGGCCGAGACAAGCGGCGAGGAAAAGTTGTTCTGGCCCGGAACACCGCTATCCGGATTGGCTCCGGCGTCCAGCAGCAGTTTCATCAGTTCGGTATTCCTGCGCAAGGTGGCATGGTGAAGCGCTGAAAAAGGACTGTTTTTGGCGCGCAGGTTCGGATCTGCGCCGGCTTCCAGCAGCGCTGCCACGCAAGAGGCAGAACCACAGGCGATATAATGGAAGAGCAAGGGCGTGTGCATATCATCCATGCCGTCCGGATCGGCGCCGGCTTCCAGCAGGGCGGAAACAATGGCTTCCTCGACGGGGTCGGGCAAGGGGCTGCTCTCGGGAACATAAATGCGGTTTTGCGCATAGGCACGCACACAGGCAAGAAGCGAGATTCCGGTTTCTGTCTCGTATTTTCCGACATCGGCGCCGGCTCGCAGCAGGGCATTGATAACCGGAAGATCCTGATTTTTCACGGCGGCGGACAGCGGAGAATCGTTGCCGGCATCGCGACGATTGATCAGGGCGCCTGCGGCAACCAGCTGCGCCACCTGTCCGGCGGCAAGCTGTTCGCGCCGGACAAGATAATGAAAGGCCGTGGTGTTTTCACGGGTGCAAACGGCATTGGGGTTTTCAAGCGCTGTTGCAAAAGAAACCGTCTGAAAAATATTTTTAAGGGAAGGGACGGACATGAACGGCCCCTTCAAAGTCTGCTGATATAGGCGAGCGGCTTTTTGATCCGGATATTGCGTTGCAGGGAGGCATCAAAGCTATGTGGTTTTTTCTGGGCCGCCTCATAATGCGCCCGTCGTAAGACGCGGGACATTTTTTCGTTATGGCAGTCCTCTGCAATCATCAGGGCGTTTTTTTCATCGTCACGGGTCAGATTGATATCGCTGCCCGCGGCGATTATTCTTTCTGCGGTGTTAAAGCTGTCGCGGCATTTGGCCAGCAGCATCAAAGGCGTCTCCTGCCGGTTGTTGCGGGCGTTAATATCAGCTTCAAGGCCCAGTAGCGTTGCGACGGTGAGGGCAAAGCCTTCGCCGGCAGCGAGATGGAGAGCGCTGTTGCCTTGCGGGTCGCGGGCGTTCAGATCGGCGCCATCGCTAAAAAAGCCGAGCAGGGATTCAAAATCCCCGCGCTTTGCGGCGGCGAGAAAACTGGCATTCAGAGAGGTCTTTTTTGTCTTTGTCATTTTTGACCAAGGCCTTCTTTTCTCAGAATCTGTCTTTTCATCGGATAAAACACTTATAATTGCATTTACCGGACAGGGCAATTATAATTATGTTATGATATTATGTCTATGAATATTAATATATACTTGATTTATAATGATATTTTTGAATATCATAGATCTGGCGAAAGCAAATAACGGGCAAGGAGGAAACAGCCATGCGCTTGAAAGAACGGGGGAATGCGATGTTTCTTGTCCTGATCGGGGTGGCTTTATTTGCGGCGCTGATTTTTGCCATTGCCGGTGATCGTGGGGATTTGCAGGGCACGCTGGGAGAAGAAGAAGCCCGGCTGGTTGCCAGCGAAATGATTCAATATGGCGATTCGCTGCGGCTGATAACGGCAAAGATGCTGCGGGTGGGCGGCGTGGCGGATACGAATACGGCGGGTCATGGCATCCTGTTCTCCGCCCAGAGCGCCCATGCCGATTACGGTGTGGCAGGGGCGCAGCCGACAACGGAAATCTTCCATGCTTCCGGCGGGGGGGCGTCTTATCAGGCCCCGCCAGCGGGGGCCTGTCCGGCGGCTTGCGCCTACGAGTTTACCGGACAGCTGAATATCACGGGGGTCGAGACGGCATCGAAATATGAACTGGCGATGATTCTTTCCGGGGTTGATTCCAAAGTATGCCAGTATATCAACAGCATTCAGCAGCGGGGCTGGTCCACTATTCCTGTCGGAGCGCTGATAACGCTGGAGCGTTTTGACGGCACAAATTACGGCGATACCGGCGGCGGCAACACGCTTACGCTGGCGGCTGGTTTTACGGGGTTGCGTTCATTTTGTTACGAGATGATGTCCGGCGCCAATGTTTTCGTGCATGTGCTGCACGGGCGCTGAGTCTAATCAAAAAAATCGTTGTTGTGGCGGCGCGGCGTGGACCGGCGCTTGGGCTGGTAACGAATGCCCTTTTTCTGCAGGTGTTTCTTGAACTGCTCGGAGATCCCCGTCTGTGACAGCGAAAAGGCGAAATCGTAAGCGGTCATGCCCCGGCTGTCCCTGATCAGGGGATCGGCATTATGTGCGAGCAAAGTGTTGACGATCGTCTCGGGATGATAGCCGTTGAGAATGGCAAGATGCAGCGGGGTCCGGCCCAGATGGTCCTGCGCATCGGGGGAAGCGCCGTGGCGCAGGAGAATTTCGGTCTCCACCTCAAGCCCCCTTTCCGCCGCGATATGGAGGGCTGTTGACTTTTCTTCTCCGACGACAGCATTCGGGTCGGCTTTGTTTTTCAACAGGGCCGTGATCAGGGCGAAGCGCCGCTGGCGCAAAGCCAGATGGAGCGGAGCAAGGCCGTTGGCGGCGGCGATATTGGGATCGGCGCCCTGTTCAAGGAAGACGAGCGCCGGAACGATATTGTGTTCAAGCGCGGCGGTCATCAGCGGGGTATAGCCGGTTTTGTCCTGAACATTCAGTTCGGCGCCAGCCGCGATCAGGTCGGCAATGGTGCGCTCCTGAATCTGCGCGGTGCAGAAATGCAATACCGCCCGCCCCTGACCGTCCAGCGCCTTGGTATCGACGCCGGCTGCCAGAAGGATTTTGACAATCGCGTCATTTCCGCGATAGGCCGCCGTCATCAAGGGAGTCCGGTCCGCGCCATCCCGGGCCTCGGGATCGGCGCCATTTTCCAGCAGCATGGTCGCCATCAGCGCGTTGTTATTGCGGATGGCGAGATGCAAAAGCGGCAGCGGGGATGGCGGGTGCGATTTCGCAGTGTCGCCGCCGCGGGAAATCAGCCGCTGCGCCAGCGCGATATTGTCCGTTTGCACGGCGTCATGAATGGCGGTCATCCCGTTTTTATCGGTGAGATTGATCAGGGCGCCGTGTTCGGCCATTTTCAGGACGAGGGCATCCTTCTTTTTCGCGGCGGCGAGATGCAGGGGCGAGCGGCCTTCGGTGGTGACGGCATTGACCAGTGCCACGGCCTCGGTGCCGAGGAGGTATTCGGCCACGTCGGTATTTCTCTGCAAGGCCGCGAAATGCAGGGCGGTGGCGCCGTTCCGGTCGGCAGAATAGATGTGGACCCGCTCGAAGAGGAAGGCTTCGACGATATCCAGCGTGTTGTTCTCGCAGGCGAGCAGAAAGGGCGTCATGCCGCGGCCATCGGGCAGATCGGGGTTGTCCACGGCCTGCAAAAGGCGCCTGACGATGGCGATGCCGCTTTGTGTGGCGGCCAGATGCAACGGCGACTGGCCCGTCTGGTCGGCTTTTTCTGCGCCAGCCCCGGCAGAGAGAAGAAGATCTATAAGCGTTATATCGTTCAGCAGAACGGCGTGATGCAGCGCGGTTTTTCCCGTCTTGTCGGTTTTATCAGGATCAGCCCCGGATTTTAGAAGTTTGACCAGCAAATCGGCATCGCGTCCCTGCACGGCGGCGATAAGTTTGGTCTGGCCGGTGTCGGCGTTGACGATGCCATCGGGGGCGGCTTCGTTGAACTGATTCCTTGCGCTGGCAGGGTTTTCGGAGCTTTGTTTGGCCCGACGCTTCGCATTCCGGTTAAATTGCATGGGCCCTCCTGTCCTTGATTCAGACCATGTGTTTGTCGGTTACGGTCTGTGCTTGCGGTAGTTTTTCTCAAAGAATTTTTGCTCGGCCAGAGCTTCGGCTTCCTTGAGCAGGGCGTAATGGTTGACCATATGAGAATGGTCGGCAAGGCGCGCGGCGGTCCGGTTAAAGGCATCTGTCAACAGCGGATCGGCGCCGGAATTGAGCAATAGGCGGATGACTTCAAGGCCGCCGTTTTTTGTAGCGGCCCGCATCAGCGCGGTTTCGCCATTTCCCGGCAGACGCCGGATATTGGTTTCGGCGCCGGCGTCGAGCAGCATGCGAACCAATATCAAGTTTCCGTCACCGGCAGCAAGCATGAGCGGCGTCAGGCCCGCCTCTGTCACGGCGTTGACGTCTGCGCCGGCTTGCAGCAGTTGCTGGACGGTGGTGGAACGGCCGCTCTGTACGGCGTAATGCAGGGCGGTCATACCGCTGCCGGACTGCGGCTGGTCCAGTTCGGCGCCGGCTTCCAGCAGGCGGGCGATAATGATCCCCTGATTTTGCTGGGCCGCCAGTTGCAGGGGCGTCAGGCGTTCGGGGCCGGATTCCATATCCAGAAAAGCGCC
Organism: uncultured Rhodospirillaceae bacterium; assembly: GCA_964458415.1. Lineage (GTDB taxonomy): Bacteria > Pseudomonadota > Alphaproteobacteria > Micavibrionales > UBA2020 > CAYWIT01. Next base: position 55,083 of record CAYWIT010000015.1, read on the forward strand.
GGCGGCGATCAACGGGCGGACGCATTCGCTGCGGGACATTTTTATCGCGATGTGGAGGCAGGACAGACCTTCGAATTTTCCTTCCGGCGTGACGCCGATCTGGTTGACGAAGATATCGGCATGGTTTTCCAGCAGGGTTTTGACGACTTTGTCCTGTCCGGTGTAGACCGCCAGAAAAAGGGCGTTGAAGCGGCGCTGGCTGTCGATGTCGAAAAACATCTCGCTGCCGAGATCGAGAAGGCATTTCACCAGACGGGAATTGCCGGAGGTGATGGCAACGCCGAGGGGCGTCATGTCCTTTTTATTGCGGATATCGATATTGGCGCCCAGCTCCAGCACGGCTTCGCGTACAAGTTCCGGCGGCGCGTCGGTGCGGCACAGTTCGTGCAAATAGGTATTGCCGTCCATATAGAGTGCGGCGTTGACTTGCGCGGCGGCGGGCTTCGACAAACCAAAATATCTTTTTTCTGGGAGCACGGCGCCTCCTTCGCGGGTCTGCAATCAAAGTCTTGCGTTAGAGGCATTATTACCCATCTGCCTCTTCATTCAAAGCCGTTTTTGGTATTAAAAGGTCCAATGACCGTTGTCAGAAGGTCTGGCCTTGGCGATGTGCTGCATTTTTTTGCTTTGCCGGACATGAAGGGCTTTTTCCAAAAGACCGATAATCTCTTCCGTTCCCTTTGTTCTGCGGGCATGGGAAAGGGCGGAGCTGTTTGCGGCATCGCACAATGCCGGATTGGCGTTCCGCTGGAGAAGCAGCGCCACGCCCTGTGTATTTCCGGCGCAGACGGCGGTGATCAGGGGCGTTTTCGCATCTTGTGTATTACGGGCGTTGACATGGGCGCCTTGCTGCAGCAGTTGCGTCAGGATGTCATGATCTTTCCGGCGCAAGGCATGAAAAAGAGGCGTATCGCCGTTTTTGTCATGGATCTCCAGCTGGAGCGGATATTGCAGCAGCGCCTGCAGGGATTTTTTGCCGTCGGCGGCCTGAATGGCGGCATGTAACGGCGCCATCCCTGAAAGGGGGGAGAGGATATCCGGATCGGCACCGGCTGCGAGCAGGCAGGTAATGATTGCCGCGCGGGCGGCTTCGTCCCGGATTTCGGAAGCGGTGATGGCGGTCATCAGCGGCGTCTCTTTTCCGGCGGCGGGTTTGTTCAGGTCGGCGCCGGCCTGAACAAGCAGGCGGACGATTTCCGGATCGGCGCCAAGAATGGCTTTCTCCAGCGGGGTTTCGCCGGTATCATCGGGCTTGTTGACCAGCGCCCCTTTTGCGATCATTTTGCCGACGGCGGCTGTTTCACCGCGCTCGATGGCCAGATGAAAGGCATTGCGTTTGCTTTCGTCCGTATCGGCATAAAAATCATTTAGACCGTCGATGACGCCGGGGTGGTCCAGCAACATGGCGGTGATTTCCGGCTGCCGCCTTGAAATGGCGATCAGGAGCGGGGTCGCGCCGTTGTTCGTGCGTTCATTGGCATCGGCGCCGGCGGCAAGCAAAGCGGCCACGGCGGGCGCCTTGCCCTTTTCCGTGGCGCGGTGGAGCAGCGTCCAGCCATTAATGTGGTGTCCGGGGATAAAGCCGCCCAGCCGCGCCAGCAGGATAACTGCATTATTGCTGCCGTAATTGACGGCGTCTTCCAGCGGGGTGCGGTCGGGATTCCCGTCCTTGCCGCGCGTCGGCGTGGCGCCGGATTCGATCAGCAGGGTAATCATTTCCGCCAGATTGCCGCGCGCCGCGATATGCAGGGCGGTATTCCCGTTTTTATCATAGGCGTTCGGATCGACACCTTCCGCCAGCAGGGCGCTCACATCCTGCAACCTGTTGTTCTTTACGGCTTTGAAAAAGGCGAGGGTCGCCGGAGAGGGGTCTTTTTCCGGGGTATCGGGTTTTGTGCCGAGGTTGCGGTTGCTTGTCCGGTTGAAAGCGCCGGTAATATTATCAACAGCTTTTTCAAAGCCGTTGCGGTGGTCTTCTTTCGGTGTGTTGTCGTCATTCAGGCTCATGGAGCCGTGCCCTTTCCCTCGGGGAAAAACTGAAAACCAGCGCTCTTTTCATATAAGGGCATAAGTAGCATAACAACGGGCAAGCCGCAAGGCTGCCATTATTTTACATATTTAATAATTGCGGTAATATTACTGTGGTGCTGGTGGTTTATGCCGCTGCAAGGAAGCGGTGTTTTGACCGTTGGCTTGTTTCATCGCCATATATTCTTTCAGTTTTTCTGCTGCAGCGGTGTTTTCCTCCCAGAGCTGCATGTAATTCCGCGGGCTCCAGCCATGGCCATCGGTTTTGTCGCCATCGGCGCCAGCCTTGATCAGCAGCGCGATAATCTCTTTGCGGCAGCGCAATCCGCCCGATAAAGCGGCGGCATGCAGCGGAGTCCAGCCCTTGCCGTTATCGCTGTTGACATCGGCGCCAGCCTTGATCAGGGCTTCCACAATATCCGTTTCGCCCCAATAGGCAGCGATGTGCAGCGCAGTCAGGCCGCGGGCGTCTCGGGTCTCTGGATCGGCGCCGTTTTTCAGCAGGCGTTTGACTTCGTTCAGGCTGCCCTGCCGCACGGCTTTGAGAAGGCGTGTTTCACCGTGGGCATCCTTGTTGTTGATGCCGCGCCCCGTCAGCGTATTAAAAAGATTGTTTAAACCTGGCATCCCAAACCCCATCTCAGAATAATGCAAAGTTGAAATATCGGCAAACGCACAGCTTGTATTCTGCGCTCCAGAATAGGGGCGGGGGCTTTAAAAAAGGATTAATCCGGCAGGATATGGGGGCAATAAAGGGGCGGGCATACCAGCGCTGGAAAAAATAAAAGTTTTTATCGCAATTAGAATCTGTATTTTTCTTTTCGATATTTATATTTCAGCGCGATTTTTTTCAATTTCAGATACTCTTTCTTATAGGGTTTCGTGCTGTAGGTGGAAAAATATGTTCGCAGTTCGGTGGTGCCGGAGGTGCTGGTGGCGATTGTTTTATGCAGGGAAATTTCTTTATGGCGTCGGGCAAAAGCGCGGTTATTTAAAAAAACCTGCTCCGTCTTTTTATTTTTTGCAAATTGAAAGGCGGTTTCCCCGGTTCTTGTTTTCAGGTCAAAATCAGCGCCGTGCTGCAATAAAACAGCTGCGCTTTGTGCCGCATCGCGCCAGGCTGCATAATGCAGGGCGGTAAAGCCGGATTTGCTTTTCCGGTCCAGCAGCACAAGCGGTTGCAGACATATCAGCGTGGTGGCCGTGGCATTGTTGCGGGCGGCGGCCACCATTAACGGAGATATGCCATAGCTGTTCTCGAAATCGGGCAAAACGTCGTTGCGCGCGAGCAGGGATTTTAATTCTGCATGTTCCCCGAGGTAGATCGCCGCCATGATTTTTACCGCAGGGCTTTTGTCGTCAAGGCCCGCGCAGAAAAAAGGCTTTACCGCTTTCCACGGCAGCTGCGCGACCAGCGCGTTTATTTCAAAACGCAGATGTTCCTGAACGGAAAGCGGCCGTCGAACGGAGGGGGAAGAGAAAGAGCGCGCCATAAATTTTGCTTTGCGAGTCGATATTGTACCGGCCCGCATCATCGCAGATTATCCATAAGGCGTCAAGTGGGGTGACATTAACCGGCCCGGATCTTATTTATCTGCCGATTCCGTTAATGCGCTCAGGGTTTTTGCTTCAAACAGCTTTTCGTTATCCGCCATAAAAGCCTCAAGGCTCTGGTGCGGGGCGATACTGGCCAGATAAGGTTTCAGGGTCGTGGGGTATTCCGCCATATCGTTGAAATCCTGCGCATCGACCAGAGACATGAGGAAGATGCCGGCCAGCAGTCCGCCGGAAAAACAACCGGCCCAGAGCAGGCGGCGTTTTTGCGTCATCGGGGTCGCCAGAGAGAGTGACCCATAAACCAGAAAAACCATCAGGAGCAGGTTGGCGGTATAATTTGCCGCCGACGCGATGCTGCTTTTGGTGCTCAGAAAATCAATGCCGGACTGGACAACATCAAACAGGGTTGAAAGCAGGATGTAGAAGCTGGCCAGCGCGAGATGGCCCATAAAAAACGATTTGTTGCGCATCAGGCGGCTGACACCGGCCCAGACGCCGGCCCAAACCAGCACAACGGCAAAAACCGCGGCGGCCGTCAGGGTTGCTGTTCGCAGGGCGTTCTCTTCAAAGATCTCCAGCCAGCTCCAGCCGGTGACAGCGGCGAGCGCCGCCGCAAGAAGGAGATAGGCGGCGGCAGGGCGGGCCAAGGTCAGAAAGAACGGTGTGGATTTCACGAGCGGCAGAGGGGCCGCGACGGGGTGATGCGGGGCGAAAAAACGAATTTCCGTCTGGCCGATGCGGATGACGTCACCGGATTGCAAGGCATGTTTTTCCACAAGGCGCCGCTGCGTGTTGATTGTGATGTCTGAATCTGCGAGGTTGTAAACTTTCCAGCCGTCAGCGTCATGCTCAATGCGCAGATGCGCGGCGGAGATGTGCGGATCGTTCAGGATAATATCATTATGATAGCCGCGCCCGATGGAGAGGGGAAAGTTCTCCACGGCTTTGTAGGCGACGGACCGGTCGTCGGCGGGGCTCAGGATTTCAAGAACCAGTTTCACCGGCCACCTCCGGAAACGGCAGCCAGCAGCGGTTCCGCCGGCGGCCGGATTTCATGAAGAAAGCGGTCCGTGAACTGGAGCGCGTTTTCCTTGGTGACGCCTTGCAGCTGGAGCGTGATGAAGGTGCCTTTTTTTTCTGAGCCGACGGCGGCGATAAAGACCTGTGTATCGTAGAGGGCCGGATATTTAATATAGCGGCGCAGGCAGAAGGAGGCCTTCCAGCGTTGGCCAGCCATGTCGACGAAACGGTTGTTGCAGGCGAAGTTGGTCACTTCGCTTTCGCTGACTTTTTGCCAGGGCGTGTTGAGGGCGCCGTACTGTGACTGGTAATAGCTGTAAAACCGGGGCAGATTGATCTTGTCCTTGCCGGTCAGGTCGCCATAGCCGAAAGAGTAGATTCCGCTGGTCAGGTCGCTGTCCAGAAACAGCTGGTCTTCATTGCTGCAGGTCGAATAAAAATGCAGCCATGGATCTTTTTCCTCGTGGGCGGGGCCGCCCCAGCATTTGAATGCGGGATGAATCCGTCCCGGCACCATGAAGCCGCCGAAAGAAACGGATTCCCACGGGGCCGTCAGCAGCCGGTCGATATTTTTTTTCTGGCTGCTGACCAATTGCTGCTCGATATTTTTTTTCGAGAGCGCCGTGAAGTCGTAATCTTCCGGCTGTTTCAGGTAGTCCACCAGCAGCAGGCGCAAAGGTTCCACCGGAACAAGAAAGCCGATCTGGTTGCCGCCGGTTTGTACATTGATGCCGACAACCCGGCCATTATGGTCCAGCGCCGGCCCGCCGCTCATGCCGGGATTGATCGCGCCAGAAAAATGGATTTTATCGATCAGGGTTTCGCGCGAGTAGCCGTTATAGGTGCCTTCGACAATGGTAAAGCCGATGTCGTGGGGGTTGCCAAGGGAAAAAAGTTTGACGCCCTTGGGGAGTTTTGATTGCCCGAGCTCGACAAAAGTTTTTCCGGGCTTGTCCATCCGCAAAATGGCCAGATCATGGGTCACGTCGGCAATCAGGATTTTAAGCTTGCCCCTTTCGCCTTTGTCGTGGAGGAATTCAAGCCGGTTGGCCTGCGGCCGTTGGAGCATTTCGGCAATGACGTGATAATTGGTGGCGAGCAAACCGTCATGGGTGAACTGGAATCCGGTGCCGATGCTGTTCTTCTTGCCGGAGGCAAGGTCGATCACCTGCACCTGATAAATGGCGTCGCCGAAAGATTCATAAACGCGCTGCGCTTCGTCGGTGATCGGTGGCTTTGGCGGTGTTTCGACAGGGGTGGATTCAATGGGGACGGGTTCCGCGGCAGGGGATATTTTCCCGATTGTCGTTGTCAGCAGGAACAGCAAAACAGAACCGAAGATGACCGTGACGGACGCGCAGCGCATTGTTTCCCAACCCCTTATTTTGTCATTGTGCGGCGTCATTTCTTTTTTGGCAAGTTGTGTGCGTGCGAGCGCTGAAAAATGCCATATTTTACAGAAATGCACAAAAGCGCCGCGGCATGATAACATAATTACAATTTTGGTCTTTAAAACTGCCCGAAATGAATATGGTGCATGGACTCGGTTTCCAGAGCATGGTAGGTTTTTTTACTCAACAAGCCGTTTTGGCATTTGTGCCGCAGGATCGGGATCGTGAAAGATTTTTTTTACAAAACGATCAGGTATTTTCAAAGTCCTCCCGATGAAATCGGGGAGGGGGGCTATACCCGCTTGCAGCAGGCGATCCTGCAAAACAATGTTAAAAAAGTCAAAGCCCTGATCAAGGCCGGCGCCGATCCCAATCTGCGGGGCAACCTGCTGTTCCCGCCGCTGCATTATGCGCTGGACAAGGATCGGCATGAAATTGCCCTGCTCCTGCTTTCGGCTGGAGCGGATGTCAATTTGCAGGATGGCGAGGGAAGAACGCCGCTTTATCATGCCGCCGCACAGGGACAGGAAGGGTTTGTCCGCGCCCTGCTGAAGATGGGCGCGCATCCCGATACGGCGGATTATTCCGGCAAGGCGCCGTTGCATGTTTTATCCTCGGCACTGCCGGAGCTCGTCGCCGTTTTTGCCAAGCATGGCGCCAACCTCAATGTGCAGGACGCGGCGGGGGATACGCCCCTGCATGTTCACCTCGATAAAACGCAAATGGCAGAGGGTCTGTTGTCCGCAGGCGCCAATCCGAACCTGAAGAACAGAAAGGGGCTTTCCCCTTATATGATTCTGCTGGAAGACGAGTGGGGTGGACGGCGGCAGCAAACCCTGCAGATGATGCTGGATCGGGACGCGGATCTGGGCTCTACCAATCAGCTGGGGGAAACGGTTTTGCATCTGGCGGCACGGCTGGAAATGCGCGATGCTTTTAACAAGGCCTTCGAGCGGTGCGAGCTTTCCGTGCGCGATGCGTCCGGAAATAATGTGCTGCACGCGCTGGTGCGCCGCCAGAACCTTTCGATGATGGAGCGGGTGCTGAAACGCGCGCCGGATTTGCTCCACCAAAAAAATACTGCCGGACTGACGCCGCTGGGGGAAGTGGCGCGCCGGGCTGGACGTCCTCTGGGGCTGACGGACGGGCTGATGGCCGCGGCCCGTTTTCTGATTTCTTCCGGCGCCGATCCGTCAGCGCAGGATCAGGAGGGCCGGACGTTATTGCATCATGCGGTCAAGCATGACCACTTTGATTTTATCCGCTTCCTGATGGAAAAAAGAATTAATCCCGATGTCAGGGACAATCAGGGGCGGACGGCTTTGCACTTCGCTATCGACAAGGCGCATGAAGAGGGGCGGCTGGATATGCTGGATCTTCTTCTCGATCTGGGCGCCGATCCGGATCTGACGGATGACCGTGGCTGGACGGTTCTCGACCGGCTGGCGGAAATGGGCGACCGGGACAGTCCGGCGGTCCAGCGGATCATCGTGGCGGGCGGGCAGTATAAAAAGCAATTGCCGCTGCATCCTGAACTGATGCGGAAGCGGACGGCAGGAGACAGGACGGAAATCGACAAGTCGCCCTTGTCGCGCAAACCGGCCTTCGGCAAAGATGCGGGGCCGCAGCCTTGAAAAACCGGATTGTATTTTTGCAGGTGCGCTGTTTGCTGTGGTGGCGGGATTGTCGGGGAGCGACGGCGGTCGAATACGTGCTGCTGGCTTCAGCGGTTGCCGGCGCGATTGCGGCCAGTTTTTTCCTTCTTGGTGACAGTGTTGTGGCCATGTTTGACGGCGCTGCCGAAGCCATGGCGGAGCCCTGATCTTTTCATCCCGGCAGCAAGACCGCATAAAAGCCGTACAGCTTGGGATCGCCATTGTATACGACGCAGGACATGGCGATACTGACGCAATCCGCGCAAGTGACTTCATCCAGAGTTACTGCGGTCGGGGTTGCGGCTGTATCTTCAAAAAGAGAAAAAAAGTCGGGGGCGTTTCTGACGGCTGGGATTGCCGTTGTCCCGCGGAGGGTCTGGTTGATACGCTGGCAATATTCCAGTGAACTGACCTGTGCTGTAAAGAGAATATCGCCGGTGGTCACATTTGTTGGCCCGACATCCTTGACGATGGAGCCGGGATTGATCCTGAAATTATAGGCAACTGTGCTGCTGGCGGAGGCGTCGCCGGTGGCGGTCATCTGGACGATTCCGCCGCCCAGCGGATGGTAGATTTTCAGCCGGTGCGGCGCGATGTTATAGGCGGCATCCGATACGCGGGCCAGGGAAATATCCGCATAGAGCGTTGCCGGATCGGCGATACCTTCGGTCATTTGCTGGACAGCGGCGGCAAGCGTGCCGACATAGCCCAGCATCTGCGAAATCTGGGCATCGCTGGCCGTACGGTCGGCGGCAGAAGTGCCCTGCTCGCTTCCCTGCGAGAGCATAAAGGTCAGGCCGGCGACAATCATGATGGCAATAAAGACAATGAACAGGACATTTCCCTGTTCGTGCCGGTGCTTGATTTTTACAGGTGCTGATTCGCGCATATCTTCCCCCCAGTTTGATTATAGACGATCCCGCCTTGACAACCAACATAGGATTATGTATATTATCCCCCAGTCAACTGATTACAGGTGGGTAAAAATCATGCAAATAACTGGAAAACAACAAAAAAATAAACACCAGATGAAAGGCAGCCTGGCAGCCCAGTTCCGCTGGGAAATGATCCTGGGACAGCTGCGGCGTGAAACCGGCGGCGCGGAGTTGCTGCAATTCGCGCAGCAGGCGGGGATCAAAATGATGTTTGATGTTTCTCTGCCGGCAAAAGTTCCGGCTCTGACCTTTGTGCGTGAATCGCGTTTGCCGCAAAATCAGGAAAAGGGCACGGTGATTTTGTTGAATCCACAGGCAACCGAGGCCGTTTTGTCCAGAGCGATTCTGGAGAAGCTGCATTTTTGCCGGTTGGCCTCCTTGCCGACGGGATCCGCTGCGCAGACAGCGGCGCGGCAAAGCAAGCTGAAGTCTGGCAATGAATCCGCTCACAAAAAATAAGTCCGGTTTTGCCGTTCTTGATCAACGCCCCAGCCGGAAGGTTTTTGCGCTGGAGGATATTCTTGCGGTGACGACGGGATTATCCTTGTCTGCGGCGGGGGCCGGTGCGGTAGACGGGGTGGTGGGGTTTATCACCGAGACGGAGCCCTGTTCGGAAAATACCGCAGAATATATTTCCGCCGCGCGGACCTGCCTTGCGGAACAACTGCCGTTCTTGCAACAGCTGGATTTACGCGCGCTTGCCGCGCAGGTCAGAACATCACCGGCGCAAATGGATCTGCATGTAAAAATCTGGGTGGAAAAGCAAAGCCATTTATACGGTGCCGCGCATCAGCTCTTTTCAGCGCCGCGCTGGCAGCGGATCAAAAACAGCCATAAATTATAAGCAGCGCGCAAGCGGAGGAATTACAGGATATCCCCGCCGGGTTTTGGCGCGGGCGCGCTCGGAGCTGGCGGTGCGACAGTCTGGCTGTTCTTGGCTTCCAGTTCGGCTGTCAAATTGGCGGGCGTAAAGAAGCTGTGGAACTTTGAAGCGACCTTGTCGATCATGGACAGCACATAAATGCCGGCAATGGCGCTCATGATGTCTTCGGCTACCGGTTTGTAATCGTCGTGGTGTTTGGCGGCTTCTCTTTTCTTTTCCGCTTCTTTTTTTAGTTTGGCGGCTTTATTGAATAAAGCGGCCGCTTTTTTCTGCTCGAGCATGGCTGCCAGATCATAATTTCCTTTGGCGCGCGCCATTTCAGCCGCTGCCGGACTGCTGGGGTCTGTGACTCCGTTGTCCGCGTAGTGGTCAACCAGAAGTTTGGCAATGCTCAGATTGCCGCCGGATGCAGAGAATATCAGGGCGGTCAATCCGGCGTGGTTTTTCAAAAGTGGATCGGCGCCTGCGGCCAGCAAAACATCAACGATTTTTTCGTGATTTTCGTGCACGGCAAACATCAGGGCGGTATTGCCTTCCGCATCACGGCTGTCGGGTCTCGCGCCCCGGCGCAGAAGATCGCGCACGGCGTCTACCTTACCGGCGTGAATCGCCGCAAAAAGTTCTGCCCCCAGCCGCCCCGGCTTCTCCGCTTGGTGTTCTGCGTTCTCGTTAAAAGCCATTATGAGTGAACCCGCCATGTTTCTTGCGTTATCCTTGTAATTTTTTCTGATTTTACAAGATAAGGCCAGTATATAATATATTTCTCCGCGAGTCAAAAAATATGGATAATATTATATTATCCAATTGATTAATATGAGTTATTTTTAATTTTATTTTCCACTTTGCAGGTGATAGGGCTTCTGTTACAAAATGTTATGATCAAAGCCATTTTCATCGATATGGACAATACACTTATTGAAACGCAGCTGTTGTATGCAGAGGCGCATCTGGGGCTGGCGCGGTTTATTGCCGATCTGGCGCCGCATGATGTCGAGGCGATTATCGGCCAGCTCAAGAAGACCGAGGTAGCCTTGTTTCCGGCCTATGGCTATAGCGCGGAACTGCTGCCACAGGCTTTCGAGGAAACGCTCCGGCATTACGTGCGTGATGCCGCGCCCGATGAAATCAGATATGTCCGTGATCTGGCCAATACGGTTTTCCGGACGGAAGCGGCGCTGAAAGACGGCGTGGCCGAGGCGATTGAGTGTCTGGCTGACCATTTTCCGCTCTATCTGGTGACGGTCGGGGATCTCAAAGTGCAAAACGACCGTATCGCGGCGCTGCCTTTCCGGCACCTTTTTGCCGGAACTTTTGTCGTCAGCGAAAAAGATAAGGAAGCCTACAGCCGCATTCTCGAGGCGGTGGTGCTGGAGCCGCACGAAGTGATTATGATCGGGGACAGCATCCGTTCCGATATTATCCCGACGGTCAGTCTGGGCATGGCGGCGATTTATATCAAGGCGGATAACTGGCATGCCCACGAAATACAGGGCCATGGCTTGCCGGAAGAGGGGGTTATTCACCATGCCCATTTGCTGGATGCGGCACAGGACGTGATTCGCACCCATATTGCAAAACCGGACGCGCCGGAAAATACGCTCCGCGCGCAGCCGCGCCCCCCAAAACCGCCCGTTCTGTAAGAATTTCCGCAATATATTGACAGAATACAGAAAACGACCTATTGTCCTGAAAGCCTGACAGCACAGGACAGGGGGATTCTGCCTGTCGGTCATTGATCAACGGTCAGGGATTTGTGATGGCAAAGGGAGCGGGCTTCAGAGAAGAACCCGTCATCCCAGAAACGAAAGAAACTTACCATCATGATGCGTAACGAATAAAGGAATTTGGTCATGTCGTTTTCGTCATTGTCGCTGGCTTTCAAAAAACAGTATGTCCGCGTTTTTGACGGAAAGGGTGACTGGAAAAAGGTCACGGCGGCGACGGCGCTGATTCTGGGGACGCCGCTCATTCTGCCGATGACGGGAGAAGAGGCGCTTTCGCCGGAGCGGGCCGCGGGGACCGGCGCACAGCATTATCAGGCCCTGCAACAGGAAATATCCCAGCTGGCGCAAAACCATAAGAAAACCCATGCCGAATTTCTCGAGGCCTATAATCTGTCCCAGCAATTATTGATCGCGCCGGAAAACAAAAAACTGGCCACGCAGACCGAACAGGCGGATTTGCTTTACCGGCAGCATGAAGAAGTCTTGCGGGATCACGTAACGCAGTATCGTAACCGGATATTGCTGGTCGAGGGGATTTCCGAAGCGGATGCTGTCGAGCTGGTGCGCAAGGCGGAGCTTGCTACTGACTATACTTTTTTTCCGGCGTGGGGCGACGGAACATGGCATAAAAATTTCCGCCATCTGGACGAATGTCAGGCCGCCATTGTCGATAACAGGGCGGCCAAAGAAATCGCGCAGCAAGCGGAAAATGTAATGACGTGCATGGCGGAAAAAAGAAGTGAAGAGGGTGACAGGAAAATGGCGGTGGGGCTTGCGGGAATGGCCGGTGCCGGTCTTTCAGTGGGCTTGCTGACGATATTCGGTACAATAGCGCGAAACGGGATCCCACGGCATGAGCGCCGGTTGCGCGCTGAACTGGCCGCACGGGAAGAGCGGAAAAAGAAAAAAGCGGACAAGGGGAAGGATTTTACGATCAAGATCCGTCCCGGTCAGTAAGCGCGGAAAGTAAAAAATGGATAAGAAAAAAGAATCCCTCAGTAAAAAATTCGGGCGCGCCTATAGCGGTTTTTTCAACACGGACAGCGGAGCGATGGCGGGCATTTTCGCGGCTATCGTTATGTCTCTGCCGGGCAGCGTTTTTATGATGGAAGATGCAGGCACGCAGGCGCCGCTGCAAGATAGCGTCGGCGCGGACATAAGGCAAGCGGAGCTGGAGAAAAAGGTCGAGCAGATTGCTATACTTGAATCCATGGCGAATTCCTTTTCCTGGCAGAAAAAAGAGCGGATTGTCGCCGAGCGGAATTATCAGCAGGCTGTCAAGGAATTCCAGACCGAATTGCTGCTCAACCGAAAAATCAGCGAAGACATGGCGGCGGATGCCGCGGCGCTGTTGCGGAAGGAAACTGGACGGCTTCCGGTTTTTGCGGAGGGGCTGCAAAGTGCGTTGGTGTTCCGGGACGAGGCGCGGGCTGAATTTTCCACCGGAGATTTTCAGGCTTTGCCGCCGGAACAACAGGTTGAGCTTGTCAAAACGGCGGCGCTGATGAAGAGTGATGCAGATGCATCATCGTCGCTCTGGTCGGCGTTGGGCATGGGTTTTGGAACGGCCGGGGGGATTTTTGGGCTTTGTCTGGCCGGGAACCGGTTGCGCCGTCGTTTTAATGATGAAGATAGGGCAGAACGGAATCGTTTGTGGGAAGAGGCGTACCAGCGTGATTTGGCCCGGCAAGCGCAGGAACGGACGGACGTTGTGCCGGTCCCTGTGCCGGCCCCGGTTAAAAAGAAACCCGATCATTTTCGTTTATAGGAGAGCAGGGCTATGTCACATTTCTCTGATGCGTTTCGCCGTTCGGCCAGGTTTGTTGTCACCACGACGGCATTTGTTGCGGCGGTGGGCGGCGGCGTGCTGGGGATGGAATGGGCGCATGAAGCCCGCCAACCCGCCTTAAGCGCGAAAACATTTCATCAGGAAGTGCAGGGTCAGGCCGATGGGGCGGAACGTCAGAAGGCGCTGGCGGAATATCAGCGCCGTCTTGAACAGCTGGCCGCTTTGAAAAAATCGGCAGCGATAGGGCAGTCCGAGGCGGATGGATTCCTGCAGGATTTGCGGATGGCCCGCCATCTGTCGGAGAAGGATTATGCCGATATTATCGGCCAGTATGAAAGCCGCGTTGGTGTTGCGCCGTCAGGGGCGCTCGGGAATATTGCTTCCGGCATCGGGTATAATCATGAATGCCATATGCAGACGGAAATGTTCTCGTTGATGGGCATGGATTTTCTGGATGCGGCGGAAAAGTCCGAGGAAATCGGGCAATGCATGGCGGAAAACCGCAATGCCTACGGCGCGCCGGAAGCGCTGGGCGGGGCAGGCGGTGCGGCACTGGGGGCGGGGTTGATTTTGATTCCGGCCCTGCGGCGGCGCCGGCCCTGAGCTTAGGCGGCAGGCTGCAACATGCGGCCCAGACGCCGCCCGCCCAATAAATGCAAATGGAGATGTGGCACTTCCTGTCCGCCATGGGCGCCGCAATTTGAAATGACGCGGTAGCCGCTTTGATCAAGGCCCTGCTCCGCCGCAATTTTGCCGAGGGCCCTGAACAGGGCGGCAATCTCCTCCCCGCTGGCGCGCTGGGTGAAATCCGACATATTGGTATAGGCGCCTTTCGGAATCACAACGATATGCAGGGGGGCTTGCGGATGGATATCGTGAAAAGCCAGAACATGCGCGTCCTCGTGGACTTTGTTGCAGGGGATCTCGCCGCGCAGGATTTTGGCGAAAATATTGTCCGGATTGTAGGTCATCGCAAATCCTTTTCATAATTTAGTTGCTTTTATCTGCGGGCAAGCCTATCTTGCAAGAGCCAGAGGGTCGGATAACCGCGGGCCGCAAGGTTCGAGGAAAGTCCGGGCTCCCTGAAAATACGGTGCCGGGTAATTCCCGGGCGGCGCGAGCCGACAGAAAGTGCCACAGAAAATATACCGCCTGCCGCAAGGCAGGCAAGGGTGAAAAGGTGCGGTAAGAGCGCACCGCGGGACTGGCAACAGGACCGGCA